>JAWKRP010000023.1:0-175945 GCA_041389565.1 Myxococcota bacterium
CGCCGACACGGGCCTCGGTCGGAGCGGCTGGGTCCAGCTCGGTCCGGTCGGCTTCGGTCCCGGCGGCCTGACGTTCGACCTCACGCCGATCCTGCGTGCGCTCGCCGCGCTCGTGCGCCGGCTCGTCCGCGCCTGACCGTTCGCGGTATGCTCCCGAGCGGAGGCGGTTCTCGCGATGTCGGTCGTCTGGGACCTCGACTCCGCGGACGGCTGCGTCGCCGTAGCCCGTGGAGACGGCACGTTCGAGCTCTGGGAGGGCGCAGACCGCGTGTGCGTGCGGCACCTGGGAAGCCCGCTGCGATTCGTGCGCCTCCGCGTCGCCGACGGAGCGCTCGAGCTGCTCGCGGGCGACGAGGCCGGTCGGCTCTGGAGAGGGAGCGCACCGCGCGACGAGCCCGCGCAGCTCGGTCTGGAAGCGATCCAGCTCGACAACGACGCCGTCATGTGCGGCGACTGGTACCAGGAGCGCGTGTACGTCGGTGCGGAGAGCGGCTCCGTCATCGAGATCGGCGAGCACGGCCTGCGCATCCTCGCTCCGTTCGGCGCGAGCGTGCTGAGCCTGCGTGCCGACGGCGAGCGTCTGTGGTTCGGCACGGCCGACGGGTGGGTCCGCGGCCTCGACCCGCAGCTCCGGCTCCAGATCGAGTTCCGCGTGGCCGGCTCGCTGTCGATGATCTGGGGCCTCGCGCCCAGCCCGCGGGGGCTCGCCATCGCGGCGGGCGGGTGCGCGGTCGTGTGGGACGACGGACGGGAGCAGGCGCGTGTCACGAGCCCCGACCGCACCGAGCTGTGCACGGCGGTCCGCTGGGTGGAGCTCGGGTCCACGAAGCCCGCCACCGGGGATCTGGTCCTCGCGTGCGGCCCTCACGTGCTCGTCCACGACGGCACGTCCGCGGTCGTCGCCACGAGCACGCACCACGACGCTTCGATCCGCGCCCTCACCGTCGACGGGAACGCGGTGTACACGGGCTGCGAGGCCGGCGAGCTCGCACGCTGGCGCATCGGCGGCACGCCCGAGGTCCTCGTCGATCCGGGGGAGCTGCCCGAAGAGCCCGACCCCACGGACGATGTCGACCTCACCGGCCTGTGGATGCACGAGTCCGAGCTCACCGACGAGCGCGACCTGCTCGCCGCAGACGGCCCGACCGAAGAGGTCCCCCCCGCGCCGCTCCGACCGCCACCCGGGCCCGCACCCGTCGAACCGCCCGTCCCCGCCCGACCCGTCGAACCGCCCGTCCCGGAGCCCGTCGTCGCCCAGGCAGCCGGTCCCGCGCGCTTCCGCGACGGGGTTCCCGCGGCACCGCCTCCGCCGCCGCCCACCCGCAAGGGCTGATCGCGCACTACACTGCTCGCCTCACGAGGAGCCCCCATGTGCGACGACCTCACCGAAGCCGAGAACGCCGCGTTGCTGAGCCGGCGCACCGTCGTCGGAGCCTCCGCGGCGGCCCTGCTCGTGGGCTGCGGTCCGACCCGGAGTGCGCCGGACCCCGGTCCCCCACCCGAGCCGCCTCCGGAGCCTGCACGTGCCGACGCGTCGGAGACCCGGTCTCGCCGCGTCACCGTGCCGACGCCCGACGGGGAGGCCGACGCCTTCTTCGTGTTCCCCGCGGCCGGGCGCCACGCGGCCGTGCTCCTGTGGCCGGACGTCGCGGGCCTGCGTCCCGCGTACGAGACCATGGCCACCCGCCTGGCGGCCGCCGGATACGCCGTGCTCGCGGTGAATCCGTACTACCGGTCGGCGAAGGGGCCCATCCTGAAGGACTTCGACGAGTGGCGCACCGACGAAGGGCGCGCCCGTATCGGCCCGATGCGCGAGCAGCTCACGGCGGACGCCATCGCGAAGGACGGAGTCGCGTTCGTCGCCTGGCTCGACCAGCAGCCCGAGGTCGACCCCACGCGCAAGGTCGGCACCCAGGGCTACTGCATGAGCGGGCCGTTCACGTTCCGCGTCGCTGCGGCAGTGCCCGAGCGCGTGGGGGCGTTCGCGTCGTTCCACGGCGGTGGGCTGGTCACCCCCGACGCCGACAGCCCGCATGGCCTGCTGCCCCGGGTGAAGGCCGCGGCTCTCGTGTGCATCGCGCAGAACGACCACGAGCGCGACCCCGACGCGAAGCCCGCCCTCGTAGAGGCCGCACGGACGGCCGGAGTCACGGCCGAGATCGAGGTGTACCCCGCCAACCACGGGTGGTGTGCGCTCGACTCGCCCGTGTACGACGAAGCCCAGGCCGAGCGCGCGTGGGCGCGGCTGCTCGCGACCTACGCGGAGCGGCTCGTGTAGGTCGCCGACCTCGCTACCGCACCCAGCGATCCGGCAACCGGAACGCCGCCCTCGCTTCGGCGGACGCGAGCGTTCCCTCTGCGTACAGGCGGGCCACGCAGCCGGGGTCCAACAGCTCCGGGAACCGCTCCAGCACCGTGTCGAGCGAGGCCCCCGGACACCTTCCGCGACGGTCGGCCAGCACCAGCAGCCACGCGATCGTCAGGGTCTCGTGGTACTTCCCGGGCTCGCCCGCGACCTCGGCGAGCGTGCGCAGGCGCTCCGGAACGCGGGCCATGGCCCCGGCGAGCCCGTGCTGGTCGAGCGATTCGAACGCGACGGCGAGATGGGCGCGGTGGTCGAACATCAGTCCTCCGAGAGTTGGTGGGCGTCGAGATGCGTCAGGTCGAGGCCGTAGATCCGCTTGAAGTCCGCGATCACCTCCAGGGTGGCGGGTGTGAACGGCGCCTGCCCATCGAGCGCATGGAGCAACACCCCCTCCATCAGGTCGCCCAGCGTGAGGTCGTGGTACTCCGCGACCGCTTTGAGCACCTTCACCAGCCGCTTCTCGAGGCGAACCCCCGTCTGGACCCGTTCGATCTTCATCGTTCCTACCTTGGTACACTGGTAACACGGTCACAGATGCGAGTCCGCCCAACTCTCCAGATCGGGTCCGGGTTCGTCAGGGCGCCCCGCACGCCGGTCCTCCGGCCCGGCGCCCGGCGGGCCCCCTCCGCGCTCGGCCCTTCGGCCTCGGTCGCTCCGCGACTGCGGCTACGCCGCACGCTCCGGTCGCCCTGGCGCGGCGCGCACGGGCATCGGTGTGTGAGTCCCGAGGGCCCGCAGGGACGGTGTCTCATGCGAAGCCCTCCCTGGGAACCCGGGGCGTTCACCTGCGGTTCGGTTCCCCGGGAGCGATCGCCTGCACCCACACCACATCGAACCCACACCCGCGGGGTCCGGCCCGGTCGTCGAGGGTCACCACCACGGTGTCGCCGTCGCCCTGTGCGGTCAGCACGACCCCATCGTCGGTGGGCGTGGTCTGCACCGAATACCCGGCGGACACGAGCTGGTCGTGCAGGTGCCGCTGCACGGTCGGGAGGTCGGTCGACTCGGAGATGCCCCGCACGTGCGTGGTCGAGGTTCCTTCCGATTCGTCGACACGCCCCGTGAACGTGCGCGAATCGGGGGGGAGGACGACCGGGAGATCCGGGATGAACACGCTCAGCATGCCGCCGCACGCGAGCAGGAAGACGGCCAGGAACGCCAGGACGGTGCGCATGCCCTCCGGTATCCCGTCCGCATGCGCTATCGTGGAAGACCTGGGAGGTCGTGGATGAACAGGGAGCACCGGTCCCCCGAGACCGAGACGGAGACCGCCGCGGTCGTGGCTCCGGAGACGCGCCGCGAGGCCGTGGCGCCCTCGAATGCAGCCGTGATCGAAGAGGCCGCTGCACACGAGGTCGGCACGGAACCGACGTACCTCTCGGGTCTCGACACTGCGCGCGACGCGGCCGTCACCCCCGATGCTCCCGCGGTCGACGGGCCTTCCGAAGCGGCGCCCGAGGTCGCTCCCGAGGTGGATCCAGTCACCGCGGCTGCCGAGCGCATGCGGGAGCTGGCCGCGCAGCGGGAGGCCGCGAAGGCCGAAGGCGACGACGACCTGTTCGAAGACGCCATCCGTGCCGAGTCCGCGGCGCTGGCCGAGACCCTCGCCGCCCTGTCCCCCGAAGAGCGCGTGGCCTTCCTGGAGTCCGCGGGCGCCGAGACGATCACGCAGCTCCTGGGCGCCGCGCAAGACACCTACGACATGGCGCTCCTCGGGCCGGTGGTCGAGATGCTGGCCTCGTCCAGCGAAGGGCTCGACGAGGCGTCGCTCGCGCTGATCGCGGGTGCCGTGAACGGCGGAGCCACCGAGCAGGTCGGCTATGCGCTGATCCGCGCGATGGAAGAGGGTCACGGCGCGTCGCTGGCGGTCGAGCTGGCCACGTCGCAGGACACCCGCCCCGAGCTCGGCGTGCACTTCGCCACCGCGGTCGACGGCACGATGGCGCAGGGCACCTACGAGTTCGAGCAGGCCGCACGTGCCGCGAACCTCCTGCGCGCCGAGCTCGCCGCCGGCGTGGCGCGCATGCAGGAGCTGGGTCTGCCCGAAGAGGAGATCCGGGCCTGGGAGTCGCAGTACCTCGCCGACCACCAGGGGGTGCTCGACGAGTACGAGCGCCGCGCGGAGTGGTACGCCGGAACGCTCGACGCCCGCACCATCGCGCACGAGCGCATGGGCGAGATGGCCGAGGGGAGCTACTCGTTCGACGAGGTCTCGCTGCTCGCGGGGTCCGAAGCGGGCGGGCGCGCCGCGGCCGAAGCCGTTCTGGCGGCCAGCGAGGGCGAGCCCACCTGGCTCGATCACGTCCCGCCCGAGGAACGCGAGCGCTGGGTGGCGCGCGGGGCCATGGAAGGGGTCGCGGCCCTCGCGTCCACACACGACGTCGAGGGGATCGACAAGCTCCTCCAGGGCCTGCAGACCCTCTCGCCCGGCGACGCCGAAGCCGTTCAGGCCATCCGCGACCGTCTCGCCGAGATCGACCCCCAGGCCGACCCCGAAGCGCTCCAGCAGGCGATCGCCGATGCCTTCGCGGTGGCCGACGAAGAAGGCGGCGGTCTCTCGTTCCGCCTCGGGGCCGCCGCAGGGCTGGGGCTCGCGGCCGGTGCAGCGTCCGTGGCGGAGGGCATCACCGGAGACCCGTCGCTCGGCCGGCTGGGCAACGGCTTCGGCCGGCTCGGCGCCGGGCTGTCCGCGCTGGGTCGGCTCAGCCCCGACGAGCTCGGGAGGTTCGAGGAGAACCTCGGGCTGCACATCGGGATCGACGCCGCCAGCTTCGTCAGCACCTTCCTGCGGCGCGGTGGCGGCGCGGTGGGTGCGGCCATCGGCATCATCGAGGCCGCGCTGTACGCGAGCGAAGGCAACTACGAGGCGGCCGGTCTCGCGCTGCTGCCACTCATCGGCGCCGGTCTCGGCTCCGCGTTCGGCCCGCTCGGTACCATCATCGGCGGGTTCGCGGGAACCGCCATCAGCGCCGTGCTCTCGGCGCTGGGCTTCGGAACGCCCGACCAGGTCGAACGAATCACCACCCCCCTCGTGATCGACGCCCTCGTGGCGCGCGGCTGGGACCCAGCGGTCGCCGAGGAGCACGCCGCGCTGTTCGCCTCGGAGGACTTCGGTCCGCGGTTCCAGGCCGTCGCAGAAGCCCTGGGGTACGACCCGATGGACCTCCTGAACGCCCTCGGGAGCGCGCCCCCCGACTACGTGGCGCAGTTCCTGATGGACCTCCAGATGGCCACCCGCCTCCGCCGCGACGACGCGGGGCAGGCCGACGTGCAGGTGAACGACTACCTCGAGCGGGTGTACGGCGTGGTCACGCCGGAAGCCGCCGCCGGAGCCTCGGAGGACGAGGAGTGGCGCCGCCTCCTCGGCAGCCGCAAGTACGACGTCGAGCAGGAGAACCGCAGGATCATGCTCGGCGGCTGATCGCCAGGCCTACGTGCGGAGCACCTTCTCCATCGCCTTGCCCTTGGCGAGCTCGTCGACGAGCTTGTCGAGGTACCGGATCTTCTGCATCAGCGGGTCTTCCACGTTCTCCACCCGAACGCCGCAGACCACGCCCTTGATGTTCGGCGCGTTCGGGTGCAGCGTGGCGGCCGCGAAGAAGTCCTCGAAGGTGGTGCGCGCCTCGAGATGTGCCGCGAGCGCAGCATCGTCGAAGCCCGTGAGCCAGCACACCACCTGGTCGAGCTCGGCGCGCGTGCGCCCCTTCTTCTCGACCTTGGCGAGGTAGGCTGGGTACACCGAGGCGAAGCTCGTCGTGAAGATCCGATGGCCCAAGGTCCCTCCTGTGCGGCACAGGGTATCCGCTCTCCCCGCCTCCGTTCCAGCCGCACCGAATGAACGCCGGAGTGCGGCGTCTGTGGCGCCCACGACGGAGGAACGATGATCCTGGTCGGCCTGGGCGCCGCCGCCCACGCATCTGCGATGAGCACCTGCGGCGCAGCCGTCGTGCCCGGCGACGCTCCGCTCACCGTCTCGATCGCGTGCAGCGGCTCGAGCTCCGCTCCGGGCGGTCCCGTGAGCCACTTCGTGATGGACGTGCCGGACGTCCCCGTCACGCTGGTCCTGCGCGGGATGACCCTCGGATCGCTCCGTCGCGGCGACGTCCTCGAAGACCGATCGGTGCGCTACACCGCCGACATCGCGCTCGAGCCCGGCCTCGTGTACGACATCGTCGCCCCGGAGCCGCTCGGGCGGAGCCTCGTGGTGGCCGGCCCCGACGCCGACCTGTTGAAGCGCTGCTCCACGAACCCCGACACCTGCCTGCCCGCGGTCGACGCGGTCCCGGAAGACCTCCGGCCCGCGCTTCGCCTGAACGCCTGCGTGCGCCGGCAGGACTGTGGGCCCGCGCGCCAGGACCCGATGACCGACGACGTGCACGCGCTCGTGGCCCTGTCCTGCACGGCGTTCAACACCCTCGCGTGCGACTGGATGCAGGCGCTCGAGCCCGACGGCGGCTGGGGCGTCATGCAGGGGGAAGGCGTGCCCGGGAAGGGCAAGCTGCAGGCCACGGGCGTGCGGTACTTCGCGCTCCCCGACCCCACCTGGCACATCGGGTGGGTCGACGCGATCCCCAGCGAGCCCCGCATCGCGCCCGACGCGTTCGCATCTCCCGCATCCACGGCGAGCGGCACGGAGGTCCGGATCGACGCGGACGGTGTGCGCCTCGTCCAGGGTCGGAAGGTCGTGTGGACCTGGGAGGTGCAGGGCATCGACGAGGCTGCGCTCCGCTTCGACGGGCGCCAGCTGGTGCTGAAGTCGGGGCGCGTGCTCGTGTGGGTGTCGTTCGACGGTGCCGGGATCGCGCCGATCCAGGGCTACCCGCCCCGTCCGGCCGGCACTCCCACCTCGCTGCGGGTGATTCGCGCCGACGGCTGGCCCGCGGCCGGCACCCGGGTGTCCGCGCCCTGCGACGCCGACGACCGCGCCTTCTCGTGCTCCGGCGTCGTCGACCTGCTCGGCACGGTCCACCTGCCCGGACAGCACGGCTCCGTCGTGCGCGTCGAAGGTGCGAGCGTCGGAGGGGACCGCGAGCTGGTCGTGGTGGAGCACCTGCCCGTCCGGATCCCCGACACGGCGCGGGTCTTCGACTTCGAGGTCGACGCGGACGGGCGTGTGGTGCGCGCCACCGAGCCCCTGAAGCCCGGCGACCGGGTGGTGCAGATCGGTCCGCTCCCGGTGGACGGCGAGCCGAAGGGGCCCGTGTACATCGGTCCGGTTCCCACGGAGCTCTGGGCCGGCCTCGCGACCTCGTGGGGCTCCGTGCAGGTGGTGCGCGGCGGGAAGCGCCTCACGCTCGAGTAGCGACGCTACGTCCGAACGCCCTGCACCACGCGGGGCACCTCGTCGCCGAAGATCGCGCGGATCGCGGCGAGGGCGTCGTGGTCGTGGCTCTCGAGCACTCCGTCCATCACGTCGAGCTCCACGGGAACCCGACACACCTCGTGCAGGTACCGGGCGAGCGAGCTCGGGTGACGCTCCGGGAACACGCTGTGCTCGAACCGCTGCAGCTGCGACGCGAACCCGACGTTCGGCAGCACCTGGGGACGGCGCGCCCTCACCTCCAGGTACGGCTCGTGGAACCTGAGCGAGCGGGACTGCATCACGTGCGCCACCGCCAGCGTCGCCGACCGGCTCACGCCGGCCTCACAGTGGACGAGCACGCGCCCCACGAGTCCGCAGCGCTCCACGAAGTCGAAGAAGCCCGGCAGCTCGGCCCCGAGGTCCTCGGTCACCGCGTCGCGCACCGCCAGGAAGCGGGTCTCGAAGCGTTCCTCGAGGAAGCGCACGGGCTCCGGGTCCTCCAGGCAGCTGACGACGTGCGTGACCCCGAGCTCCTCGAGGGCCGGGACGTGCGCGGGGCTCGGCCGCGAGCCCAGCACCAACCTCGGAGTCACCTCGTGGAACGGCGGGCCCCGGAGATCGAGGTCGAGGTCGAGGTCGAGGCCGAGAGCGGAGAGCACCCGCGATGCGAAGCGGTCGAAGAGCGGCATGGTCGGCAGGGTACCTTGACGCTCCGCCGCGCTCAGTCGTCGTCTTCGTCGAACAGGTCGAAGGCGGCCTCGAGGCGGTCTTCGATGGCCCCCAGGAGCGCCTCGTTGCTGCCGACCTCGATGAACACCGCCCCGCCGCTCACCTCGGCCCCGTCGAGGTCGATGCCCTCGAGCCACGTCGCCACGTCGAGCGAGACGAGCAGGTTGCCGGTCGCGGCCTCGAGGGAGATCGGCGTGGCGGACCGCACGTCGATGTCGAAGTCCTCGACCGACCGGAACGTCCACGGGACACCATCCGACCGCACGCCCGACACGAGCACCGTGTGGCCGAGCAGCTCCACGGGCGCCGGACCCGCCTGCTCCGCGGGCTCGAGGCGCAGGCGCACGCGGCAGTAGTCGTCGTTCGGGAGCCGCGCGACGATGGGCTCGGGCACCGGAGTAGCGGCGTCGCGCACGAACGGGCCGTCGACATCCGTCTCGATCTCGCCGGGCGCGTCGCACACCGCGCCCCGCACGAAGCGCACGCGGTCGATCGCCAGCCAGGCCTCGTCGACCGACAGAGTGCCCGCCGGAGCATCGACGTCGACCTGCCCTGGAGCCGACGACCGCGCCTGCACGCGCAGCTGGGCGTCGAGCTCGGGGTTTCCCGTCTCGGTGACGCCCTTCGCGGGGTCGGGCTCGCACGCGAGGAACAGCGTGAGGAACAGGGGTGGAAGCAAGATCTTCACGATGTCGTCGACTCCCGTGGCGGGGACTGCGTGAGCGGGAACAGGTGGAGGTTGAGCTGCACCACCCGCGTGGGGTCGTCACACTCTGCCACCAGAGCGATGAGCTCGCGACGGAACTCGACCAGGCGCTGCTTCACTTCGGCCAGGACCTCATCGGAGCACCCGAACGTGAGCGACGAGATGTCGCGTTCGGTGCGGTCGACGAGGTCGATGGACTGCGACGCGCGCTCCATCATGGTGCGGTGGAAGCTGGCGATGTGCAGGCCGCGCGTCTCGGGACCCGTGGTGAGCACCGCATCGGCCTGGCGTAGCCGCCCCTCGGGATCGCGCTCGGTGAGGCCGAGCTCCTCGAGCAGCGCGAGCGCTTCGACGGCCTGCTGACGCTGGATCGGGGGCACGAGCTGGCGGGCGATCCACGCGGCATCCTCGCGGAATGCAGGCAGGGCCACGAGCTCGCGGATGGCCGGGAGGTACCACGTGCCGTGGTAGCGCGCGTAGTTCACGTCGAGCCGGTGGGCATCGCGGGACTTCCGGAACCGGAGCAGGCGCTCGTACGCCACACTGCGGGCACCGGTGGTCTCCACGCGGGAGAACGCGGCGAGGTCGATGAAGTACGCGTGCGCGTCGCCCTCGAGCCCGATCGCGTCGGCGTAGCGCACGGCCATGTCGGCCGTGAGTGGCCGACCGCCATCGATCACGCGCTTCAGGTGGTTCGGCGACCGGAGCCCGACCCGACGGGAGAACGAGCGGAACGAGAAGCCCCGCCCCTCGGCCTTCTTGGCGTCGTAGTAGTCGGACAGGAAGCGTCGCACGTCGAGGTACTGGAAGACATCGACGGCGCCCGACCTGGACGACGTGCCAGCGCTGTGTGCCATCGAGGCCTCCTCCCGCTCCCACCATGGCCCGCCACGCGCCCGGCGTCATCCCGCGCAGCGAGATTTCGTATCCCGGTGGGATACATCCACATCCCGAGGTTCGATCGAATTCTCCCCATGTTCGTGGGCCGTTCGCGCGACCGCATCCCGAGCGTCAGGACTGGTCCTGGGTACGGCTTCGGATACACCCCGAGCATCCCGCACGGAGGTCCCGATGTCTCGAGTGTCCGCCATCCTGTTCGTCACCCCCCTGTTCGCGAGCGCCTGCGGGCTGCCCGACAACCCGCCCGTCACGCAGGAGATCCAGTGGGTCGACGCGGAGACCGAGGCCCTCGCACGGCGCGCCTGCTACGACTGCCACTCGAACGAGACCCACTGGAAGGGCTCGCATCGCTGGCCGATCGTGAACAGCCTCGTGCGGAGCGACGTGAAGCGCGCACGGTGCGTGATGAACCTGTCGGAGTGGGACGGCCCGAACGAGGAGGCCTGGGAGGCGTCCGACGCGCTGATCGACGGGGAGATGCCGCTCGGCCTCTACAAGAGCTCGCACCCGGACGCGCGGCTCACCGACGACGAGATCGTGCGCCTGGCGGAGGGGTTCGAGGCGACCTTCGCGATCGATCCGCCCCTCCCGGGCGAGCGCTGCGACGACTGAACGTCACAGCAGACAGCCGAGCACGAACCCTGCGATCACCGCGCCCGTGACGACGCCGTAGGGATTCTCCCGCGCTTCCCGCTCCAGCACCGCGGGGGGCAGCTGGGCCTTCACGGCGCGATCCAGCCGGCGCAGGGAGGCCTCCAGATCCTGCTCGCGGGCCTCGACCCGGCGCTCGAGCCTGCGCACGGCCGACTCCCGATCGACGCGGATGGCGGGCAGCTCAGCCATGCTCGGCCTCGGCGTCGGGGAGCGCCGTGCGGTTCCACAGCACCCAGGTGACCGCCGCGCACGCGCACGACAGCACCGCGAGACCTGCGCCCACCGACAGCACGGCAGCCCACGGAGCCATCAGGGTCGCGAGCCCCGCGGTGATCGCGACCGAGATCCACAAGGCGGCCATACCCCCGAGGATCACGGTGACCACGCCGACGCCGACGGGGGGCGCGAACCGCGACACCTCCTGGCTCGACTGGAGGAGCATCAGCGCGACGCGGTCTTCGAACAGCCCCTGGAACGAGCCGATCACATCGGTGATGGCCGCGGGGACCGCGGGAGCCTGGCGCTCGAGGCGTGTGCTGGAGTGGGACATGGGGGCCTCGCGTGCGGGTGGAACACAGACGATCGGAAGGTAACAGACACCATCTGAATACGCAAGCATTACTGGAAGAGGCCCCGACCGCACCGCGGCAGCGGTCGATTCGCACGCTAGAATGCCGGCACAAGAAATGTTTGCATCGTCTTCTTTGCACTTTTGTATTCATACAATTAGGTGTTCAACAGACGGGAGATGCCCGTCGAGAACCCCCCAAGGAGAACCCCATGAAGACCCCTACGACCGAAGACATGCTCCGCAGCCTCGGCCTGATGCGCATCGAAGAGCCGGCCGTGCCCACCTGGGTCGCTCCGGCCGCCATGTTCGGCGCGGGCGTCGCGGCTGGCGCGGCGGCGGCCCTGCTCGTCGCCCCCAAGTCCGGGAAGGAGCTCCGGAAGGACCTCTCCGCGAAGGCCAGCGACCTCGGCGAGACCGTCGTGAACGCGCTGCCCGACATGAGCGCGGTCAACCCGTTCAGCCGCACCGCGCCCTACCTGCAGGACGTGCAGGAGATCGAGGCCAAGTGACCCCCCCCACCCCGCCGCCTCCCCGAGAGGCGGTGGGCCGACCCCCGAGACCGGAGACGACATGAACGACGATCAACTCACCGGGCGCTGGGAGCAGCTCAAGGGCCGCATCCAGGCCGAGCTCGGAAAGCTCACCGACAACGACCTCGCCGAGGTGAAGGGCCAGAAGCGGCTCCTCGTCGGCAAGATCCAGGAGCGGTACGGCGACGCGAAGTCCGCCGCGCTCCAGCGCCTCGAGAGCCTGCTCGAGACCCTCAACGAATCCCTCGCCTGAACGCGAGCCCACACCCCACCAGGAGGTACCAGTGACCACGCCCCTCCCCCTCCGTGACGCCGCCGACACGGGCCCCGATGCGGCCGAGACGCTCGAGCTCGTGCGCGAGCGCGTCGCCGAGCTCGACGTGAAGGCGCGCCGCTTCATCCGCCAGAACCCCACCACCGCGCTGCTCGGCGCGATCGCCATCGGCTTCGTCATCGGCAAGGTGGTGACGCGATGAACGCCGCAGCACCGAACCTCACCGGAGAAGCGGAGCCCACCGCGGCCGACCTCCAGGAGCTCGCGCTCGTCGCGCACTCCCGGGTGGAGGAATCCGTCCGCACCTACCCGTACGTCGCGATGGCTGCGGGGCTCGGTGTCGGCGTCGTGCTCGGCGGCGGCATCCCGAACTGGGCGCTCCGACTGGCCGCGTCCGGGCTCGCCCGGGTCGCCGTCGCACACGCCGTGTCGCGCGCCATGCCGATGCCCGCGGACGATGAGTGATCCGACGTCCCGCGCGCTCCGGGCGGCCCAGCGGGTCTGGCGGTCGGCCAGCTCCGACCACCTCTCGCTCGTGGCCGCCGGCGTCGCCTTCTACGCGCTCCTGTCGCTGTTCCCGGCCCTCGGGTTCGGCGTCGCGCTCTATGGGCTCGTGGCCGACTCGAACGACGTGCTGCGCGCGCTCGAGGTCGTGCGCGGCGTCGTTCCGGGCGATGCCTACGCCCTGCTCACCGACCAGCTGATCCGCATCTCCGAGGGGCCCGACACGGCGCTCTCGGTCGGTGCGGTCGTCGGGCTGGCGCTTGCGCTGTGGTCCGCGAATCGCGGCACGAAAGCGCTGCTCTCCGGCATGAACATCGCGTACGACGAGGCCGAGCGGCGCGGATTCGTCGAGCTCAACCTCGTCTCGCTCGCTCTCACCGCCCTGATCGCGGTGTCCGGGTGCCTCGCCATCGGCGGGTTCACGCTCGTCCACACCTGGGTGCCCGACACCCTCACGAAGACGCCCGTGTGGCGCTCCGGCCAGGGGCTCGTCCTGTGGGTCGTGGCTCAGGGGCTGCTCGGGATCCTGTACCGCTTCGGCCCGAACCGCCGGCGGCCCGCATGGCGGTGGGTCAGCGTGGGCGCCGTGCTCGCGAGCGTGGCCGGAGTCGCGGCGTCCCTCGTATTCTCGGCGTACGTCGAGCACTTCGCGAACTACAACCAGACGTTCGGAGCCCTCGGAGGGGTCGCGATCACGATGACCTGGTTCTGGCTGGCCGCCTTCGTGGTGCTCCTCGGAGCCGAGATCGACGCCGAGATCGACCGTGCTCCCGCGACCCCCGCGCTCCGCGAAGTCGCGTAGCCCCCCTCACTCCGGGGGGTCTCCCTGGAATCGCGTCTCCAGCCGGGCGATCCGTCCGTTCACGAGCACGTAGCGGTCCGTGCCGTGGACGGGCACGGGGAACACGGGGGACGCACACGACCAGTCCGCGATCACCCCGTCCGCATCGACCTCGATCCGGTGCACCATCAGCACGAGGTCGGGCGGGGCGTCGGCCTGCGAGGTGCGCAGCATCTCCCGGATCCCGGCATGCCCCCGGTGCGTGCGCGACACCCCCGAGAACGGCTCGACGTACACGGCATCCTCTGCGAACAGGGCGACGAGCGCCTCGTGCCCGTCGGGCCCGGCGCGCATCGCATCGTAGTAGCGCTGCACGAGATCGAGGTCGTCGGGGGACATGTAGACTCCAGGCATGGATGAACGGACTGCCGCGCTGGTCGAGCTGCGCACGATTCTCGCCGAGATCCGTGCCTCGGGCGCGCGCACGGTGCCGGCGGTCCGGCTGGCCGCCGTTCGCCAGCGACTCGGAGTCCAGGGCGTGCACGTCGACTTCGACGCGGCCGAAGCCCTCGGAACCCCACTCGTGGTGGTGTCCGTCGCCCCCGGTCCGGCGCCGTGCCTCGCGACGCTGACCCCCCGCGAGCGCGAGGTCGCGGAGCTCGTCGCCACCGGTCTCCGCAACCAGGACATCGCGCTGGCGCTCGGCATCGGGCTCGCCACCGTGAAGGACCACGTCCACCACATCCTCACGAAGTCCGGGCTCGACGGGCGCGCCGCCATCGCCGCGGCGTGGCGAGGCGCCTGAGTCACCCCTCCGGCCGGGCCCACGGCGGCGGCCCCTTCCACACGACCACCGCGGCGCTCGCGATGAACGTCAGCGAGAACAGCCCGAACGGCACGAGCCCGTTCACGAACAGCACGCCGGTGGCCACGACGAACGTGGGGATCATGAGGGCACCGCCCACGCGGTGGGTCGCGTTCGGGATCAACAGCAGGCCGCCCACGAGCTGCACGACGCCGAACGCCACGGTCGCGGAGGTCGAGAACCCCGCATCCGCGAAGATCTGCATCTCCTCCGGCATCTGGACGAGCTTGACCACCCCCGTCATGACGGAGAGCACGGTGAGCAGGACGCGGTTGACCCAGGCGGCGATCCACATGCCGGCACCATGCCGCGCCCCGCCCCCCTCGGCCATCCATCGTTCGATGGGGATCCACCCCTCGATCTCCCGGGCGATTGAAGGTTCGGGAGCCGACCGGACATCAAGGACCGGAGGTTCCATTGCACACTCCCATCGTGTGGCTCCTCGCCGCATGTCACACCACCGAGATCCCCTCGATCGACACCGACCTCGTGCGCGACACCGACGTCGGGGCCGACACCGACGTCCCGATGCCCGTCGACGTCCCGGTCGTCCTCCCCCCGGAGCTCCCGCCCGCACCGCTCGTGCCGTTCCTGGGCTTCTCCCGCTCCGGCACCCGCCTCGAGGCGCTCGCCTGGGAGACCTCGGAAGGCGTCCTGCTCCACCGCGGCTTCCACGACACCCTGCTCGACCGCTCCTGCCTCTTCCAGCAGACCTCCGAGACCACGTGGCACTGCCTCCCGACCTCCGGGCTGATGACCGGGCGTACGTTCGAAGACCCCGCGTGCACCGGCTCCGGAGCGATGCGAAGCGCGTATCCGGACTGCGAGCCCGACCCCTGGGAGCACCTCTTCCAACCGACGGATCCGGAGTGTGGTCGCGGCTACAGCTCGGTGCACGAGGTCGGAGAGCCGGTCACCGTGCCGAGCACGGCCGACGCGTTCAGCCTGATCGGCGACGTCTGCCTGCCGGCCGGTCCCTGGGCGCTCGCACCCGCGTTCGCCGTGGGTCCGGAGGTGCCGCTCGACACCTTCGTGTCCGCCGAGCGCGTGGTGGTCGAGGTCGCTGCGCGGGTCTACGTCGGCCAGCTCCGGGGCGAGGACGGCTCGATGCGCGTCCTCCACCCCGTCACCCGGTACGACGAGCCCTGCTCTCCGAGAGACACCGATGCCGGCAGGCGGTGCGTGCCCCAGTCGCGCGTTCGGCACGCCCCAGACGGCTACTTCGCAGACCCCGCATGCTCGGCCCCCGTCGGGGTCGGCACCCCCGCCCGATGCACCGACGAGTGGGTCGCCTACGAGGAGCACGACGACGGAACCCTCTCGCTGTGGACCCGCGGTCCCGAGATCCCGCACACCGAGCCGCTGTATCGAAAGGTCGACGGCGCGTGTCTCTCCACGGCCCCCCCCGACTCGCCCGTGCACTGGCTCAGTCAGCCGGTCGATGCCTCCGACTACCCCGAGGTGTGGTTGGAGACGCTGGGGACGACGCTCACGCAGGAGTGGTGGATGACCCTCTACGGCGTCCGGGTGAGCCCCGCGTCCGACTCCGCCTCCCTCGGGCCGCTGACGTGCGATCTCGCGCCGATCGACGGCAGCACCGCGGCCGCGTGCTTCCCGGCGTTCGCGATCGTGTCGGCGACGGACCTCGAGTACCACGCAGATCCCACCTGCACCCAGCCCCTGCTCGAGCACGACGACCGGCTGGTCGGCGAGCTGGTGTTCCCCGACTGCTCTCCAGACCTGCCGACCCTCACCGACCCGCGCGGAGCGGGCGCTCCGCACACCGGACCCGTGTACCGGGCGTCGGGGGCGGGCTGCACCGAGGTGACCTCGCCACCCGCCCTGTTCACGGTCGTCGAAGGCAATGTCCCCACGCTCACGCGCGTTCCGCCCTTCGCCCCCTGAGTCAGGGCCGCCGCCACGAGCCCTCGCCCCACTGCACGTACCGGAGCCGGGGCAGCTCGCGCAGCCACCCAGGGAGCTCGCGGATCCGCGTGCCGTCGAGGTACAGCTCCTCGAGCCCCACGAGCTCCCGCACGACCTCCGGAACCTGCTCCAGCGGGTTGTCGCGCACGTCCAGCAGCTCGAGACGGCCGAGCAGACCCAGCTCGGGTGGTAGCCCGGAGAGCGCGTTGCGCTCGAGGGTCAGCGTGATCAGGTCCCGGTCGAACAGCCAGGACGGCACCTCGGTGAGCCCGAGCCCGGCCAGGTCGGCGTGCGCGAGGGGGTACGACGCCAGGTAGCGCCTGCGGGCCTTCTCGAGGCGGTGGCTCGACTCCATGCCTCCTGATTGCCGCGCCAGCCCGTCGTTCGCAAGCGGGCCCACACCGCACGATTGTCGAATGCAACGAAACCAGATACACTCGTCGGATGCAAGGAAAGACGAGCCGAGCTCCGTTCGCATGGCTGCGCAAGCGCGCATGGGTGCTGGCGTGGCTGATGCGCTTCCGCGAGGGGTTCGCATTCCTTCCCCTCGTGCTCGGCGTCGCTGGCGGCGGGCTCGCCACCCTCCTGTTCGCGCTCGACCCGTGGGTCCCCACCAGCCTCCTCGTCGCACCCCCCGTCGAGGCCGCTCGCACCGTGTCCAGCACGCTCGTCGGCGCGGTGCTCGGAGTGGCCGCCACCACGTTCACCATCGTCATGGCCGTGCTCACGCTGGCCTCGAGCCAGTTCGGCCCGCGCCTCCTGCGCCAGTTCCTGAAAGACGGCGTGTCGCAGGCCACCCTCGGCATCTTCCTGGCCGTGGCGTCCTACCACCTCGCCGTGCTCGCCCTGCTCGATCCGTCCGACCGTCCCGGCGTCCTCCCGGTGTGGGGGGGCCTCGTCGTGGCCGCAGCCGGAGGCGTGGCGCTGGTCGTGTTCGTCCAGCACTTCGCGCGGTCCGTGCACGCCGACGTCATCGTCGCTCGCGTGGGCACCGACTTCGAGGCCCTCGTGGCCGACCTCTGCGGCACCGACACCTGCGAGAGCCCCGTCCCACCCGAGCTCCCCGTGCGTCTCCCCGCGGGCACGGCGGGCTACCTGCAGTCCGTCGATCTCGTGGCGCTCCAGCGTCTGGCGGGCGCCCACGACCTCGAGGTCCGCGTCGTTCCCCGCCCGGGCGCGCACCTCCTGCCGTCCGAGCCCCTGCTCCAGGTCGACCGACCCGTCGACGAGGCGCTCGCCAGTGAGCTCCGCGAGTGTGCGTCCATCGGGGACGACCGGTCGCCCACGCAAGACCTCGAGTTCGTGCTCGCTCAGCTCGCCGAGATGGCCGTGCGAGCGATGTCGCCCGGCATCAACGACCCGTTCACGGCCGAGCTGTGCATCCACCGCATGACCCAGGGGCTCGCCACCTTCGTCGACCGCGGCGCACCTCCGTCCGTGTTCGGAGACGACGACGGGAAGGTGCGCGTCTGGATGCGCTGGCCCACCTTCGACGAGCTGCTCGGAGCCGCGACCCACCGCCTGCGGCCCGCCGCCGGGCGCGACGCCGGCACGCTGCTCACGATGCTCCGGGCCCTCGCCCGCCTGTCGAACACCACGCCCGAGCCCTCCGTGCACGCCTCGTGCGCACGCTACGCACGAGAGGTCCGTGCCAGCGCGGGTCCCGACATCCCGACCGGCGATCTGGCCCGCCTGGACGCCGCGCTCGCGGACGTCACCCGCCTCCGCACGTGAACCCGTCGAAGGATCCGTCCACCCCCCGACAAGAGCGGGACTGGAGGCTCATCCATGCTCACACTCTTCGTCCTCGCTTCGGGCTGCCACACGCCCGCGACCCCACCCCTCGACAGCGACACGGTCGACTCCGACCCGCCGCTCGACACGGACACCGACGTCCCGGACACCGACCCGGAGCCCGTGCCGGTCGATGTCCCCGTCGTACCGCCCCCCGACCTCCCGGAGCCCCCGGTCGTCCCGTTCGAGACCCACGCGCGGTCCGGCACCCGCCTCACGGCCCTCGCCTGGGAGACCGACGAGGGGGTGCTCGCGCATCGCGGGTTCTTCGACACCATGCTCCAGGCGGAGTGCTGGTTCCACCAGACCTCCGAGACCACCTGGCACTGCCTGCCGAACCGCGGGCTGATGCACACCATCACGTACGCCGACGCCACGTGTGACGGGATCGCGGCCATGCGGAGCAGCTACCCGACCTGCCCGCCTCACTCGTACGAGACCCTGTTCCTCCCCACCGACCCGGCGTGCGGACGAGGGACGTCCGCGGTCTTCGAGGTCGGTCCGGCCATCGCGCTCCCCACGGCCAGCGAGGCCTGGACCGACATCGATGCCGTCTGCACGTACGCGGGGTCGTGGGGCGGAGCTCCCGCATTCGAGCTCGGCCCGCCGGTCGACCTCGATACGTTCGTGGCCGGCGAGCCCGTGATGACCGAGCTCGAAGCCGGCGTGTACGCCACACAGATCCATGGGGCGGACGGCTCGCGCCTGCACCGACAGGCGGTCACCCGCAACGGCGAGGTCTGCGGCCCGACGGCGACGGACGCCGGGGATCGCTGCGTCCCCTCGACGGTCGCGCACCACATCCACGACGGGTACTTCGCGGATGCGGCGTGCACCGTCCCCGTCGGAGCGGGCCGGGTGAGCACCTGCAACCCCGACCGGTGGCTCGCGTCGGAGGAGCTGGCGGACGGGTCGCTGCGGCTGTGGACCCTCGGACCCGAGATCCCGGCGACGGAGCCCCTGTACCGACCGGTCGGCGGGAGCTGCCTGAGCACCAGCCACCCCACCAACGGCGACGGGATCTTCTGGCTCAGCCAGCCGGTCGACGCGACGCGGTTCCCCTCCGTGTCCGCGCAGACCTTCGGAACGGAGGTCCAGCAGGACTGGATGGTCACCCCGTCCGGAACGCGGGTCGCTCCGATCTCCGAGCCCGGCCGCCCGGACCCCTTCGGTGTCGGCTTCATCGACTCCTGCGACCTCGCCCTGCTGGACGGGGGGCCGGACGTCGCGTGCCTCTATGCGAACGAGCGCGTCGACCCGGCGAGCTTCGCTCACTTCTCCGACGCCGCGTGCACCGAGCTCCTGTTCGAGTCCACGTCGGGATTCCTCGGCGACCTCGCCTACCCCGAGTGCGGAGGGGGTCTGCCCCACATCGCCGATGCCCGAGCGCCCGGTCCTCAATACACCGGCACCGTGTGGCGCTCCGCCTCAGGAGGGCAGTGCCTCCAGGCGACCTCGCCGCCCACCGTGTACAGCCCCGTCCCCGCGGGGTTCCCGACGCTCGTTCCGGTGCCTCCCGCGAGCCCGTGAGCGCATCGTATGCACCGAATCGCATGCCCGCGCACCCGCACGGGCCGCGAATCTGGCAGCATGGCGCGGGAGCCCGACCGAACGTTGAACCGCAACCTCCGACAGGGGCCAGCTGGCCGCCGCTCGAGTCCACGCCCCGAGGCCGAGATGAGCCACGGGGAGGAAGGCGAGCCCACCTCTCCGGCCGCCCTCCCCGACGAGCTGCGGTCGGCCATCGCCGGGAGCGAGCTCGACCTGCTGCTGCTCGACCTCCAGGGCCCGGGGCTCATGCTCCCCCTGCCCGCCGAGCCCGTGATGCCGGGCTCGTCCCAGCGCCCGCCCGACGCTCCGCGCTCGATCGAAGACGACCCGACGGTCGTCGATCGCCCGTCGTCCCCGGCCCGGCAACAGCTGCACGAGCTGCGCCGCGATCTCGGGGTCGACGGCACGGAGCCGCCCCCGACGAGCGGGATGCCCGGCCCACGCGCCGCCGCGCCGCGCCCGCCCACCAAGCGCCTCCGCCGATCCAGGCCGTGCCCACGAAGCCTTCGCCGCCCTCCCCCCGGCCGACCCTCCCCGAAGCCGCGCCCACTCCGCCGACCGACCGCACACGCGACGTGGCGCCCGTCGTCGCGCCCGTCGTCGCGCCTGTCGCGGAGCCCGTCCCTCCACCACCGCGCTCGACCGTCGAGCGCCGCCACCTGATCGCGTTCGCGCTCGCGTTCTTCGGCGCGCTCCTCTCGGGGCTGTGGCTGCTCGTCCAGCTCCGCTGACCTCCGCTGGTCTCCCGCGTCGGCGCGCCCCTTCTCCGGCGGTATCCTGCGCCATGTCCCCGATCCGCGAAGCGATGATCGACGCGCTCACGTGGCGGGACGCCGCCCGGGCGTCCGCCCTGCTCGATCCCCTGCCTCGCGACACCCTCGCCGACCTCGCGTTCCACGCGGCATGCGTCACCCAGGTCGCTGCGCTCGGGGCCATCCGTCCGCCACCCCCGAACGACCTCGCCTGGCTCGGGTCCGAGTGCGACGACCCAGCCATCGAAGCGCTCTGCACGCTGCCGCCCGGTCCCGACTCCACACCCGCACACGTCGCCGCATGCGACCGCGCCTGGGACCTCGTGGCCCCCCTCCCGTTCGACCCCCTCGTCGGGTACGTCCGGCTGACGTGCTGCCGGACGTGGCTGGCCTCGGAGCAGCACTCCGACCGCATCGAAGCCAGCACGGCCGACGCGTGGGCCCGTCGGAGCGAGCGCCCGGGACAGGCCGCCCTCGCCGCGAGCCTCCGGATCTTCCACCTGGTGCGCATCGGTCGCGCCGAAGAGGCCTGGGCGCTCGGTGAGGACGCCGTACCCCTGGCCGGGGGCCACACCGGCGGGGTGGTCGACGCGCTCCTCCTGATGGCGAGCCACGCGGCGGAGCGGACGGGCCGTTACGACCGTGCTGAAGCCCTCGCCAGCCGGGGACACTCACCCCACGCCCGCGCCACGGCCCTCGGGATGCGCCTGCTGCGCGGGGAGATCGCGCCCGTCGTCGCCGCGCTCGAGGCGGAGCGCGACGCGCTGGGGGACGCCGCCCCCGAGTCCGTGCACCTGTGGCTCGCGCTCGCGCTGTTCGATGCGAACCGCCCCGACGACGCCGTCTCGGCCGCAGCCCCGCTCCGCTCGTCCTCACGGCCCACCACCCGCCGCTGGGTGTCCCTCGTCGATGCGGCGAGCGGGCGCCCGGTCGACCCCGAGCGTCTCGCCGCGGACGTCGCGGGCAGCCTGCCGGTTCCCCACATCCGGTCCCTGCTCCGACGAGCCCTGGCGGATGGGGGACCGGGCGCACGCGGGCGAGACCCCGGCTCCCGTGCCGCCGCCCGGGTGCGACGCATCGCCGCCCTCGCGGAGGCCGAGGTCGACCCCGCCGCCGCCGACCGCCTCGCCGCCGGCGGACCCGCCGACGGGCCCGTCCCTGTAGGCCCCTTCGACCTGATGGACCCGATCGGGACCGGTGGCAACGCCGTCGTCTACGCCGCCCGACACCACGCCACCGGGGCGACCGCAGCCGTGAAGGTCCTGACGCGCGCGGGGGTGAGCGCCGATCTGCTCCGTGCCGAAGCGCGCCTCCTCGCCGCCCTGCGACACCCGAACATCGTGCAGATCCTGGGGTCCGGGGTGGTGGACCGCGTCGCGTCCGTCCAGTCGGGAGGGCGGCTGGAGGCCGGTGCCGCGTGGCTCGCGATGGAGAGGGTCGCGGGGGGCACGCTGGAGGGCGAGCGGGTGGACGAAGGGGCGCTGCGCGCGCTGCTGTCCGACCTGCTCGACGCGCTCGCGCACGCCCACGCGAGGGGGGTGCTGCACCTCGACCTCAAGCCGTCGAACGTGTTGGTGGCGCGCCGCGGAGCCCAGAGCACCCCGCAGCTCACCGACTTCGGCGTGGAGGCCCTGTCGAGGACGGTCTCCGGACGCATCGCGGGTACCCCCGCCTACATGCCGCCGGAGCAGTGGCGGGGGCGGCGCGAGCACTGGGGTCCGCCGACCGACCTGTATGCGCTCGGCCTGCTCGCCTGGGAGCTCCTCGCGGGCGAGCGGCCCTTCGCCGCGCTCACCTGGGAGGAGGCGCGCGCGCGTCACCAGAGCCCCGACCGGCCGGGCTTCGAAGGGGCATCCCCCGCGATGCGCGCCTGGCTGGGCCGCGCGACCGCGCTGCATCCGGGAGACCGCTTCCAGACGGCCGCCGAGGCCGCAGCCGCCCTGCGCGGCACGCCTGGACCCCAGCGAACGACCGTCGGACCGTACGGCCCCAACAGCCCGCTGCTCCCTCCACACCTCGCGCTGGAGCGCTTCGATCTGGGTCCGCTGTCCGGTCTCGAGCACGCCCAGGCAGCCCTGAGGGACGCGATTCGTGCCGCCCACACCGGCACCGGCGCGGTGAGGGTGTCGATCGAGGGCCCCGGGAGCGGTGCGCTCGGCGCCTGGGTGGCGCACGAGGCCCGCGTGGCCGGCGTGCCTCCGGAAGGCCTCGTCGTCGGGGTCGCGTCCGAGCACGCCACCCACCGGGTCGCGGCGGCACCGCTGTCCGAGCACGCCATCGTCCGCATCCTGATGGACCGCCTGCCCCTCGTCCCCGAGCTCGCGGACGACCTCGCCTCGCGTGCCTCCGGCGACCCCGACCTCGCGCTCGACCTGCTCGCCCAGCTGGTGCGCGCCGACGCCCTGGTGCGGGACGGCCGGCTGTGGGCGCTCGACCCCGACACGCGGCTCGAGGCGGCGGAGGTCGAGCTCGTGAGCCTGCAGCGTGCGCTCCACGACCCCGCCGACGCCCGCGCGCTCGCCGTCGCCGTGCTGTCCGGGCGTCCCCTGGCGGAGCGCGTCGACCCCGTGCTGCTCGATCGGCTCCGCGAGCTCGGGCTCGTCGCGGGCGACGCACTCGTCCGGCCCGCCCGGGACTGGCTCGTCGAGCGCTACCGTGCCGACGTGCGCGTGCTGGAGGAGGCCCTCGATCGCTCCCGCGATCCGGTGGCTCGGGCCCGGGTCCTGGCCCTCCGGGGCGATACCGAGGGGGCTCTTGCGCTCCTGCTCGACACGGCCCACGACGCCATCTTCGGCTTCGGCGACCCCCACTCCGCCCTCCGGGAAGCGGCCGCGCTCCGCCAGGTCCTGCCGCCGCGCTACCACTTCCTGCGCGGACTGGCGCTCCGCCTCCGCGGCGAGCTCGAGGCCAGCCGTCCGTTCCTGCGCCGAGGCGCCCACGATCCCGCGCTCCGGGCGAGCGCGCTCGCGAACCTCGCCGACACGGAGCACGGTCCCGCCCGCATCGAGCTCCTGGAGCAGGCGGTCGCTGCGTCGGGAGATCCCCGCCAGCGCAGCGGGCTGCTCACCGACCTCGGGCTCGAGCTCGCCACGGGTCCCGCACCCGCCGAGGTCGCGATCCGCACGCTCCGACGAGCCGTTCACGAGGTACCCCCTCCAGCGAACGGCTACGCGCGGCTCATCTGCCTGTGGCTCGCGTGCCCCGCGTCGACGTCGCCGGCCTGGAGTGCCGCCATCGAGGAGGTGCGCGACACGCCGGGCGTCTCCGCGATCGTGCACCAGCGCGCCGGGTGGTGCCGGTCTGCCGCGCACCTCCTGTGGGGGGATGCCGACCCTCCCGGGTCCGACCTGGATCCCCGCATGCAGCACTCCCTCCACGCGCTCCGGGCCGTGCGCTCCGACGACCCTCCAGGGCTCGCGGCACGGCTCGCCGCGCCCGACGCCGCCGTCGTCTCGCTCGACGCGTGGGCCTGGGCCCTGCAGTGGTGGCTCGAAGCCGACGCGCCCGACGCCCGCTGGGACTCCGTCGTGCAGCGCTGGCCCGCGAACCGGTGGTCGCCGGTCGGCGTCTGGCTGCTCTCCCGCATCGCAGACCGCTGCACGTCCGTCGCCCGCCGCCTCGAGATCGAGCAGGTCCTCGCGCGCGCCCGCGAGCGTCAGGAGGCGCTGTCGGAGCTCTGGCGACCGGCCCCGCGAGCGCTCGGGACTCCCTGACGCAGCTCCCGGAACCGCTCGAGATAGGCCCCGAGCGCCGGCCGCGCGGCAACCCGCGGGCCTCCGTGCGGGGTACGCGACACGTACAGCAGCTGCGATGCCATCGCGAAGTCGCACAGGAACGGCCCGTCGCCGAGCAACCACGGCCCGGCGAGCAGCACCTCCAGGTGATCGAGGTGGCGCTCCAGATCCCGCGCGACCACAGGGGGTTCCTTGAGGCCCAGCCCCTGTCCGGCCAGCCGCTGCCGTGCGCCCCGACCCACGTACCAGCGGAGCGCCCGGCGCGTGCCAGGTGGGAACGCGTCGCCCGCCGTGCGGTCGCCCTCGCGGTCCTGCCACCGGTAGTACAGCCCGTACCAGTACAGGCTCTCGTCGGCCCAGTCCTCGAGCACGTGGCAGCGCGCCGCAGCCTCCGGGGAGGCCGGCAGGAGCGGCGGATCCGGGAACCGGGCGTCGAGGTGGAGCGCGATGTCGGTCGAGTCCGTGAGGAGCTCGCCGTCGAGGTCGAGTGCGGGCACCAGTCCGGTCGGGCTCCGGCGACGGAGCGCCAGCCAGGCGGGGCCCCGGATGTCGCGCCGCTCGAACGGCACCCCTTGTGCTCGAGGATCGCCCGGATCTTCAGGCAGAACGGAGACGGTGCGAAGTCGTAGAGGATGCAGCTCATCCGGAGCTCCCGTGCCGGAACGGGCGCGCGCATGGGGTACCATACGTCGACACGGAGGGGTGTTGGTGATCTGGCTGCTGTGGGGAGGCTGCGCATGGATCGGTCCCGCAGAGCTCGCCCGAGCCACCTGCGACGATCCGACGGGTCCGGGCTGCCCCACGGGGCCCACGGCCGACACCGGCGAGCCGCCTCCCCCCTGCTACCTCGACGAGGACGGAGATCGGTACGGAGGGGCTCCGGGGAGCGCCGTGCTGCCGTGTCCGGAGGGCCAGGTCGAGAACGACGCCGACTGCGACGACTCCGATAGCACCGTGAATCCCGACGGCATCGAGCAGTGCGACGGCATCGACTCCGACTGCGACGGCCTCCCCGACCGCGACCTCGTGAGCCGCGGGCTCACCCCGTTCGGATCCGACCTCCGCGCGGCCATCGACGCCGGAGGCCCCGACCCCGTCGTGGTGTGTCCGGGCACCTACCCGGTCACGCTCCTGCTCGACGAGGATGTGGAGATCCAGGGTCTCGTCGGCGCTGACGGAGAGCGGCCCCGCGTGGGCCGGGTGTCCCTCACATCCACGGCGCTGGCCGTCACGATGCGGCACGTCGTCGTCGACGTCGAAGCCAGCCCCCCCACCGACCAGAACCGCGCCTTCCAGGTGTCCGAGGGGTCCACGGTCACGCTGGAGGACGTCGACCTGCGGAACGGCGTCACGCCCACGGTCGGAGCGGGCCTGTGGGTCCGGAACGGCGCCACCGTGGTGTACGACGGCGGCACCATCGAGGGGAACCGGGCCGACGAGCGCGGCGGCGGTGTCGAGGGCAACGGCTTCGTGTCGGTGACCCTGCGGGGCGTGCACGTGGTTCGGAACGAGGCGCCCGACGGCGCCGGTCTCGACTTCCGCTCGTCGGGCGAGGTGATCCTCGAAGACCTCGTCATCGAGCAGAACACCGCGACCTCCGGCGGGGGAGGCCTGCTGATGGGCGGCACCACCACCCTCATGGGCGAGCGCCTCGAGATCCGCGGCAACAACGCCGCCCGGGGGAAGGGGTTGTTCCTCACGGGCGGAGTCGCCGGGCTCACCGACCTCGTCGTGGAGTCCCACTCCGCCGGGGCTGCCGCGATCGAGATCGACTCGAACTTCGTCTCCCACGACTTCGTTCGGGGGCGCATCTCCGGAAATGCCGGCGGCGGCGTGATGATCACGGCAGGCCAGATCGTCTCCGCGGGCGTCGAGTGGAACGGTGTGCCCGACAACACCCCCGATGTGACGTTCCTCTTCTTCGGCCTCCCCGTCGAGTACGACAACGAGGGCTGCGACTTCACGTGCAACAACCTCGCGTGCAGCTGCAACTGACTCACGGACCGTCCCTGCGGGCTCTCGGGACTCGCGGACCGAGGGAGAGCGCTGCTCGAACCCGGTGTACGATAGGGCATGCACCGCCTGGCCACCCTCGCGCTCCTGTGGGCGACCGCTTCCGCCTGTACGCCGCCGTGCGCCACGCAGCAGGGCTCGCAGGCGTGCCGAGTGCGCGGGCCCGAAGGGTGGCGCCCCCTGTCGATGCACGTGCCGAGCACCGATGCCGACACCCCCACCCCGCTCGTCCTGAACCTGCACGGAGGCGGGGGTTCCGGCGCCTCGCAGGAGATCGAGAGCGAGATGACCCCGTTCGCCGAAGAACACGGGTTCATCGTCGTGTACCCCACAGCAGGGAAGGCTGCCGACGGGAAGCACCGCTGGAACTCCGGGCCCCGCACCACCGAAGGCCGGCAGAGCACGGCCGACGACGTGGCATACCTGAAGGCCGTGATCGACGAGATGGAGCGCCTGTACGCCATCGACACCGCACGCATCTACGTCACGGGCCTGTCCAACGGGGCACAGATGGCGTACCGCTTCGCATGTGAAGCCGAAGACCGCGTCGCTGCGACCGCTCCCGTGGCGGGCGCGATGGTGATCGGGTCGTGCACGCTCGACCAGCCGATGCCGATGTTGCTGATCCACGGCACCGCCGATGCGTTCGTCCCCTACGAAGGCGGGCCGAGCGATCCCGCGCTCGGAGAGGCCGGGGTCGACGAGGATCAACGGCCGATCCCCGAGACGGCGGCGCTGTGGGCGGAGCTCGACGGGTGCGCCTCCACACCCGAGGTCACCTTCCAGCAGGGCGAGGCCACGTGCCAGACCTGGCGTCCCTGCTCGGGCGGCGCCGAGGTCCAGCTCTGCACGATCGACGGAGGCGGGCACAACTGGCCGGGGAGCGAGGCCTACCCGGTCGGTGCGAGCCCGTTCGGGCGGGCGCTGGCATCGCTGGTCGCGGACCACTGGCCCGGGCACGTCACACAGGACCTCCGCGCGAACGAGGCGGTGTGGTCGTTCTTCCAGCGGTTCGAGCGCTCGCCCACCCCCTGACCCCGCATCCGCGCCTCCACCGACGGCCCGGCCCGGCCGGTGGCGCGTGCGGACGTCGCCAGGCCATTGACGCGGCAGTCCGCGCAGTGCTGAATCCCGGCGTTCCGCAGTCTTTCCCCCGGGAATGGAGACCTCGATGTCGCGTTCGGCACTGTTCGGCCGCCTCCGCAACCTCTTCGCGCGCGCGCTCGCCGAGCGCCCCGCTCGTCCCCACGACGGGCCCTCGCGCCGCGCCGTCATGACCGGCCTCACGGCGGCCCTCTCAGCGCCCACCCTCGCGACGACGGGCTGCAAGCCGGGCACCGGCGACGGCCGCGTCGCCATCGTGGGTGGGGGCATCGCGGGCATCCACACCGCCTACCGGCTCAACCAGGCGGGCGTCACCTGCGACGTCTACGAGAGCTCGGCGCGGTTCGGCGGCCGGATGTACACCGGCACCGGCCTGTTCGCGAACGGGCACCTCTGCGAGCTGGGCGGCGAGCTCATCGACTCCAACCACGCGACGCTGTGGGACCTCTCCGAGGAGCTCGGGATCGCCATCGACGACCGGCAGTCCGGCCCGTACGCCGGGCTGCGCGTCGACACCTGGTGGCTCGACGGCGCGGAGGTCCCCGACGATGTCCTGCTCGAGCAGCTGCGGGCGGTCGTGGACGACCTCGTCGCGGACTACGACGCCGCTGAGACCGACGACGACGCCTACCTCGCGCTCGACCTCGAGACCCTCGCCGACTGGCTCGACCGGCGCATCCCCCCCGGGCAGTTCCCCGAGCTGAACGGCGTGCTCGACATCGCGTACCGCGGCGAGTTCGGGCTCGAGAACGACCAGCAGTCCGCGTTGAACCTGATCTACCTGCTCGGGCTCGACACCGACGCCTTCCGGATCTTCGGCGCCAGCGACGAGCGCTTCCACACCCATGCCGGCAACAGCGCGTTCGTCGACGCCATGGTCGAGACCCTTCCCGAGGCCTCCCTCCACCGCGAGCGCCGACTGGCCTCGGCCTCCGGAAAGGGCCCGTACACCCTGTCGTTCGACGGTCCCGACGGCGCCGTGGACGTGGAGGTCGACATCGTGGTGTTCGCACTGCCGTACAGCACGCTGCGCGACTGCGACCTCACCGAGCTGAAGCTGTCCGACGACAAGCGCGAGATCATCGCCGACCTCGGCTACGGCACGAACGCGAAGGTGATGGCCGGCTTCACGAGCCCGTACTGGCGCGACACCTACCAGGCCTCCGGGTCCGTCACGGCCGACCTCCCGTTCCAGCAGTCCTGGGACACCAGTCTCGGGCAGGAGGGTCCCGGCGCGATCCTCACGAACTTCCTGGGCGGCGAGCAGGGCACCGCGAGCGCAGCGGGCGACGCGGAGACCTGGGTGGAGGACGTGCTCCTGCCCGGGCTCGACGCCGTGTTCCCGGGGGTGTCGGAGGCCTGGACGGGCGAAGCCGTGCGCATGCACTGGCCCACCGAGCCCAACACGAAGGGCAGCTACACCTGCTACCTCCCGGGCCAATGGGAGTGGTGGTCGACCGAGGGCGATCAGGAGGGCAACCTGCACTTCTGCGGTGAGCACACCAGCGCCGACTTCCAAGGCTGGATGGAAGGGGGCGCCGAGAGCGGCGGACGCGTGGCGGCCGAAGTGCTCGGAGACCTCGGAGTCGCCCTGCCCGCGGGCCTCGCGCGCCTGCAGCGGCTGCGCAGCGCGCTCCCGCCGAGCCCGGGGAGGGGTGCGAACGCGATCCGCCTGCTGCGACAGCGCCGGCGGGTGTACCGCGCGTGGGCAGAGCTCCACGGGCGGTAGCGCCTAAAACCCACTTAGGAACGCCGGTCGGGCCGTGAGCCTCCGCATCCCCGAGGGTACGGGGCGCGCGGAGGTTCTTCGTGCGCATCCCCTGTTTCGCCCTGCTCGCCGTCGGTTGCTCGCAGGACTACGAGATCGTCGCCCAGCCGCCCGAGGTCGATCCGTGGGCCGTCACCGGCTGCGGATTCACCGACATCGAGGGCACCCCGGTGTCCGAGTACGACTGCAACCCCGTGTTCACCGGCACCGAGGAGGGCTGGGGCGCGAGGTTCGAGTCGGTGGGCTTCCATGTGACCGAGGTGCTCGGGCACCCCACCTACCAGCTCTGGTACGTCGCCGAGCCCGCGGACGGCGACGGATACGGCCTCGGGTACGCGACCTCGACGAACGGCGTGGAGTGGACGCCGCATCCCGACAACCCCGTCGTCGCGGCGGACGGTGGGTGGGACGCCACGTCGATGGACGAGATCCAGGTCGTCTGGGACGCCGCGATCGACGAGTACGTGCTCGTGTATCAGGGCTACAACCTCGACACGGACGTCTGGGGCATCGGCGGCATGCAGTCCCCCGATGGCGTCGAGTGGACCTCGACCACGAGCGCCGAGACCCCGCTGCTCGACCTCCGCACGGCGCTCGCCGGACGCTACACGTGCTGGCCGCTCGCGTTCACCACCACCTCCGTGGGCTACCAGGGCTACATCGCCGCCGCCCCCGGTCAGGGGCTCGAAGACCCGTGCGAGGTGTTCTCGTGGTCCGGGGAAGCGCTCGATTCCATGGGCTTCTCGGAGACGCCCGTGCTCACGCCGACCGGACAGCCGCACGACGCGATGGGCGTGAGCAGCGCAGCGGTCGTGGACTTCCGCGGCACGCTGTACCTGTTCTACGTCGGGTTCGAGGCGTGGGAGGACATGGGGACCTTCAAGCGCGCGACGCGGCAGACGCTGTCGGTCGCCACCAGCACGAACGGCGGGCGCTCCTGGCAGAAGGACCCCGACAACCCGCTCCCCGTCCACCGCACGGATCCGGGCGCGATCTCGGGCGTCGCCGCGCAGGTCGTCGGAGACCGCATCCACCTGTGGATCACCGACGAGTACGCGTCCATCGGGCGAAACGCGGTGGGGTACTACCTGTACCAGCCCCGCTGATCGGGAGACCCGCCCATTTCCCGCCGCATACTCGCCGGTCCAGACCTTCGGCGAACGACCTAACTTCTCCTGAAATCGCCAGGAGAACCCATGCGCCGCCATCCCCTCGTCCTGCTCGCCCTCGCGTTCGCCGCCTGCCAACCCGCGGAGAGCCCCGGGCTCGACGTGTCGGATGCGGACACCGACACGGACGCCGACGCCGACAGCGACGCGGACACCGACAGCGACGCCGACAGCGACGCGGATGCCGACACCGACACCGATCCGCTCGTCGATACGGGGCTCCCCGCGGAGACCGACTGCGCGGACGGCATCGACAACGACCTCGACACCGTCGCCGACTGCGAGGACTACGACTGCCTCGCCGACCCCGTGTGCATCGATGCGTGCCCGCCCGAGGACACGCTCGAGGACAACGACGACGTCCAGAGCGCGACCACGGGCGTGACGAGCGCCAGCGACCTCATGGTCCACCGCCAGGATCCCGACTTCTTCGCGATCGGCACCCTCCAGCCCGGCGAGCTCGCCCGGGCGACCACCACCTTCACCCATGCCGACGGGGACGTGCAGCTCGCGCTCGTCGACGCCCAGGGCAACGTGCTCGACAGCGGCTCGTCGTTCTCGGACGACGAGCGGGCCGAGTGGGTCAACGACGGCAGCCAGCCCCTCGACGTCTTCGCTCGGGTCACGGTGTGGTGGGGTGGTGCCCGCGAGTGCAACGCCTACGGAATCGACCTGTACGGCGGCCCGATCCCGGGCGAGACCTGCGACAGCGGCATCGATGACGACCTCGACGGGCTGCTGGGGTGCGCCGACCCCGACTGCATGGGCGACGCCGCGTGCCCCGCCTGCCCGCCCGAGGACGCCTTCGAGCCCAACGACCTGGCGTCCGCGGCCGTTCCGATCGAGAGCGCCACCGACCTCGGCATCCACGCCACGAACGCCGACTTCTACAAGGCGGAGGTCGCGCTCGGCGACATCGTCGAGGTGAACGCCGCGTACGACACCTCGGCCGGGGAGCTCGAGCTCACGCTCCGCAACGCGAACGGCCAGATCGTCGGCTACGACACGGGCGGTGGCGCCCTGCACATCGCGGTCCCCGAGGGCGGCGCACCCGGCACCTGGACGGTGGAGGTCCGCGTCGTGTCGGGCGACTGCAACCGGTACGACCTCGACCTCCACGTGACCACGCCGCCCAGCGAGACCTGCGACGACGGCCTCGACAACGACCTCGACGGCGCCACCGACTGCAACGACTACGAGTGCATCGGAACGGTGGCGTGCGAGGACGTGTGCCCGTCCGAGGACCCCGTGGAGCCGAACGACGACTTCGGCACCGCGCTCCCCATCGGGTTCGTGACGGGCCTCGCCACCTTCGCCCAGAACGACGACTGGTTCTACGCGGACAGCGGCGAGGACCACCTGGTGGAGGCGAACGTGCGGTGGTCGGCCGAGGACGGCGGACCGCTCGTGATCCGCCTGTACGACGGCGATCACACCCTCGTCGCCGAAGACACCTCCGGGAGCGAGACGCTCCGCGTCACCGCGCTCAACACGGCCGCCCACGACCGGTACTTCCTGCAGGTCACGCCCGATCCCACCGCTCCGGCCGCGTGCAACACGTACGACCTCGAGGGCTTCTTCAGCGTGCCCCCGCCCACCGAGACCTGCGACGACCTCGTCGACAACGACGGCGACCTGCTCGCCGACTGCGACGACTACGACTGCCTCGTCCAGGCTCCGTGTACCGACGTGTGCCCGGCCGAAGACGCCAACCTCGGGCTCAACGGCTCCTTCGAGACCGCCGCCACCGACGCCGTGCTCACGGGTGGCATGACGCACATCCAGGGCCAGGACTGGTATCGGTTCGTGGTCGCGCCCGGCGAGTCCGCGGACATCCGCGTGGCGTTCACCCACGCCGACGGCGACCTCGGCGTCACGTTCTTCGACGACGAAGGCACCGTGTACACGGCGAGCTCCAGCACCGACGACGAGGTGTGGTCGGTCGCGAACTTCACCGATGCGCCCGTCACCTACACCGCGAACGTGTACCCCGAAGCGGGCGTCACCTGCGGGGCGTACGACTGGTCGGCCGACGTTCACCCCATCCCCGCCGAGTCCTGCCACGACACCGCCGACAACGACTTCGACGGCTGGCTCGACTGCTCCGACTACGACTGCATCGACGACGCCGCGTGCATCGCCAGCCTTCCGACCTGTCCCGGGGAGGACGCCAGCGGCCGCACGTCCCCCACGGCGCCGCTCGTGTTCGACCCCGCGGTCGGGTTCGCGGGCATGACCGTGCACAAGCAGCAGTCCGACTGGTACACCTTCGACCTCGCGCCCGGCGCCCACATCGACCTGCACGCGGACTTCGTCGACGTCACGGCCGACATCTTCCTGCGCCTGTACGACACCGACCTCGCGGAGCTCCAGCGGGTCGACTCCTTCAACGACGACGAGGACATGGTGGTCCTCAACCGGACGGGCGCGACCCTCACGTACGTGCTCGAGGTGGGGGTCGACGACATCACCTACGACTGCAACACCTACTCGCTGAGTGCCACGTCCTACGGACCCATCCCCGCAGAGGACTGTACCGACCTCGCCGACAACGACTTCGACGGCTTCGACGACTGCGACGACTACGACTGCATCGAGGAGGCCGCGTGCATCGCGGCCACCCCCACGTGCCCCGGGGAGGACGTCCACAGCGGGCTCCACAGCACGCCCGAGACGGCGCTGCCGTTCGGCACGTACACCGACATGACCGTCCACGAGCAGGTCCCGGACTGGTACGAGGTCACCGTGCCCGCCGGTGAGTACCTCACCGCGCTGGTCTCGTTCGTCGACGCGCCAGCGAACCTGTACGCCGAGGCGTACGACGCGAACGGCGTCCGGGTCGCGCGCGCGCAGACGTCCACGGACGACGAGGTCCTCACGATCCTCAACCCCTCCGCGGCACCGGCGACGTACTCCGTGCTCGTCGGGGTCGACGACTACAACCGGTACTGCAACACCTACTCCATCGCGGCGACCGCGAGCGGGCCCATCCCCGACGAGGTGTGCGACGACCTCGAGGACAACGACTTCGACACGTTCGTGGACTGCAAGGACTACGGGTGCGGGACCACCGAGCCCACCTGCGGCTGTCCGGCGGAGGACTCCCTCGAGCCCAACGACTCCGTGGCGACCGCGCTCACCGGCGTCACCAACGCGACGGGCCTCGGAGTGTTCTGGGAGAACCTCGACTACTACGGATACACGGTCGAGCCGGGTCAGACCGTGAGCTTCGATGCGTTCTTCGTGCACGCGAGCGGGAACATCAACCTCCGCCTCACCACCACCCAGGGCGTCCAGCTCGCGACCGGCTCCACGACCACCGACAACGAGCACGTCCAGTGGACGAACACCACGTCGACCCCGTACGACGTGGCGGTCGAGGTGAAGCTCGCTCCGTTCGAGACCCGGGGGTGTAGCACGTACGACGTGATGGCGTCCGTGCAGTAGCGCGGCTCTGCGCGCATCCGCGCGAACGTCCCGCGCGAACGCGCGCCACCCCACACCATTCCCGGCTTTCCTCCGATCCTGTCGGCGGCACGTGCCTTGCTCCTGCACCGAGCATGCGCCCGCTGTACGCCCGCGATGCCCGCTTCTCCGTGCTCCCCCCTCCCGTCGCCAGCCGGGGGGGCACGCTGCACACGTTCCTCGTCCCGGCCGACGAAGCCGCGCTCGCCCGCCTCGTCCGTCGCGAGTTCGTGGAGCCCAGCGGAGGCGCGGTGCAGGCCCGCCCGCTCGGCCCGTTCGTGTGGGTCGTGTTCGCCGACCTCCCCGAGCTGGTGTCCCTGCGCGACGAGGCCGCCGGGAGCCTGGCCGAGCGCGAAGCCGCCGTGTGGGTGCCCATCGAAGACGGGGACGGACACCCCTCGTTCTTCGTGCCCTTCATGTTCGTGGACTCCGGTCCCGCCCTGACCGCCGGCCGCGAGACCCTCGGGCTCCCGAAGGAGCTCGCGACCGTCTCCATGGCGCCGTTCGCGGCGGAGGTCGATCACACCCCCGTCCTGCGGGCCTCTCCGGCCGCCTCCCGCGCGTGGGGCTCGCCCGTCTCGCTGCGCGCGGCCCTCCGCCTGCTGCGCGCCACCCGCACCGCCGTGCCGCTCACCCAGCTCCGCCAGCTCCCCGCGATCGACGACCCCACCCGCGCCGCGCTCACCGAGATCGTCTCGCTCGAGGCCCGCCCCACGAGCCTCCCGCGCATGTCGCGCCTCACCGGGCCCTGGGAGGTGCGGTTCCCGGACGACGCGTCGCACCCGATCCGCCGGGCCCTGGGCGTGGACGCGGTCGTCCCCAGCGCCCTGTCCGCTTCGGTGCGGCCCGACTTCACCCTCGACGGCGTCGGCACCCGGTGGTCGTCCGCCTCGCCTCTGCCGGCCCGCCAGCGACTCCTCGTCCTCGGCGGGGGGCTCGGCAGCCTCTCCACGCTGTTCGAGCTCACGAGCGACCCGTCCTGGCGCACCCGCTGGGACATCACCGTGCTCCAGCCCGGCTGGCGGCTCGGCGGGAAGGCCGCGAGCAGCCGCGACACCACGCGGCACGACCGGAGCGAGGAGCACGGGCTCCACGTGTGGTTCGGCTTCTACCGCAACGCCTTCCGGCTCGTGCGCGAGGTGTACGCCGCCCTCGACCGTCCGGCCGACCACCCCTGGGCCCGGCCCGAGCAGGTGTTCGCGCCGCAGTCCCGGGTCTGCTACCACGAGGTCCGCGACGGCCGCCCGTGGACCTGGATCGTCGACTACCCCACGGATCCGGGGTTCCCCGGCGATCCCCGCGTTCGCGAGGCCGACTGGACCGCCCTCCCCTCGCCCGCCCGCCTGCTCCGCCACACGCTCACGGCGCTCGGCGCGCTGCTCCGGGGTCGCCCGCTGATGCGCCACCGCCACGGAGCCCACGAGGTGGAGCCGCCGTCCTGGACGCGCGTGCTCGCCGGATGGGTCCTGAAGGCCCGTCTCCACCGCGCTCTCCGCGATCTGGAGCGCACACCGGCCGAGGAGAGCGGCCCCCACCTCGCCACGATCCGCTCCCGGCTCCGGCACGCGATCGGAGACCCGTCTGAACACCCTCCCGACCTCGTGCAGGCCTGGATCGTCGCCGAGAGCGCGCTCGCCATCGGGCTCGGGCTGGTGCGCGACGACCTCGTCCGGCGGGGCTACGACGCGGTGGACGGCGAGGACTTCCGCGCCTGGCTCGCCCGGCACGGCGCCCCGGACGACGTGCTGCGGTCCGCGCCCCTGAAGGCCCTGTACGACGCCGCGTTCGCGTACGCCCACGGCGACCCCGCGAAGCCCGATCTGCCCGCCGGCATCGCCCTCGTCACGATCCTCCGGATGGTCTTCACGTACGAGGGCTCCATCCTGTGGAAGACCCGCGTGGGCATGGGCGAAGCGGTCATCGCGCCGCTGTACGAGGTGCTCGAGCGCCGCGGCGTCCGGTTCCGGTTCTTCCATCGCGTCGACCGCCTCGCCCTGTCCGCCGACGGGCGCTCCATCGGCGCCGTGCACGTCACCGAGCAGGTGCGCACCCGGGGTGCGTACGCGCCTCTGTTCGAGGTCGCCGGGCTCCCGTGCTGGCCGTCCCGCCCGCTGTGCGACCAGCTCGTCGACGGCGAAGCGCTCGAAGGCACCGATCCGTCGTGGCTCGAGAGCGGGGCGGAGGGCGGTCCCGCGGCCGGTCGACACGTGCTCGAGGCCGGGCGTGACTACGACCGGGTCCTGCTCGGCATCGGGCTCGGTGCGCTCCCACGCGTGTGCGCCGAGCTCGCAGCGGCCCGTCCTGCATGGCGTGCCGCGCTGGACGGCCTCCCCGCGGTCCGTACCGCTGCCGCGCAGGTCTGGATGCGCCGCTCGACCGCCGAGCGCACCGACGGGGTCGAGGCCATCGACAACCTCGCCAGCGCCGTGCTCCCGTCCTGGATCGACATGGCCCCGGTCCTGCGCACCGAGCGGTGGTCCACCGACGCGCCCACGGGCCTCCTGTACGGCGCGGGCGTCCTGCCCGACGACGTCCCGCTCGAGGCGGCGACCTCCGTGGCCCGCGCCCAGGTCGATCAGGTCCTCTCCCGGCACCTCGCCGACCTGGCGCCGCGGTCCCCCGGTCCCGACACGATCCACGGCGCGGACGACCCCGAAGGCCGGTACGTGCGGGCGAACGTCCATGGCTCCGAGCTCTACGAGCGCGCGGGGTCGGGTACGGCCCACCTGCGCCTGCCCGCCGACGGCTCGGGCTTCGAGAACCTCGTGCTCACGGGCACCTGGACGCGAACGGGCTTCCACATCGGATCCGTGGAGGCGGCCGTGATGTCGGGCCGTCTCGCGGCCACTGCACTGGATGGCGTGCCGCGACACGTCGTCGGAGGGACGCGATGAGCGAGCGGGAGCGGATCGCCGTGCTCGGCGGGGGGATCGGCGCGCTGTCGGCCGTGTTCGCGCTGACCCAGCAGCCCGACTGGGCCGACCGGTACGAGATCACCGTCTACCAGATGGGCTGGCGGCTCGGCGGGAAGGCCGCGAGCGGCGTGGTGTCCGCGGCGCACGGACGGGTCGAGGAACACGGGCTGCACGTGTGGTTCGGCTTCTACCAGAACGCGTTCCACATGATGCGGGCCTGCTACGACGCGCTCGGGCGGCCTCCGGATCACCCCATGCCCACCGCTGAGAGCGCGTTCACGGCCGTCCACGACCACACGTTCCTGGAAGACGGCCCCGACGGCTGGATGCCCTGGAGCTACCGGTTCACCGGCGACGGCACGCTCCCCGGAGCACCCGCGGCCACGGGCCTCCCCGACTCCGTCCCCAAGCTCCCGGGCGTGTGGGGCACCACGCACCGCGTGCTGTCGTGGGTGCGCATCCTGCTCCAGGAGCACCCGCGGCTCACGTGGCTCCAGCGCGATGGCAGCTGGCTGCCCGAGCGTCCGTGGAAGCGGGGCTCCGCGACGCCCCTCGGCGGTCTGGCGCTCGTCGATCGCCTGTCCGACACCCTCGCGTCCGCGGCGTCCCGAGGCTCCCATCGGGCCCTCGTCACGGGGCTCTCCGCGCTCCGGGGGGCGCTCGTGCGCGCGCTGGAGGGCCCGGATCCGGGGGTCCGTCGCTTGCGGGTCATGCTGGACCTCAGCCTGACGGGGCTCGTCGGGATGCTCGCCGACCGCGTCCCCGAGCGGGGCTTCCGGTCGATCGACGACCTCGACTTCCGCGCCTGGCTGCTCCGCCACGGGGCCGCGCCGGACGCCGTGGACGCGCCCATCGTGCGCACGCTGTACGACATCTTCTTCGCGTACGAGGACGGGGACGTCGACCGCCCGTCCGTGGCCGCCGGGGCGACCCTCCGCGGCATGTTCCGGCTGCTGTTCGGGTACCACGGAGCAGTGCTGTGGAAGATGAACGCCGGCATGGGCGACGCGATCATCGCGCCCCTCTACCAGCTGTTGGAGCGCCGCGGCGTGCGGTTCCGGTTCTTCCACGCCGTAGAGGCCCTGCACCTCGACCCCACCCGACGCGGCGTCGACGCGGTGGACCTGCGCATCCAGGCCGTGCCCGTCGGGTCGTACGACCCCCTCGTGCTCCAGCGCGGCCTGCCCTGCTGGCCCAGCACGCCCCGCTACGAGCAGCTCGTGGACGGGGACCGGCTGAGGGACGTGGAGCTCGAGCGCCCCGGACACGGGAGCCCGCTCACCCTGCGCCGCGGGACGGACTTCGATCGCGTGCTGCTCGCGATCCCGGTCGGCGCGCTCGGGCCGATCTGCGGTGAGCTCGCCGACGCCAGCCCGCGGTGGCGCGACATGCTCGCGCACCTCAAGACGGTGCGCACCCAGGCGCTCCAGCTGTGGTTCACCGCGCCGCTCGAAGAGCAGGGGGTGTCGTGGCGGAGCGGCATGCTCGCGTCGTACGTGCAGCCGTTCTCGAGCTGGTCGGACTTCAGCCAGGTGCTCGACCGGGAGGACTGGCCTGCCGACCGCGCGCCTGCGTACCTCGCCTACAGCTGTGGAGTGCTGCCGGAAGCGCCGGTCGGACCGGAGGACTCCGCGGAGGCGGCCGAGTGGGTGCACGACACGGCCGTGCGCTGGCTCGAAGACCATGCGGGACCGGTGTGGCCGGCCATGGTGGGTCCGGACGGGTTCCGGTGGGACCGGCTGTACGACCCCGAGGACCGCGTGGGTCGGGAGCGGCTCCGCGCGCAGTACGTGCGCGCGAACACCGCGCCGGCCGAGCGCTACACGCTGTCGCTGCCCGGAACCACCCGGTTCCGCCTGGCTCCCGGGGGGTCGGGCTTCGAGAACCTCGTGCTGGCCGGCGCCTGGACCGACAACCACTACACGCTGTCGTGCATCGAAGGAACGGTGATGAGCGGACTCATGGCGGCTCGCGCCATCGACGGGCGCGCGCGCCGCATCGTGGGAGAAGGCGATGTCTGACGCCAGGGAACGGGTCGCCGCCGCGATGCGCGCGCTCCTGCCGACGGATCCCGACCCCGCGCTGCTCGGAGCGCTCGTGCACGGCTCCCAGGGCTCGCCCGTCGCGGAGGGGCTCGACTCGGGACGTGTGCAGGCGCTGTTCTTCGACCCGATCCGCTGCATCGCCGCGCGCGGCGGGAAGTCGTGGCGCTCGCTCCTGCTGGAGGCGTGCTGCGAGGCGGTCGGCGGGGACTTCACGCCGTACGAGTCCCTGCTGGCCCTGCCCGAGCTCATCCATGTCGGCTCGCTCATCGTGGACGACGTCCAGGACGCCTCGACCGTGCGGCGCGGGGGGCCGTGCGCCCACGTCACCTACGGGTCCGCGCTCGCGGTGAATGCCGGCACCGGCGCGTACTTCCTCGCGGAGCACGCGCTGGCCGTCGCCCCGCTCGAGGTCGGCCAGCGGGACCGCATCCGCGGGCTCATGTTCGAGGCCTTCCGCGGCGCGCACGTGGGGCAGGCCCTGGATCTCGGGGGTCTCGACGAGGTGGCGGACGCCGTGCTCGACGGACGGCGCCCCCCGAACGACCTCGTGCGCGAGGTGGAGGTGGTGCACTGGCTGAAGGCCGCCCTGCCCGCCGCCGCGTTCGCGCGCGTGGGGTGTGTGCTCGGGAACGCCGACCCGCACGAGCTCGAAGCGGTCGGTGCCTACGTGGAGGCCGTGGGCATGGCGTTCCAGGCGATCGACGACGTGCTGAACCTGCGGGGGTTCGCCGGAGACCTGAAGGAGCGCGGCGAAGACCTGCGCGACGGCAAGCTCACCCTGCCCGTGGCCCACGGGATCGCCCGACTCCCGCGGCCCGAGGCGCGCCTCCTGTGGGCGTCCATCCGCGCCCGACCGACCGAGCCCTCCGAGGTGCACGCCCTCGTCGCGGTCCTCGAGGGCTGCGGCGCGCTCGACGCCGTCGACACCGACGCCCACGAGCGGGTCTCCCGCGCCTGGGGCGTGCTCGAGGCCACGCTGGGCGACCGTCCGGGGCTCGCGACCCTCCACCGCCTCGGCGAGCAGCTGCTCAGGCGCCACTACTGACGGCGTCCCCGGCACGCGGGCGCTATGTCGGCGACCACCCGACGACGGAGCCCCGATGCTGTGGATGTCCTTCGCGCTGGCCGGGGCCCCGGTCCCGAGCACCGCTTCCCACCACGAGGTCGTGCGTCTCGAGCCCGGAGACGACCCGCGCGCCCGGCTCGAAGCGCTGCAGGCCGAGCACGGCTGGACCGGCGCGGCCATCGTGTCCGCGGTCGGGAGCCTCACCGAGGCCTCGATCCGGTACGCGAACGAGCCCGACGAGACGCGCCTCCGCGGCCCACTGGAGGTGGTGTCGCTGTCCGGGACGCTCGGTCCGGACGGGCCGCACCTGCACGTCGCCGTCTCGGATGCGCGCGGACGTACGCGGGGCGGGCACCTGGGGCACGGCTCGAAGGTCTACACGACCCTCGAGCTCGTGGTGCTGGTCTTCGAAGACGTGACGCTCGCCCGCGAGACCGACCCCGCGACCACCTGGGAGGAGCTCGCCCCGCGCCGTACGCCCCCGTCGGAGTGACGGTCAGCCCCCCACCTGGGTCGGGCCCTGCATGAGGGCCTCCCACATCATCCTGCGGATCTCGTGGTGTCCGCGGTCGTTCGGATGGATGCAGTCGGGCGCGAACCACCGTGTGGGGTCGTCGGGATCGGACACGGGTGCACCCGGCACCGCCGCGTCCGCGCCGTGCAGCCGGAACGCGGAGTACAGGTCGATGGCCGCGAATCCACGGTCTTCGGCGAGGTCGCGCACCTGCACGTTGTACGCGTCGAGGTCCGCGAGCACCCGCGAGTACTCGTAGCCGAAGAAGCAGCTGCTCTGCCCGATCCCGCCGCTCGGCTCGTACACGTTCGTCGCGTACAGGGTGACGCCGAGCGGGAACCGCTCCGGGCTCAGGAGCGCGTCGACGAGCGCCTCGAGGCGGGCGAGCGTGTCGTCCGCGATGGCCGCGGGGTCGGACGACGGCAGGAGGGCCTGCTGGAGGTCGTTCCCGCCGATCGTCAGGAACACGACCGCGGATCCGGGGATGCCGTCGGGCCACGTGTCGTCGAGCCACGTGTCGAGGGCCGGAAGCGACGCGTCGAGCGCGGTCTGCGTGGTGGCACCCTCCACGGCGACGTCGACCCCCCGCTCGATGGAGACGTAGCGCGAGAGCAGGTCGCGCCCGACCCAGTCCGGGTAGGCGGCTTCGGTGTTCGACCACAGCAGCGTGTCGTACGCGAGGGAGTTGTCGCTCGCCCCGTTCCCCTTCGAGATCGAGTCGCCGATGAACACCACGAGCACGGGCTCCTCGGGACCGTAGCCCGCGGGGATCCAGGCCAGATCCCCCGGGTCCGTGGGCTCGAACGGAGGGGGTGGCTCCTCGTCGACCGGGGGGACCGGCGCGACCGGGGTGTCGAGCGGCTCGGACACGCGCTCTCCGGGCGCACACGCGACGAGCGCGCAGAAGGCGGTCGCCGCGAGCGACCTCGACAGACAGGGCAAGCTGGACATGGTTCCTCCCCGGGGTCGCGCCGAGTACCCCGGCGAAGGCCACGGGAAGCCGGCCCGACCGCAGCTTTTCGCAACTTTTCGAATGGCGGGGCGCCGTGGCGCCGGGGTACGAGCCGGGCATGCAGCAGACCACCACCTGGCTGTACACGCACCACACGGGCCCCACCCAGGAGGTGTGGACGCACCACGCGCACGACATCGCCAGCCTGCTGGCCGCCGCGCACCGCGACGCGCTCGCCCTGCGCTGCGGGCGCGATCTGGTGGGGCTGATCGCCGTCGAGCCCGGTCCGACCGAGCCGATCGCGGTGCCTTCCGATCCCGCCGGCACCCAGCGCCGCCTGCTGGCCGAGCTGGGCCTCCGCGGCCTCCCGGTCCCCGCCGCGGAGCCCCGAGCCCACCGGGTCGACTGGCACACCGACCCGCTCGACGTGCCGTGGTGGTCGGTCACGAGCCCATTCGGTTCCGGCAGCCTCGCGGGCCTCGCCGCCATCGACTGCACGCGCCGCGGAACCGCCGGCACGGACGCCACCACCTGGCTGGGCGAGTGCATCGCGCACCAGTCCAGCCTGTACGCCGTCACGCCGCTCGCGCTCCCCTTCGTGGTCGACCTGCTGGCCGCACGGGTGCCCGGGCACGAGGTGCTGGCAGGCTGGCTGCTCGTGATCGCGGAGTCCGCGGTGGAGGTCGGGCCCGAGTCGCCCGAGGCCGTGTGGCGGGCCATGCGCGACACGCTGCCCGCGATCCTGCGCGACTCGATGGAGGCGCGCACCAAGGAGCACGTGGCCTCCGGGCACCGCATCCAGGCGCTCTGGCCGGGCATCGCCGCGGGACTCCGATCGCGGGTGAACCCGGACCTCGTCGACGTCACACTCGAGACCCTGGAGGCGTTCGGCTGAGGCGATCCCGGTTACGGGGCGCTGCCGGTCAGGGAGACCCTCGTGCTGAACGCCCTCCGACGTGCCCGCCTGCACGCGCAGTCGGCACCCGATGTCGACACGCTCGTGCGGTCGCACCTCGGCCTGCACTCCACCGACTACGCCACGCCGTACCTCTCCGCGCTCGCACGCATCGAAGGCCTCGACCCGACGGGCCTGTTCACACGCCTGCAGTGCGGCGACGGCCTGGTCCGCCTGAATGCCTTCCGGAACACCGTGCACGTCGTGCATGCCGCCGATGCCGGCCTGGTGTCGGCCGCGACCGGTGCAGCCGTCGAGAAGGTCGGGCGGCGCTCGCCGGGCCTCAAGAACCTCGCCGACGCGGAGATCGACCGCGGCCTCGACGCGCTGTGTGCGGCGATCGAGGGCGGCCCGCACACGAATGCGGCCATCAAGGCGGCGGTGCCGGGCCTGGCCGGCGACCTCCGCATGTGGATGTACATCGCGATGGGCCGTGGGCTCGTGGTTCGCGCCGACAGCCCGCACGCGCGGAGCAATCGCGTGCGGTATGCGCTCGCGCGCGACTGGTGCCCGTTCGAGCGCCCCGACCCCGAAGACGCCCGTCGTGACGTGCTCCTGCGCGCGATCGACGCGTTCGGGCCCGTCACGGCGGACGATCTGGCGTGGTGGCTCCCGGCGTCCAAGGGCGAGGTGAAGCGGGTGCTCGCCGCCACCGGTCCCGACTACACGTCGTTCGAAGAAGACGGCAACGAATACTGGTTGCATGCGAGCCTGCGGGAAGCCCCCACCGACGGGCCTCTCGGCACCTGGCTGCTCCCGTACGAAGACAGCCTGCTGAAAGGCTACAAGGACCGTGACTGGCTGCTCGCGCCCGGGCTTCGCGACGTCGTGTTCCCACAGCGGGTCAAGCACTGGGCTCCGCCCGACGGCACGGCCCCGGAGTCCGTCCAGAAGGGTGTGAACGTGAGCGGCGAGGCACGGCCTTCGATCTGGTGGGACGGGCAGGTGGTGGGCCGCTGGGAGGAGCGCGAAGGCGCCCTCGTGTGGCAGCTCCACCACGACGTGGGTTCCGAGGCGACCGCGCGGATCGCCCATCGGATCGAAGCGCTCGAACACTCCTGGCGGACCGTCCTCGGCCCGCTGTTCTCCAACTGACGCGGAGCTCGCATGGACACCGGATTCGTCGTCCTGATCGCCCCCTTGATGTGTGGTGCCATGTGCTGGCAGATGTCGGCGCTGCACATCGAGACCTGGCTGGCCGCGAACGACCCCGATCACGAGCCGCCGGGGGTCCTCGCGAAGATGTTCCTCGGCAAGCTGTTCACGACCCTTCCGCTGCTCGGGAGGTACACGGAGCTCCGCGAGGCGCAGGAGCTGGCACCAGTGGGCGTGTACGGATTCTGGGGCGGCCTCGCTGTGACGCTGATCGGACTCGTCGTCTTCATCGCCAGCCTGTCGAGTCTGTAGGGGCGTGATTCACCAGCCGGTCAGACGAACGCTGTCGACGGGTTGGCCATCAGCGATCAGACTTCAGCAATCAGCTCGGTAGCTCCATCATTCCTGCTGATCACCGACCACGGACTGCTGACCGCCGCGCGGCTCGACCGGCCCGTGATCACACCACCTCCGGACCTCTCGATTTTTGTTTGCATTGTAAAATTGCCCCAGTTAATACATGCAGAGAAATGGAGAACCGCATGTCCGAGTCCAACACCACCAACGCCGCATCGCTCGTCCTCGCCGCCGTCGTGGGCGCTTCCCTCCTCGCCGGGGGCCTCGCGCTCGCGGGTGTGTTCACCGACGATCCCGGTGTGGAGATCGACAAGCACGGCGTCGAGATCGACCTCCCCGACACCATCGAGATCGGCAAGAAGAAGAAGTGATGCCGCTCAGGAGGAGCGCCGACAGGCCCGATAGCGCGCCGTGATCGCGCGGGCCTCGGCCTCCTCCACGGGCGACACGCACCAGGTGATGGCTGCGAATCCGCGTGACGGAGAGAGCTCGATCTCGAGCATCCCCACCGACCACCGCATCCCCAGCGTGGGGTGAGCGCGGGCGATCCGCACGGCGCTGTCGAGCGGAACGCGCGACCGTGCCATGATCGGAGCACCGGCTGCTGCCGCGAGCCACAGGTCGACCCCGCGGGCCGGAACCGCGGAGGCGTAGGCGTCGAAGGCGCCGAGACCCCTCGGTGCCGCCCCCGTCCAGGCGTGTACCGCACTCTCGAAGTCTGCAGGCACATCGAGCCCGTCGACCTGGAAGCTGTCGCGCCACACGCGGAGCACGCCAGCCCCGTGGCCTGCATGCACGTACCCGGCTGCGCGCGACCGGGCGTAGCGGGCGATCCGCTCGACGCCTGCGAGCCCGGACGCCCGGATCGCGACCGACGTGTCGTGCCCTTCACACGCCAGGGTGCGAACGACCTCGGGGATGTCCGTCGTGACGGAGAGCTTCACCGTGCCCGTGTCGTGCAGCCGCACGAGCGCGGCACACTCGTCGAGGTCGGCGAGCGGGGGTCGGGCCGCGATCGGCACGAGAACCCCCATCAGGGCGTCTCGCGAAGTCGGGCGAGGGCTTCGGGAACACCGGCCTCACGATGGCGCTCCCGCTCCTCCGCGCTGGGCACGAGAGTTCGGATTGCATCGGCGATGGACTCGAGGCGTTCGACCGTCTCGTCGAGCCGCGGGGAGCACCAGTCGTCCGAACCCGGCGCGTCGACCTCGATCACCAGCCGTAGCGCACCCGTGGTCGTGAGGTGGGCGCCCACGAGCTCCTGCCGCGGGATCCACCGCCCACCCGCCAGGACGCCGTGCGGCCGCACCTCCACCGCGAGCGGGCCCAGCGCGCGAGCGGCGAGCCGGACCAGCCACGCGACCCCGAGAACCCCCGCCCCCACCACCATGCGTGCCAGCAGGGTCCCGGACCAGAGGACCAGCGCGATTCCCAACACGACGAGGAGTGCCGCTGCCATCCCCAGCGGACCCAGCACCACGACGTGATCCCGGATCCGGAACCGATGGAGCATGAACGTCGTCCCATGGGGTGCGAGCTCGACCATGACCCGGGGTATCCTCGCAGAATCCACCTGGACGCCATGCCCGACCCCCCTCCCCCCGCAGTCCCCGTGCCCGAGCTCTCTCCGTGGCTGCAGAAGCGGCTCCGAGCGGGCGAAGGGTCCGTCGTCGTGGAGCTCGGCGTCTCCAGGGCCTCCGTGCTGATCGGCGTCGTGATGGTGAGCACCCTGGTGTTCGGGTTCCTCGCCATCGTCGCGGCGGCCCTGTTCGCCCTCTTCGTCCCGATGCTGGGCGTGCCCGCCTTCATCGTGTCGATCGCGCTCGCGTCCGTCGCCGTGGCATTCCTGGTGCAGCCCTTCAATCGGTCCCAGCGCCTCACCCTCGAGCCGTCGGGCCTCACCTTCCGGACCGGGTGGAGGCGCATCGAGCGTGAAGAGCCGTGGTCCGGGCTGAGCGTGGACATCGCTGGGGACCGCCTGGTGCTCGAGGGTCGCGCGCGCCACGTTCTCGCGCTGGGGAGCGTGCCGCCCGGCACGGCTGCAGCCGTCGCGGACCTCCTCCGAGCGATGGTCGTCGCTCCGGAGGCCACCCTGGAGCGCCTCTCCGCAGATGCCGGCGCGCAGGGCCTCGACCGGTACGCCCACCCGACCGGCGACGGGATGCACTTCGACCTGTCGCCGGTCCAGCGCCCACTCCCGATGGGCGTCGTCCTCGCCCTCCCACCCATAGCAGCCCTGGGGACCCTGGTCTCGGGGTGGAGCCTCCTGGAGAGAGGCCCGGATCCCGTGCTTCTGACGCCGTTCGTCCTGATCGTGCTCGGCTCGCTCGTGCCCGTGATCCAGGAGCTCCGCGGTCGACGGCCCGAGCGCATCGAGCTCGTCATCGATGCCGCGCGCCTGCGGGTCGTCCGCACCCACGGGTTCGGGCGTCGCACCGAGTGGGCGTGCGCGCTCTCGACCGTGGAGCGCATCACCCGCGCGCGCAAGACGATTCGTGTGCACACGTCGGTCGGCGTGCACGACATCGTGCTCTCGGAACGCTCCGACGCCACGATCGAAGCGATGCTCGAGCGCATCCAGCACCGCCTCGCCCACGGGGCCGACGCCAGCCGCCCCACCGAGGTGCCTGACACCCTCGCGCGGCTCGCGCAGGACTCCACCACGCGAGACACCCGGTAGGCTCTCGGCATGTCGGCCCCCCTGCACACCCTCGACCGCCTGGTCCGTCGGATCCCCGACGGGTTCCTGCTGCGGGGGAGCCTGCTGACCCGCCAGTGGGCACGGGGCTTTCCGCGGGTCGCGCAGGATCTCGACCTGCTCGGGACGGGGCCGTACGCGGTCGACGCCACGATCGACCGGCTCGCAGAGGCGTTCTCCCGGGATCTCGGCGACGGCCTCCAGGTGCCGCGCGACGGCGTGCGCGGCCACGCGATCTGGGAGGGGTCGGACTTCCCCGGGGTGCGGGTGACAGTCCCGACCGGCCCGCGGGACACCGTGTCCGTCGACGTGGGCTTCCACGACCCCGTCGTACCGCCCGCCATCACGCTCCCCTACGCGCCCGAGCGCGGCGCGCCCTTCCCCGTGCAGGCCGTGCACCGCGTCACGATGGTCGCCTGGAAGCTCCACGGGCTCGTGGAGTGGGGCGAGACCCGGTGGCGGTGCAAGGACCTCCTCGACCTCTGGCTCCTGTGCGACGCGCCGTTCGACGTGCCGGACCCCACGGTCGGCGACGCGGTCCGCGTGGCCTTCGAGAGCCGCGGGAATCCCGTCCAGGACGCCTTCTTCGCGCTGCAGCCACGACGGTGGCGCACGCCTGCCGCTCGCCTACGCTGGAGCACCTGGGTGGAGGACGCGAGTCTCGCGCTCCCGCTCGAGCCCACCGAGCTCGTACACACCATCGAAGCCCGCCTCGCGCCCGCGCTACGCGACCTGGCCCTTCCCGCAGAGCCTGCATGAACGCCCTCTTCGACCGCATCCTCGAGCACCCCGACGACGACGGCCTCCGCCTCGTGATGGCCGACGCGATGGAGGAGGCCGGAGACCCCGCGCGCGCCGAGCTCGTGCGGTGGCAGTGCCGGCTCGCGGAGGTGCCGGCGTGGTCGGTGGAGGCCCGCGAGCTCGCCCACGACTGCCGGCTCGCCATGGCGCTGCACGGACGCCGGTGGCGCGCCGAGCTGCCGCGCATCGAGGGCGTGCGCTGGGGTCGGTTCGAGCGCGGCTTCCCCGTGGAGGCCCGCGTCGACAGCTTCGCCACGCTCGCGAAGGTCGCGGACCGCATCCAGGCGGCGGCTCCCATCGCCGAGATCTCGATCGAAGAGCGGGTCACGGAGGTGGCCGACGTGGCTCTACCGGGCGTCCACACCCTGCGCCTCGACCGCTGGCAGAACCTCGACGAGGCCGTGCTGGCCGAGCTCCTCGGCACCCGCTTGTGCGCCGGCCTCACCACGCTGGCCCTCCCGAACAACGGCATCGAGAATGCGGGGGCCGCTCGCATCGCAGCGGCCGACCTGCCCCACCTCGAGCACCTGGTCCTCCAGAACGGCTTCATCGGCGAGCTGGGCATCACCGCGCTCGCGTCCGCGGGCCTCGACCGCCTCCGCACGCTGAACCTGTCGTGCACGGCGAGCGGCTACGTCGACGATCCGTTCGCGAACGACGCTGCGGTCGACGCCATCGTCGAGGGCTTCCCCGCGCTCGAGGCCCTGTTCCTCAGCGGCAACCGCGTCGGAGACCCAGGGGTCCGCCGACTCCTCGAGAGCTCTCTTCCATTGAGGACTCTCGTCATCCAGTGGAGCGGTCTCACCGACGGCGCACTCGAGGTCGGCAGCGGCCCGGTCCGACTCGAGTCGCTCGGGCTGCAGGGTGCCCAGCTCTCCGACCGTCCCCTCGACCTGCCCCAGCTCTCGGAGCTCCGCCGTCTCGACCTGGCCGGCACGGGTGTCGGTCCGGAGGTCGTGCGGAGCCTCGCCCGATCCCCGGCCCGGAGCACGCTGGCCGACCTCCGCCTGTCGATGGATCCCGTGCGTGCCGAGGGGATCCGCGCCATGGGGATGGGGTCGTGGAGCTCGCTGCACACCCTGGTCCTCACGGGGAGCGAGCTCGACGCCACCGGTGCCCGTCTGCTGTCCGAGCGCCGCCTGCCGGTGCTGCGCGACCTGCGGCTCGGTCGCAACGCCGTCAGCTCGGGTGTCGCCCACCTCACGAAGGCCCGCTGGTGGGCCCATCTACGCCGCCTCGACCTCCCCGGCTGTGCGCTCGAGACCCCCGACGTCCTCGCCCTCGTCGAAGCGCCCTCGGCGCTCGTCGCTCTCGACCTCTCCCAGAGCCCGCTCGCGGAGGAGACGGCGAGCGCGCTCGGGCGCTGGAACGCACCCCGGCTGCGCGAGCTCCAGGCGGCGGGCACCTTCCGCGGGTCCGTGGGCGAGCACCTCGGCGAGGCCCCCTGGCTCCGTCAGCTCGTGCTGCTCGGGCTCGCGTACGCCCACCTCACCGATGCGGATCTCGAGGCGCTGGTCCGGCGCGGGCTCCCGAACCTCCGGCACCTCGACATCGCCGCCAGCCGCGCGCTCGCGGACGCCGACCTCGCGGGCCGCCTGGGCGGGCTCGACCTGATCCGCCTCGAGATGCCGAACTGCCTCGCGCCGACGGAGCGGATGGACGCCCTGCTCGCGACGCCGATGTACGCCGGGCTGTCGAGCGTGCGGGTGGAGGGCAACCGCACCCGCCAGGACCAGCTGGACGGGCGCCAGCACGGGCGTCCCGGGCCCGAGCTCCAGAGGGACGACTCAGCCGAGGGGTGGTGAGCCCGGGTGCCCGGTCAGGGCGACCAGGCCTCGTCGAACGCATCGCAGAACGCTTCGGTGCCCGCGACGTCGAGCCCGAGCATCTCCGGGACCGGGAGCGCGTCGCCAGCCCCGTCGACACAGAACACGTGACCGGCGCGGGGATCGGGATCGAAGCCCGCGAGCGCACACAGGTCGGCGTAGGCCCGTGTCGCCTCGCGCAAGCAGGCCACCTGCGCGGCGCGGTCCGGTGCGGCGCGCCAGGCACCGGCGGTGGCGCGCAGGAGGTCGGCCGTGCGCGCCCGGAGGTCGGTCTGCGACAGCCGCTTCGGGGCGGCGGGCGCCGGAGCGCCGGCGAGCACCGCGTCGATCTCGGCGGCCCCAGGTGTCGAGACCCAGCGCTCGCGGTGCGTGTCGGCGAAGTCGGCGTGGGCTGCGAACCACTTCAGGGCCGCGCTCTTCGACTTCGACTTCGTGGCGAGCACGGCGAGGAGGTCGACCACCTCGGGAACCGCGAAGACCCCGAGCTCTTCGACCATGCGCGTCGCGTACCACGGCGGCAGGCCCGTGCGGGCGCGCTCGACGTAGTGCGCGAGCACCTCGGGACCCCCGAGCCACGGGAACCGGGGCGTGAGTGACGCATACATCCGGTCCTTCATGGAGATCTCGCGGATCAGCTCGGGATCGTCCACGAAGTGCAGGCCGAACAGATGGCGCACCCGAGCCGCACGGGCCGCGGGCGCACCGTCGAGCACGAGGCCGAGCAGCAATACCGCTGTGCTCCCCGCCGGTCCGGCCTCACGCACAGCCTCGAGCTCTGCCCGCCGCGCAGACGGATCGGCGGCCCGAAGCAGAGGAAAGCCCACGAGGAATGCGATGGACGCCGGAATCGTCATCGCGTTCCCGAACAGCGTGCCGAGATCCTCCCGACCCCAGGCGACCGTCCCCGCGCGCCCGAGCCACCGGGCGATGGCGGACACCGTGGCGTCCGGTCCCACGAGGGCCTCCGTGAGCAGCACCAGGTGCTCGAGGTGGAACCAGTAAGGGCGGGACTTCTGCCAGGCGTCGAACACCGCGTCGAGCTCGTCGGGACCGAGCGAATCGGGGCCCTGCATCCGCGCGAGCCCGTCCGGCGTGGGCTTCGTGCGCCCGAGGTGCGCGCCCCGCAGGTAGGCCAGGGCGACCTCGCGCGTCCAGGTCGCCGAACCCGGATCGATGGCGCCGATGACGGCGGCGGCCCGTTCCTCCGGCGACTTCTTCGACTTCGCGGTGACCAGCTCGCGCCGGTGGGGCCATCCCTGGCGCAGGTCGGTGACGACGGACGGCTGGAAGGTCTCCATGGGCGTTCCTCCAGCCCGCATCCTACGCCGGAGGCCCGCCTCCGGGAGCGTCGAAACGCGGGCGCCCTCCGAGGTAGACGAGCGCCGCCGCGAGCAGGAACGCGCCCGGCGCGAGCAGGGGGTTCGCGCCCACGAGGGCCGGACCGACGAGCTCCGAAGCGCTGGCGGTCGGTGCGATCTCGGCCGCGAAGCCGTAGTTGTGCTCGAGGTGCTCCCAGATGCCGAACCCCCCGCCGAGCGCGAGCGCACCGGCGACGACCGCGGTTCCACGTCGCCCGGCCAGCCCGAGCCCGGCGCCGACCACCCCGAGCCCCGCGAGCACGAACGGCACGACCTGCACCGGAGCGTGCCAGTGGGACGCGAGCGCGAGCTCGGCCGCGATCCCCACACAGGTGAGCGCACCGAGCCCTGCGACCGCCCGCTGGAGGTCGAGCGTCACGGGACCAGCGCGGCTCCGGCTTCGGCCTGCTCGGCACCCACCTGCTCGCCAAGCGCGGTGAGGAAGGCCGCACGGTCGCCGTACGGACGACCGGACATCAGAGCGCTCGCCTTCTGGGCGTCGACGCCGGGGAGCTGCTCCAGCGTGGCCGCATCACAGGTGTCGAACGCGATGGGCACGTACACGAAGGGCTCCCAGCCCGCGACCCGGTCGGCCGGGACGTACTTGCCGATCTCCTTGCGGAACTGCTGCACGCTCGCGTACGGGCGGTACTCCTCGAACTCGTGGACCATTCGCGGCGTCATCCCAGGAATCCGCGCGAGCTGATCGGCGGTCGCGGAGTTGAGGTCGAGGCGGTCGGCCGCCGCAGGAGGCTCGGCCGGGGGCGCTTCGACGCTGACGGATCCGGGACCCGCGGGTTCGGGGGTGGGTTCGGGGGCGGGTGAGCCGCCGCAGGCGAGCAGCAGGGACCAGAGCATGGACAGGGGCCTCGTGAGGGACCCTTCTCTTATTGAAATCCACTTTCAATAGCCAGCACGTTCCCCATCACCCCGGGCGCAACTGCACCACCGTACTGACGAAACGTCATGAAGGAACGAATCTATGGGTCACACGAGGGCCACTTCTGCTCGAACAGGATCGGCTGCACGAGGTTCTCGCCGTCGGGGCGCAGATCGCCCGAGGCCCACGCCGCTCCACTGGACGGGTCGCGCCGGTAGAGTGCCAGGCTGCAGCGTCCGGTCTGGTGGAGGTGCCACACCTCGGCCGACGAGCCCCCCGTCGCCTCGAGATCGAGCGTCACCTCGAAGCCGTCTCGCGTCCACGTGCCCACGCGGGGCTTCTTGTCGCTGAACCGGCCCGGGTAGTAGACCGTCGCCTTCTCTGCCGACACGAAGTCCAGGACCTCCGAATCGTCCAGGTTCTTGTACCGCCTGTACCGCACCTCACCGAGCCCGTCGGGCGCGGAGGCCGCGCTCACGGCGACCGGAGTCGCGGGCCCGGCACAGGCGAGGAGCGCGGGCACCACCACGCACGCGAGGCACATCCACCGCATCGTTCACCTCCGTCCCGTTCGTATCGCCCGGGGGTCCGGGCTCCCGGAGGTGTCAGAATGTGTTTCATCCTGCGAACCCGGCAGGAGGTCGGTCAGGCGAGCGCGAGGCCCACGGAGGCGATCGCCAGGCACCCCAGCGACACGACATCCGCGACCACGACCCGCCGCATGGCCGCATCCACCGGAACCCCCACCGCGAGGACCAGGAATGCGAGGTCGCTCGTGAACGTGGTCGCGATGGCGACCGGGCGCAGCGACGCGTCGAACAGGCCAAGGCCGAGCAACCCCGCGAGCAACCCGAACATCACGGCCCGGTGCCGCATGGCGAGGAGCACGCCGGGATCCACGACACGCACCCCGTACAGCGCTTCGAGCCGGCCTCCACCGAGCACCCCGGACACCGGAATCACATGGATGATCATGGAGATCCCGAGAGTGACGACCACCATCGCCTCGGTCACCGGGCCCCCGGAGCGGACCCCGACGCAGCCATCACCGACTCCGCGGCGTCGAGGCGCCAGGCCAGCACCGACCGCTCGGTGAGCATCGGATGCCGGGCCTCCTCGCGCAGCGCCTCCAGGCGAGCCCTCGCCGTGGTGTCGCCGCTCAGGGCGTCGAGCACACACCACCAGATGTCCGCGGACAGCCGACTGTACGGGATGCTCGAAGATGTCTCGCGAGCGGGGACCTCCTGGCCCGTCCGGCGGAGCGCGACCGCCCGCAGCGGCTCCATCATCGCCCGCTCCGACGAGCCCGTCGCGAGCCCTGGCATCAGCAGCTCCAGGGCTTCGAGCGCCTCTTCGTCCCGACCGGCCGCCACGAGCACCTCGGCGACGGCGTCGAGCGCCCGGGCTCGCGACCGGGTGAGCGGCCCGCCCTCCCGGAGGATGCCGAGCGCCAGCTCGACGGAGGCGTCGAGATCCCCACACTGCGCGGGCCACAGGAACCAGCGGTGGTCGCCCACGTGGTTCACGGGGGCCCCCACGGGCTGACCGGTGGAGTGGCCGAGCTCGCGGTCGAGGCACGCCAGCTGGTTCTCCGCGGCGAGCCTCGAGCGCTCCGACGCACCCGACCGGAGCACCCCCAGGCTCAGGGCCTCCCGCGAGCGCTCCCAGTCGAGCAGGTGCATCGCGAGCGCGCCGACGTTGTTGCACGCGCTGGACTGCAGCCACCGCGGCCCCCCGACGGAGAGCACGAGGGTGGCTTCGATGTCCTCGCGGGCCCCTTCCAGGTCCCCCAGGCCCCACCGGACGGGGGTTCGCTGGATGAACGAGCGCGCGAGGTCGAGCTGGGAGCCCTCGGCTTCGGCGAGCTCCACCGCCTGGTCGCACGCGGACAGCGCGCGCTCGGGCTCGAAGCACCGCACGGACACGAGGGCGAACGTCCAGCACCAGCGCAGCCGCTCCGTCGGCGGCAGCCGGGCCATGTGCGGCTCCACCCACCGCAGCCGGGCCTTCGCGAAGTCCGTGACGTTCAGGCGCGCCACGACCGACGCCCACAGCCAGGCCCACACGAGGGTGTCCTCTCCGCGTGCGGCGGCGAGGGCCTCGAAGGCCTCGAGGTCGGCGATCGTGCCCGGGACGTCGACGTGGTTGGCCCGTACGCTCGCGCGCTGGAGCAGGGCGTCGAGGTGCAGCACGTCGTCGTGGGCCGTGAGCGCGACCGCCCGGTCCACGACCTCGAGCGAGCCTGGCTGGGTCTCCCGCGTGAGGTGGGCGTGTACGAGCGCCACATGGGGGTCGTCGGGCGGGAGGGACTGCAGGCCGTCTGCCGACCGCAGCACGTCCCCCGCCTCGTTCAGCGACCGGCACAGGCCGTACTGCAGCAGCGGCGCGGACGGGTGCTGTAGCTGGACCGCACGGCGTGCCGCACGGTCGAGCGTGTCGAGGGACGGGAGCGCGAACGCGAACGGGAGTGCGGAGGACACGAGCCCCGCGACATGGCGGAGGTAGCGGTCGGCGCCCTCGGCGAGCTCGTCCGGTGCGCCCGTCCGGCGGAGGTGCGCCCGTGTGCGCGGGTGCAGCGCGAAGCTCGCTCCCTCCCGGGCCAGCAGGTGGGTGTCGACCAGCGCGGCGACGACCTCCATGCCTTCGGAGCCCACGATGGCGAGCAGGAGCGGAGCGTCGAGAGACCCGTCCACCACGGCGATCCGCGTGATGGACGCGCGGGCGGGCGCATCCAGCAGGGCCAGCGTGGCGTCGAGCACGCGGGCGAGGCTGCGGTGGCGCTCGTCCATCCCCTCGGCGCTCAGGATCTCCGGGTGCTCGCGGAGATGGAGGGAGAACGCCTCGAGCCCCAGCGTGCGCACGCGACGGGCCGCGAGCACGATGGACAGCGGGTGGTGCTGGAGGGTGTCGAGCAGCCCGTCGAGCGCGGAGCCGTCGGGGAGCCCGGCGAGCCTCGCGAACAGCGCACGGGAGGCCTCCGGAGCGAGCCCGGTGAGCTCGATCACCGGGACATCGTCGACATGGACACGGCGGCGCGAGACCACGAGCAGGTGCAGCGTGTCGCAGCGCTCGACCCACCGCAGAGCCCGCGCCAGGGCCTCGGGAGGGAGCGCTTCCGCGTCGTCGAGCACGAGGTGCAGGCCCGGACGCAGCCCGAGCGCCTCGCCCACCGCGTCGTGCGGAGCGGCCTCCATGCCCACCGCCTCGAGCACCACGGCCTCGAGCACACGCTCGACCTCGCACGAGACGATGCAGACGTCGGCCGTGTCTCGCAGCACCTCGCGCACGAGGGTGGTCTTGCCGACCCCTCCGGGCCCCGTCAGCACCACGGCGCCCGGACGCGAGATCGCATCGGTCAGGTCGCGCTCGGCGGACTCGTACCCCACGATCCGCCGCGTCCGCGTGGGCCGGGAGGGGGGCAGGAACCGATATCCGCCGCCGTACACGGTCTGGACGACCGCTGCGGCCCCCACGGGCTCGAGCTTCTGGCGCAGCCGGCGAACGGTCGTGTCGAGCGTGCGCGACAGCACGTTGGGGCCGTACTCGAACACCTCGGTGTTCAGCTGCTCCCGCGACACGACCTCTCCGGATGCGCGCGCCAGCACCTCGAGGAGGCGGGCCTCCTTCTCGCGCAGCGGCACCATGCCGTCGGCCGTGACGAGCGTCCGGGCTTCGGTGTCGACCATGCCGCCGGGGATCGAGATGTTCACGCCGGTAGCCTACACCGACCGATGCAGGACGCGCTCACACGGCCCGAGCTCGCCTCCTGTGCGAGACTGGAGACTGGAGGTCCGATGATCGCGCTCGTTTCTGCCGCGCTCGCCTCGTCCCCTGGAGGGCCCGGACACCTGGTCGCCGGCCTCGAGGGTCAGCTCGGCGCCCGCAGCCAGAGCACCCGCCAGCTCGGCACCGCCGCCACCGTGGGTTGGCGCACCCGCCACGTCACCGTCGAAGCCAGTGCGCGTCGGGCGTGGTTCTTGGGCACCGAGACGGGCGCGGAGCCCGACCCGATCCCCGACCGCCGACACGCGTGGGGAGCCGCGCTGATCCCGGTCCTCACCCCCCTCCGCGGGACGCTCGGCTGGAACGCCTCCGACCAGCGCCCCGTCGACCTCGGGCTCGACGTCGGTGTCGGCATTGGCTGGGAGCGAACGAGCACCACCACGATCGTCTTCGACCTGCCCCAGACCGAGCATACCGACCGGGCGGTCGCCGTGTGGACCGCCGGGCCGCGGATCGACCACGGGCCGCTCGAGCTGCGGCTCCGCGCGACGGGTGAGCACTGGGCGCAGCAGGAGCTCGATGCGCTGCCGGTGGCGCGCACGCGGCTCCGCTCGCACGTCCACACCGGGCTCACGGTCGCGATGGTCCTTTGATCTGCGCCGTTAACGGCTCCGCGCGGATCCGCACTGAAGGGCATGATCCTCGCCCTGCTCACGACCGCCACCGCCGCTGAACCGTCCCCGGAAGTCATCGTGTGGTCGAACGCCTTCGCGCGCTTCGACGACCGCCGATGGGTCGTGCGGACCGAGATCGTCACCCCCTCCCCCGTTCAGGTCGGCACGGAGGACGGCGCCGTGCTCGTGAACGCCTGGCAGCTCGAAGCGGGCCTGCACTGCGAGCTGTCTCCGGGCGGGCGGAACGTGCGAGAAGCGCTGTGCACGATCGAAGCGGTGTCGCTGCGAGCCCATGTCCCCGGGGCCGATCGCGGGGTCGCCGACACGATCCGGGCCGCGGCCGACGAGCTCCGCGGGGCCGTGCTCCAGCTCCAGGTCTCCGCGAAGGGACGCGTCCGCAACGTCGATCTCGAGGGCATGCCCGACAAGACCGTGAGCGCACGGCGACTCGAGGCCTCGAGGCTCGCTCTCGCGGGCCCGCTCGCGGCCGCGTTCCACGAGGAGCTGTTCCAGCGCCAGCCCGGCGAGCGCTGGCAGTCCACCAACGAGCGCACGCTGCTCATCGCGTCGCCCTACCCGGGGATGGGGGTGTCGCGGGTCGACTGGTCGCTCGACATCCTCGACGCGGTCTGGGTCGCGCAGGCCAGCGGGCGTGCGACGTCGACGTTCGAGATCACGAACGCCGAGCAGACGTGTCGGATGTCGTCGGTCGAAGATCGCCAGACCGCCGACCTCACGTCGTGGGAGCAGGATCGCGACATCCTCGACGCCGTGCTCGGTCTGCCCACCAAGAACGGCTCGTCGACGTTCGTGGGTGGGGCGCTCGTGCCCGGAGACGCCGGGACCACCGGACCGGACATCGGCGGTGGCCTGCCCGTGCTCGAGTCCACGACCAGCGCGCTGCGTGCCCGCACCCCGAAGTGGCAGCAGTTCCCCGCGTGCGGGCTCGGTCGGATCGACAGCGTCGAGACGCAGGACGTGCAGGCCCACTACGCGCTCGAGATGGCCGGCGTGTCCGTGGTCGACCCCGAGCGCGGCTACGCCACCGAGCGCGTGTGGAGCGTGTGGGGCGAGCCGACCGCGAGCACCCCCATCGCGATGACCTACTGGTCGGCGGGACGCCTGCAGGAGGTCGACGCGATCCCGGAGCTCCCCTCGTCGGGGCTCGTCGGACCACCGGGTGCGAGAGGCGGGCCCGCCGCGTGGAGTGGCGGGGCCACCGAGACGAGGCAGGGTGACCCGGACGAGGCACCCTGACCCGTCGCGCGACATCAGCCACGCGATCCACGAGACATTCGGTCGAACCAGGCCTCTGACTCGCTCCCGATCCTCGGCAAAGCAACTCCCGTGCCAGCCACACGGCACAGCGAGCCAGCCGACGTTGCAACGGTTCGGTGACCGGTGTGACGGCGGTGAGGCGAAGTGTCGAAGCTTCGCGGACAGCCTCTCGACGGCGCTGCGCACCCGGTAGAGGCGCGGTCCGGAGGTCGTCCATGCGCGTGATCGCTCCCCTCGTGTTCCTCTCGCTCTCCACTGCCTGCAGCACAGGCCTCACGACGCCGATGCCCGACACCGAGAGCGATGCCGACACCGACGCCGACACGGATGCGGACACCGACGCCGACACCGACTCGGACAGCGATGCCGACGCCGACAGTGACGCAGACGCCGACAGCGACGCCGACGCCGACAGCGACGCAGACGCCGACAGCGACGCCGACGCCGACAGCGACGCAGACGCCGACAGCGACGCCGACGCCGACAGCGACGCCGATGCCGACAGCGACGCCGACGCCGACAGCGACGCCGACGCGGACACCGACACCGAGCCCGTGATCCCGGGTCCGACGCTCGCGGTGGGTGCGGTGATCGTCACCGAGATCCTGCAGAACCCCGAGGTGGTCGCCGACGAGCTCGGCGAGTGGTTCGAGATCCACAACCCGACCCCGTCGTCCATCGACCTGCTCGGCTTGATCGTTCGAAACGACGCCGACTCTCAGCGGTTCACGATCGACGTGTCGCTGGTCGTGCCGGCCGGCGGGTTCGTCGTCCTCGGGGTGGACGGAACAGCCGCGAACGGCGGCGCACCGGTCGACTTCGTGTACAGCCGCTTCGACTTCACGCTCGCGAACTCCGACGACGAGGTGGTGCTCGAAGCCGCGAACGGCGTGATCGTCGATCGCGTGGCGTACGACGGCGGGCCCGTGTTCCCCGACCCGACGGGCGCGTCGATGACGCTCGCCGCAGCGGGTTTCTCGGAGGGCGCGAACGACGACGGCACGCTCTGGTGCGAAGCGAGCACGCCCTTCGGCGACGGGGACCTCGGCACGCCCGGTGCCGCGAACGATTCGTGCGCACCCCCCGCGGACACCGGCGACACCGGCATCATCGTGACCCCACCCACCGGAACGCTCGTGATCACGGAGGTCATGAAGGACCCGACCCAGGTCGACGACAGCTTCGGCGAGTGGTTCGAGGTGTACAACCCGGGCACGACGGCTTTCGTGCTGGACGGCGCGGTCATCTCGGACCTCGGCTCCGATTCGCACACCATCGGCTCGCTCACCGTCCCGGCGCAGGGCTACGCCGTCCTCGGACGATCGGCCGTGGACAACGGCGGCGTGACCCTCGACTACGTGTACGGAACGGCCATCACGCTCGGCAACGGCGACGACGAGCTCGTCCTCACGCTCGGCGCCACCGAGCTCGATCGCATCGTGTGGGACGGCGGGGCCGAGTGGCCCGACCCGACCGGTGCGTCGTTCGAGCTGTCCCCCTCGTCCTACGACGCCGACAACGACGACGGCTCGGTCTGGTGCGAGGCCACCGCGAGTTACGGGGCGGGTGACCTCGGGACCCCAGGAGCGGCCAACACCGGATGTCCGTAGCGACGCGCGCGCTGACCCTCTTCCTCGCGGCTACGACCGCGGGCTGCGCGCCCCTGCCCGACGACCGCCAGGCCTTCCTCGTCGACCAGCTGGTGCTCGACAACCTCCGCTGGATGTCGCGCGACCCGGGCCTGCTGCGGGCGAAGTACCGCCGCATGGCCGCCGACCCGTACGACTTCATGCGCGCCACGGCGACGGTCGGACTGGTCGACTGGACGCGCCCCGGGGGTGACCGGGATCCCACGGACTTCCTGACGATTCGCGGCACCGAGTCGGTGCTGCTCGCCGGAGACCCGCACCCCGAGAACGTGGGCGTGCACCGCCCGTCCGGCGACACCCTCCTGCTGGAGGTGAACGACCTCGACGGCGCGGGGTTCGGGCCGTACCTGTGGGACGTTCGGCGCGGCATGCTCGGGCTCGCGGTGCTGCTCGACGAGGCCGGGTGCCGCGGAGCCTGCGCGGAGACGGCCCTGTCGCGGTACGCGGGCGACTACGCGTCCACGGTGCTCGATGGCGGGGTCGCGGTCCACAGCGGCTACGGGCCCACCACGACGGCACCCGCGGTGGTGGCGGATCTGCTCGAGAAGGTGCGCGTGGAGGGTCCGGCACGCACGCTCTTCACCACCGAGACCGAGGTGGTGGGGGGCGAGCGCAGGCTGGTGGTCGATCGCTCGATAGATTCGTTCGATCGTGGAGATCTCGCGCTCACCGCCGACGAGCGGGCCCAGGTCGCGAGGCTCGCGTCGAAGGTGCCGGTGCGCGTGCTCGACAGCGCCCGTCGGTACGGTCGAGGGGTCGCGTCCCTGCCTGCGGTCCGCTACATCCTGCTGGTGGACGATGGTGACCCCGGCCCCGACGACGACCGCCTGCTGCAGATGCGCGAGGTGATCGACCCGCTCCCGTTCCCGGGCTGGCGGGCCGATCTCGACGGGAGCTTCGAGAACAATGCCCAGCGCGTGGTGTGGGCGTCCCGCGAGCTGTGGTCGCGCCCCGACGCCGATCCCGTGCTCCAGGCCCGTCCCGACGGCGCCATGGCGTTCAAGGTCACCAGCCTGTCCAGCTGGTTCGAGGGATTCGAGCACCTGCCCCTCATCGAGCGCGTGGAGGACGGGCGGTTCGACGATGCCGATCTCGCCGACTGGGGAGGCTGGCTCGGCGCCCAGCTGGCGACCGTGCACCTGCGCGCGCCCACCCGTGAAGGGGCGCCGGCCTCCGCCGCGATCGCCGCCGACCTCGACGGTCGGGTCGAGGCCTTCGTCGAAGAGCGCGTCACCGACACCGAGCGCTCGCTCGCCGGGCTCCGCCGCGATCACTCGCTGTTCGTGGGCGCGCTGGCACGGCTCGGTCCCGACCTGGGGGCGCGATGATCGCGTGGCTGTCGATGGCGATGGCGCTCGAGGGTCGTCCCATGGGCGCCGACGTGCCGGAGCCCGAGCTGAACGTGCGCGGCGAGCTGGCCGGCCGCGCGTTCGCCACGTACCCCACGAGCGGAGTGTCGCGCGGCTTCGCGCTGCCCCGCGCGCGCCTCTCGATCCTCGTGCGCGGGCCGCACGGCGCGTCGGTCCGCGTGGCGACGGTCGCTGCACGCTCGGGAGGGCAGGCCGGCTACATCGGGATCGACGGCGAGACGTTCGTGCCCCGCATCCAGATCGCCGAGGCGCGGCTCGATGCGCCGCAGATCGGGCTCGCCGCGGCTGCCGGGGTCGTCGACGACCTGTGGGTCGGCACGCACCAGCCCGCCTGGGGGCTCCCCGAGGTGGCCGGCGAGGTCACCCTCGTGTCGGGACTGCAGGATCGCGCCGACCTCGGCGGCTGGGTGTCGTGGACGGGCCCCGAGGCCCGCATCTCCGCGTCGCTGTCGGCCGTCACCGGAGAGGGCGAGCGGCGCCGGGAACGCAACAACGGGGCCGATGTGGCGGGCCTCGTCACGGTGCGGCCGTGGGTGTCCGACGCCGGAACCCTCACCGTGCGCGCCTACGGCAAGGAAGGCTCGCGTGGCGCGGCACAGGCGCGGAACCACCGTCTCGGCGGCTCGGTCGGGCTCGACACCCCCAAGGTGATCGCGGGCGCCATGACGATGGCGGGCTGGGGCAGCGCGGCCGACGGCTCGCTCGACCCGTTCGAGGTCGAAGCGCACGTCCGCACCGGGCGCAGCCTGCCGTTCGTCGCGTGGGGTCGCCTCGACCTGCTGTGGGCCGACCGCGACGCGCCCGACACCCGGAGCACCATCGCGCGCATCGGGGGCGGGCCGCGCCTGCCCCTGAAGTCCGACGCCCCGTTCTGGCTCGGTGTGGGCTGGGAGGGCTCGCGCCACCAGGCCCAGGCGGGCCCGGTCGCCGGGGTGGTCTCGGGGTCCGACATGGTGTTCGTGCAGCTCTCCGCCGACGTGAAGGCCTCGGTGCCGCTGGGGTCCCGATGATCGTCCGCACGCTCGCGCTCCTCGCGCTCGGTGGGTGCAGCGGCGCCGTGTCCCCGCTCGCGGGCACCGGTCCGTTCGACCTCGATCTCGACGGCTGGACCGCCCTCGACGGCGACTGCGACGACGACGACCCCGCGGTCAATCCCGACGCCATCGACTGGCCGGGCGACGGCGACGACCAGGACTGCGACGGCACCGACGGCCTCGCGCTCCCGATTCGTGCGCTCGTTGCAGGAGATCTCGTGATCACGGAGATCCAGAAGCGCCCGATCGGCGTGCTCGCGACCGCCGGCGAGTGGTTCGAGGTCCGCAACGATGCCGGCGAGCCCATCGACCTGTTCGGCCTCCTGATCCGCGGTGACGAAGGCGACGAGGTGCGCGTCGGCCAGTCCGTGATCGTCGACGACGGCGACCATGCCGTGCTCGGAGCGGTCGCCGACGTCGCGGTGAACGGAGAGGTGCCCGTCGACTGGGCCTACGGCACCGAGCTCCGCATCGGCAATGCGAGCGGGAACCTCGCGCTGGTCGGCACCGAGGTGCTGTCCGCCCTCTCGTGGGACCCGCGCTTCCCCGACCTCGACGGGCACGCCATGCAGCGCACGCCCGACCCCGTCGACCCTTCGCTCCCGGGGGCGTGGTGCTCGGCCTCCACGATCTACGGGATCGGCGGCTGGGGCACGCCTGGCGCCGAGAACGACGTGTGCCCCGACACGATGGGCGCGGCCACGCTGTTCGAGGTGCTGCCGGGTGAGCTCGTGATCACGGAGATCATGAAGGATCCGCTCGCCGTCGGCGGGGCGTTCGGAGAGTGGATCGAGCTCCGCAACGCGTCGTCCCGCGCGATCGACCTCAACGGTCTCGAGCTGGTCGACGAGGTGGGCGACGGCATCCAGCTCACCGACGCCTACGTGCTGCAGCCCGGCTCCCACGCCGTGCTCGCCGCGAGCGACGACCCGTCCGTGAACGGCGGCGTGGTGGGCGCCATCGCGGCGTGGGGCGCGGCCTTCTCGCTGCGGAACAGCGAGGACACCGTGATCCTGCGCTACGGCACGCGCGTGTTCGATCGGGTCGACTACGACAACGGCGTGTTGTTCCCGGATCCGTCGGGCGCGTCCATGCAGGTGTCCCCCACCATCGACGCCGATGCGAACGACGACGGCGCGGCGTGGTGCGTGTCGACCGCCGCGTACGGCCAGGGCGACCTCGGCACACCCGGCCAGCCGAACCCGGCCTGCCCCACTCCGTGACGCACGAACCTTCGGGCCTGCTCGCCGGTCGGTACGAAGACCTCGGCGTGCTCGGGAAGGGCGGTATGGGCGAGGTGCGCCGGGTGCGCGACACCGTGCTCGGGCGCACGCTCGCCATGAAGCTCGTGCACGAGTCCCTGCTCGGGAACGCCGCGGGGCTGGCGCGATTCACGGAGGAGGCCCAGGCCACCGCCCAGCTCCAGCACCCGGGCATCATCCCCGTGCACGACCTCGGCCGGCTCGACGACGGGCGGCTGTGGTTCACGATGCTCGAGGTGCGCGGGCGCACGCTGTCGTCGGTGATCCGCGAGGTCCACGACGCGAGCGAGCCGGCCACGTGGACGTTCCGGAGGCTCGTGAACGCGATCGCCTCGGTGTGCCAGGCGGTCGGGTACGCACACGCTCGCGGCGTCGTGCACCGCGACCTGAAGCCCGACAACGTGATGGTGGGCACGGCCGGTGAGGTCTACGTGCTCGACTGGGGCATCGCGAAGCTCAGCGGGGTCGCCGACGACGGCCACGAGCCCGTGCGCGCGGATGCCCGGTCCGATGCCACCCGCGTGGGTCGGGTCACGGGCACGCCGGTGTACATGTCTCCCGAGCAGGCCCGCGGGCAGCCCGTCGACTCCCGCAGCGACGTGTACTCGCTGGGTGCCGTGCTGTACGAGGCTCTGTGCGGCTCGCGTCCGTACCGCGGCGACGCGCGTACCGTCATCGGGCTCGTCCGCGCCGGCCCGCCTCCAAGCGTGCGCGACCACTCGGGCGCATCGCTCCCAGACGAGCTCGTGGCCGCCTGCGAGCGGGCGATGGCGCGCGACCCGCAGGTCCGGTTTCCCGACGCCTCCGCGCTCGCGTCGGAGCTCGAAGCATGGCTCGACGGCGCCCGTCGGCGGGAGCAGGCGCTCGACCTCACCCGCAGGGCCCTGGGCGGAGAGAGCCGCGCCGACCTGCTGCGCGCGCGAGCGGAGGTCCTCCGGTCCCACGCCGCCGACCTCCTCGCGGGCTTGCCCCCGTGGACCCCAACCTCCGAGAAGGCCGAGGGCTGGGCCTGCGAAGACGCCGCGGTCGCGGCCGAGCTCCAGGCGGCGCTCGCCGACCTCGACGTCGATCAGGGGCTGGCGGCGGCGCTCCGGGTGTCCCCCGACCTCCCGGAAGCCCACGCGGCCCGGGTCACGCGGCTCGTGGCTCGGCACCAGCAGGCCGAGGACGCCCATGACGCCGAGGGCGAGGCGCTCGCTGCGGCCCTCCTGCGCGAGCACACCCGGTCGCTTCCCCCCACACACCCGGTGCGCCTCCAGGCGGAGAGCTGGCTCGAAGGCAGCGGAGCGCTCACGGTCCTCACCGACCCGCCCGGAGCCCAGGTGCGCGTCCTGCGCTACGCGAAGCGGGAGCGGCGCCTGGTGGCCGAGCCGTTCGCCGAGCTCGGTCCGACGCCCATCATCGCGGCCCCGCTCCCCATGGGCTCGTACCTGTGCGAGCTGTCGGCGCCCGGACGCGCCGTCGTCCGCTACCCCGTCGCCATCGGGCGCGAGGGCCAGTGGGACGGCGTGCCGCCAGAGGCGTCCGAGCCCATCCCCGTGTGGCTGCCCACCCCGGGTGAGGTGCCCCCCGGCTGCGTGTACGTGCCCGCCGGATGGTTCGCGGCGGGGGATCCGGACGCGCCACTGGGATCGCCCCGCACCCGCCGCTGGGCGGAGGGGCTGTTCGTGCAGCGGCATCCCGTCACGAACGCCGAATACGTCGCGTTCCTGAACGCGCTGGTCGCGTCGGGGCGCACCGAGGAGGCCCTCCGACACGCGCCGCGCGAGCGTCCCGCGACCGAAGGTGAGCTCGGGCCCCTGATCCTCGGGTTCGATGGGCGTCGGTTCTCGCTGGAGCCCGACGGAGACGGAGATCCCTGGCACCCGGACACGCCGGTCGTCCAGGTCGACTACGCCGCCGCACGGGCGTACGCCGCACACGTGGCGACCCCCGAGCACCCCTTTCGCCTGCTCGCCGAGCTGGAGTGGGAGAAGGCGGCCCGCGGGGTCGACGGTCGGATCTACCCCTGGGGCGACTTCCACGACCCCACGTTCTCGTGCATGACCCTGTCGCATCGGGGGGCGCGCGGTCCCGTCCCGGTCCATGCCTACCCGCTCGACGAGAGCCCCTACGGCGTGCGCGGGATGGCGGGCAACGTGCAGACCTGGTGCCTCGAGCCGTTCGAGCTGAACGTCGATCCGCTCGACGGAACGGCCCTCTCGGAGCTCCCGCCCACCGATCCGGACGCCGCCGTCGAGCGGACGCTGCGCGGAGGGTCGTGGTTCAACAGCGAGAAGGGGTGCCGGTCGGCGAACCGCTTCCGCTCGAAGGCGCGGGTCCTGAACTCCGACCGGGGCATCCGGCTCGGCTACAGGCTCAGCCGCAGGTCGTGAACGGGTGGCCGCAGTGCTGGCCCGGCGCGAGCCAGCCCTCGGCCGACGAGCCGTCGTCGGTGAGCACCACCCGGACCTTCAGCCAGCCGCCGGTGCAGTCGAGGACCTCGGCGGTGTGGGCCTCCTGGAGGTACGTGCGCACGATCGGGGCGTCGGTGGCGGGCGCCTCGCGCAGGTGGACCGGCGGCGGCTCCATCAGCGCGGGGCTCACGGCGCTCATGGTCAGATCGACCTCGAGGCCGCTGCGCCGGACCCAGCCGCTCGCCGGACCCCGAGCCGGTGCCCCCTCGTCGAGGGTGTAGTCCTCGACCGCACCCACCTCGAACCACACCCCGTCGCCCGCCGACCGCGTGATCTGGAGGATCGGACCCGCCGAGATGCCGCCCCGCAGGGGCTCGAGCACCGCATAGGTGCCGCGCAGGGTGCCTGCAGGGGCGTCGAACAGCTCGGTGGGACCGACACCGGGACCGACGTACACCCGCACGTCGCACGCTCCCTCCGGATCGGCGTCGGGGGTCGGCGCGGCAGCGACGGGGACCTCGGGCGCCGGGTCGGGCCCGGGGGGTGAGGACATGGACGGACCCGCGACAGGACCGGTACAGCCGACGAGCACGAACCACAGCATGGAGCCTCCGGCGGGGAGTGTACCGCCACGCGCGGTAAATGTAGGATGGCCCTCGACGGGAGCGGATGTGAGCGTCTTCGGGATCCCCGGGGTCCGGATCGGCGAGCGACTCGGGCGCGGAGCCACAGGCGAGGTCTACCGGGCCGAACGGGACGGTAGGGCGGTCGCGGTGAAGCTCATGCCACTGGCGGAGGGCGCGAGCCCCAGCCGGATGTGGCGCGAGGCGTGCAGCCTGGCGCGGAGCCGCCACCCGGGGCTGCCGGCGGTGCTCGACGCCGGGGTGGCCGGCGCGCACTTCTACCTCGTGATGGAGCTGGTGCAGGGGCGCCCGCTCGCACAGCTCGTGGGCACGATGGATGCGCGCGCCGTGCGGGCCCTCGGCGTGGAGCTCGCCGAGATCCTGGGCACCGTCCACGATCGGGGGCTCGTCCACCGCGACGTCACCCCCGCGAACGTGGTGATCGACGAGCGCGGCGGAGCGCACCTCGTCGACTTCGGGTTCGCCGGGCTGTCGGAGGGCGGCCAGCGGGTCGTCGGCACCCCCCACTACGCGTCACCCGAGCAGACGGGCATGGTGGCGCGCCCGGTGGATGCGCGCTCCGACCTGTACTCGCTCGGTGCGGTGCTCTACCACGTGCTCACCGGGCGACCGCCCTTCGACGACCCCGAGCCGGCCGAGGTCGTTCGCATGCACGCCAGCGAGCCAGTGCCCGAGCCCCAGGTGGAGGCCCCGGCCGACCTCGTGCGCACGATCCTCGACCTGCTCGGCAAGGATCCCGATGATCGCCCCGCATCGGCGGCGATCGTGGTGCAGCGGCTCCGGTCCGACGCGTCCGTCGCCCCGACACGACGGGCCCTCGCGGGACGCACCGAGGAGCTCGCCTCGCTGAAGCGCGCCTGGTCGCGCGCCGCCCTGGGTCACGGGGCGTTCGCCGTCGTCCGCGGGCGCTCGGGCATGGGGAAGTCGCGCCTCGCGGAAGCGCTGGCCGAAGGGGTCGATGGGGTCGACGGGTCCGTGTGGCGGTTCAAGGGCGAGCCCGGCGACGGTCGGCCGCTCGCGAGTGTGCTCGAGCCCCTCCAGGCCGCGCTCGACGATGGGTCTGCGGCCACCGCCATCGCCGCGCTGGCCGTCGAAGACCTCGCCGTGCTGGAGGCGTACGGCGTGCGTCTCCCCGACCGCGAGCCCGCCCCGCGTCACGCCCTGCTCCCGCCGCGCGAGCAGCTCCTGGAGGCCGTGAAGCGCGCGGTGTTCGCGGTCGCCGCGACGCAGCCCCTGCTGTGGATCCTCGACGACCTCCAGTGGCTCGAGCACGAGTCGGTCACGCTGCTCGACCAGCTCTCAGACGAGATCGACGCGCATCCCCTGCTCGTCGTGCTCACCGCGCGGGCCGAGGAGGTCCATGCCGCGCAGGTCGCAGAGCGGCTCGAGCGCCTGCAGACGGCCGGATCCACGGAGGCCGTGCGCGTCGACCTCGCGCTCGAGCCCCTGTCGCCGCGCGAGACCGCCGAGCTGCTCGCGCAGGAGCTGTCCCTGCCGGCCTCCCGGGTCGATCCCGCCCTCGTGGAGCAGGTCGAGGCGCACGCTTCCGGGCGGCCACTCTCCGTGCTCGCCTACCTCCAGGCCCTGTTCGAGGGCGGCGCGCTCGTGCCGCGCGACGGGCGTTGGGTGCTCGAGCCCGATGCGCTCCGCTCGCTCGATCTCCCGGACGACGTGGCTTCGCTCGTGCTCCGGCGCCTGCAGGACCTCCCCGACACGACCCTCGACGTCCTGCGGACCGCCGCGCTGCTCACGCTCCCCGTCTCGGTCGACCTGCTCGTCGCCACCGGGGTCGCGACGCAGGAAGAGTGTGTCGGAGCCCTCGGGCACGCGCTCGATCGGCAGCTCCTCGAGGCCTCCACGGCCGGGCGCTACGTGTTCGCGCACGACCGGCTCCGGGAAGCCCTGCTGGAAGGGGTGTCGAGCGACGCCACCACGCGCTGGCACCGCGCGATCGCCGATGCCCTGCGCCACAGCGCCCGCACCGACGACGACACCGTCCTCGCCCTCGCCCACCACGCCTGGCTGGGACTCACGGACGGGGGCGTGTTCGAGGCCCTCGTCGCCGGCGGCACGGTGTCGATGCGCCGGTCCGCCTACTCCCACGCGCACCTCCTGTTCTCGCGGGCGCTGGAGCTCGCGGAGCCCGGAGACCCGGAGCTCCCGTCGGTCGCGACCGGCCTCGCCCGTCAGATGGGCCAGGTGTGCGCCCGGCTCGGCAAGATGGACGACGCGAACACGTGGCTCACGCGGGCGCTCGAGGTCTCGACCGATCCCGTCGAGCGGGCCGGGATCCAGCTCGAGCTCGGACGCGTGGCGCTCGGACGCCTCGACTCCGACCAGGCCCGTGCGGCGTTCGGGCTGGGCATCGCGGAGCTCGGGGAGACCCCGCTCCAGGGCGGTCTGGGCAGCCTGCTCGCCGTGCTGTGGGCGCTCGTGCTGTGGGTGGCCTCCCGGTACGTGCCATCGGTCGTGACGCGCGTGGCCCCCGAAGCCGAGCCCCGCGAGGCCGTGCTGGTGAACCTCATCAGCCACTACGCCGAGGCCGCCTACTTCGACATCGACACGACCACCGTGCTGAAAGCGGTCATCCGGGCGGCCCCCGTCAGCCTGCGCATCCGCGGAACCCCCGCCGACGCGGGCTGGGCGGCACGTGCGTCGCTCATCCTCGCGCTCCTGAAGCGGCGGGGTCCGGCCCTCTCCCACCTGGAGCACGCGCGGGAGGTCGCCGAGGCGTCCGGCGAGCCTGCCGTCATGGCCATCGCGCTCACCTACCACGCGCACTCCCTCCACTTCCTGGGCGACGTGCTGGAGTCCGAGCACGCCGGGCATGCATGCCTGGAGCGCTGGGGTCCGTGGATGGACAACAGCGACTACCTCACGCTGGTGGCCGGGCACTGCTGGTCGCTGTTGATGCGGGGGTTCGCGGAAGACGCCGCACCGTGGCTGGATGCCGGGCTGCGCCGCGTTCGGCTCGCGCGGTCGGTCGTCGCGGAGGGCCACACGTTCCGCTGCTATGCCGGGCCCGTTCACGCGTACCTCGGCCGACCGGAGGAGGGGCGCGCGCACCTCGACGCCTTCGCGGCCGTGATCGAGCGCTCTCCGCCGAACCGGTGGCGATCGGGCCAGTATCTCGCGCACAAGGCGCTCTACCTGGTCCTGCGCGACGATCTGGGCCCCGAGCTCGAGCAGACGTTCACCGCCTTCGATGCGCTGGGGCTGAAGATCGAGCGCACCCCCCTGCAGTTCAAGCAGGTGTGGGTGGCCCTCGCCTATGCCCGCCTGCACCAGGTGGAGCGCGGAGAGCGTCCGCAGGCCGACCTCGACGCTGCGCTCGAGAAGCTGAAGGCCGCCGTGAGCCATCCCACCCTGGAGGCCCACCTCCAGGTGGTGCGCGCGGGGAGCCACGCGATCCGTGGCGAAGCGGACGAAGCGGAGCGGTGCCTGGAAGCCGCAGCCCGTATCGCCCGCCAGACCGACAACGCGTGGGTGGAGCGCGAGATCGCCCAGCGTCGTGCATCGATGCTGGAGGCCGCTGGTCGACCCCGGGCGGCGGCACGAGCCCTCTCGGGGGCCGGGCTGCGCGGTCGCACGCGCACCGCCTCCACGTCGATCCTCACGCAGTGGGACGGCGACAGCCAGCTCCGCCGGCACCTCGAGGGCCTGCAGGAGGTCGGGCGGGCGTCGGCCTCCATCCTCGACCTCGAGGAGAAGGCCCGCGTGGCGCTCGCGGAGGTCCGCCGGCTGGTGGGAGCCGAGCGCGCCCTGATGTTCCTCGACGACCCGGAGGGGCCCGAGCGCACCGCCGACGTGGGCGAGAACAGCACGCTCGGCGCGGACGATCCGGTGAGCACCACCGTGATCCAGCGCGCGAGGGAGACGGGCGAGACGGTCGTGATCACGGGCACCTCCGACGGGGAGACCCTCAGCACGTCCAGCGTGCGCGCCGCGGATCTGCGCAGCATCGCAGCGGCCCCGATGCGCCTCGGGGATCGCGTGGTGGGCGTGCTGTACGTCGACAGCAGCCTCGCGAAGGGCATCTTCTCGGAGCGCACCGCGGTGCTGCTCGACACCATCGCGTCCCAGCTGGCCATGGCGTTCGAGACCGCACGCCTGGCCGGCATCGAGCTGCTCGCGCAGACGGAGCGTGCCCGCCGGATGCTGTCCGAGCAGGTGCGCGCGATCTCGGAGGGGTTCGGGTCGAGCCTCGACCTCACGGACGTGGTGCGCGCCCTCGCCGATGGGCTCGGCGAGCAGTTCCCGGGCGTGTCGATCACCCTCGTCGTCCCCGCTCCCGAGGGGGTGCAGCAGGTCACCGTGGGCGACGCACCTCCGTCCTCCGATCCCGACGCCCTGATCGGACAGCTCCGCGGTCGACCCTCCGCAGTGGCCCTCCCCGACGGGCGCATCGGCGTGCCTCTGCGCGTGCGGGACGAGGAGCGCGCGTACCTCGTGCTGACGTGCGCGACCGACCCAGCACCCGTGATCGAAGCGCTCGACACCTTCTCGGGTCAGGTCGCCACTGCGGTGGAGAATGCCCGGCTGTACCAGGAGGTGCAGGCCGCCAACCAGTCGCTGGAGCGGCGCGTGGCCGAGCGGACCGCCGAGCTCGAGCAGGAGGTCGCCGAGCGCCGGGCCGCCGAGCGATCCGCGCTCGTCGCGACGCGGGCGAAGAGCGCGTTCCTCGCGAACATGAGCCACGAGCTGCGCACACCGCTCAACGCCGTCTCGGGGTACACCGAGATCGTGCGCGACGAGCTCGAAGACGCCGATCAGCCCGATCTGGCCGCCGATCTCGACAAGGTGCTCACGGCCGTGGGCGACCTCACGACGATCATCGACGACATCCTGAACCTCACGCGCATCGAAGCCGACCGGTTCGACCTCGCGCTGGAACAGGTCGACGTACGCCCCGTGGTGCTCGAGGCGCTGGCGTCGCTCGAGCACACCGCGAAGGCCGACATCCGCATCCACGTGCACGGCGACTCCCGCGTGACGTGCGACGCGTTCCGGCTCCGCCAGGCCCTCGAGAAGGTGCTGCTCAACGCGCTGCAGTTCGCGGACACCGGCGTCGACGTACGCCTCGCCGCCCACGACGGACGCACCCGGATCGAGATCCAGGACGACGGCCCGGGCATCCCCGACGACCAGCGCGAGCGGATCTTCGAGCGCTTCGTGCAGGCGAACGACTCCAGCACCCGCACCCACGGCGGGGTCGGGCTCGGGCTGGCCATCGCGCGGAACCTGATGGAGCGCATGGACGGGTCGCTGACGTTCCGCCCCGCCGAGCCCCGCGGCAGCGTGTTCGTGGCGGAGCTCCCGACCGTCACGGCACCGGTGTGAACACGCGCCTCACCTCGACGGGCTCGGCATCCGTGGGCTCGAAGCGCAGGTGCTGCTCGAGCCGCCCGTCCACGACGCTCCGCCGGACGACGAACCCACCGGTCCCCGCTGCACACCGGACCACCAGCACCTCCTGCTCCCAGGCCGTCCGGCACTTCGCGGTGCGCCCGTCCTGACCGGTGTGATCGCGCTCCACACCGTCCGGGACCCACGTCTCGGAGTGGCTCCCGAGCGAGCTGTCGGTGGTCACGACGAGCCCGTCGCCCTCGGAGCGGATGGTCAGCACGGGCCGCATCCGCGCCGCGACCTTGCGCTCCAGCCAGCCCACGCCACGGGCCTCGAGGAGCGGGTCGAGGGGATCCGACGCCTTGGCGTCGAGCTGCCAGGTGCCGTCGATGGGGCTCGCAGCGACGGCTGCGACGATCAGGAACAGGGGCATCGTCCCTCCACCCCATCAGGCTCGCGGACGGATGTGGAGGTCTCGTGGAGGGCCGCCCTCACCGGTTCACGGTGTCTTCGAACCCACGCAGGGTGCGCCCGGTGGCCGCGCGGAAGTCGCGCGCGAGGTGCGCCTGGTCGGCGTAGCCCAGGGCGTACGCGAGCTCGGCGAGGTCGTCGACCCCACCGCGCTCCACGCGCACCGCCACCTCCTGCAGGCGGAACCAGCGCAGCGCCCACTTCGGTGACGCGCCCACATGGCTGCGGAACAGGCGCTGCAGCGCCCGGACCGTGCACCCCATCCGGTCGGCGAGCGCGTCGACCCGCGTGAGGCTGCCATCGACGCTGCCCTCGCGGATGTGCTCGATCGCGGCGACTGCGCGTGGCACCTCCGGATCGTCGCGGCGACGGGCTCGCAGCCAGTCGGCGAGGACCGCGAACCCGTCGATCTCGTCCTCCGCGCCCAGCACGGCGGCGGCGAGATCGCGGGTGTCGCCGAGCACCGAGTCAACCGACACGATGCGGTCGGTCAGCCCGCTCGCCGAGCCCGGCAGGAAAGCGCGAGCGGCCCCACATCGCAGCTTCACGGCGCGGACCACGCCCACGCCTTCGAACTCGCGCCGCCAGAGGTGCGTCCACACGCCGACGATCCGCCGGTCGTCCCCCTCGAAGGCCAGGTGGATGGTGGGGTCTCCGAGGTGCTCGGTGACGTGGGGGGCCTGCCCGCGGAGGTCCCAGGCGCCGGTCCAGAAACGCTCGACGACGTCGGCGAGATCGGGGGGTGGCGTGTACATCCGGGCCTCGACGCGGGCGCCACTGACCCGGCTCGACACGAGACCCCGGCTGCGCCCGTTCCCGTCGGGTCGCGTTTGTTCAAGCCCACGCCCGGAGCCCACCGATACGCTCCTGTCGAGAGGTGACCCATGGCCCAGATAGCCATCCACAATGCGTCCGACATCCCCTGGTATCAGGGGCCCCACGAGATCCCCGGCATCCGGTTCCGGCACGCCCGCCAGACGCTCGGTGTGTCGGCCTTCGGCATGAACGTGCTCGACATCGAGGCCGGCTGCACGGGCTATCCGCAGCACGACCACACGCACGACGGCCAGGAGGAGGTGTACGTCGTGCTCTCGGGCTCGGCCGTGCTGCATGCCGGCGAGCAGGAGCATCCGCTGCGCGAGGGCGACTTCGTGCGCGTGCCCGCCGACGTACAGCGCACCTTCACGACGAGCACGGGCGTCACGCTGCTCGCGCTCGGCGGCACGCCCGGCGCCGCGTACGTCGCGGGAGCGGGGATGTAGGCGGAGCGGCGGGATAGGGGGGCCGCCACGAGGAGTCTCCGTTGCGCCCCTTCGCTCTCGCCACCCTCCCAGCGCTCGCGCTCGCCCTCGGGTGCAGCGGGCTCCTCGGGGGCGCCGATCCGGAGGCGCTCGCCAGCCTCATGGGGCGCGCGGAGCCCGAAGACGCCGTGCGGCTCTTCCTGTTCGCGGGCTCCGAGCTCGGCGGGCTCGGCTCGTCCTGTGCGACGTGCCTGCAAGCGTCCGCGGGCGTCGACGCGTCCGATCGCGCGACGATCGGCGCGCGCACCCTGATGGACCCGTCCTGCGGGTGCCCCACCACGTGCGCATCCACCGTCCTGCCCTCCGTCGTGGAGCTCGAGCCCCGCGAGCGGATGGCGAAGGTGGCCGAAGCCTGCGACGCGAGCGGGCCGGATCCGGTGTTCCCCGCGGATCGGAGCGCGCTCCGGGAGGCGTCGTCGCCGATCGACTACGCGCTCGTCCGCATGGTGCTCGAGCACGTGGACGACCCGACGCTCACGAAGACGGCCGCGCCGGTCCTCTCGGTCGGGCTGGCGCTGTCGGGTGCGCACCTCGAGCCCACGCCCGAGCCCGTGGGATCGGACGCGCTGCACGTCGAGGCGTCCGAAGCACTGCGGGCGTGCAACGAAGACGTCGCGCACCGCTTGGTGGTGAGCCCCGAGGGTCGGATCGAAGGCGTCGCCACCGAGCTCCCCAGCGAGTGCGTCATGGAGGTCCTCGCGGGCCTGACGCTGCCCGAGGGGGGGTGGCGGGTCGTCGACCTCACGAGCGTCGCGAGCGCGCTTCCGTCCGCCGAGCCCGAGCCCGTTCGCCCCACGAGCCGGGGCGCGAAGCCCACCGCGGAGCCGCGGCCCCCGGTGGTCGTACCGACGGGCAGCGCCTACCAGTCGGCGATCCAGCAGGTCATGCGGCGAAACGCCAACCAGGTGCGGAGCTGCTACGAGGACGCCCTGCGGAGCGACCCCACGCTCACGGGCCGGGTGACGCTCGACTTCACGATCGACGCGACCGGGTCGGTGTCCGCGGCCTCCAGCTCGGGTGACCTCGAGGGCCCGGTGGCGACCTGCATCGTGCAGAAGGCCTGGCGCTTCCGGTTCCCGGCCCCCGGCGACGGCAAGCCGGTCCAGGTGCGCTATCCGTTCGTCTTCCAGCCCGGCTGACGGAGCTCCGAGATGACCGCGACGCAGTGGGGGATCTGGGCCTGGGGCGTGGGGGGCGTCGTGCTGTTCCTCGCGAACCCCATCGTGAGGCTCGGAGCGCAGACGCTCGACGGCTTCGCCCAGGGCCTCGACCCGCTCCAGTGGGCGATCACCGTGGTGTGGTGCGGAGCGATGTTCTACGCCGAGGGAATCCGAGGGTTCCACCGCCAGTTCTCACCGCGGGTGGTCGTGCGCGCCGAGGCCCTCGCGCGGCGTCCGTTCGGGCTCCCCACCCTGCTCGCACCGTTCACGTGCATGGGGCTGCTCCACGCGACCCGGAAGCGCCTGATCGTCTCGTGGACCCTGCTGGTGTTCATCGTGCTGCTCGTCGTCGGCGTGTGAGGCAGCTCGCACAGCCCTGGCGCGCCATCGTCGACGCGGCGTGGTCGTGGGCCCGTTCACGGGGTCGAGCACGGGTACCACGCGCTCGGCACGTGGGTGGGCCGCCCTCCGGACGTCCCGACATGCCAGCAGCGAGCCGAGCGTCACCCTCCCGGACCGGGGCTGTCCGGATGTCAGGATCCAGTCGAGCAGCGCGCTTCAGGCGGCATCGGACCATCGGGTGTCGAGCATCACGTCGTGTGCGAGCCCTCGATCACGACGAGGTCGGCGCCCCAGGCCGCCGCGGTCTGCCCTGCTCCGCCAGCGTGAAGATCGTGTCGCGCCAGGCCGCGAGCACGAGAACCGGCGTGTCGACCGGCCTCGGACGGGGTGGGTCGAGCACCAGCAGGTCGAGGAACGCCCGGAAGAGGACTCGAGTGGAGGCGGGCAGGCTGGTGGCGGCGGTCGGCGTCGGAGAGGTCGGGACCGAAGAACAGGTGGCGCACGTCGGTGGCCTGCTCGACCAGCACGCCGAGGTTCCAGGTGAGGCTCGCGCGCACGAACTGCCAGGGGCGCGCAGCGCGACCCGCGCCGAGCCCGGCCACTCCGCTCGACGGCACCGTGGCGAGCAGCGCGGCCCCGGCGAGCGCGGTGCGTCCTCGCGTGCGAGCAGGCCCTGGACGACGGCACCCCCATCGAGTGACCCACGAGCACCGGCGGCGCTCGAGCGTCTCGAGCACGGACACCACGTCGTCGACGTAGTCGCGCATCCGGAACCGGTTGAGCACCCCGGCCGGGCGAGCCGCCGTGACCGCGCAAGGCCCACCGCGATCACGTCGTATCCAGCGGCCGCGAAGTACGGCAGGAACGCTTCGTCCAGCACCACGCGCCGTGCCAGGCGCCGTGCACGAACACGAGCGGAGGTCGAGCTGTCGCCCGGGCGCGACCCGGACGCAGGATCCGAGCTCCATCAGCCGCTGCGAGGGTGATGTGGGGCTTCGGCCCGCAGACCTCCGCGATGACGGGGTCGAGCTCGAGGTAGTGGCGCCGGAGCGCCTGCGCGATCTCGGTGAACCACGGGCCGTGCGGCGACGTCGTGCGCCACTGCAGGGTGAGCGTGCGACCGGGCGGGGGGTCGACGAACCCCCGCGCCACGAGGCCCTGGCCCGGACGCACCTCGATCCCCAGCGCGCTGGCCGGGAGCAGCGTCGCCCCGAGCCCGCTCTCGACCATGCGCACGAGCGTCGACACGCTGGCCGCGGCCACGGAGGTGGGCGGTGGCGCACCGGCTCCTGCGCACACGTCGATCGCCTGGTCGCGCAGGCAGTGGCCATCCTCCATGAGGATCAGGCTCGCGCCCTCGAGATCCCGCGCGCACACGGGCTCGCGCGCGCCGAGCGGATGATCGGCGGGAGCGACCAGGACGAAGGGCTCGTTCACGAGGTCGACCCCGGTGAGGCCCGTGTCGTCGAAGGATCTCGCCAGCAGCCCCACATCCACGCTGCCCGAACGGAGCCGCTCGAGCAGGACCTCCGTGGGGAGCTCCTGGATGGCGAACGCCACGTCGGGGTAGACGACCCGGAGCTTCGCCAGGAGCCCGGGCAGCCCGTACGGCGCCACGGTGGGGATGACGCCGAGCCGCACGACCCCCTGGTGCCCGCGGGTGGAGGCCTGCGCGACCGCGACGAGCTCCCGCGCTTCGCCCAGCAGGCGCCGAGCGCGACGGACGACCTCCGCGCCGACGGCCGTGGTGAGCACACGGGGACGGGTGCGCTCGAACACCTCGACCCCGAGCTGCTCCTCGACCTCGCGGATCTGACGGCTCAGCGCCGGCTGGCTGACCCCGCACTGCCGGGCGGCCTCGACGAACTGCCCGGTGTCGGCGACGGCCACGAGGTACTCGAGCTGGCGGAGGGTCGGGAGCGGCACCATGAGCATGCCTCTAAGGTATGCAGATCATGTTTTCAATGTCTTTGAACTACTGTCGGTTCCAGGCCAGGTTACGGCATCCCCCCGAACCGAAGGAGTACCCCATGAGCCAGAGTGGAAAGTGTCCGGTGATGCATGGCGCCGCCCGTGAGCACGCGGGAGCGTCGTCCGCGAACCAGCACTGGTGGCCGAACCGCCTGAACCTGAACATCCTGCACCAGAACGCTCCGGCGTCCGACCCGATGGGCGAGGGCTTCGACTACGCCGCCGAGTTCGCCACGCTCGACCTCGCGGCGCTCAAGAGAGACCTCGCGGACGTCCTCACCACCTCCCAGGACTGGTGGCCGGCCGACTACGGCCACTACGGCCCGCTGATGATCCGCATGGCGTGGCACAGCGCGGGCACGTACCGCGTGAGCGACGGCCGCGGCGGAGCCGGCACGGGCACCCAGCGCTTCGCCCCCCTCAACAGCTGGCCCGACAACGGCAACCTCGACAAGGCGCGCCGGCTCCTCTGGCCGCTCAAGCAGAAGTACGGGAAGAAGATCTCGTGGGCCGACCTGATGGTGCTCGCAGGCAACGTCGCGCTCGAGACCATGGGCCTGAAGACGTTCGGCTTCGCGGGGGGCCGCGTCGACGTGTGGCAGCCGGAGGAGGACATCTACTGGGGTCCCGAGACCGAGTGGCTCGGCGACGAGCGCTACACCGGCGACCGCGAGCTCGAAGACCCGCTCGGGGCCGTCCAGATGGGCCTGATCTACGTCAACCCCGAGGGGCCGAACGGCAAGCCCGACCCCGTCGCGTCGGGGCGCGACGTGCGGGAGACCTTCGCGCGCATGGCGATGGACGACGAGGAGACCGTGGCGCTCGTCGCCGGGGGTCACACCTTCGGAAAGGCCCACGGTGCCGGCGATCCCTCGCTGGTCGGTCGCGAGCCCGAAGGTGCGGAGATCGAAGAGCAGGGCCTCGGCTGGAAGAACGCGTTCGGCTCGGGCCGCGGCGCGCACACCACGACGAGCGGCATCGAAGGTGCGTGGAAGCCGAACCCCACGAAGTGGGACATGGGCTACTTCGAGGTGCTGTTCGGCTACGAGTGGGAGCTCGTGAAGAGCCCGGCGGGCGCGTGGCAGTGGCACGCGAAGGACGTTCGGCCCGAGCACATGGTGGTCGACGCCCACGATCCGACCAAGAAGCACCGCCCGATGATGACGACCGCCGACCTGTCGCTCCGGTTCGACCCGATCTACGAGCCCATCGCCCGTCGGTTCGCGAGCGACCCCGACGCCTTCGCCGACGCGTTCGCCCGCGCGTGGTTCAAGCTCACGCACCGCGACATGGGTCCGCGCTCGCGGTACCTCGGGCCGGAGGTGCCGTCCGAGGTGCTGCTGTGGGAAGACCCCGTCCCGGCGGTCGATCACCCGCTGGTGGGCGCGAAGGACATCGAAGCCCTGAAGGCGAAGATCCTCGCGACCGGGCTGCCCGTGTCGGACCTGGTGTTCGCGGCCTGGGCGTCGGCGTCGACGTTCCGCGGCAGCGACATGCGCGGCGGCGCCAACGGCGCCCGGATCCGGCTCGCGCCGCAGAAGGACTGGGAGGCCAACCAGCCGGCCCGCCTGGCGCGGGTGCTCGCGGCCCTCGAGACCGTGAAGCAGGACTTCGACGGCTCGCGCACCGACGGCAAGCGCGTGTCGCTCGCCGATCTCATCGTGCTGGCGGGCTCCGCGGCCGTCGAGCAGGCCGCGAGGGCCGCGGGCCACGACGTGTCCGTGCCGTTCACCCCCGGGCGCACCGACGCCACGGCCGAGCAGACCGACGCGCACGCGTTCGCCCCGCTCGAGCCGCGCGCAGACGGGTTCCGGAACCACCTCTCGGCCGGCCAGACGCGGGCTCCGGAGGCCCTCCTGGTCGACCGGGCCCAGCTGCTGACGCTGTCGGGCCCCGAGATGACGGTGCTCGTCGGCGGCCTGCGCGTGCTCGGCATCGGCGCCACATCGCACGGCGTGTTCACCGACCGTCCGGGCGTGCTCACGAACGACTTCTTCGTGAACCTCCTGAGCATGGACACCGAGTGGGCGCCCGCACGCACCCCCGGCCTGTACGAGGCGCACGACCGGAAGACCGGCGCCGTGCGGTGGACCGGCACGCGGGTCGACCTCGTGTTCGGCTCCAACTCGCTGCTCCGCGCGCTCGCCGAGGTGTACGCGAGCGCCGATGCGGGCGCGAAGATGGTCGCGGACTTCGTGGCTGCATGGGCGAAGGTGATGGAGCTCGATCGGTTCGACCTGCACCGGTGAGCGGCCCGTCGAGCGGCCGCGCCCCCGGATTAGGATGCGGGGATGAACCCCGCTGCCCTGAACCGTGTGCTCGGCCAGCTCGGCGCCGACCGTCCGCTGCTCGGCCTCGCCGACCTCTCCGACAGCGCGCTCCGCACGCTCGAGCTGGCCCTCGCCCGCGAGCGCGCGGAGCGTTCCGTGTCCGACCTGCGGGCGCAGGCCGGGCGCACACCGGTGGTCGCGGCCTCGCCCGTCGATCCGCGCGTGCTGCACCGGATCGAGGGGCTCGCGTGGGCGTCCCTGCCCGCAGGGACCACGCCCCTCGCGCTCTCTCCGGTCCAGCCACTCGGCCTGAGCCACACCCTCGCCGGAACTCCCCAGGACAACGTGCTCTCCGCCACGCGGGCCGTCGAGGTGTGCGGAGACCCCACGGCCGCGCTCACCCTCGAGCTCGCGGCGCGCCGGGTCCACGAGCCCACCGTGCGGCTGGCCACCCACCTGCGGACCGTGCGCATGCAGCCCCTCACGGAGCCCGGCCACACGGCGCACTTCCAGCTGCTCGCGCTCGTCAGCGGCGCCCGAACGGCCGGATCCGAGCGTGTCGAGCTGGAGCTGCTGCTCGAGCACCTCCGGTTCTACCTGGACTGGCTCGTGGCGTGCCGCGCCGACGGGTTCGCGATCGGCGGGCTCGCGGTGCGTCTCACGGACTTCGAGGCCGTGCGTCACCTGTGCGCGGCACAGGGGGAGATGCTCGACGACGACTGGCGGTCTGCGACCCGGAGGCTCGAAGCGCGCGGCGTGGCGCTGCCCATGCAGGCCTGGCCGTTCGACGGAGACGTGGGAGCGGGGCTCCCGGAGCGCCTGCGCCATCGGCTCGTGTCCATCGGGTCGGACGTGTGTGCACCCCTCGGCGACGCCCACCCGGACGTGCCGATCCGGCTCGACCTGACGCGGCTCCGCCAGGCCACGTACTACACGACGCTCGGGTTCCACATCGACGTGGAGCTGCCCGTCGGAACGCTGGCGCTGTGCGACGGCGGGTTCGTGGACTGGTCGCAGCGGGTGCTCCAGAACCGCAAGGAGCGCGAGCTCACGAGCGGTGCGGGCACCGAGCTCCTGGCGCGGCTCGGGAGTCGCGGTCGGACCAGGTCCGCCAACGGCCGCGACGGTCCGTGAGTCCCGGGTGACGCCGTTCGCGCGACGCGACCGGGCTTCCTGGGGTCTCGAGGGAGCCGAGGTGACCGCGACGCGGGCGTGGGCGCCGTTCGTGCTGCCCGCGAGCGTGGTGCTGGCCGCGCTCGCCGCTTCCCTGATCGTGCTCGGGGCCCTGTGGGTCGAAGCGATCCCGGACCCGACGGTGAAACCGCTGAGCGACCCGCTCGCCCAGGCATGCCTCGACCGGCAGCTGGGCGGCCGGCGCTGCGCGTCCCTCCGGGCGCTCTGCTCCGAGCTGCCGGACCTCCGCACGTACTCCGCCATGCGGGTCTCCGAGCTCCCGGCCCCGCGGAACCCCCAGCCGGGAATGGTCTACTGTGGGAGCGGGCGCGAGAACGACCCGTTCACGTTCCGCTCCCAGACCCGGGTGCCCGACACCTGGACGGCTCCCACGGGCCCGGTCGGCGACCGCCTGCGAAGCGACTACGCGCGGGTCTCCGCAGAGCCGCTGCGGTTCATGCGGGCCATGGGCCTCCTGGGCCGCGAGCTGAAGATCGAGCAGGCGCTGGTCCGGGAGGACGTGTGGCAGGCGGAGCTCGAGGCCGCGCGCCCGCTCGGCGCGGGTGGAGCCGTGTTCTTCCTGGCGTTCGCGGTGTGGATGCTGCCGCGCCAGCAGACGCTGCGGTTCGGCATCCGGTCGATCGAGCTCGGCGACACCTGCATCCCGCTCGAAGACATCCAGTCCGTCCGCATGCACGGGGGGCGCGTCGTCGTCGAGACATCGCGCGGCCGTCACCGCAGCGCGCCGCTCCTGTACCCCGACGTCGCGCAGGACCTGCTGGACGCGCTCCAGCGACTGACGGACCGTCCCTTCGAGCCCTCGGGCGAACGGGGCGCGTCGGGTTCGGCCGGTTCGTCGGAAGCCCACCTCGAAGCCATGCGGACCCTGTCGGGCCGGATCCGCGCGCGGTCGGCGGTCCGCCCTTCTTCGGCCGGGTGAGCGGGACACCCACTCTCGAGGTCGCGTTCACACAGGATTCATCCGCTGGCCTCGGGCGGTTCGCACGGGGACGAGACCCTCGCTCGAGGAGGGCCGATGGTCGTTCGGATCGCGTTGGTGGTGTGGGGGCTGCTCGGCACCGTGGGGCTCGCCCTGTTCGCCTGGGGCGGTGAGGTGCCGCCCGGCATGCTGGTCGAGGGGGTGCTCGGGCTCGGTGCGCTCGTCGCGCTCTGGCTGGTGGTGAAGCTGCCGTGGGACCTCTACTTCGCCGCCCGCTACGTGCAGGTCAGCCAGGAGGAGAGTGTCGGACGCGCGCTCGCGGTACCGGACGCGGAGCGCGAGGAGGCGCGGTCGCTGGCGCGGCGTCTGCTGGCGCTGTGTGTGGGCCTGCACCTCTCGGGAGCCCTGCTGAGCGGGATCGTCGCGCTGTTCTCGGACGGTCTGGTGGGCCCGCTCGCGGCGGGTGCGTTCATCGTGACGATGGCCGTGCGCCCGCTCGGTGCGATGGTGCACCACGTGCGCCGCCGGCTCGGCGAGCTGCGCGAGAGCTCCCGCATCCCGCGCGACGACGCCCGCTCGCTCGACGGCCGCGTGCGCGTGCTCGAGTCGCAGGAGGAGGACCGCCGCGACCGCGCTCCGGAGGAGCAGCGCGTGCTGGCCCAGCTGCGCCAGGACCTCATCGCGCTCGAAGCGCGCCAGGCCCACGGACGCGCGGAGCTGGACGCCCGGCTCGCCGCCCAGGACCAGCGCCACCGCGACGACGTCGACCGCCTGTGCCGCGAGTTCGAGCGGTCGATCGAGAAGCTCACGAGCGATCAGGCCCTGCTGTCGGGCATCCGCGCGTTCCTGGCGCTCGTCCGCGAGACGCCGGGCTCCCCTACCGTCCGCTGACCTCGGGCCGCCGCGCGCAAACTTCGTACGACAGCGGGAGCGCGGGTGCACCGGCCCTCCACGTCCACAGACCGTCCGATCGGCGCACCAGGGCCGGGAGCACGGGCGTCGTCACGACGTCCCGCTCGATCAGGCGCTCCACGACGAGCCCCGCACCCGCGAGCGCCGTGACGACCCGGCCCACACCGTGGTGCCAGAGGTGCTGGCGTCCGGGGATCACGCGGTCCGACGCGTACGAGCCCTCGACGTCCTGGGACACCGTCACGCCGTCCGTCTGGTACGGCATCACCGGGTACGCACACTCGCGTCCGGCGTCGCCGGGATCGAGGAACACCCAGGCCATCGGGTGGACCTCCAGCAGGTGGAACGCGCCGCCCGGCACGAGGCATGCGGCGATGGCCCGCGCCCACGCGTCGAGATCGGGCAGCCAGCACGTGACGCCCCACGAGCTGAACACCCGGTCGAACCCCTCGCCCTCGAGCACGGCCGGCGCCTGCGTGACCTCGGACTCGACGAACCGCGCCGGGAGGCCCGTGCGCGCGGCGATGGCGCGGGCCACCTCCACGGCCTGGGGCGCGAAGTCCACGCCCGTGACGCGGGCTCCCCGCCTCGCGAGCGCCAGCGAGTCGAGCCCGAAGTGGCACATCAGGTGCAGCACGGAGAGCCCGTCCACCGAGCCCAGCGCGGCGTCCTCCAGGGAGGTCAGTGGATCGGCACCCGCCAGGAACCCGCGGAGGTCGTAGAACCCGGAGCCCACGTGGTCGCGCACCCGGCTGTCCCACAGCGCCAGGTTGTCGGCCAGGCGCGGATCGAGCACGTCAGCGCCGGACGATGGTGCGCGCCCGCGACACCTGGACGGGAGCCGTGGAGCTCGTGCCGGCGAGGGACTGTACGAACGCCTCGATGTCCTCGACCGAAGCCCCCGTGCGACCGACCGCGCCCTCGGCCTCGAGCCCGGTGGTCGAGATCTCGGTGCCGCTCTCGGGGTCGACCACGTGCGCCTCGACCGATCGCGTTCCCTCGGACAGCGGCACCCCGCGCGCCACCTGCTTGTACTGCCGCCACACGCGGTCGAGGCTCGCGATCCGCTCGGTACCGTCGTCGAACGCGAGCACCCAGTGGTCGACCGGCACGTCGGACGCGGACCGGAGGAACACCCGCCACGTGCGGTCGGACTCCGGGAACAGGGCGGCCTGCGCCTGGTCTTCCCAGAACAGCGTGCTCTGGAGCTCGGGCAGCGCTTCGGTGGGGCGCTCGGGCAGCAGCGCGAGGTGTACGGGCTCGGTGAGCACGTCGCCGTCTTCCCCCATCGGGAACGCGGTGATCGCGAGCCCATCGTCGCCGAGCCCGTCCAGCACGAGCCCACGGGCGATGAACTGGCGCTCGGTCCACGTAGGGGCCACGTCCCCCTCGGCCAGGACCGAGACCCCGTCCGCCTCGGCGACCACCGTGGACAGCCCGAGCGGACGCGCATCCGGAGACGACACGCGGGTCACGAGGCGGGTGTCGCCGCGCTGGGTCTCCCCGAGCACGACGGACTCGATGCGGGTGCCGCGCGGCCCGTCACCCGCGTCGAGCACCACGGAGGTCGCGTCGATCGCCTCGCCCGCGGCGTCCTCCCAGCGCACGGAGGTCGAGTACGCCCCTGCAGGCGGGTCGTTCGGGTCGCCATAGAACGCGACACGCCATGTGCGCAGGGTCGTGCGGGACGTCGGGGGCTGCCCGTCGAGGGTCACCGTGGTGTCGGGAGCGAGCGTCTCCCCCTGCCGGACCACGAGGCTCACCTCGACGGTCGCGCGCCCGTCCGGTCCCACCGCGACACGGGCACGCGCCTCGACGCCGCTGGGCTCGAGGCGCACCGGCGCGCCGAAGCTGTCGCCCTCCTCCAGCAACGCGTCGAGCGGCACGTCGGTGTCGCCCTTCGAGCTGTTCACGGCCACGACGATCGCGAACAGGGCCGAGACGTCGGGCACGTCGAACGTGAACCTCCCGTCCTCGCGGACCAGCCCGCCCACCCCGAGCTCGGGCACGAGCGGCGCGGAGCCCTCGAGCGGCTCGGGGTCGACGAACACCCGGATCTCCTCCGCGCGGTCGTCGGTGCTCTCGGTGGTCACGACGACGTGCACGGTCGCGTCGTCGACCTCGTTCAGCCGGACCCGGCGGATGCGGCCCTCCTGGGCCAGAGCGGGGATCGAGAGGGCGAGGGCCACGGACAGGGAGAGCACGCGCACGGGAGCATCCGGGTTCGGGGGACCCGAGCATACGGGCCCGCCAGCACGGGCGAATCGTACGCGGTTCGTACGTCGGCGCCGTCCGGCACGCACCTGCCTCCGCACCTTCCCGAGAGCGTCACGTGGGCGACGTCGGGCACCCATAGGACGGAAGCGAACCCCGGAGGCCACCGTGAACGCCATCGCCATCCCCCCGACCGACGCCGCCCCTCCGCCGAACCCCGCAGGCCCCTGGCGCCTGCCGACCGCACAGCTGCTGGAGCTGCTCGCCATGGACGCGCGGCCCCGGTCCGTGCTGCAGGTCGGGCACGACCCGCGCACGACCGCCCTGCTCCGCGCCCGCTTCCCCCACGCACGGATCGAGGTGTGCGAGCCGGAATCCCTCGTCCTGGCCGCGCCCGCGGACGCCATCGTGTGCGTGTTCGGCCTGACGACCAGCTTCCGGAGCGACACCCTGCTCGCCCAGCGCCTCGCCGCCCACCTCGCCGACGGCGGCCACCTCGCGCTGCTCGAGCTGCGCGGCCTGCTGGTGGGGCCCGGCCTGATCCGGATGCTGGCGGACGCGCTGGTCCCGCTGCACGTGAGCGAGGGGTCCACGTGCATGGGCCTGTGGCGCCAGTTCCTCTACGTCGGGCGGAAGGGGTCGATCGTCCGCTGACGCCGATGAGATGTGACGAGCTTTCCCGGTCGGAGTCGGAATATGCTCCCGCAGGGAGGGTCCTCGCGATGCGTTGGCCGCTTGCCGTGGCGGGGTTCATGGCGTGGGGCTGTCGTGCCCCCGTGCAGGTGCCGGAACCGGAGCCCGTGCCCGTCTCCACGATCGATGTCGGCCACACCCGCGAGCTCCGCGGAGTGTGGGTCGCGACCGTCGCCAACATCGACTTCCCGAGCCGTCCCGGCCTGCCCGCCGAGGCGCAGCAGGCCGAGCTCGTCGCGATGCTCGATCTGTTCCAGTCCCTCGGCTTCAACGCCGTGTTCTTCCAGGTCCGCCCGGAGGGCGACGCGTTCTACCGGTCCGACCTGGAGCCGTGGAGCCGCTTCCTCACCGGCGTGCAGGGGCAAGACCCGGGCTACGACCCGCTCGACTTCGTCGTCCGCGAAGCCCACGCGCGCGGCATCGCCGTGCATGCCTGGTTCAACCCGTACCGCGCGAAGACCACCCGCAAGGCGAACGCCGTGGCGCCCCACCTCTCGGTGCTGTCGCCCGACACCACGCGCACGTACGGCGCGCTGCTGTGGATGGACCCAGGGGTCGCCGAGGTCCGCGAGCGCACCGTGGCGGTCGTGCGCGACGTGGTCACCCGGTACGACATCGATGGCGTGCACTTCGACGACTACTTCTACCCGTACCCCAACGGCACCGTGTTCCCCGACCAGGCGACGTACGGCGCGTACGTCGCGGAGGGCGGCACGCTCGACCTCGCCGACTGGCGGCGCGAGAACGTGAACACGCTGGTGCGCGAGGTGGCGTCCACGGTGCGCGAGGTGAAGCCGTGGGTCGCGTTCGGGGTGAGCCCGTTCGGCATCTACCGGCCCGGCCAGCCGGAGGGCATCCGCGGGCTCGACCAGTACGCCGACATCTACGCCGACCCGCTCACCTGGGTCGACGAGGGCTCGGTCGACTACCTGGCACCCCAGCTGTACTGGCCGTCCACGCAGAAGGCGCAGGCCCACGACGAGCTCCTGCACTGGTGGGCCGACACGGTGGGCGACAAGGCGACCGTGTACGTCGGCAACTACCTTTCGCAGGTGGGCGCGACGCCGGCGTGGTCGGTCGACGAGTTCCGGCACCAGCACTCGTCGGCGCGCGAGCACTCCGGGATCGACGGGAACATCTGGTTCAGCGGGAAGCCGCTGCTCGACGACCGCCAGGGCGTGCGCGCGATGTTCACGGAGCTGTACGACCACCCCGCCCTGCCGCCGCCCACGCGGGGGAACCTCGAGACGGTCGCGCTGCCGCGGGTCGACGTCGAGGGGTCGGCGCTCCACATCGACCACGACGACGCGTCTGTGCGGTCGTTCGTGATCTACCGCTCACGGAACGTCCCTGCGAGCCCTCGGGACTCCGACGCGCCGCACTGGACGCCCCAGTCCATCCTGTCCGCCGACGGCGACGGCATCGTCGACCTCGAGCCCGGTGCGTACGCGGTGGCGGCGGTCGGCAAGCACGGCGCCGAGAGCCCCGCGGTTCCGGTGCTGGTGGAGTGAGCGGGCTCACTCGGGCCCGTGCAGGCCGAGGTCGGCGACCCCCTCGCGCACGGCGGCCATGAACTCCGGGCCGGGGTCCTGCTTCTGGCTGAAGTAGTCCCGATCGAGCTCGCGGTACAGGGGATGCTGGAGCATCAGGCGGGTCTCGTGGTGCCCCACGAGGTGCGTGATGGGGTACCGGCGCGCGAGGTCGCGCACGAGGGCGATGTTCGCCGCGACCTGTGCGGGCGTGAGCGGCCAGCGGCGCGTGCCCCCGACGTTCTCGACCCCGATGGCGACGTGGTTGAGCCCGATGGCGTGCCGCGCGACGCGGTCTTCGGGGACCAGGCGGTAGATCGTGCCGTCCCGGTCGACCAGGAAGTGGGCCGACGTGTTCACGGCCATCTCGGGGTCGACGCCCGGGCGGCGCGTCTGCTCGGGCGCGAACTCGTTCCAGGCGGACTTCGCGGTCGGCCCGGCGGTCCAGTGGAGCACGATGGCACGCGGGACGAGCGTGGCGTCGGTCGCGTCGTCGCCCGTCAGCAGCTCGGGACCGACGTGGTAGCGCAGGTAGGCGACCGTGAGGCGCGTGCGCAGCTCGCCGTACGGAACGGGCCAGTCGACGATGCGCAGCGCGGGAGGCTCGTCCGGCGAGGCATCGGTGTCGGAGGGGCCGTCCACGACGGTCTCTTCGGGCTCGACGGGCGCGGGGACCCCGACGGGCGCGGGCTCCGGAGGACCGGGGACCGCGGGGGACGGACGGAGCGCCAGCGAGCCGAGCAGGGCCACGACCGCGAGTGCCCCGAGGGCCAGGCCGATGGCGACCGGCCTCGTCACAGCGGGGGGAGCGCGCCGTCGGGCAGCCAGACGGCCGTGGTGGCGTCGGGGAAGGCGAGCACGGGTGTGGGCTTCCCCGCCTCGTAGACCCGCGCGCCCGCACCGGAGTACTCGGAGCCGACGAGCACGTGCTTCCCGCGCGGCGCGACCGTGAGCTGGCCCTCCACGGACTCCCAGGCGACGGGCGCGGTGCAGTCCGGGGTCGCGCACCACACGACGGGCGAGCTGGCGTGGGGCGTGTCGCCGAACAGGACCGGGAACCACGCGCGGCCGGACCCGACCTCGAGCGAGCCCACCGACTCCGCGTCGGTGAACCCGAGCTTCGTGGCCCGCGCGGCGTCGTCGTCGAACGCGCAGTCCTGCCCACAGGCACAGCACTCCTGGAGGTCTTCGGTCGACACCGCGGCGTCGGAGCCGAGGAACGGCTCGACCACGTCGGCCCCGGGACCGAACTCGGAGTCGGTCATCGTCGGGAACGCGAACGCGCGCTCCCAGCCGCTCGGACCATAGAACTCGACGATCGCGAAGGCCTTCGAGCCGATGCCGGGGAGGAACACGTCCTTCCCGTCGTTGCGCGGCGCGACCACCGTGCGGCCCTTGAGGCCGTACCCCATCGACCCGTCTTCGGTCTCTCCGACCGGGAAGCGCTGGCCGTCGAGCGTCCAGTCGTCGGTGTACTGGAGGCACACCCGTCGGAGCTCGCCGTTCTTCGCGGGGACCGGGGCCTGGCAGGACGCGGCACCGGACTCCGTGGGGAGTCGCTCGGTGTGGTCGGCCTTCCAGGTGTGCACGAGCGTGTGGTCGCCGAACCACGCCACGAGCTTCTGGCTCGACCACACCACCTGCTCGGGGCACCCTGAGGTCTTGGCGAACGCGACCGAGCGGCCGTCGACGCCCGACACCTTCCACACGCACGTGCCGGACTGGTCCTCCAGCGAGAACACCCGCGGAGAGGCCGGCCAGGACGGGTTCTCGACCTGGATGGACACGACCGACCCGACGTCCTCGACCGGAGCGACCTCGGGAGCGACGTCCGGCGCGGGGGCGACCGGCTCGGGAGCGGGAGCGGGCCGCGGAGGCGCGGGCGGCGTGGCGACGCCCGAGCAACCGAGCACGGCGAACAGGACCGAAGCGGACGTCGCGAGGGACAGCGGAGCCTTCATGCTGCCAGGCTATCCCGAGCGAGGCGCAGGGCGCCTACGGCGTGCAGTCGAAGCTGCCCTGGTACGTGAACGTGGAGCCGTCGCAGGTGTACCCCTGGGCGGCCGTCGTGTTGCTGCCGTCGCAGTAGTGGCAGTTCCCCGTGAAGGTACACGCGTCGCCGCCCTCCGGCTCGGAGCTCGGACACTCGGCCGCCTGCGAGCACTGCGCAGCGTCGCCACACAGCGCGTACTCCGTCGAGGGACCAGTGCCGTCGTCGCAGGCGAGCGCGAGGGGCAGGAACAGGGCGGCGAGCTTCCAGAGCTTCATGGCAGACCTCCATCTTCGCCGACTATAGACGCCGCGCACGCGCCACACCGACGGGCTCGCCACCACGGCGAATCGAGGCGTCAGAACTCCGTACACGTGCCGGCGCTGCACGACACCTGACCCGCCCGGACGCCCGAGGTGAAGGTGTGCACCACGTCGGTCGCGTTCGCGTAGGTCGCCACGAGATCGAGCCCACCGACGTGGGTGAACGTGGGTCGGAACATGTAGAACCCCGTGTCGACGGCGTTCTGCACCACATGGGTCGACGAGAGGCCCGCGATCTCGAGCTCGAACGACGACAGGCTGCCGCCGGCCCGGATGTCGAGGACGGGACTGCCGAGCGTGCTGGCGTCGCAGAGGAGGTCGTTCATCGTGAGGGTGCCATCCCGAGCGTCCGCGAGGCCCGGGGCCTGGATCTGCCCCATGGTGGGCGACAGCACGGTCACGTCGCCTCCGTCGGCCGTGAACAGGGGGTCGTCGTCGACGAAGTCCTCGAACGTGCACGACTGGCACGCCACGGATCCGAGCTCCGCGCGCATCCCGCCCCGCAGGGTCGCCCCGTACGAGCCGACGCCGCCGGCTCCCGTCGCTTCGAACGCGTCTCCGCCGTCTGCGACGCGCACGAAGGAGTCCAGCCCGACGGACAGGTTCCCGCTCCCGGACATCCGCACGCCCACGGTCTCCAGCGCGCCCGGCACGTTCAGATCGACGGTGGAGTCGATGAGCGAGATCGACCCGAAACCGTCGAGGAATCCCCCCTCCACCCCGACCGCGCCGGGGTCTTGCGAGAACCCCCGCAGCTCGGCACGGGACAGGGTCATCGTCACCCACCCGCCGTCTCCGTACACCCCACGGACCATCGTGGAAGGCCCCCCATCTGCGGCCCCGTCGACGACCAGATCGCCGATCGTGGCCTGGCTGATGGAGATCCCGGGGTCGAACCGCGCGGTGAGGGCCGTGCCGGCGCTGTTCTCGAGTCGGACGTTCGAGACGCTGACGGACGCAATGGCGCCCTGGGGCCCGGTCAGGTCGAACGACAGCGTGGGAGCGACGTGCTGGCCGTCGAGGGTGAGGTTCGACAGGCTGACGGTCGCGTCGTCGACGAAGGACAGCCCGCCGAGGATCCGGACGTCGTCGTCCTGGCTCGTGAGGGTGAGGGGCTTGTCGATGGGACCGATGCCCGACGCGTCGTAGGTGCCGTGGCACACGAAGACCCAGCTGTTCGGAGGCGCAGCGGCGAGGGCCTGGCCGAGGTCGGCGAACTGGAGGGGACCGACGCCGACGCGGTCGATGGCGTCGTAGCCGTCCCCGTCGAGATCGAAGCCGTCGCACGGCTCGCCGGGCAGGACCAGACCCGTGTCGGTGTCGGTGTCCGCATCGGTGTCGGCGTCCGCGTCCGCATCGGTGTCGGCGTCCGCGTCCGCATCGGTGTCGGCGTCCGCATCCGAATCCGCGTCGGTGTCCGCATCGGTGTCGGTGTCCGCATCGGCGTCGGTGTCGGCGTCCGCATCGGTGTCCGCGTCCGTGTCCGTGTCCGCGTCCGCGTCGGAGGGTGGGACCGGGTCCGCGCCCTTGCAGGCGGACAGGGCGGCCAGGACCAGGAGGGCGACGGAGGCAGGGTGACGCATGCCTTGGGTATCGCACACCCACGCGCGTCCTGCACCGGTGGGCCCGCGCCCCCGCGGGACGTCACTGCGTCGAGGTCAGGCCCGCAGCGACCACTCGAGCGTGCGGGAGGCGCTCGCCATCCAGCCCCACAGCGCGAGGCCCGCCACCGTGACGCCGAGCATCGCGACGCTCGGGATGACGTTCCACACCACCGAGACCGGCGACATCAGGTCCACGCCACCGACGGTCGAGTCGAACGCCCAGTGCGCGATGCCCGTGTCCATCGGCCCCACGAGCAGGCCGAACACCACGAGGTACACCGCGGTCGCGGCCGCCACGCGGGTGAGCAGTCGCGCAGACCGCGAGCGCACCAGCACCACGCCCGCGCCGACGGCCCCCGCCGAGAGCAGGAACCCGACCACACCGCGCATGCCGATCGCGGCCACCACGAACAGGTGGTTCGCGAAGAACGCCAGGCCGAGCTCGGCCGCGACGGACGCACCACTCACCAGCTGCAGGGCGCTCCACCCGACGCGCACCCCGCTCCACACGGCCACGAGCATCCCGAGCAGCCCGACCGACACGCTCAGCGTCGTGAGCACCCACGCCATCCACGGGAGCGCGGGTGCGGCTGGCTTCGCGACGGGCTCTGCCACGGGCTCCGCGGCCGGCTCCACCCACTCGACCGGACGGCGTCCGCCCAGGGTCTCCGTGACCTCGACCTCGGTGATGACAGAATCGGGAGCTGAGAGCGTCATGGGGGCCTCACAACAGAAAACGCCGGTCGATCCGGACGCTCTGGCCCTATCGCTCCCCTTCCCGCTCGCTCGCTCCTGTAGCAGACCTGTTGCAAGCCGGGCGCGCTACGGCACCCAGCCGGCTCAGCGACCCCAGATCGCGCGGAGCTGGTGGATGAGCTCGACCTCGGCGAAGTGCACCCCGTCGCCTTCGGCGACCTGCTCGACGATCGAGAGGATCACGCGACGCACGCCCTCCCGCGTGACCCGCCGGGCCAGCTCGAGAGTGGCCAGCCGGTCGCGGTGGATGTCGCGCGTGGCCCGCATCGCCTCGCCGAACTCCTCCTGGCCGAGCGACACCCCGAGCTCGACGAGGTCGTACATCTCGCTGTCGGACACATGCCCGTCGGCCACCACCAGGTTGCGCACGAGGGCGACCAGGGCGTGTCGCTCGTCGGTCGAGAGCTCGGGCAGATACGGCGCTTCCACGGAGGACCTCCACGATCCGGACCGCAGCCTCCTATCCCGGTGGAAGCGGCCAGGCGGCGCTACAGTGGCGCCAGCACGAGCCTGCCGAATGCGATGAGCCCGCAGAGGCCCGCCACGACGAGCCAGTACGCGATCGGGCCGCGATTCGGGTCGCCGGATCGGAGGTGGACGGCCGTGAACAGCAGCATCTCGGCCACGATGGCGAAGGCGGCCACCGGCGCGAGGAACCCGAGCGACCCGGCGAGCGCGGGCAGGAGGAACGCGGCCGCGACGAACACCTCGACCACGCTGAGCCCCTTCCACGCACCGGCGGGGATGGCCGAGAGCGAAGGCACGGTCTGCGATGGGTTCGACAGCTTCCACAGCGCCCCCGTGATGGTGTGGAACGCGAGCAGCCCCTGCAACACCCACAGTGCGATGCTCATGCGGCCTCCTCGAGGAGCGCCACGAGCTTCTCGGTCATCATGCGCCAGCCGTACCGCGCGCCGCCGAAGTTGCGCTTCTGATCGGACGTGAACCCCGACTGCACCACGGTGAGCCGGGTGCCCGCCCCGTCGTGCGGCGCGAGCGTGAAGGTGAGCACGGTGTCGAGGTCGCCGACCACCCACGTCCACCGGAGGCGATCCATGGGCTCGACCTCCGACATGCGGCAGTCGACGCGCCCATCCCACCCGGGCTGCTCGGGCGCCTGGAACCGGAACTCGGCGCCGGGCTCGAGCGCGAACCCGACGACCGGGAGCAGCCACTCGGAGAGCAGCGCGGGATCGGTGAGCGCGCGCCACACGGTGGCCCGCGGGTGACGCAGATCGAGCTCGAACGAGAGCGTGTCGGTCTGCGAAGGGGGGGTGGTCTCCCTGACGTTCATGGGTCCATCCGGTCGAGCAGGCGATCGAGGCGATCGAGGTGGTGCGACCAGAAGCCGCGGTGGTGCGCGATCCAGTCGATGAGCGGCTGCAGCCCGTTCTCGTCGACCCGGTAGAACACCTGACGGCCCTGGCGCCGGTTCGTGACCAGGCCCGCGCTGCGGAGCGTGGCGAGGTGCTGCGACACCGCGGGCTGCGAGATGTCGAACCGCGCCGTGAGGTCTTTCACGGCGGCCTCGCCCTGGGCGAGCGACTCGAAGATCGCACGCCGGCTGGGATCGGCCAGGGCCTGGAACACGGGGTTCGCGGGAGCGGGAGCGGACTGCATGACTCATTCATAAGTCATGACTTATGAGTTGTCCAGACCGATGCCGCGCTACGATCCGCGCATGAGCCTCCGAGACCCGCGTTCCCCCCGCCTCCGACCCGCCGTGCGCGCGCTGATCCACACGCCGGATCACGACGTGCTGCTCGTGCGGTTCCGGTTCCCCGGGATCGCGTTCTGGGCGCCCCCGGGCGGGGGGATCGAGCCCGGAGAGCCCCCGCTCGAGGCCCTGCGACGCGAGCTCGCCGAAGAGGTCGGGCTGCTGGAGTACACGGTCGGGCCGAAGCTGTACGAGCACCGCCGGCTGTACGGGGCCGACGCCGCGTCCGCCTGGGACGGTCAGGCGGACGACGTGTACCTGATCGCGGTCCCGGAGCGGTTCGAGCCTCGCCCGGCCATGAGCGCAGCAGACCTGATCGCCGAGAACCTCGTCGACACCGCGTGGTTCACAGTGGGGGCCCTCGAAGCGCTCGGAACGCTGCCCGTGGATCTGGGCGCGCGGGTCCGGAGGCTGCGCGAACACGGTCCCCCGGCCGTTCCCGACCGCTTCGGCATCCCAGGCGGTTAGCCTCGTCACGGAGGTGCAAGCGTGGTCGACCCCGTGATGATGTTCCGCGAGGGAGGGTCGACGATGTACCTCCTGCTGCTGTGGGCGACGGTCTTCCCGGTCGCGGTGCTGCTCGCGGGTGGGCTCGCGGCGGCGAAGGTCCGGGTCCCCGCAGCAGCAGGGTTCGGCGCCGTCGGGTTCGCGCTCGCGATCGGGCTGTTCGGCGCGTTCTCGGGCGAGGGTCTCACGTCTTCGGCGCTGGCCCACACCACGCTGTCCATGAAGTCGAAGATGGCGGCGAACGGGCTCTCGGTGGCGCTCTACCCGTTGATCGCGGGCAGCGCGGGCAGCGCGCTGGGCGCGGCCCTGGTGGCGGCCGCGACGGGGGCCGGGGTGGTCGTCGGAGCCGGGCCCCGGGCCGAGCTCACGCCGGTCCACGCCGCTCCGGCCCTGGGGGTCGGGCTCGCTGGGGCCGGTCTCTTGTGCGTCGGCGCGTGGATGGGCGCGCTGGTCGGGGTGGTCGCGGCCGCCGGGCTGTTCCTGGCGTGCATGCGGGTGGCGCGCGATCCTGCAGCCCCCGCCGACACGGCCCGAACGGCCGCGGCACGGGCGTACGTGACGGGTCTGGGAGCGTTCGCGCTGGGGTGTGCGGGGCTGTGCTCGGTGGCGCTTCGAGCCGTGCTCTACCTGACGGCATCGGCGAATGCCTCCGCCGAGATGCGGTCGGTGCGCATGGGTCAGGCGCTCGAAGGTGCGTGGCTCCAGCTCGGCGGGATGGCGGTCCTCGTCGCCCTGTTCGTCGTCGCGGGGCTGATCGGCACGGCGCCCGTCGCGGCGGCGCTGAGAGGGGGGCGCACGCTGCTCTCGACCGTCTCCACCGGGGCACTCGGGGCCTTGCTGCTCGTGATGCTCGGCGTGGTGGGGGTGCGCGGCGTCCTGCTGGTCGGTGCGCTGAGTGACACCGAGGGCTCCCGTCAGACGTCGCTCGACACGGCCGGGATCCGGGTCCCCTCGACCACCGACGGGCGCGACGAGCCCCTGAACCCCGGCCCCACCCTCCGGATCACGGAGTCGGCGGCCATCGTCGACGGCGCCCCGCTCGATTCCGGCGCCCTCCCCCAGCGCGGCCTGATCGTCGAGACGGACCGCGACACCCCCCTGGCGCGGATCGGCACCGTGTTCGCGGGCGCGGGAGAGGTGGAGACGACCTGGGTCGTCACGAACGGCCGCGACCTGGTGGGCGTCACCGTCGTCGTGCGCGGCGAGCCCGACCAGGACGCCCTGGAGCTGATCCCGAGCGCAGACGGATGGTCGCTCGTCGAGCGGCAGGGCGGGCAGCGGACGCTGACGGGCACTGTCCGGCCGGACGAAGTCCAGCTCGCGTTCGACAGGGTGAGGCAGCTCGACCGCGAAGGCGTGACCTGGCTCGAGGTCTGGTTCGGCCCCGACGCGACTGCGCAGGACCTCGTCGATGTCTTCGCAGCCCGGCGTTCGAGCGGGGAGCGCTTCCGTGTGTGGCGGATCGATCCCCTGCCGGAGGTCCCTCCCGAGGTGGCCGCTCGCGACGCCGAAGAGCCATGAGGGCACGCTCGCGACCCTGTCGCTGGAGCTCGCCTCCAAAGGCGGATAACGCGCCCGGATGCCCCTCGATCCTGCTGCCCCTGGCCTCGTGCGCCGCGGGCTCCTACTGTTCTTCGCGCTCTGGTACACCGTCGTCGTGGCCACCAACACGACCGATCTGGCCCGTGTGTTCGGCCTGCTCGCGGACGACTTCCCGTGGCGCTCCGACAACTACGCCCTGCTCGCGGGCCCCACCGGCCCGAGCACCGCGCTGACCGTCGTGTGGTGTGGCTGTTCAACGCCGCTGTGGGCGACATGAACGACGTGTACCCGCGCGCGGTCGTGCTCCACGTGCTCTCGGTGGGCATCTCGCTCGCTTCGGGCGAGTTCTTCCATGCGCGTCTGCTCACGGCGTCCCACCTGTTCGTGCTCGACCTGCTGTTCGGGGTGACGCGGATGCCGTCGCCCTTCCTGCCCGAGGACTTCGTGGCCCTGCCGGTCGCCACGCGCCGGTGGTTCTTCGACCACGTGCGTCCGGGCGTCATCGTGGCGGTCACGCTCGGCTGTGCCGCCCTGCTCGGGGCCGCCGCCGTGCTCGGCCTCGACTTCGGCACGAGCTGACCGGCCTCAGGGGAGCCCGAGCAGCTCGGCCGTCGCGCTGGCGGTCGCCGCGATCGTGCCGGCCGCGAACTGCGGATCGAGGCGGTCGACCGTGTCGGCGCCGGACGCGCAGTGGTAGCTCGCGTTCCGGAAGTTCGCGGAGTCGGTGAGCATGACGCCCGGGTACCCGGCGTCCCAGAAGCTCGCGTGGTCCGAGCGCCCGAGGTCGGCGAGGAACGGGTTCCCCACCTGGCCCTGCGTGAGCTGGATCGTCACCTGGGGCAGGCCCGCAGTCGCCGCAGCGGTCTCGAACGGCACCCGGGCCGGCGCCGACGCGGGGTTGCCGACGTACAGGATGAAGTCGCCGCGGCGGTCGTTGTCGACGACCTGGGCCGTCTGGTCGGGGAACACCAGATCGAAGCCGAACGGCAGATCCTGGGTGTTCGGGTCGCTGGACGCGTAGCCGATCATCTCGAACGACCACATCATCCGAATCGGACCGGTGTTGTCGGCCGCCCAGGCCTGGGAGCCCAGCAGACCGGCCTCCTCGCGGTCCCAGCACGCCACGACGAGGTCGTGGGTGAACGTGCCCGGGGCCAGCACGCGCGCGACCTCCAGCGCTCCGGCGACCCCGGATGCATTGTCGTCAGCCCCCGGACAGCCCGGCACGCTGTCGTAGTGGGCGGACACGATCACCGAACCCTCGCTCGCCGTGCCCGCCTTGCGCCCGATGACGTTCGTACCGGACGGGAAGGTATGCAGGGTCGTGTCGAAGCCGAGGTCTTCGAGCGTCGTGCGGCAGTGGTCCTGGGCGGCCTGCCAGCCGGGGCTCCCCGGAGCCCGGGGCACGGAGAGGGCCGTGACGTCGGCCTGCCAGCGGGCGACCTGCACGGAGGCCGCGAAGCCCGCGGGGTCGGTGGGCACCCCCGGATCGGTGTCGGCGGGGTCGGTGTCGGTGTCCGTGTCGACGGCCGGATCGGTGTCCACCTCGGTGTCGGCGGGCGGATCGGCGGGCGTACAGCCGGACACGGCGAGCAGGACGAGCAGCGTGGACATGGGGCTCCCTCGGATGCGGCGGACTATCCGCGTCCGCGGCGCACGGGGGGTTCCGTTGCGAAGCTGTAGCAGACCGCGGTATCGACTCGGACGGAGGACGGATGGACGCACCCGCAGGCCCGCCCGCAGAGGTCCGCGCCGATGTCGCGCTGTCGGAGACGGGCGTCGACCGCCTGGTGCGTGCGCAGCACCCCTCCTGTGCGGGACCGGTGCGCGCGTTCGCCACTGGGTGGGACAACGCGCTGTTCCGGGTGGGCGACCACCACCTCGCGCGCATGCCGCGCCGCCAGATGGGCGCGGACAACCTGCTGCGCGAGCGCCGGTGCCTGCCGTGGGTGCCTCCCCTCCCCCTCGCGGTCCCCCACCACACCCACGAGGGCGCGCCCGACGCCGACTACCCGTACCCGTGGGCGCTCACGGCGTTCCACGAGGGTGAGCCGGCGGGAACCCTCGCGCTCGACGGTCCCGCGACGGCCACCGACCTCGCAGCCCTGCTCGAGGCCCTCCACCGGCCCGCACCCGCGGAAGTGCCGACCGACGCGGCCCGGTCCATGCCTCTGTCCGCCCGCGACCCGTCCGTCTCGGCCCTCCTGGATCGGCTCCCCGACTCCGGTCCGCTGAAGCGGGCCTGGGCCGCCGGGCTCGCCGCGGACCCGTGGTCGGCTCCTCCCGTGTGGGTGCACGGCGATCTGCACCCGTTCAACCTGCTGACGCGCGCGGGCCGCCTGTCCGTGCTGCTCGACTGGGGCGACGTGTTCCGGGGCGACCCTGCACCTGACCTCGCCGCGGCCTGGATGCTGCTGGAGCCCCGTCATCACGGGCCGATCCGCGAGCAGGTCGACGACGCGACCTGGGTGCGCGGGACGGGCTGGGCGGTCTACTACGGCGCGGTCCTGTGGGACGCCGCCGCGAAGGGCGCGGGTGCCGGCCTCGGCGAGGTGGCCCGGCGCACCCTCGCTCGCCTCAGCGGTTCTTGACCCACTTCTTGAACAGCCCCGAGAAGAAGCCGGCGGCTTCGGGCTCGGCCTCGGGGACCGGGGGACGCGCGCTTCGCAGGGTGCGGGCCACATCCGTGGAGGTCCGGTAGCGGTTCGGGATGGGCGTCTCGTCTTCGACGGCGTCGCCGAGCAGCTCGGGGAAGATGCGGGTCTCCTCGTACTGCACCTGCTTCTCGAAGTGGTGGAGCAGGCCGTTCACGGGCTTGCGCATCGGCGGGACGAACGCGACCTCGCGCCGCACGACGCCCGCGGCCTGGAGCAGCTCGACGTGGGCGGCCTTCTGGGCTTCGATGAGCGGATCGACGCTCCCGCCCGCGCGCAGGAAGGTGCGGAAGGCGGGGTACACGTCGGACTCCTCGGCGTCGAGGTGCGCGCGCAGGCGTGTCTCGAGCGCTCCGAGCGCTTCCTGGAGCGCCTCCAGGGCGTAGAGATCGCGGGTCTCCCGCACGCGGGGCTTCGGGTTGAACGACCGCGGATCCTCGACCTCCTCGGGGCCGTGCAGGTAGTCGTGCTGTTCCCGGGCGAGCGCTTCGAGCGCCTCGCGCGCCTCCTCGAGCTGACGGCGCACCCGAGGGCGAAGCTCGAAGTTGTTCCGGTCCAGCCGCTGCACGCTCATCGGGGCGCTCCTCACGCGGGTCATGGTGGTCGTAGCCGGCGGGACCGCGCCAGGCACCCATCGAGCGCGCATCCGCCCGCGGTACGATGCGGACCTGGAGGTCGTGTTGCGAACCTGTGCCTGCGGAACCGTGCTCTTCGACGCTCCCACCTGTCCGACGTGCGGTGCGGGGGGCTCGCGCACGTCGAGCGCGCTCCTCGTGCTGCTCGGGCTGGCGGCCTGTGCAGGTCCACGCCCGGCGGAGACGGTGAGCGACCTCTACGGAGCCCCGCCCACCGAAGAGGTCGACGAGCCCGTCGCCCCCGCGCCGTCCGCCGAGAACATCAGCGACATCTACGGAGCCCCGCCCACCGACGACCTCGAGCCGGGCCCGCTGGATGTCGCGATCGAGGAGGCCGGCACGCCGAAGAAGCCGGCCGACCCGAAGAAGCCCCCGACCCCGCTGGACTGATCGCGCCTCAGAGCAGCACGACCATCGTGCCCATGGGCAGGGCCTCGTAGATGGTCGCGGCATCGGCGAGGTGCGTGACCACGCAGCCCCAGCTCAGGTGACGCGGCCCGTCGTTCGACCACTCGTACGCCCAGCCGTGCAGCCCGATCCCGCTGCCGAGACGGGACTTCTGGAAGGTCATCGCGCGATTCTCCCAGTCGCGCTGGATGGTGTCGCGCTGCGCCCGCGTGATCCAGCCCTCGGCCACGCCCCGGTCGGCGTCGTACCGGTTGGGGTAGTTGATCTTGGTCCAGAACCCGCCGTAGTACGGCCCCACGGCCCCCGGGAAGGGCCCCGTGGACTTCTCGACCACGAAGTACATGCCCTTCGGCGAGCGGTTGTCGCCGCGCTTCTGCTTCTCGCCCACGGACTGGCCGAAGCTGAGGTCGTACGACCCGGTGGGCTCGCCCTGCTCGTAGATGCGGAGCTCGTAGCGATCGTGCGAGATCAGCGCGACCACGGGCTCGTCCTGCGGCACGAACAGGCGGGCGTGCTCGCGCACGAACGCGTCGGGGTCGGGGGCCACGTCCCAGTCGTACGGGTCTTCGTCCGGGCCCGCTGCATCGTGCACGTTCCACTGCCCGTCGCCCGATCCCAGCGGGTCTCCGGCGGCCACCTCGGTGCCCACGGCCGGACCGTCCGTGAGGGCGAACACGGATCGCACCCGGCGCCGGTGGTGGTCTTCGTAGAACACGTGCTCGATCACGAGCTGTCCGGGTGCCCCGTCCACCACGCGCCCTGCGGCCGGAGCGACGGTGCCCGCGCGGCGCCGGGGTGCGACGAACCCCGAAGCGACGGGCCCTTCCACGGCGAGCCAGCGGTCGAGCCCGTCGAGCACGGGGGGTTCCGACACCGGTTCCGCGACGGCCCCGACCCGCACGGGCTCCGCGCGTTCCGATTCGGCTTCCGCCACGGGCTCGACCGAGCACGACACGAGGGCCCACCACACCATGTCCGCTCCTCCCTCGGGGCTTGGACCGCCCGGACCCGGCCCGGTTCCGACCGCTACAACTCTGCTACAGCTCCGGGACCTCCGGCGTCCGCGCGCTACGAGCGGCGTGTCGAAACGGCACGGAGGTCCCCATGGCAGCCCTGATGACGCTCGCAGTCGAGAACGACTTCGCCACCGAGGAGGTGCCGGCCCCCGCCCCAGCTGCCGACTCCGGGTCCGGGGGGATGGGCCTCCTGATCGGGCTCGTCGCCGGAGCCCTGGTGGCCGTGCTGATGGCGATCGCAGGCGTCGTGGTGCTGGTGTTCGGGACCCTGCTGCTCGGCATGGCCACCTGGGTGTCGCTGGCGGTGCCCGAGCCTCCGCCGCCCTACGAGATCGCCGCCGCCCCTCACGACACCGCTCCCGTCGCTGCGGTGGCGGCGGCCCCCTCTCCTGCCGCGAGCCCGCTGAAGCTCGCGGTGAACGTCACGGGAAAGAAGACGTTCGAGCTCGTGAACCTGTCGCAGAGCGACTACACGAACGTGACCGTGGTGCTGAACGGCGAGTACCAGTACCGCGTGAAGAAGCTCGTGCGGAACGCGGGCGACTCCATGCGGTACGGGAACTTCGTGTCGCGGAGGACCGGCGCCGAGCCCGACCGCAAGGTGGAGCTGAAGTCGATCCAGGTGACGACCGATCAGGGGAGCTGGTCCCGCACCCTGTGAGCGGCCCGCGGGTCAGGGACAGTCGAGGTCGACCATCTCGAGATCCCGCCACACCGTGCCGGGGGCGCCGACCGTCGCCGTCGCACCGGTTCCGTGATCGATCGTGAACAGCTGACCGAGGTGGTCTCCCCACCAGGTGACGCCTGACGCGTCGGTGGTGAACCCCCGCGGGTGGAGCGCGGGCATCGTCGCGATGGACGTGGCCTGGGCCGTGGTGCCGTCGAGGCTGTAGAACCCGGAGTCGTCGACGCTGTTGCCGTCGCGCCCGTACAGCACGCCACCGTGGGCCTCGAGATCGTCGACCTCGTTCTGCACGGTACCCGAGATCGTGCCGACCACCGTGAGGATCCCGGTCGACAGGTCGAGCGTGCTGAGCTGGTCGGACGTGGCGATCGAGGTGCCCCAGGCGGCCCACCAGGTTCCCGTGCTGGCGTCGCGGTCGAGGCCTTCGAACGCGCCGCCGAAGGTGCTGGGGAACACGATGGCCCGGACGACGGCCGTGGTGCCGGTGCACGGATCGATCGAGATCACCGACGCGGTGATGTCGTCTTCGACGAGGCCGTACAGGGTGGACGTGTCGGGGTCCCACACGAGCTTCGACGCGTCGGTGCGGTCGAGGGTCGACAGGACCGTGGACCCTCCAGTGGTGCGGTCGACGGTGTGGAGAACGCTGTCCGTCGCCAGGCCGAGGAGCGCCGTGACCGGGGCGGATCCGGTGTCGGTGTCGGTGTCGGAATCGGTGTCCGCGTCCGTATCGGAATCGGTGTCGGCGTCCGTGTCCGAATCGGTGTCGGAGTCCGTGTCCGAATCGGTGTCCGCGTCCGTGTCCGAATCGGTGTCGGAGTCCGTGTCCGAATCGGTGTCGGCGTCCGTATCCGAATCGGTGTCCGCGTCTGTGTCGGTGTCCGTGTCCGTATCGGTGTCCGCGTCTGTGTCGGTGTCCGTGTCCGAATCGGTGTCGGCGTCCGCATCAGCGTCGGTATCCGCGTCCGCGTCCGTATCGGCATCCGCGTCCGTATCGGCATCCGCGTCGGTATCGGAGTCCGAATCCGCGTCCGTGTCCGTATCCGTCTCGGTCATGTCGGTGTCGTTCGTGCCCTTGCACGCGACCAGCCCGAGCAGCACCAGGATCGTAGCGCTCCGCATCCATCCTCCAGGGAAGCAGACCTGCTACCCTCCACGGCCCCGGCGGTCCACCGTCCGGTGCCCCCGGAACGCGCGCCCATGGCGTCCGCAGCGGGGACGTCGAAGCGCGCACGAGCGATGCACGGCTCCGTGAGGGATGATGGGGGTGGAGCACACCGCATGATCGTCCTCCTGGCACTCACTCCCGCCGCCCGGGCCTGGCTCGGCGACGACGGGGTCTACTCCTGGTCGGAGTCGGGGTCGGTCGATCCGAACGCGCCCGCGCACACCTGGATCGACGTGCCGACCGCACCGGGTGCGGTTCGCCTCGACATCTCCGACCGCGACGACGCGACCGAGAACCTCGGCATGCTCGCGTCTTCGACGTTCCGGTACTACGGGCGGTCCTACACGGCCGACCAGATCTGGGTGTCCACGAACGGGCTGCTCCTGTTCACCATCGGCGGCTCCTACGTCGACAACTACTGCTGCCAGGGAGAGGTGCTCCCGAGCTCCTACGTGCAGTACCCCGCCATCATGCCGTTCTGGGACGACCTGTACCCGGGCAGTGGGGGCGAGATCTGGGTCGTCGACACGGGCGCCGAGATCGTCGTGTCCTGGGTCGACGTCCCGTTCTACGGGAGCGGCGGCGCCGTGAACGCCCAGGTCGCGCTGCGTCCCGACGGCACATTCCGCATCTCCGTCGACGGCCAGATCTCCATCGGCAACCAGACCACCATCGGGCACCAGCGCGACGCGCTGACCGCCAACCAGGTGTTCCTCGGCGAGACCGCGCCGTTCCCGAAGACCTGGCTGTTCGTCCCCGACAGCGTCGACGACGATGGCGACGGGTTCTCGGACGTCGACGACTGCGACGACACCGACGCCACCATCAACCCCGGCGCGCTCGACACCACATGCGACGGCGTGGTGACCGACTGCTCCGTCACGAACGCCGAAGACGACTACGACGGCGACGGGTTCAAGGTGTGCGACGGCGACTGTGACGACGAGTACTTCAACGTGAACCCCGGATACGTGGAGTCCTGCGACGGCCTCGACAACGACTGCAACGGCCAGGTCGACGACGGGTTCACGCTGGAGCCCTGGTTCATCGACGACGACTGGGATGGCTGGGGTGACGAGAACGGCCCCTCGGTCGACGCCTGCGCGCCGCCCTATGGATACGCCCAGGCCGGCGACTGCGACGACTCGGACTGGTCGATCAGCCCCTGGGAGTCCGAGGACTGCGGTCCGATCGACCGGAACTGCGACGGCGACCCCACGGCGGATGCGTGGGACCAGCTGTCGTACTACCTCGACGAAGACGGTGACGGATTCGGCGTCGACCCCTTGCTGCTGGCCTGCATCGTGCCGCCCGAGGCCGCTACGGAGGGCTCCGGCGACTGCGACGACGCGGAGCCCGACGCCTATCCCGACGCCCCCGAGATCTGCGACGGCATCGACAACGACTGCGACGGGCTGATCGACGAAGCCGACCCCGACGTGCTGGCGTCGGTCTACTTCCCCGACCTCGACGGAGACGGCTCCGGGAGCGCCGGGGCGACGGGCATCGTCTACTGCACGCCCCCCTCCGGCTACGTGCTCGACGACACCGACTGCGACGACACCGACTCCACGGTCCATCCGAACAGCATCGAGGCCTGTCCCGACGGCGTCGACAACGACTGCGACGGGCTCGTCGACGACGACGACCCCGACTACAGCGACCAGGGCGTCGAGCTGTGGTTCGACAGCGACGGCGACGGCGTGGGAACGCCCGCCACCCAGCTGCTGGCGTGCTCGTCCGACGTCCTGCTCGGCTACGTCTCTCCGGCCGGCGGAATCGACTGCGACGACACGAACGCGACCATCAGCCCCTCCGAGGTGGAGGTCTGCGACGGCCTCGACAACGACTGCGACACGCAGGTCGACGAGGGCAGCATCTCGAGCCCGTACTACCCCGACGACGACGGCGACGGCTTCGGCGACGAGTCCGCCATCCCGACCCTGTCGTGCATGCCCGTTCCCGGAGCCGTCACGAACGGAACCGACTGCGACGACGACGATGCCACCATCAACCCCGGAGCGACCGAGACCTGCGACGGGGTCGACGAGACCTGCTCCGGCGTCATCGACGGGGGCCTGCCGACCACCACGTGGTACCCCGACCTCGACGACGACGGGTACGGCGACGCCGACAGCGCCGGAACCGCGTCGTGCATGACGCTGTCCGGGCACGTCACCGACCACACCGACTGCGACGACAGCGAGCCCGACGTGAACCCCGGTGCCGACGAGATCCTCGACGACGGCATCGACAACGACTGTGACGGCCTGGCCGAGGACACCCCCGTGCTCGACTCCGACGGAGACGGCATCCCCGATGGTCGCGATCCCGCGCCGGAGTCCGACGGCGACCGTCCTGCGCGCGCCTTCCCCGTGCCCGACTACGGGTGTGGAGGGTGCGCGAGCGCGTCGGGGTCTGCGCCCTGGGCCCTGCTCCTGCTGGCTCCACTGCTCGCGCGCCGCCGGTGAAGGGCCGCGAGCCCCGGCCCCACCACATCGCTGGCGCCATGCTGCTGGCATCCAGCTGGTTCACTCTGGTGCTGTTCGTGGTGCTCGACGTCTTCAACATCGATGTGCTCCCGAACGACTCCGTGGATGGGATGCTCGGCATCCCGGGGTTGTTCCGGATCGTCGGGTGGGCCTCGTGGTGCGCGGGCGGCACGTGGGTCGCAGCCGTCGGTCTCGCGGTGGACCTCGCGTTCACCGTCGCGGTGCTCGGCGATCAGCGGACGGACCTGAAGGAGTCGCTGCTGATCGCGGCCCTGGTGCTGTCGAGCGCGATCCCGGCGTGGTGGTCGCTGCGCGAACGCAAGCCTGCGGCCCTGTTCGGCATCGCGGGCACGCTGATGGCCCTGCTGGCCTGGCCGCTCATCGACCTGCACCTCTACCAGAACGTGGTGATGGCCCTGATCACGGGGTCGGTGGTGATGTCGGTGCTCGCAGACGCCGCGATCGCGGTGTGGGCCCTGCGCGCCTGGCGCGACCGCACGCTCGCCGCCGACCGGGAGTTCAGCTGACCGCGGGCTTCAGTTGCCCGTGTCGCCGGTGTCGCCCGCCGAGGGCGTGACGAGAACCGTGTACGCCCCTTCGGCGCCGAAGCCGTCGACCATCACGAACACACCGCCCGAAGCGGGCGCGATGAACGACGTGACCTCGATCCCCGCGCCGAACACCCCGTCTGCGCCCGCGATGCAGCTCGCGACTCCGCACACGGCGTCGTCGGGCAGGATCCACAGGGACGCGTCGTAGTCGCCGTCGAGCGACGCGGTGTAGGTGGCGCCCGGTACCAGGCCCGTGAGCAGGTACACGTGGTCGCCCCCGTCGACGTCCCAGCCCGTGCACGTGGCGACGCCCGTGTAGTCGTCACTGGCGGACTGCGTGTTCCCGGCCGCCGGCTGGCTCAGCGTGAGCGGGAAGGGGTTCGCGCAGGTCTCCCCCTCGGAGAGGCCCGTGTCCACGTCGGTATCCGCATCGGTGTCCGCATCCGCATCCGCGTCGGCGTCGGAATCCGCGTCGGCGTCCGCATCGGCGTCGGAGTCGGCATCCGTGTCGGTGTCGGTGTCGGCGGGGGAGCCTTCGGTGGCCGTGAGCACGTAGGGACCGGAGGATCCGCCGAATCCGTCGACGATGACGTACACCCCACCGGACGACGGCGCGGTGAGCCCGAGGACCTCGGTGCCGCTCGAGAGGACCTCGTCGACGCCCGCCAGGCAGGTGGCGGGACTGCAGGCCTCGTCGTCGGCGACGACCCAGAGCGCCACGTCGAACGTCGTGGTGGCGGCGGTGATCGTGTACCCGATGCCCGGCGACAGCCCGTCGAGGTGGTAGACGAGCTCGGGACCGTCGACGTTCCAGCCCGTGCACGCGATGTCGCCGGTGTAGTCGTCGACCGCGAGCGACGTGGCCGCCGACACGGGGACATCGAGCCACAGCGGGAGGGCCGTGGCGCACACCTCGCCGAAGACCACGTCGGTGTCGGTGTCCGCATCCGAGTCGCTGTCCGCATCGGAGTCGCTGTCCGCATCGGAGTCGCTGTCGGCGTCGCTGTCCGCGTCGGCGTCGCTGTCGGCGTCCGAATCGCTGTCTGCGTCCGCGTCGCTGTCCGTATCGGCGTCGGCGTCGGTATCCGCGTCGGTGTCCGTATCGGCATCGGCCTCGGACGCATCGGTGTCGGACGGGTCGGTGACCGGCTTCAGGCAGCCCACCAGGGCGAGGACGGACAGGACTCTCACGCAGCGCCTCCGGCCCGAGCGTAGCCGCCGCATCGACGGGCCGCCATCGGGCGGCAGGGCGCGTATCCCTCGGCCGGGACGGAAAACCGCGGGCGGGAGAGGTCCGACCCGTGCCATATTCCAGAGGACACAGCCAGCAGGAGGTCGGCGCCGCATGAGGATCGAAGCCCGGTGGTTCCGCGGACGGGGCCGCGGGATTCCGCACCTCGCCTGCCTGCTCGCCGTCTCGGGCTGCGGGATCTGGATCTCCCCGGCCGACCATCGCATGCGCGAAGCCGACCTGAGCGAGTCGGACACCGATACCGATGCGGACACGGACGCCGACACCGACACCGATACCGATGCGGACACGGACGCCGACACCGATGCGGACACGGACGCCGACACCGACACCGATGCGGATACCGACACCGACGCCGGGCTCGGCCTTCAGGTCGACGGCTATCTCCCGGCCGGCGGCATCCCCGGCTGTATGGACCCAGGCGCGTCCGTGGTCGCTTCGGTCGACGACACCTGGGCATCCATGGCGGTCGACACGGAGATCGGGCCCACCGATCAGTCCGTCTCGCCGGGCCCGTCCGACGAGTCGACCTCCGCGGGCACCGGTGGGCGCGCATCGCTCGAGGTGCCCGTTCCCTGGTCGGTGATCGAGGACTTCGCGCTCGCGTGCAGCACCCCCACGTGCGACCTCCCCATGACGCTCACGGTGTCCGTGCTCTCGGGGCCATCCGAGTCCGTGGACTTCGACATGCCCGTGATCGCGCCCCTGGCGCCGGTCGCCACGCTCTCGCTGTCCGACGGCACCACCGAGGTGCCCTTCGGTTCCGTCGCCGACCGGGGCGACTCGCTCGGTCCCGACCTCGGTACGTACAGCGAGGGCCTGCTCGCGCTCACCGACGCCTTCGCGGAGCTCGGGCTCGACGCCGACGCCGCCTACTCCGTACTCGCCTGTGACGGTTCCGTCGCGACACCCGACTCCGCCGACCCCGGGTGTACGGTCGTCCCCACGACGGTCGTGACCGGAGGGTCCGCAGACGCCGTGCTGTCCTTCTCGACCGGTGTGGTGGCCGGCCTGTCCTGCACGGGCGGAGCCCCTGTCGATGTCGGGCTGTGGGTGGTCGATGCCGGGCGCACGTGTGCGTTCGAGCCCGTCCAGGTGGTCGCGCCCACGGCCTGGCCCGCAGACGACTGCGACGGCGACGGGTCCGGGTTCACGTTCGACTGCGACGACACGAACCCCGACGCGCACCCCCTGGCCGCGGAGGTCTGCGCGGCTGGCGACACGGTCGACGAGGACTGCGACGGCGTCGCGGCGACCGTGCGTCTGTACGGCTCGAACGGCACCACGCTCCTCTCCGATCACTCCGACTGGGTCTCCGCGGTGAACGCCGCCTCCGCGCTCGACGTCGTGGAGTTCTGTGCGGGTACGCACTCCGGAGTGGCCCTGGCGACGAGCGATCTGGCGATCAGCGTGCGTGGAGACCCCGCGGGCACGGTGCTGAACGGCACCTCCTCCGGCCCCGTGCTCGAGATCCGGGGCACCGCCCCGAGCGGTGGGGGCACCATGCCTCCGCTCCCCACCATCGAGATCCGCGACCTCACCATCCAGAACGGCACGGCCACCGAGGGTGGGGGCATCCAGGTACGCGACGTGTTCGCCGACATCCACGACGTCACCGTCCAGCAGAACACGGCGACCGGACGCGGAGGCGGCATCTGGAGCCTCGGCATGCTGGCGCTCACCAACGTCACGGTCGTGCAGAACACCGCACCGCAGGGGGCGGGCGTCTCGATCGGCGGCGCCGGGATGGACGTGATCTTCACGAACGTCGACATCTCGGCCAACACGGCGACGGGCGTCGACGGCGGTGCGCTGTACCTCGAGCGTGCACGTGTGGTCGGGCAGGGAGCCGGCGCGACGGTGTCCGGCAACACCGGCAGCGGCGTGGTGATCCACGACTCGCTGATGCCCGCCATGCTCCCCTCGCCTGCGCTCACGAACGTCGACATCTCGGCCAACACCGTGCACGGCGTGTACGTCGCGGACCACGGCACCGGCGCCACCGCCGCGCTCACCAACGTGTCGATCACCGACCACACCGGAGAGTCCGCGGTCCTCCTGGAGGGCAGCGACGGCACCGTCACGCTCGACTCGGTCACGGTCGCGACGAACGAGGGCGGCGGCGAGGGGTGCGGGGTGCGCGTCGACCTCGGCTCCGGCACGGTCGACCTCTCAGGCGCGCTCACCGACAACCACTTCGTTCCCGGGCCACCGGGTCCGGACTTCGGCGGCGGCCTGTTCGTGGAGTCGGGCACCGCGCGCTTGTCCCAGATCACGGTCTCCGGCGGCGGTGCGGCCCGTGGCGGCGGCGTGTTCCTGCGGGGAGGCGCGGTCGAGCTCGGCGCAGGGGTCGTCATCGAGCTCAACGACGCGAACGAGCTCGGCGAGGCGCTCTACATCGAAGCCGGTACCGCCACGGTGTGCAACACGGGTGCGTCCCTCACGGGCACCGTGGTCAACACGTCGGGCGAGCAGACCCTCACGGCCGGAACCTGCGAGCAGGTCGGAGCCACCGGGGGCCCCACGACCGTCGCGTGCACCTGCCCCTGAGTCGACCCCGAACACAGGCTCCGTCACGGGCATCGCGGCGCGACGCCGACAGTGCCCGACGCCAGCGGCACCGCTGAACCACGGCGGTGGGCCGATGTCCGCGGGCGAGGACCGCGTTCGCGCCGGCAGAGACGAAGCCATGGGCGAGAACGACGTCCCATCTGCGGAGCGGTCCGCGCCATCCAGGCCCCTCGCGCCGACATCGCCCACGTCCCTTGCCTTTCGACCTGAGCAGCGACCATCGCGAGTCGCGCTCGTCCGCGCCAGAATCCACGCCCGTCGCGCCGACATCGTCCGCGTCCCTCTCCAATCCGGGCATCCGGCGACGCCCCATCCCCCACTCCGCCCTCCGCGTCCCTCTGCCTCTCTGCGTTGAATCTCGCCTTTCGACCTGAACAGCGACCGTCTCGCGCCGGCATCGCCCCGTCCCCTTCCAACCCGGGCATCCGAAGACGCCCCGTCCCGCCAGCGCGACCTCGGTGCTCCCTCCGTGCGCCTCACTGGCCCTCTGTGTTGAATCTGGCGTTTCGACCTGAACAGCGACCCGTCGCCGACGACGCGACTCGCGCATCGTCCGCGCCAGAATCCAGGCCGCTCGCGCCGACATCGCCCACGTCCCTCTACAATCCCGGGCATCCGGCGACGCCCCGTCCCCCAGCCCGCCCTCCGCGTCCCTCCGCCTCTCTGCGTTGAATCTTGCCTTTCGACTCTGAACAGCGACCCGTCGCTACCGACGACGCGACTCGTGCACCGTCCGCGGGGCATCCGAAGCCGCGCCGTCCCGCCAGCCCGCCCTCCGTGCCCCACAGTGCTCCTCCGTGTTGAATCTTGCGTTTCGACCTGAACAACGGCCCGACGGCACCCACACCGCGTCCCCGACGTCCCGCCCGCGCCAATTCAGGGAGGAGTCAGCGAGCCAGCGCGCTGAAGGCTCCCGGCAACAGGAATTCCGGAGGACCTCGACCCCCTCCTCCACACGCTCAGCATTCGCTGCCATCCCGTGGCAACGAATGCTCAGCGCCGAGAGATCGCACCCCCCGATCCCGAGGACCAAATTCTGTCCGCACCCCTGGCTACACTCCCCAGATGACGCCGACCGACCGCCAAGACCTCATCCTCGCCACCCTCCGCACCCACACCCGGCGGCCCACCCGCCACGTGCCGCGCCTCACCTGGCGTGTCGGCCCGACCTTCCGGGTCTCCGCCCACGAGCTCGGCCGTGCCACCGGAACCTCGGCCCGCACCGTCTACCGCGATGTCGAAGCCCTCCGCGCCCGCGGCTTCCGCATCGGCGGGATGGGCGGCCGTGGCGGAGGATTCTGGATGGACCCGGAGAGTCGGCCCGTCCCCGTGGCTCTCGACGTCGAGGACATCACCCGGCTCGCCCTCGCGATGTGCGCCGCACCCGGCGAGACCCCCGACGAGCGGAACGCCCTGCTCACCAAGCTGCTCGGCGCGCTGCCGAACACCGTGGAGTCCGAGCTGCGCGCCCTGCTCGACATCGTCGAGGCTCCAACCCCGGAACAGCCCGTCGAGGCGGGCGTCCTCACCGCATGCCGGCGCGCACACTACTCCCACCGGCCCGTTCGCTACCTCGGCTCGAACGGGCACGCGTCCGTGCTGCCCGCAGCCGTGTTCCTCCGCGATGGCGCGTGGCATGTCCGCGGCCCCGAAGGCGACGAGCACCGCGTCGATGCGATGCGCAGGCCCAGGGTGCAGCTGCGCCCCAATCCCTGGCCCGCCAAGCGGTTCGTGCCGTTCGAGAGGCCCGAACCGCGGGGGGAATCGGGGATCAGCGGGCCGAGCAGCGCCGCATCTGCGACGTGCACGTGATCTGGACCGTTCCGGGAGCCTCGACGTGAACGGACCCAGCGGGCACGGACTCGCCCGATCCGAACACCGCGACGATGTCGTAGTCGCCGCCGGGCGCGCGCCCGGTCTTGATGGCCGGACCACCCCCACGGGGCTGGAGCCACACCTCCGAGGCCCCTGCGAACCGGATGTCGGCCATCGGCACCGGTGCAGGCACGGGCACGGGCTCGGGCTCGGGCTCGGGCTCGGGCTCGGGACGTGCGATGGGTACCGGGCGGACGGGGCTGGGTCGGACGGGCTCCGGCCGAACGGTCGGCGCTGGAGCGGGCAGTGGGTCTGGCGCGACGGGCACGGGCTCCGCAGGCTCAGGGTCCACGGGCTCGACGGGCTCGACAGGCTCGACGGGCTCGACGGGGGCGGTCCGCTCCACGGTCGTCGCGGGGTCTCGGCCCATCCACTGTCCCCCGACGACCACTCCCACGACGATGCCCATGACCACCATGACCGCCGCAACCCCGACCAGCACGGGAGAGAGGGTCCGCCCTCCCCCGGCAGCCGGGCGCTTCGCGGGCGGTGACGGCGGGGCCTGGGAGTCGCTGGCATCGGAGGCGTCGGCGCCTGTGGTGGGCAGCACGGTCTCGGCGGTCTGCAGGTCGAGCGTGTCGTCGCCCATGTGGGGGACATCGCCGCGGGTGGCGTCGCGACGGGCCTTCAGCGAGAGGACCGCGCGTGCGATGCGGCGGTCGGAGTTGAACCGGACGAGCACCCCGTCGGGAGCCCGGGCGGGCGCGAGCTTCTGGAGCGGCGCGAGCGATGGGCCCAGCGTATCGAGCTCGCCGTCGAGGTAGGCGAGGATGTCGGCGCAGTCGCCGATGCGCTCTTTCGGATCGACCTTCAGGCAGCCCTCGATCACGTCGTAGACGCGCGGCGGCAGGGAGTCGCGGCGCTCGCGCGGATCGATGTAGCGCCCGGCACCGATCGCGTTGAACAGCGACAGCATGTTGTCGGACCCGAAGGGCGTGTCGCCGGTCATCAGCTCGTAGAGGATGCAGCCGAGCGCCCAGATGTCGGTGCGACGGTCGACCGTGCTCGCGTCGCCGATCTGCTCGGGCGACATGTAGGCGGGAGTGCCCATCGTCGCGCCGGTGCGGGTCTTCCGGTAGAGCTCGCCGGACTCTCCGAGGGCCTTCACGAGCCCGAAGTCCGCCACCTTCGGCACGACGAGGTTCCCGCGCTCCACGGCCATCAGCACGTTCCCGGGCTTCAGGTCGCGGTGGATGTGGCCCTCGTGGTGAGCGGTCGCCACGCCCACGCAGATCGCGCGGAACACGTCGATGGCGTCTTCCGGCGAGGGCCCGTGCTCGTGCAGCAGATCGCTCAGGTCGGGACCTTCGATGTACTCCATCAGCAGCGCCCAGGACCCGTCGATCTCGAGGACGTCGGTGACCGCGACGATGTGGGGATGCGAGAGCGCCGCCTGGACCTGGCCTTCCCGCACCAGCCGGCCCGCGTGCTCGGGGTTGCGGGTGGTGAGCACCTTCAGCGCATGGGCGGTCTTCAGGGTGTTGTGGCGCACGCGGTACACGACCGCCATGCCCCCTTCGCCCAGCCGTTCCTCGACCGTGTAGCGGTCGATGACGCGGCCCCGGTCGAGCCTCACCGCCCCACCAGGAGCCCGGCCGCTCCGGTGCCGACTCCGATGGCGAACGTGACTCCGGAGCCGATCACCAGGCCGTTCGTGAGGCGCATGCGGCCATCGACGTTGTCGATCGTCGTGGTGTCGCTGTCGTACGCGCTCCGGGCCGCGGCGGCTCCACCGAGCAGCGCAGCCCCGGAGGCCAGACCGACCCCACCGGCCACGAGCAGCGGGACCCGTGCGGACCGCTTCTGCGCGATGGGCGCCACCGTGGGGTACGGCGGGAGCGGGTCGGACGGCCAGAGATACGCCGAGCGCACCACGTTCCCGGAGAGCTCGACCCACTGGTACAGCGTCGGGTGCTCGGTGAAGCGCTCCCGCGTGGGGCGCCCGTCGAAGCGCAGCGTGCCGGAGGGCGGGAGCGGCGCTTCGACCACGGGAGAGTCGGGCTGGCCGCGATCGTAGAGGTCGCGCACGGGGTTCCCGGCGGGCGCCCAGCTGTCGGGGAACACGAAGTCGGGCTCGAGCCGCCTGGCGCCGCCGAATGCACTGAGGACGTGGTCGGTGTCGGAGGCCACGAACGCCGCGAGACCCTCGATGCGGTGCAGCTGGGCGACCACGCTGGACGTGAGCGGACGGCCCAGGCACGGCAGGGCGCGGCGGGTGTCTTCGACGGCGATCTCGAAGGCTCGCAGGTCGGCGGCCTCGTACGCAGCGGAGGCCTTCGCGAGCCCCTCCTCCACGTCTTCCCGGGTGGTGCGGAGCGCACACGGCCCGTTCTCGGCGCCCTCCGGGGGCTCCGCGGCCGTTGCGAGGCCCGCGAGGATGACAATCACGCCCGTCATGGGCGGAACCCTAGCACGGGACGGAGGGGTCGGTCAGAGGCCCACGGCCACGGCCAGGAGCGCGGCGACACCGAGCCCGAGGACACCGCCGACCAGGGCCCATCCGAGCATCTCGCCGAACGGGAGGACGGGCGCGTCCGGCGTCGGGGTCCGGTCGGTCCCGGGGGCGGGCTCCCCCTCGGTGTCGAACGTGGCGTCCGCATCGTGGTCGAGGTCGGCGAGTGCCGCGAGCTCGGCCTGGAGCGCCTCCACGGAGCTGGTGTACAGCACCGTGGGTTCTTCGTCGGGATTGTGGGAGCTCCTGTGCACGGCGTACCTCCGTTGCTTTGCGCCCCTTCCCTACGCCGACCCCGGTCGAACCCCCACTCCCGGGACAGTGGAGTGAAAGACCGGATCGAACCTGGAAACACGAACCGCTGGACTGAACACGTGTACAGGGATAGGCTCGGCGCCCGAGGAGGACGCATGGCCATCAAGCTCTACCACCACCCCTGGTCTCGCGCGGCGAACACCGTCTGGATGCTCGAGGAGCTCGGCGTCGACTACACGCTCGAGTACGTCGACATCAAAGCCGGTGCCCACAAGGATCCCGCGTTCCTGGCGCTGAACCCGATGGGCAAGCTGCCCACCCTGGAGACCGACGGCGTGGTGCTCACGGAGAGTGCCGCCATCGCGCTCTATCTGGCCGATCGCCACTCCCTGGGTCGGCTGGCACCTGCCCTCGACGACCCCGCGCGAGCCACGTACTACCGGTGGATCCTGTACGGTCCGTCGGTGATCGAGCCCGCCTGCTACGCGCACAACGCGAAGTGGGAGTACGGGCCGGGTGCCGCCGGTTGGGGCACCTACGAAGCCATGCTCGCCACCTGCGACCACGCGATCGGCGAGGGTCCCTGGCTCCTCGGCGACCGGTTCACGATGGCCGATGTCTGCTTCGGCGGCACCGTGGGGTACATGCTCCAGTTCGGGCTGATCGAGAAGCGCGAGCGCTTCGTGGCCTACGCCGATCGCCTCGAGCAGCGCGAGGCGCGCCAGCGGTCCAAGGCGATCAACGAGCGCATCGCGAAGGAGCACGGCCTCGGGGGCTGACGCCCGAAGGCTTGCTGCTCCCGGCTGTTCGCGAGACCATACGCACATGCCGCACCTCGGTCCGTTCGAGCTCCTGGAACCCCTGGCCGAGGGCGGGATGGGCGTGGTGTGGCGAGGCTCGCACACCAGCCAGCGCGTGCCCGTGGGCATCAAGCTCGTGAACACGTCGACCCGGAAGGCCCGTGTGGCGTTCCGCGACGAGGTGCAGGCGATGGCGGGCCTGTACCACCCGGGCATCGTGCTGGTGTTCGATCACGGCGAGGTCCCGGCCGACTTCCCCGACATGCCGGGCGTGCCCCCGGGCGCCAGCTACCTCGTGATGGAGTACGCGAGCTTCGGATCGCTGAAGAGCCGCACGGGGGTGATGCCGTGGGCCCAGGTGCGCAGCACGCTGCTGGCCCTGCTCGACGCGCTGGCCCATGCGCACGCACGCGGGGTGGTGCACCGCGACCTGAAGCCCGGGAACGTCCTGCTGGCCGGACCGGAAGACGTGCGACCGGGGCTCAAGCTCGCGGACTTCGGCCTGGCCCGTGCGCTCGACCGCACCGACGAGCTCGACTCCGTGACGGGCACCCCGCTGTACATGGCGCCCGAGCAGATCACCCGGCGCTGGCGCGACTTCGGCCCGTGGACCGACCTGTACGCGCTCGGCATCGTCGCGTGGGAGCTCACCACCGGCACGGCGCCTTTCCAGGGGATGAGCCTGCCGAACATCGTGAACGGGCACCTGAATGGGCAGCTGCCGCCGTTCCGTCCGCGCGTCCCCGTGCCCCGCCGGTTCCACGCCTGGCTGTTGCGCATGCTCCAGACCGACCTGCGGTCGCGATACCAGCGTGCCGCCGATGCGGCGTTCGAGCTCGCCCAGCTCGACGCTCCGGACGAGCTCGAGGGCGAAGAGCCGGCGGTCTTCCAGGCGGTGTTGTCGAACCCCACCCTCACGCTCGACGACACCCTCCTGATGCTGGTGGCGAGCGGCGACCTGCCGACCGAAGATCTGCCGCTGGACGCGGACTTCCCCGCGCTCCCGATGCCCACGCTGCCCGAGCCGCCGCCGATGCCGCCCGGATGGTCGCGTCCGACGCCGGATCGCCCGGTCCAGCTGCTGGGGGTCGGGCTCGGTCTGTTCGGGCTGCGCACCGTGCCGCTCGTGGGCCGCGTCACGGAGCGCGACGCCGTGTGGGAGGCCCTGCACGCGGTGTACGAGCGCGGCGAGCCCCGCCTGGTGTGCCTGCGGGGCTCGGCCGGGAACGGCAAGACCCGCCTCGCACAGTGGACCACCCAGCGCGCACACGAGGTGGGAGCCGCGAGCGTGCTCCGGGCGGTGCACTCTCCGGACCCCACACCGCTGGACGGCATCGGTCCCGCGATGGCGCGCTGGTTCGTGTGCGGAGGCCTGGAGAGGGCCGCCACAGCGGAGCGGATGGCGAGCATCTCTCCGTTCGGGCTCGACCCGGCGGCGCTGACGGAGCTGGTCCACCCGGGAACCCCGGGCTCGACGAGCGTGCGCTTCGCGACGCCGGAGGAGCGCTACGAGGTCGCACGGCAGGTGCTGGACGAGGCTTCCGAGACCCGGCCGGTGATCGTGTGGCTCGACGACGTTCAGTGGGGCCCGGACGCCCTGGGTTTCTGCGAGTACGTGCTGAACCGCGGCTCCCGGGTGCTGTTGCTGCTCACCGCACAGGAGGAGGCCCTCGCGGAGCGGGAGGTGGAGCGCGAGCAGCTCGAGCGCCTGCTGGCTCGGCCGGAGAGCCGGACGGTCGCGGTCGACCCGCTGGATCCGCAGCAGAGCGTGGAGCTGGTACGCGTGCTGCTCGGACTGGAGGGCGGGCTGGCCGACCGCCTCGCAGACCGCACGGGCGGGAACCCCCTGTTCACGGTCCAGCTCGTGGGGGACTGGGTGGCCCGCGGCATCCTGGTGCCCGGGCGCACCGGGTTCCAGCTCCAGCGGGGCGCGGAGATCGACCTTCCCGACAACCTCCACGACGTGTGGGCCGCGCGCCTGGAGCGGGTGCTCCGGGATCTGCCGGGCGCCCGCGACAGCCTCGAGATCGCGGCTGCGCTCGGCCAGGAGGTGGTGGCTGCAGAGTGGGCGTCGATCTGCGACCACGCGGGCATCGAGGCGAGCGCGGCGCTGGTGGACGTCATGGTCGGGAGCCGGCTCGCCGTCGCGACCGAGCAGGGCTGGTCGTTCGCGCACGGCATGCTCCGCGAATCCGTGGCCCGGATGGCCCGCGCAGACGGGCGTTGGGCGCTCGCGAACCAGCGGTGCGCCGACGCTCTGTCGCTGGAAGAGCCCGTCCCGCGGGCTCGCCTGGGTCGCCACCTGTTCGCGGCCGGTGCGTGGAGCGCGGCCGCCGAGCACCTGGAGCAGGCCCTGCAGGCGAGCTTCGACGTGTACGTCGACGCACGGATGACACGGTCCCTGCTCGATCTCCAGGCCCAGGCCCTCCAGCGGATGGCGCTGCCCGACAACGACGCGCGCTGGGGTGACCTGTGGCTGGCGCGCGCCTTCTACCACCTCGAGCAGAAGAGTCCCGACGCGGCCCAGCGGGAGGCGCAGCGCACGGCGAGCACGGCGCGCCGGTACCGGTGGACGCGCCAGGCCGCCCGAGCGGAGCTGTCCCTGGCCCGCATCGCCCAGGCCCGGGGGGACGTCACCCGCGCCATCGCGCTGTTCTCACGGGCCATCCGGGCCATCGAGGCGGCCGGCGAGGATCGGCTGCTCCCGAGAGCCATGCGCGACCAGGCCCATGCCCTCATCATGGCCGGAGACGTCGACGCGGCGGAGGTCCCGCTCGCGCGATCCCGGGCGCTGTACCAGGCTGCCAACGATCCGCGAGGCCTGGCCGCCGTGCTGCGCTTCGAGGGCGACATCGCGCGGCTACGGCTCCAGTACGAGAAGGCCCGGCAGTGCTTCCTCGACGCGACCGCCATGAACGAGCGCGCGGGGCTGCGGTCCAACGCATCGGCGACGCTCCACGGCGTGGCGGAGATGGAGCGCCTGCTCGGTCGACTCGACACCGCCGAAGACCTGTACAAGCGCGTCATCGACTCCGACCTCTCCCGCGGGGAGACGAGCGACGTGCCGCGGCTCAACCTGTGCCTGTGCCTGCTCGCCCGGGAGAAGTGGTCGGAGGCGCGCACGGAGCTCGAAGCCCTGGTGGTCCGCTGGACCGAGCAGCACAAGCCCGGCTACGCCGCCGTCGCGCACGTCACGCTGGTGCCCGCCACGGCCGGTCTGCGGGACTGGTCGGGGTACGACCATCACCTGAGCGAAGCGCACCGCCTGTGCAACGAGACCGGCATGATCGACATCGACGTCGCCCTGTGCTGCGAGAAGGCCGGAGCCCTGGCCGCCGAGGCCGGCGAGCCCGATCGGGCCCTGCGTGCGTACGAGCTCGCCCTGCACAACTGGGAGCAGCTCGGCGATAGGGACCGGGCGGAGCGGCTGCACGCTCGCATGGACGCCCTCTGACACCGCCGTGTCAGCGGGACGAGAGTGGACGCACCCAGGTGGTGTGAGTATGGACTCGCTGAATTCCCGAGGAATCGGACCGGGATGCCCACGCGCCTGTCCACCACCACTCTGCTGCGTACGCTCCTCTTCGGTGCGGTGCTGCTCGTGGTGTCGGTGATCGGCGCGATGGCCCCGTCCGCGCAGGCCGCGACGTTCGACGCCCACCGGGCCGAGCTCGCCGCCACTGCGTATGCCGCGGGCCCCACCGACCATCGGGTCGCGCAGATGGGCCCCGAGCGCACGTGGAGCCCGCGTGGTCCGATCGCCACGGAAGCCGAGCTCGACCCGCCGGAGCGTCTCGAGCCCGGTGAGACCGACGAGATCTTCCGCCTTCGCCTCGTGTCCATGCGCCTGGCGGTGAGAACGAAGCGCCCCACCACCGTGATGGAGTGGCCGCCCAGCGTCGTGCTGGCCACCCGCCTCGAGCTCGCACGCGCAGCGCGCGGGCCGCCGCAGCTCTCCTAGACCGTCCCGACACCCAGGCTCGTACGAGCCCCGGGTGTCCGTGCACGCCGGCACCCGGACCCGCTCCGGATGCCGCCCACGAGCGCGCTCCACGCGTTCGATCGCACCCGCTGGTCTGAGACCCTCCTTCGCGCGAGCGGCTACCTCATGTTCGAAAAGTTCATCCAACGCCCGGTGCTCGCCATCGTCACGTCGTTGGTCCTGGTGTTCCTGGGCCTGCTGGCGATGTACACGCGCCCGGTGTCCCAGTTCCCCGACATCTCGCCCCCGCTCGTCATGGTGACGATCGCGTACCCGGGCGCCAGCGCAGACGTCCTCGTGAAGTCGACGCTCATCCCCCTCGAGCAGTCCATCAACGGCGTGCCCGACATGAAGTACATCGTGTCGGACGCCACGAGCGCGGGCGAAGCCACGATCCAGGTCGTGTTCGAGCTCGGCACCGACCCGAGCCGCGCGGTGGTCAACGTCAAGAACCGCGTCGACCAGGTGATCAACCGCCTGCCGCCCCTCGTGCAGCTCGAAGGCGTCGTCGTGTCGCCCGTGCAGCCGTCGATGCTCATGTACATCAACCTGTTCAGCACCGACGAGAAGGCCGACGAGAAGTTCCTCTACAACTTCGCGAACGTGAACCTCCTCCCGGAGCTCCAGCGCATCAAGGGCGTCGGGCGGACCACGATCCTCGGGAGCCGCCAGTACGCCATGCGGATCTGGCTCAACCCCGACCGGATGCGCGCCTACAACGTGTCGGCCGAAGAGGTCATGGAGTCGATCGACGAGCAGAGCATCATCGGTCGCCCCGGACGAACCGGCCAGGCGTCGGGCAAGGCCTCCCAGGCCATCGAGTACGTGTTCACGTACCAGGGCCGCTACAACACGCCCGAGCAGTACGGCGACATCATCGTGCGAGCGAACCCCGAGGGCGAGATCCTGCGCCTGAAGGACATCGCCGAGATCGAGCTCGGAAGCGAGTTCTTCGACATCTACTCGAACCTCGACGGGCACCCGTCCGCCGCCATCGTGCTCAAGCAGTCCACGGGGAGCAGCGCGAACGAGGTCATCGAGCAGGTGAAGGAGAAGCTCGAGGAGCTGGAGGAGAGCTCGTTCCCGCCCGGGATGGAGTACCAGATCAGCTACGACGTCTCGAGCTTCCTCGACGCGTCGATCGAGAAGGTCACCCACACGCTCATCGAAGCGTTCGTGCTCGTGGCCCTCGTGGTGTTCGTGTTCCTCGGCGACCTCCGATCCACGCTCATCCCCGCGCTGGCCGTGCCGGTGTCGCTCGTGGGCGCGTTCGTGTTCATGCAGATGTTCGGGTTGACCATCAACCTGATCACCCTGTTCGCCCTCGTGCTCGCCATCGGGATCGTGGTCGACAACGCCATCGTCGTGGTGGAGGCCGTGCACACGAAGATGCACGAGGCCCACGTAGGCGCGTTCTCCGCCGTGAAGCTCGTGATCGGAGAGATCGCGGGCGCCATCATCGCCATCACGCTGCTCATGACCGCCGTGTTCGTGCCGGTCGCGTTCATGACCGGCCCGGTCGGCGTGTTCTACCGCCAGTTCTCCATCACGATGGCGTCGTCCATCGTCATCTCCGGTGTGGTCGCGCTCACGCTCACCCCCGTGCTGTGCGCGATGCTGCTGAAGCGGCCTTCGGACGACGGGAAGTCCCGCGCCTGGGGCCCGATCGGCTGGGGTCTCACGCTGTTCAACCGGGTGTTCGAGGGCATCACGTCGCTGTACGTCGCCATCCTCCAGCGCACGGTGCACCGTCCGGTGCTCACGATCCTCATGCTGGTCGTGTTCTCGCTGGCCACGTTCGGCGTGAACAAGCTGCTGCCGTCCGGGTTCATCCCGAGCGAAGACCAGGGCATGATCTACGCCATCGTGCAGACGCCGCCGGGCGCCACGCTCGAGCGCACGAACGCCATCTCCCGCAAGCTCCAGGCGATCGCCGAGGAGATCCCGGACATCGAGTCCGTGTCGTCCCTCGCCGGGTACGAGATCCTGACCGAGGGCCGCGGGTCGAACGCCGGTACGTGCCTCATCAACCTGAAGAACTGGTCGGAGCGCGAGCACTCGGTGCACGAGATCATCGAGGAGCTCGAGGTCGAGGCGAAGGACCTCGGCGCCATCGTCGAGTTCTTCGAGCCCCCCGCGGTGCCCGGCTACGGCGCCGCCAGCGGCATCTCGCTCCGCCTGCTCGAGAAGAACGCGTCGAACGACTACGCCGCATTCGACAAGATCAACCAGGACTTCATGGCCGCCCTCGACGAGCGGCCCGAGATCACGGGCCTCTTCACGTTCTACGCAGCGAACTACCCCCAGTACGAGCTGCAGATCGACAACGAGCTCGCGATGCAGAAGGGCGTGTCGATCAAGGCCGCCATGGAGAACCTCGACATCCTCATCGGCAGTACCTACGAGCAGGGCTTCATCCGGTTCGGCCGGTTCTTCAAGGTCTACACGCAGGCCGCCCCCGAGTTCCGCCGGTTCCCGTCGGACCTCATGAACCTCTACGTGAAGAACGAGCACGAGGAGATGGTGCCCTACTCGTCGTTCATGACCATGCGGAAGACCCAGGGCCCGAACGAGATCACGCGGTACAACCTGTACAACTCGGCCGCCATCCGCGGCGTGCCCGCACCCGGGTACACGAGCGGTGACGCCATCAAGGCGGTCGAAGAGGTCGCCGCCGAGACCCTCCCCCGCGGGTACGACGTGGCCTGGGAAGGCCTGTCGTTCGACGAAGCCCGGCGCGGCAACGAAGCCGTGGCGATCTTCCTGATCGTGCTCACCTTCGCGTACCTCGTGCTGGCCGCCCAGTACGAGAGCTTCATCATCCCGATGGCCGTCATCCTCTCGCTCCCGCCGGGCTTCCTGGGCTCCTTCGTCCTGCTGCGCGGCATGGGGCTCGCGAACGACATCTACGCTCAGGTCGGGCTCGTCATGCTCGTCGGTCTGCTCGGCAAGAACGCCGTGCTCATCGTCGAGTTCGCGATGCAGAAGCACCACCGCGGCATGTCCGTGCGCGAGTCGGCCATCGAGGGCGCGAAGGCACGCTTCCGGCCCATCCTCATGACCTCGTTCGCGTTCATCGCCGGCCTCGTGCCCCTGGTGTTCGCAACGGGCCCCGGAGCCATCGGGAACCGGACCATCGGCGCGTCGTCGCTCGGCGGTATGCTCGTCGGCACGGTGCTCGGTGTGCTCCTGATCCCCGGCCTCTACTACATCTTCGGGTCGCTGGCGGAAGGCCGTCAGCTCATCCAGGACGAGGACGACAACCCCATGACCGAAGACCTGGTGCACCATGTCTGATCGCACGACACGGTTCACGGCTGCAGCGCTCTGCCTGCTGCTGTCGGCATGCGCACCCGCGCTGAAGGACCTCAAGGCCCGCGAAGCGAGCCTGGCGATGCCCGAATCCTTCGAGGGGCAGTCCGACGGTCCGTCCCTCGCGGAGAAGCGCTGGGAGGAGCTGTTCGCAGACCCGCACCTCGTCGGCCTCATCGACCAGGCCCTGAAGAACAACCAGGAGCTCGGGATCCTGTTCCAGGAGACCGTGATCTCGGGTGCCGAGCTGAGGGCGAAGCGCGGTGAGGTCCTCCCGAAGGTCGACCTCGCGGCCGGCGTCGGGATGGAGAAGGTCGGGCTCACCACGAGCCAGGGCGTCAGCGACGAAGCGCACGAGGTGCCCGAGTACCTCGGTGACTTCCGGGTGGGGCTCGAGGCCTCGTGGGAGGTCGACATCTGGAAGCGCCTGCGCAACGCCAGCAAGGCCGCCCGGCTTCGCTACCTGTCGACGATCGAAGGGCGGAACTTCGTGGTCACCACCATCGTCGCGGAGCTCGCCGACTCCTACTACGAGCTCATGGCGCTCGACAACCAGCTGAAGGTCGTCGAGACGAACATCCAGATCCTCACCGACTCCCTCGAGGTCGTGAAGCTCCAGAAGGAGGCCGCACGGGTCACCGAGCTCGGCGTGCAGCGGTTCGAAGCCGAGCTGCTGCGCAACCAGGGCCACCAGTACGAGCTCCGGCAGGAGATCGTCGAGACCGAGAACCGCATCAACCTGCTGTGCGGCCGCATGCCTCAGCCGGTCGAGCGGAGCTCCGACGCGTTCGCCACCCTCCCGCCGCGTGACGTAGGGCTCGGAACCCCCGCCATGCTGCTCGAGAACCGCCCCGACGTGCGCGCCGCGGAGCTTCGCCTCGAGGCCGCGAAGCTCGACGTGAAGTCGGCCCGCGCGATGTTCTACCCCTCGCTCGGCATCGACGGCCGGCTCGGGTACGAGGCCTACGCGATCGCCAAGCTCGGCGCGACGCCCGAGTCGCTCCTCATCGACGCCGCCGGGCGCCTGGTCGCGCCGCTGCTCAACCGCAGCGCGATCAACGCGAACTACCGCACGGCCAACGCCCAGCAGATGCAGGCCGTGCTCGACTACGAGCGCACCCTGCTCGAGGCGTACACCGAGGTCACGAACCGCCGGTCGCGGCTCGAGAACCTCAACCAGAGCTACCAGCGCAAAGCCGAGCAGGTCCAGACGCTCGAACAGGCGATCGAGACCTCCACCGTCCTCTTCCGGTCCGCGCGGGCCGACTACCTCGAGGTCCTCACGACCCGGCGCGAAGCGCTCGAGTCGCAGATGGAGCTCATCGAGACCAAGCAGCGCCAGCTGAGCGCCGAAGTCGACCTCTACCAGGCCCTCGGCGGCGGCTGGCGTCCATCCACGAGCGCCACCAACTGAATCACGTGACCGGGAGCCTTCGGCGAGCCGGCTCGCTGACTCCTCCCTGAATCCGGCGCGCTCACGGGCCGCCTCAGGAGATCCCATGTTCCATGCTTCCAAGATCACAGGACCGGCGCTCCGGTTGGCGCTCGGCTCCACCCTGCTGCTGGCGGGCCTCGTGGGGTGCGGCTCCGGCGGGCACGAAGAGCACGAGCGCGCCGAGCTCGAGGTCACCCGGCCCCTGCGCCGCGACACCGAGATCACCCGCGAGTACGTCGCGCAGATCCACGCCATCCAGCACATCGAGCTGCGCGCCATGGAGCGCGGCTACCTCGACGACATCCTCGTCGACGAAGGCCAGTTCGTGAAGAAGGGCCAGAAGATGTTCCAGATCATGCCGACCCTGTACAAGGCAGAGCTGCAGAAAGCGGTCGCCGAGGCCGAGTTCGCGGAGATCGAGTACAAGAACACCCAGTCGCTCGCCGAGCGGGATGTCGTGTCGCCGAACGAGCTCGCGCTCGCCAAGGCCACCCTCGACAAGGCGAAGGCCGAGCTCTCGCTGGCCCGGGCCCACCTCGACCTCACCGACATCCGGGCCCCGTTCGACGGCATCATGAACCGCCTCGAGGTCCGGCGGGGCAGCCTGCTCGAAGAGGGCGAGCTGCTCACCCTCCTGTCCGACAACAGCGACATGTGGGTGTACTTCAACGTCACCGAAGCCGAGTACCTCGACTTCAAGATGCAGATGAGCCGCGATCAGCCCATCCCCGTGAAGCTCCAGATGGCGAACGGCAAGCTGTTCCCCGAGATCGGGCGGGTCGAGACCATCGAGGCCGACTTCAACAACGAGACCGGCAACATCGCGTTCCGCGCCACGTTCCCGAATCCGAGCGGCCTGCTCCGCCACGGCGAGACCGGGAAGGTGCTGATGCCATCCGCGCTCGAAGACGCCCTGCTCGTGCCCCAGAAGGCCACCTTCGACATCCTCGACAAGCGCTACGTGTTCGTCATCGACGACGAGGGTGTCGCCCACCAGCGCGAGATCTCCGTCGCCCAGGAGCTCCCCCACGTCTACGTGGTCGACGAGGGGCTCGAAGACGACGAGCGCATCCTGCTCGAGGGCCTGCGTAAGGTCCGCGACGGCATGGAGGTCGCCAGCCGGTTCGAGGAGCCCGAGGAGGTGTTCGCCCAGCTGCAGGTGCCTGCCGAGTGAAGCCGGGGTGAAAGCCCCACGTCGCGAACCCGCCCGCCCCGTTCGGTAAGCTGCCGGGACGAGGGGTGGGGACCGGATGTGGAGAAGCGTGTGGATGTGGGCGGTCGCCGGATGCGTGGCGGCGCCCTCCCTGGACGGGTCCGACGCGCTCGACCGGTTCCTCGCCATCGCTCCGGGAGCCACCCTCGGCTCCGGCTGTGAAGAGGGCGCACTGGCCCTGTCGTACTCCGTGTCCGCACACCCCCTGGTCGCGCGCTACGAGGCCGTGATCACGGCCGACGGCACGGAGGTGGCGCGCATCGACCTCGGCTTCGAGGGCTCCGGCACGCGTCCGCTCGACGCCGCCACGTCGGAGGCCTGCGCCCAGGCGTGTCTGGCGCGCCTCGTGCCTGTGGACGCCAGCGGTGCGGAAGGCGTGGTGCTCGCCGAGATCCCGGTGGGCCTCGACGCCGACGGCGATGGGTTCAGCGCCACCGAGTGCGGCGGAACCGACTGTGCCGACGACGATCCCGCGATCCATCCCGAAGCCGTGGACGGCTGCGACGGGGTCGACGACGACTGTGACGGCGCAGTCGACGACGACGTGGCACCGGGCGACGCTCCGCTGGCCGACCTCCAGGCCAATGTGTGCGCGGGGTCTGTGCAGGTGTGCACGGCAGGCACGTGGGTCGAGCCCGACTACGGCCAGCTCGCCGACTACGGCACCGACACCTGCGACGGCCTCGACAACGACTGCAATGGCGTGGCCGACGATGCGCCCGGCGCGCCCCCGGCCACCTTGCAGGACGGCGTGTGCGCGGGCGCGGTGCAGGTCTGCGACGGGCTCGGCGGCTGGATGGACCCCGACTACGCCGCCTACAGCGCCGCGTACGCCTCCACCGACGACTCGTGCGACGGCCTCGACAACGACTGCAACGGCATCATCGACGACGCGCTCGCGACGATCGCGCCGCTGGCCGACCTCCAGGACGGCGTGTGCGCGGGCGCCCGGAAGGCGTGCGACGGCTCGGGCGGCTGGATGGAGCCCGACTACGCCCTGTACAGCGCCGACTACGCCCCCACTGACGACTGCGACGGCCTCGACAACGACTGCAACGGCCAGCTCGACGACGTCGACCTCCTGCTCGCGCCCGACGCAGACCTCCAGGACGGCGTGTGTGCCGGGCAGCGCAAGGTCTGCGGCTCCACGGGCTGGGAAGAGCCCGACTACACGCAGATCGCCGACTACGAGCCGTCTGCCGAGGCCTCGTGCGACGGCCTCGACAACGACTGCGACGGCACGCCCGACGATCTGCCGGCGAGCGCGTCTCCACCGGCCGACCTCCAGCTCGGGGTGTGCGCAGGGGCCGTGAAGACCTGCGATCTGGGCACGTGGGTCGAGCCCGACTACGCGCTGCTGCCCGACTACGCGCTGATCGACGCCTGCGACGGCCTCGACAACGACTGCGACGGCACGCCCGACGAGGTCACGCCCGCAGACGCGCCGCTGGCCGACCTCCAGGAGGGCGTGTGCGCGGGGTCCCTGCGCGTGTGCGGCGGCAGCGCGGGCTGGGTGGAGCCCGACTACCTCACGAGCGTCGCGTTCTACGAAGCCATCGAAGAGACCTGCGACGACCTCGACAACGACTGTGACGGCGTCGAAGACACCGTGTACGCGCTCGATCCCAGCACGAGCACGCTCGAGTGCTGGGGCTCGTGGGACCGTCTGGCGCCCGACCGCGTCGACGACGGGCCGTGGAAGACCGTCATCGCGGCCCGGGTGTCGTGGGAGTACCCCGAAGAGCTCGCGTGCGCCCTCGACCTCCAGGACCACCTCTGGTGCTGGGGTCACAACGTCGCAGGCGGGCTCGGCGACGGAACCATCCTCTCCCGACGTGAGATCCGCGAGGTGTCCGGAGGCGCCACCTGGAAGCACGTGGCCGCGGGAAATGCCTCCGTGTGCGGCATCCAGAGCGACGACTCCTTGTGGTGCTGGGGCTGGGACCCCCTGCTCTACGGGCCCATCACGATGCCCGAGCGCGTGGGGGCCGACACGTGGATCGACGTCGACGTCGGCGCGAGCCACCGCTGCGGGGTGAAGTCCGACGGGTCGCTGTGGTGCTGGGGCTACGGAGACGGCGGCCAGCTCGGCGACTTCGCCGTGTCGGAGTCCGCCGACCCCGTCCGCATCGGCACGGCGACGTGGTCCTCCGTCTCGACCGGCGAAGACCACTCGTGTGCGCTCGCCACCGACTCCAGCCTGTGGTGCTGGGGCATCAACAACCAGGGAGAGCTCGGCGTCGACGCGTACCTCCAGGGCAACTACCACGTGCCCGAGCCCGTCGAGGTGGCCGCGCCCGGCGGCCGTACCTGGGCCGAGGTGTCCGCGGGCGGCACCCACACCTGCGCCCGCGCGACCGACGGCACGGTCTGGTGCTGGGGCGACGGCGACGAAGCCCAGCTCGGCGACGGGCTCCAGCAGGACTCGTTCGACCCCGTCCAGGTGCCCGGTGGGCCGTGGGACTCCGTGAGCGTGGGGGGCTACCACAGCTGCGCCACCGCCAGCGGCGCGCTGTACTGCTGGGGCTCGAACAGCGAAGCCACCCTCGGTACCGGCGACTACGAGTACCAGCCCAGCCCCGTCCTCATCCGAAGCGACCTCGCGCGCGTCGGGACCGGCTCCTTGAACAGCTGTGCGCTGTCGTCCCTCGACGACTCCCTCTGGTGCTGGGGACCCCTCGACAATCCCGCCACCGGCCCCGGTCCCGAGACCCCCACCGCCATCGCGACGACGGGCGTCCTCGACGTCAGCATCGGCGACCTCCACGGCTGCTACCTCGACGCCACCGACGGCTCGGCGTGGTGCTTCGGCACCAACAGCTCCGGAGAGGTGGGCGACGGGACCCTCGAGTACGCGGACGTCCCGGTGCGGGTCGCAGACGGTCCGTTCGTCGACATCGCGGCGGGCGGCAACGCGACCATGGCCCTCGACGCCGACGGCCACCGCTGGGTGTGGGGCTCCGACCGCAACAACCAGCTCGGGATCGCGCTCACGGGCACCATCGTCCCCATCATGGACGGCCCCCAGGAGTGGGCGCACGTCGAGTTCGGCTACCGCCGCGGCTGCGGTCTGGCCGCCGACCAGACGGTGTGGTGCTGGGGACAGGGGGTCAGCACGTACCCGTCGCGGCTGGGTCCCGAGATCTGGGACTCCATGACGACCGGCGGCAGCACGACCTGCGCGATCGACGGCGCTGGCGTGCTCGCCTGCTGGTCGTCGACCAACAGCTTCGGTCAGCTCGGCACGGGCGACCTCCTCCCGCGCGATTACGTCGACCGGGAGGCCGTCCCGGGAGGCCCGTGGCGCTCGGTCTCGGCCGGCACGGCCTTCACGTGCGCGGTGAAGCCCGACGACACCCTCTGGTGCTGGGGGCGCAACAACCACGGGCAGCTCGGCAACGGCACCCTCGACGGCGCGCTCTCTCCCGTCCAGGTGCCGGGATCGTGGGTCGACGTGCGTGCGGGAGGCTCGTTCACCTGCGCCACGCGGTCCGACCAGTCGCTGTGGTGCTGGGGGCTCAACGAGCAGAACGAGCTCGCCCGCGATCTGCAGATCCTGGAGTCCACCACGCCAGTCCTGGTGACCCAGGGCACCACCGTGTTCGACGGCGGGATCTGGCGGAGCTGCGCGGCGCGATCCGGCTTCGGAAGCGTGACGTGCCCCTGAACGGCTTGGTAGGGTCCGCCCCCCTGGAGGTGACGTGACGCGCTCGATGATCCTGTGGGCTGCCCTCTGCGGCTCGGCGTCCGCCCAGGACGCCGTGCCGCTCCGTGTGGTCGTCGTCCCGAAGGTCACCGCCGACGGCCAGGACCGCGACGCCGCTCCGCTCGAGGCCTGGGTGCACGAGGCCCTGAAGAGCGGCGGGCACCGCGTGGTCGACCTCGACAGCTCCATGCGCGCGCAGGCCTTCGCGCTGTCCGACTCCGTCGCGGCGGGCCGCGTGCCGGAGGAGCTGTCGGTGCTCAACGCCGATGCCGCGTGGGCCGTGCAGCTCTCGTGCGAGCGCGACGTGGCCGGGAACGCCGCCGTGATGGGCCTCACCTTCTACTGCACGTTCACCCGGAAGGTCGTCCGCATCGGCCAGGGCGACACCGTGCACACCGCCAGTGCCGAGTGGAACGACGTGTTCGGCTCGAACTTCGGGCAGGCCCTGTTCGGCGGCAACGTGAAGAAGCGCGCACCCGGCCTGCTCGCGTCGGACGTCACCGCGCTCGCCGCCGCCTGGAAGCCCACCGGCCCGTGGGACGTGGATCTGAAGGTCACGGGCCTCACCGAGCGCGGCCAGGCCGACGCCATCGCTGCGCGCCTGAAGGAGCTGCCCGGCATCACCGCAGCGCGCGTCACGGCGTTCACCACGGGCGTCAGCCAGCTGTCCCTGCGTGGCGAGGGGGCCGACGCGCTGGCCCACCTCGGCGAGCACATCGAAGGGGACGCCGGGCTCGGCCTGCGCATCACCCACGAGGCCGACCGGCTCGTCCATGCCGCGGTCGACGTGGGTGCTCTGCACCGTCGCGGGGTGCACCTCCAGTGGAAGGGCCCGAAGAGCCCCGCGCCGAAGTCGGAGGCCGCGGTGATCGCCGCGCGCGGGCCCACCCTCGCCCAGTCGGCCATGGCGAACCTGCCGTGGGTCGAGGTCACCGGCGTCGGCACGGCGTCGCCGAAGGACGCCGCGAAGGCCGCGGAGGAACCGTACTTCGCGGTGGTGTCGCTCGATTCCGCCGTCGAGGGCGGCGCCACGCGATGGCTGTCCACCGCAGCGCTCGTCGGCACCGCCTCGGGCAGCGAGATCCTCGCGGGGTCCGGCCGGGATCCAGACCCCCTCGTCGCGCTCGCGCAGGCCGTGCAGGCCCTCGATGCGAAGTTCGTCGCAGCGCTCGGAGATGCCGGGCGCCGGCGCCAGCTCGGCCTGCCGGAGAGCATCGGCGACAGCCTCGCACGGGAGCCCGTTCGCATCGCCACGCTCGAGCTCGACGCCCTGTTCCCGGCTCGCGCGAAGGATGCCGAGCGCCAGGGCATCGGTCGGCTCGTCGTGGCGAACGACGGCAAGGCGCCCATCACGGGGGCCACGGCCGAGATCCGCGCTGGCGACGAGGTGATCGCGACCCTCGCCCTCCCTGAGGTGCCTGCAGGCGGGTCTGCCGAGGTCGCCATCCGCCTCACGTCCCGTCCCACCGTCGATCCCGACACCCAGCACACGCTGCCCGTCGTCGCGCTCGTGTCGTGGGCGCTCGACGGCGCGTACGGCCGCACCCGGTCGTACTCCAGCCTCGTCGTGCACCGCCGCAACACGCTCGACTGGACGGTTCCCGAGTCGGTCGCCGCGTTCGTCGACCCCACCGACAGCACCGTGCGCACGCTCGCGACCGGTGCGCTGGCGAAGCTCGGCACGCCCGAGGGCTCCACGCCCGCGCTCACCCGTGCCGCGGCCGTCCATGCCGGCGTGTGGGGCGAGCCGCTGAAGTACGTCGCCGACCCCGTCACCACGTCGTTCGCCGACAGCATCGACGAGGTGCAGCACCCCGGGCAGACCCTCGCTCGCGGCACGGGCGACTGCGACGACCTCACCGTGCTGCTCGCGTCCCTGTACGAGTCCGTCGGGCTCTCCACGGTCGTGCTCACCACGCCCGGGCACGTGCTGGTCGGCGTCGACAGCGGGCTCCACTCGGGTGGCGAGCTCCTCGTGGGCCTGCCGCGCGACCGGTTCGTCGAGGTCGACGGCGCGCTGTTCGTGCCCCTCGAGACCACCGCGCTGAAGGCCGACTTCGCCGAAGCCTGGACCCGCGGCGCCGACCTGCTCGCGAAGGCCGGCACCTGGGAGGCGTTCCGCACGCGCGACGCGTGGCGCCGCTTCCCCACCGTTTCCGGCACCGGCAATGGGGACTCCGGGGCCTTCACCCCGAAGCCGCGCGCGCTGGCGGCTCTCCCGAAGCTGAAGGTCCCGAAGAGCCCGCCGTCTCCGGCCGATCCGCTGGCGGGCGCCGTGCTCGCCTGGCTCGACGGCAACCGGAAGGCCGGCCTGCAGCAGAGCCTCGCCGCCTGCGAGAAGCGCGTCGGGGAAGCCTGCTACAACCTCGCCGTGATGTTCGCGACCACCGCCACGGGCGACGAGGACACCCAGGTCGACGCGCAGCTCCAGGCCGCGCTCGCCACGCTCCCGCCCCCGGTCATGCAGATGCTGCTCGACGACCAGGGCGGCGGGCGCGCCGACGACAAGTCCGAAGACAGCGAGGAAGCCGAGATCCGCGAGCGGCTCGAAGAGGTGCTGCGCAAGGCCCGCGAGCTCCAGGAGAAGCTGAAGTCCGAGGGGGCCGTCACCGAGCAGCCCCTGCAGACCGAAGCGATGGCCGGGCGTCGCGGGGCTCCCGTCGGAGAGGAGGTCGAGCTCGCGCCGCTCTTCTTCTACGCGCGCGCGAAGGTCCCCTAGTGGCGAGGGAGCTCGCGAAGAGCCCCGTCCCCGTCGCGCTCGGCACCGGTGCGGGCGCGCTGCTCGTGCTCGCGGGCTTCGGGCGCTCCGCCGACCTCGCAGTGCTCGACACGCTGCAGGTCCGCATGGCACCGCGGGGCGAGCCCGCCGTCGTGATCGTCGACATCGACCCGCAGACCATTGCCACCTTCGGGTGGCCGCTCGACCCGGCGCTGTACGCGGCGGCCGTCCAGAGCCTGTCGGACGCCCATGCGAAGGGCATCGGCATCGATGTGGTGTTCGGAGCCCACGGCGCCGTGCTCGACGCAGCCCCGGTGCCCGAGACGCCCGTCGCGCAGCGGTCCTCCGACCGCCTGCTCGGCGATGTCGCCGCTCGCACCGGCACGGTCCTCGCCAGTCAGGTCTGGTTCCGCGCCGAGCAGGACGCCGACGCCGTCCTCCCGGTCACGCCCGCCGGCACGGCCCCCGCGGAGTGCCCACAGACGGCCCCAACGAGCCCTCGGGCCTCGAGCTCCGCGCTCGCTCCCCTGCGTCCGGGCCTCGAAGCGGCGCGCAGGGCACAGGTCCACGCGCCCCCCGACCCCGTCGACGGGGTGGTCCGATCGATCCGCCCCTGTCAGCCCGTGCACGACGGCTGCGTGCCGAACCTCGCCTCGGCGGTGTTCGACGGGCCCGTGGGCTGCGAGGCCGAGGCCCTCGTGCCGTACGGGCGCGCCTGGTCCGACTTCCCGCGGATCTCCCTGTACGATCTCGTCACCGCCTCCGGAGACGCCGCCGGTGCCGCGTCCCTCGAGGCGAAGGTCGGCGGGAGGTACGTGCTGATCGGCCCCAGCGACCGCTCCATCGCGGATGTCGGGCGCACGCCGGCCTCCCACAGCGAGCCCCTGGTCGCCCTGCACGCGAACTGGCTCCAGGCCCTCGTGGAAGGCCGTCGCCTCGCGCCTGTCGCGCCCAGCGTGCTCACCGCGCTCGCGTTCCTGATCGCGCTCGGCGGAGGCCTGTTGCGTGTCGGAGCCCGCGCCTGGGTGGGGCTGGGCATCGGGTCCGTGGGGCTCGGGGCCGCCGTGACCGTCGGAGCCTTCGCCGCGTCAGCCTGGGTGGCGCCCCTGCCGCTGATCGCCCCGTGGCTCGGGGCCTGCGTCGGAGGCGCGCTCCACCAGGGCTGGCTGCACCTGCGGTTCAACCAGATGCTCACGCAGGCGTTCGGTCGCTACGTGTCGCCCGACGTGCTCGAGTGGCTGCAGGCCACCGAGGGGGCCGCGCTCGACCCGCGGGCGGCCGAGCGACGCGTGGTGTCCGTGCTGTTCTCCGACATCGCCGGCTACACCCAGCTCTCGAACCGCCTCCCCCCCGACCGCGTGATGGCGTCGCTCCGGCTGTACCTGGAGGCGATGATCGAGATCGTCGCCCAGCACGGCGGGTACCTCGACAAGATCAACGGAGACGGGCTCATGGTGCTGTTCGGGGCTCCCCGGGCCCTCGACGACGCGCCGAAGGCCGCCATCGACTGCGCGCTCGCGATGCAGGCGTGCGTGAAGCGCCTCCAGCCCGAGTGGGCCGCGATCACCGAGGGCGACCTCGCGATCCGCGTGGGGGTCGCCACCGGGCCCGCGTTCGTCGGCAACCTCGGGGGCGACGAGCACATCGAGTACACCGCCATCGGCCCCGTCGTGAACCTCGCTGCGCGGCTCGAGCCGAAGGCCCCGCCCGGCGGCCTCGTCATGTGCTCCGACACCAAGGCCGCGCTCGCGAGCGTGCCCGACGGGCGCTGGGTGGAGGTCGCGCTCAAGGGGTACGAGGCGGCGGGGCCCATCCGTGGCTGGGAGATCCCGCCCGCTTCCTGACCGGCACGAGCGCCCACAGGGCCTCTGCGCTCCACGACCCGGTCGCGTCACACCGCCCACCCCCGCGGAGCGCGAGCGTGTCGCACGCGTCGCCGAGCCCATCCCCATCGGAGTCGAGCTGGTCGACGTTCTCGAGGAACGGGCAGTTGTCGCAGTCGTCGCCGAGCCCGTCTCCATCGGAGTCGAGGTGCTCGGTCTGGTCGAACGGCGGACGCTTGAACCGGCACGGGTCGCACAGGTTCCCGAACCCGTCGCCGTCTTCGTCGCGCTGGTCGGGGTCGGCCACGAACGGACACAGGTCACACCCGTTCGCCAGCCCGTCTCCATCGGAGTCTTCCTGGTCGGGGTCGGGGAACCCGGGGCACAGATCGCAGGCGTCGCCCACGCCGTCCTCGTCCTCGTCCATCTGGTCGACGTTCGAGACGAACGGACAGTTGTCGCAGACGTCGCCGAGCCCGTCTTCGTCGGCATCGGGCTGATCGGGGTTGAACACGCCCACGCAGTTGTCGCACAGGTTCCCGAGGCCGTCGCCGTCGCCGTCGGTGGTGGGCTCCGCCAGGTCGGGACACGGGTCGCACAGGTCGCCCAGCCCGTCGGAGTCGCGGTCGGTCTGGAAGTCCTGGTACAGGAACGGGCACAGGTCGCACACGTCGCCGAAACCGTCCCCGTCGGAGTCCTCCTGGCTCGGATTGAACCACGACGTGAGCTCGTAGGGCAGGTCGTACCGACCATCTCCGCCGGTCGGGCAGTTGTCGCACACCTCACCCACCCCGTCGCCATCGGAGCCGTCGTGCCCGCCCGGGATGCACGGACAGTAGTCGCAGGCGTCTCCGATGCCGTCCTCGTCCCAGTCGAGCTGGAGCGGGTTCTCCATGAACGGACAGTTGTCGCAGTGGTCGCCGAGGCGGTCGCTGTCGGAGTTGAGCTGTAGGTCGTTCGACACCGCGATGCAGTTGTCGCAGAGCTCCCCGATGTTGTCGCAGTCCTGATCGAGCTGCGCGGGGTCGTGCTCGTACGGGCAGTTGTCGCAGCGGAGCTCGAAATACGACCAGGGCGCGCCCGTTCCCGGCTCGACGAACGCCCACACATCACCGTACCCGAACCCGTCGCCGTCGAAGTCCATCGCGGCCACGGGCACGTCGCAGCCGAGGTTCCAGTAGTCGTGGAACCCGTCGATCGATCCGGGGTACGGCTCGGTGGCGGAGTACGGCGGACAGTTCAGGAGCGTCGGGTCGTACAGCCGCTCGTCGGCGGCGTCGATCCCGTTGCAGTTGAGGTCCTGCGTGATGAAGGTGTCCTGCCGGCACGTCTCCTCCGGCCAGTCCGACACGCCCGCCGCCCACCGAAGGGCTCCCGCCAGCATCCAGCGCCGGTCGTCGAACGTGAGCGGCACGGGGTCGAGGTTCAGCGCGACCGACCGCCCGGGAGCCCCGTGTGGCGGGGCCAGAACGCTCATGAGCGGCTCGTCGGACCCGTCGGGCAGCACCCAACTCGCCGCACGCACCGCGGAAGGGTGCTCCTCGAGGCCGCGCACGCGCCATCCCGCGCCCGGGTAGAACGTCTGGAACCCGAACACCAGCCGGTCGTCGGAGTCGATGCGCGCCGAGTACGTCGGCTGCAGCTCGCTCCCCTGCCCGGTGGGGATGCGGACCGGCAGCAGGCCGAGCTCCACGATCCCGCCCTGCAGGCCCGCGCCGGACGTGCGGTCGAGCGCGGCGCCCGACACGATCAGCCCGCCGCCGCCGAGCACGTAGTCGCGCAGCACGTCGCCGAGCGCGACCGGATCGAAGAACGCGCCCCCCGGCTCCGCGACCACGAACACGACCTCGTTCATGCGCAGCTCGTCGAGCGACGGCGTCGTGGCGCCCGCCGGCAGCAGCCGCGCCCGCTCCACCTCCTCCGTGAGGCGCAGGGCTTCGAGGAAGCCCCGGCTGACCGGCTCGATGTCGAGCAGCTCCGCGCGCTCGGGCCACCCGCCGCACACGTGCCGGGGGGTGAGCAGGGACGTGTCGATCACCGCGACATCCCGACCCCACGCCACCGCCAGCAAGCCCAGCCACACCACCCGCTTCGACCTCTCCCGAACGGCAACTGTCGCACATCCGCGACCGATCGACCACCTGCACCCCACGAACCGGACCGGTTCCGCGGCGCGCCCGGGCATGCGACACTGCGACGGTCACGCGCCGGAGACCCCATGTACGTCCGATTGCCCGCCAAGCTCCGCCCCTTCCTCGACGAGCTGCGCGATCGTCCGCTCGATCCGCCCGATGCCCTGCGCGCACAGGTCGAAGGGCACGTGAAGGCCGCGCGGGAGGCCGCGGCAGCGGGGGGTCCGGTCGATCTGAAGCTCGCGGAGCGCCTGGGGAAGGCCTGCCTCGCGCTGCTCGCCGACTTCGACCGGCCGATCGCGGAGCAGCGGCTCATCCAGGCCGCCTGTCACTACTTCGTCGACAGCGACGACGAGGAGGGCGACTTCGCGTCGATGGTGGGGCTCGAAGACGATGCACACGTCATGAACTACGTGCTCGCGCAGGTCGGCCGCGACGACCTCGTGCTCGACTGACGCGTTCGGAGGCCGCCCTCCTCGGCGAGAGGCTCGGGAGGTACACGATCGTCCGGCTGCTCGGGGAAGGCGGCCAGGGACAGGTGTACGAGGCCATCCTCGAAGGCCCGGCGGGCTTCCGGAAGCGCGTCGCCCTCAAGGTGCTCCACGACGGCGACGGGCTGCGCCGCGAAGCCCGGATCGGCGGGCTCCTGTGCCATCCGAACCTCGTGGACGTGTACGAGGTCGGTGAGGTCGACGGCACCTGGTTCTGCGCGATGGAGCACTGCGGCGGCGGGAGCCTCGCGGATGCGCCCCAGCTCTCGCCCCGCGCCATCGTCGAGGTGGGCCTGCAGGTGTGCCGCGCGCTCGACTACGCGCACGAGGCGCTCGGGCTCGTCCACCTCGACCTCAAGCCCGCCAACCTCCTGCTCCACGGCGCCACGGTGAAGGTCGCCGACCTCGGGATCGCCCGTGCCCGCGGGTTCTCCGACGACGGGGGGCCCCGGGGGACCCTCGCCTACATGGCTCCCGAGCAGTTCAGCCGCCAGCCGCTCGACCCCCGCGCGGATGTCCACGCCCTCGGTGTCGTGCTGCTCGAGCTCGCGCGCGGCGTCACCGAGCGCAACGCCAGCACCGTCACGACGGACTCACGGGCCGTCGCGGCCGTTGGCGGACCTGGTCCGTCCCTTCGGGACCGCGACTCTCTGGAAGGCCCCGCCGACACGCGTGGCTCGGTCGCCTGGCTCGCCCCGATCACCACCCGCGCGCTCGCGTTCGATCGGGAGGACCGCTATCCGTCGATGCGCGCGTTCGCCGAGGCGCTCGAAACCCTCGACGTCACGGGCCCGAGCCTCGCCGAGCTCGTGGAGACCCGCACTCCGCCGTCTCCGTTGCCGGATCCCCCCGAGGAGGACGCCTTCGTCGGACGGTCGGACGAGCGCACCCGGCTGGCCGAGCGCCTCGATCGGCCCGGCCTCGTGCTGCTGAAGGGGCCGGGCGGCGTCGGGAAGACCCGTCTCGCACGCGAGGTCGTGAGGGACTGGGCGGCGTCGCGCGGCGCCACCCTGTGGTCCGTGGACCTCGCGCCCTGTCGCACCCGGATGGACGTGCTGGGGACGATCGCCGCCGGGCTTCAGGTCCCGCTCACCGGCGGGACCGAGGACGCCCTGCTGGCCCAGCTCCGCTACGCGATCGCCAGCGCCGGGACCGCCGTGCTCCAGGTCGACACGCTCGAGCACCTGCCCGACGCGGGACGCGTGCTCGCGGAGCTCCGTCGCATGGCGCCCCAGTGCCGCGTGGTCGCCACGAGCCGATCCCCGATCGCGGTCGACCACACCGAGCTCGCCGTCGACCCCCTTCCCGAGGACGACGCGCTGGCGCTGCTCGCCACACGGGTCCGCGCACGGGGGCACGACCTCGCCGACGACCCCGCCCTGCGCGCCATCGCCACCCGGCTCGACGGCGTCCCGTTCGCGCTCGAGCTCGCGGCCGCACGCATCGGCGTGCTGTCGCCGGCCGAAGTGCTCGACCGCCTGGAGGTCCACTGGCTCCGGAGCGCCGCCCACACGTCCACCGAGCGCGACGCCACGCTCACGGGCGCGCTGGACTGGAGCTGGCAGCTGCTCGAGCCCGCCGGTCAGGACGCCCTCCGCCAGCTCTCCGTGTTCGTCGGCGGGTTCACGGCCGAGGCCGCGGAGCGCGTGCTCGGAGACCCCGCGTCGTTCGTGCTGGATCGGCTCCAGTCCCTCACCGACCGCTCGTGGTTGTTCTGGCGGGACGGACGGTTCCAGTGGCTCGAGACCGCCCGTGCGTTCGCGGCCCAGGGCGACCGGACGCTCGCAGAGGCCCGTCATCGCGAGTACTTCGCGGCCTTCGCGACGCCCGGAGCCCTGCGGTGGGCGCCCCCCGACCGCCGACGTGCGGTCCGGCGCGATCTCGACAACGTGGTGGCGGCCTGCCGCAGCGCCATCCGCGCCGAAGACGGGTCGGGTGCGGTCGCGACGCTGTCCGTGGCCTGGGCGCTGTACGAGGACGTCGGTCCGCTGCCCGCCCTCCCCCTGATCGACGCGGTGGCCGCGATGCCGCTGTCCCCTCCGGAGCGCGCCACCGTCGACCTGCTGCGCGGTGCCGCCGCCGTCCGCACCGGCCACGACGGGGAGCCCGCGCTGCAGGCCGCGGTCGCGGGCTTCCGGGCCGCCGGCGATCGACGGGGGGAGTCCGAGGCGTGGAGCCGGCTCGCATACACGCTCCAGCTCGCCGGAGATCCGCGCGCACCGGAGCTCCTGCGCGACGCGCTCGCGCTCGCGGTCGACCAGGGCTACGCCGACCACGAAGCCCGGTGTCGCATCGGGCTCGGGCTCGAAGCGAGCGTGCGGGGCGACCGCCCGGAAGCCGTGCGGTACCTGCGGGACGCCCTGCGCCGCATGGAGCGCTCCGGCGAGCCCGGGATGGTGGCGTCGGCGCACACGAGCCTGGCATTCCTCCAGATCAGCTTCGGACACCGCCTGTCCGCGTTCGCCCACGCGCTCACGGCCCTCGCCCTGCACCGCGCGCTCGGCAACCGGCGCGCCGAGGGCGTGGCGCTCGGGAACCTGGGCTCGCTCTACGAGTCCGACGGGGAGCTCGCGATGGCAGAGCGCCTGACGACCCGCTGCCTGGAGGTGAGCGCCCGCATCGGGAACCGTCGCCAGGAGGGCATCGCGACCAACAACCTGGGCGCGCTCAACCTGATCCGCGAGCGCTGGTCCGACGCCGTGCCCTTCCTGGAAGCCGCGCTCGCCATCCACGAGGAGACGCAGAACCACGTGTCCGTGTGGACCACCCGGTGCGGGCTCGCGGTCGCCTACACCAAGCTCGGCGAGCTCGACCGGGCACGCGAGCACTGCGACGCCGCGGAGCCGGGCGTCACAGCGTACCCCCTCCACGCGTACCGCCTGCTCCTGGCCCGCGCAGCCCTGGCCGCTGCCGAGCACGACCTGGACGGCGCGAAGGCGTGGATCGACCGCTGTCGCGCCCACCTGCAAGCCCTCGGCGTGCATCCCGACGCGCCCGCCTGGGCGAGCGTGCACACCCTCGCGGCCGAGCTGCAGGCCCCCGCCTGACGGGCCTCAGAGCGCGTCGACCGCCCAGGGGCACACGACGAACGGGTTCACGGCACCCTGCTCGTCGGCGATGGCGAGCGTGCGATCGAGCTCGGCTTCGTCGGGCGGATCGAAGGCCGACCACTCCTGGAGCAGCGCCTGGTAGGACGCATCGAGCGTGTAGTCGTAGCGGGCGGCGAAGTACAGGAGGCTGCGCGCCACGTTGCCCTTGTGCGCATCCCGCGGCTCGAACACGGTCTCCCCGATGCCGTCGATCCCCCGGGCGCTGCCAGCCTCGGACCACGTGGCCTCGGTGACCCGCCCGAACGCGAGGTTGCTGCGACGCGAGTTCACCCCGCCATCCGCCGGGTACAGGTGGTGCAGGTCGCACCGCGCGGGGTTCACGTCGGCCCCCTGCGACTGCGGCCAGCTGTGCTCGGTGTTCAGCGTTCCCGGGGTGGTCGTGCCGTCGGGCTCGACCTGCAGGCCGATGTACACGCTCTCGATCAGCCCGGTGCGAGCGGGCTCGAGCACGTTCATCATGAACAGGCGGGCCTCCGAGTAGTCGGAGCAGTCGAGCGCGGCGGTGGCCTCGTGCACGGCTTCGACCATCGCATCGCCCGTGAGCCCCGCGAGGCTCTCGTCGAGACCCTCCGCACGGCACGCGGCATCCAGCGCGAGCTCGATCGCGGGGACCTCGGGCTCCGGCTCACCGGGCTCGTCGGGCACATCGACCGGACCGCTCTCGAACGAGTCGAGCGGCATGGGGGTGAAGGGCTCCTGGCAGGCAGCCAGGACGACGAGGCAAACCAACGAGCAACGCATGGGTCCCTTCTATCAGAATCCGGGTTCTGGTTCAAGGGATCCAGTGACGAAAGACACGGAATCCCCGCGGCGGTAGCATGGCCCCCATGACCGACGAAGAAGGACGATCCTCGCGGGTCCTCGAGGCCTGGGCGCGGGACCAGCAGCGACGGGCGCTCATCCACGAGAGAACCTCGCTTCTCACGGAGCTCGACGCCCTCGAGCGCGAGCAGTTCGCGCTCACCCTCACCGCGCGCCAGGAACGCGCGGAGGCCGACGCGCTCGAGGGGATCTCGCCCACCACCGTGTGGCTGGCGCTCACGGGCGAGCTCGCCAGCACGCGCGAGCGCGAGCGGTCCGAAGCCAGCCAGGCGTTCGCGCGCACGATGGAGCTCGGGGTCCGCATCGGAGGGCGCGACGCCAGGGTCCTCGAGATCGACCAGACCCTCCGCACGATGGGCGACACCTGGGCGCCGGTCGTCACCGCGATGGCCGAGCTCGAGCGCCATGCCGGAGATCTCCCCGGTCCCCGCGCCGCGCTGGAGGCCGCCCGCCGGCTCGAGGCCATCGATCAGGCCCGGTACCACGTGGCCGTCGCGCAGCGCTCGATCGGTGCGTGGTGGTTCGCCCTGCTGTGCGCGGACAGCGCACCGACCGACCCCGAGCTGGTCGCCATCGCGAGGAGCGCTCGCACACGGTCCAGTCAGGTGGTCGAAGCGCTGGAGGCCGTCGACGACGCGTTCGCCGCGCTCGAGCTCCCCGTCGACGCCCAGCCCGGCACCTACCGCTCGCGCCTCGACGCCGTGAGCCAGCTCCCCCGGCGCCCCGACACGCCACGCCGCATGCTCGAGCTGCTCCCGATCCTCGCGCGCGACCTGGCCGCGCAGGACCCCGGCCTCATCGAGCGGTCCGCGAAGGCCGCCGCAGAAGCCGACCTGTCCGCGGCGCTCACCCGATGACCGCTCTCCGTTCTGCACTCGCCGGGCTCCTGCTGATCTCCTGCGCCGCTGGACGAGCGCCGTGCGACACCTCCGAAGGCTACGCGCCGGGGGATGCACGGGCCTGCTACACGCCCGAGCCCGGCGCGGACTGCGCGGGCGGCGCGACGCTCACCCCCGCCGACCTCCCGGACGTGCGGTACCTGCATCCGGCGTGCACCGCCGTCGGGGTGTACGGCACGGCCGACCCGTTCCCGGCCTCGGGCGATGCCTGCTGCTATTCCCTCCAGGCGGAGTGCCCGGAGGTGTGTCCGTGAAGCTGCTCCTGATGCTGCTCATCGCTTGCAAGAAGCCCGTGCCCACCGAGGCTGCCGCGCCCACACCCGATCCCGGGCCCACCTCGGTCGCCGCGTCCGCTGCGCCATGGCCAGTCGGGCACTGGAAGGGCGCGCTCGCGCTGCCAGGCGGCCTGGAGCTCACGCTGGTGGTGCACGTCACCCACGGTGAGGACGGGTTCTCCGCGACCCTGGACAGCCCGGACCAGGGAGCGATGGGCATCCCGATCCGCGCGGTCACGGTCGACGGCGACCACGTGGTGCTCGACGTGGAGGCCATCCGGGGCGAGCTCGTCGCGGATCGGTCCGGCGAGGACCTCGTCGGCACGTGGACCCAGGGGGGCGGCTCGCTGCCCATCACGCTCGTGGCCACGGAGGATGCCGGGCCCCGCAAGCGTCCGCAGGACCCCGTCCCGCCGTTCCCGTACGTGGTCGAGGAGGTCGAGATCCCGTCCGTGCCGGGCGTCACGCTGGCCGGCACGCTCACGCGCCCGGAAGGGACGGGTCCGTTCCCCGCCGTCGTGCTGCTCACGGGCTCCGGACCGCAGGATCGGGACGAAGCGCTGCTGGGCCACCGCCCGTTCGCCGTGCTCGCCGACCACCTCACCCGCGCGGGGATCGCGGTCCTCCGCACCGACGACCGGGGGTTCGGCGCCTCCACGGGGACCTTCGCGACCGCACGAACGCCCGACTTCGCGGACGATGCCGCGCACGCACTGGCGTGGCTCGATGCGCGCGCCGACACGGGCCCCACGGGGCTGGTCGGCCACAGCGAGGGCGGCCTGGTCGCCCCGATCGTGCAGGCCCGCACGGAACCGGACGCCCCACACGCCGACTTCCTCGTGCTGCTCGCCGGGCCCGCCGTCAGCGGCGCAGCCATCCTCGAGGAGCAGGGAGCCCGGATCGCGGCCGCGAGTGGCGTGTCCGCGGACGAGGTCGAGCTCCAGCGGGCCCAGTCCCGTGCCGCCATCCAGGCCGCGATCGACGGTGCGGACCTGCAGGGCTTGATGAAGGCGGTCCGGGCGGTTCCCGGGTCCGACGCCGCTACGGATGCCGAGCTGAAGCCGGCGCTCACCCCGCTCACCACGCCGTGGTTCCGGTGGTTCCTGGCGTTCGACCCGACCGACACCCTGAAGCGCGTCGACGTGCCCGTGCTCGCCCTGTTCGGCGAGAAGGACCTCCAGGTCCCCGCCGATCAGAGCGAGGGCCCGATGCGGGACGCCCTCGGAGAGCGCGGCACGGTCGAGGTCCTGCCCGGCCTGAACCACCTGTTCCAGCCCGCGAGCACCGGAGCGCCCGCGGAGTACGCCGGCATCGACATCACGATGGACCCAGTGATGCTCGACCGCGTCGCGTCGTGGATCCTGGAGGTCAGTCGGGAGTGACGTGCGGCGACTCGACCTGCGCGGCGCGCCAGGCCCGCGACGAGTCCCAGGCCCAGCTGCTCTGCAGGGACTCCGGCCGCGCCCACACGCCGCCGGGACCGGGGCTGTAGACGTTCGCGTCGATCCGCCAGCGGGTGCCCGCCTCGAGCGACCCGAGCACCGGCTGCATGGCGTCGATCCGCGGGACGTCGGCGGGATCGAACAGGGTGACGCGGACCTCGATCCGAGGGCCCTCCTGGAACACCGCGATGCGCGAGCCCGGCGGAGCGACCTCACGAAGCGCCGCCTCGAGCGGGCCGACCGCGGGCTCGGACGCGGCAGGGTCCGGCACGGAGGGGCCGATCGAGCCCCGGATGTGCGCGAAACCCAGCGCCGACTTCGCACCCGTGTCGCCGAACGCCAGGAGCGAGGGCGCGAGCGCTTCGGGCACGGTACCCCACCTCCCCTCGACCGTCCCGACGCCCTCCCGCTCGGCGAGATCCGTCAGCAGCCCCACGGTGGCGGGGGGATCGGAGCCGGGCGGCCCGGATCCCAGCACCTCCGCGGACCACGTGATCACCTCGAGCGCACCGTCGTCCGCGCCAGGGTCCTCGGAGTCCCAGCAGGCGGACTTCAGCACGGCCCGCTCCCCCGCAGCGGGCTCGAACGCAGCGAGCAGGGCTTCGGACCTCGGCTTCGCGAGCAGGCACCGGTAGTGCTCCTCGAGCAGGCGGTCGGGGTCGATCGCGACGAAGCCCTGGAACACCAGCGAGGGGTCGCGGCTCGGGTGCGCCCGGAACGCGTGGCGGTCGGTGGGCACGACGATCTTCAGCCCGTCGGAGTGAGCCGAGCCCAGCACCGTGAACGGCTCGCCGTACCGGTCCTCCAGCAGTCGCGCCGTGATCGCGTCGACCTCCGTGGAGGGCGTCACGTTCCCGAGGTCGCAGGCAGACAGCATCCAGACGAGCACAGCGCTCCTCCCCGTCCGGAGGATACCCCGGAACGTCCCCGCGTCTGACGCGACACGGCTGGCACGACGCAGGTACGATGCGACCCACGGAGGAGCCCGGATGCGAGGGTCGATGTGGATGGTCCTGGGTCTGGTCGCGTGCGGCACCCGCCAGGAGGCCCCGGTGAAGACCGAGAACCCGCAGGTCGAGCACGAGGCGGAGGCCACGCTGGAGCCCGGTCCGTGGAGCATCGCGTTCGCGGACGGGAGCGGCAACCTGACCCGGATCTGGCGCGATGCCGACGCGGCGGTCGTCGGGTGGCAGTACGTGCCGGTCACACCCGAGGAGAGCTCCAGCGGGACGTACTCGGGCGGCGAGCCCGGGAGCGGCGAGGTCGACGCCGCCGGGGCCGAAGCCCTGTGGGCGGAGCTGCGACGCCTGCAGGCCGACCCCGCGGTGCACGCCGAGACGCGCAGCATGGGCACCGGGCACGTCTCGATGACCACGGAGTCCGGCGAGCAGACCGTCCTCCTCGAGATGAAGGTCACGCGCGACCTCGCGAAGCGCATCGCCGCCCTCCGCCAGCCGAGCGTGGAAGCGCACGGCGAGACCGACTAGATCGGCGCATGCGAAGCTGGTTGCTGCTCCTCGTCGCCTGTGAGACCCCGCCTCCTCCGATGCCGGGCGAGCCCGTCCCCACGGAGCCGGCCGACACCGACACCGACACGGATGCCGACAGCGACGCCGATGCGGATGCCGACAGTGACGCGGACGCCGACAGCGACGCAGACGCAGACGCAGACGCAGACGCAGACGCAGACGCAGACGCAGACAGTGACGCGGACGCAGACGCAGACAGCGACGCGGACGCCGATACCGACACGTCCGGCGCGTGTCCCGCGGACATGGTGCCGATCGACGACTACTGCATCGACCGCTACGAGGCCCACCTCGACGGGCAGAGCCCGTATGCGGTCCCGACGGCCGGCGTGGCCGTGAATGGCGCCGGAGACGTGCCGCAGGGCTACATCTCGGGGGCGGTCGCCCAGTCCGCGTGCCAGGCGGCCGGCAAGCGCCTGTGCACGTCCGTGGAGTGGCGCCGTGCGTGCCAGGGGCCCGGCACCACGACGTATCCGTACGGCAACACCTACGATCCCGCGGCCTGCAACACCTCGCGGGCCTCCCATCCCGTGATCGACGTGTACGGGTCGGGCGCCAGCTTCGACAGCGCGGAGCTCAACGACCCGCAGCTCAACCAGCTGCCCGACTCCCTGGATCCCTCAGGCGCCAATCCCGGCTGCGTCACGGCCGAGGGCGTGTACGACATGCACGGCAACCTGCACGAGTGGGTCGACGACCCCGCGGGCACCTTCCAGGGCGGCTTCTACGTCGACGCGTCGATCAACGGAGCCGGCTGCACCTACACGACCACCGCGCACAACTTCACCTACCACGACTACTCCACCGGGTTCCGGTGTTGCGCGGACGGCGCGCCGTAGGGTTACAGAGCGCGCGAATCCAGGGCGGACGGGAGGAACCATGCGCGTCGGGACCATGTTCTTCGGCACGGTCGACGAGATCGAGGGCCAGTCGATCCAGACCAAGTTCTTCATCTTCGGCATGCCGCTGTTCCCGGTCGCCTCGTACTACGTCATGTCCGAGACCGTGAACGGCGTGCAGGGCTTCGAGATCCCCGTCCACACGAAGAGCATGGCGCTCGGCTTCATCCGCGTCTGGATGATGGCACCGTTCGGGCTCGCCGCGTTCTGGTGGCTCACCGACGAAGGCTCGTGGATCTGGATGGCCCTCGTGGCCATCGCATGGGTCGTGCTCACCTTCTTCGTCGGGGGTCTGAGCGCCGAAGAGCGCCGGATCCGGAAGCCGCTCGGCGACATCACCGGGATCTATGCCGATCCCGAGCTCCTCCCGCACGACACGCGGTCGGGCATCCTCGACAGCCTGCGCGAGCGCTGGATCGCGCTCACCGTCGAGCACGGCCTCGAAGACTGGGAGACGGTGCGCGCGGTGCCCGAGCTCGCCGTGCGGGTCGCGCCGCTCGTCGTCGCCCTGCATCACTACTCGAAGGCCTGTGAGGGCTCCGACGAGTGGGCTACTGCCAGCCAGGAGGCGCTCGCCCTGCTCGACTGAGCGACTCCCCTCCGAGGTCCGTGCCCCCCACCAAGCCCCGCACCCAGACCCTCCGCCTCTCGGTGTTCGAGGGGGCGCTCGCCGCCGGGATGATGGGGCTCGGCGAGCTCTGGTTCGTGGCCGACGCCGTGCGCCTCGGCGCCGGACCCCTCCAGCTCGCGCTCGTCGTGACACTGCCCCCACTCGTCGGCGCGCTCGGTGCTGTCGGCATGGTCGCGTGGCTCAGGCGCGGATCCGGCCGTCGGGCACGGGTCGTCGCCATGGTGCTCGGCCAGGCGCTCGTGCTGGCCGCCCTCGCCGCCACCCGGGTCGCGGGCGGAGGCTCTCCGTGGATGCTCGTGGCGTTCGCGTGCGCGTACCAGGCGTTCGGGCAGGCCGCGGGCAACGCCTGGTCGTCGTGGTTCGGAGACCTCGTGCCCGCCCGGATCCGCGGGCGGTACTTCGGGCGCCGCAACCGCTGGAGCCACGCCGCGTCGTTCGTCGCGCTCGTCGCCGGCGGAGCCGTGCTCCAGGTGCTCGAGCCCCGCGCGGCCGACGCGATGGGCGCAGGAGGGCTGGGGTTCGCGGTCCTCTACGGCACGGCCGCCACGCTGCGTCTCGTGTCCGGCGTGCTCCTGGCGCGCTCGTACGAGCCCACCGCGCACCCACCCCTGCTCGACGAGCGCCCGACCGACGTGTTCCGCGGTCCGGATGGGCGCGCCGCCCGTGGCGTCGTGTCGACCGGCGCGCTCATGCTGCTGGCCGTCTGTCTCGGGTCGCCGTTCTTCGCGCCGTTCATGCTCGGCACGCTCCAGTTCTCGTACACCACCTACCTCGTGGCGCAGGGCGTCATGGTCGGCTTCAAGGTCGCGCTCCTGCCCCTCTGGGGGCGCGCGGTCGACCGCGTCGGGGCCCGCCCGGTGTACCTGCTCGCGGCCCTCCTGGTCGCGATCGTGCCGCTGCCGTGGGTGTTCGCGGACGGCGTGCCGCTCGTCCTCCTCGGACAGGCGCTCTCGGGGTCGGCCTGGGCGGCCCACGAGGTGAGCCTGCTCAGCCTGACGCTGGCAGCGGCCTCCCCCCGTCAGCGCGGCGTCCTGCTCGCGTGGCAGAGCGTCGCGCACGGCTTCGCGATGTTCGTGGGCGGTCTGCTCGGTGCCGCACTGTTCACGCGATTCCCGGGTGCCTTCGCAGCCGTGTTCCTGCTCACCGCCATCGCGCGCCTCGCTGTCGCCCTCGCCGCCCGGCGCCTGCTCGCCCACACCACACCGACGGGCCCGATCCCCCCTGCGCGCGTCGTCGGCTGGATGCCTCACGGCGGCGTCGTGCGTCGCTGGGTACCCGGCGAAGACGGTGCACCCACGAAGGCCCGTCGACCTGTGGTTTGATGCGCGGGATCCCACCCCATCCCGAGGGCCGACGATGGCCGAACCGCTCGAGCTCACCGCCAACCACTCCCGACGCGCCATCACCACCGCGCTCGGAACGCTCGGTGCGGTCGCCGCAGCCGTGCTGGCCGTCGCCACCGTGGTGTCCCTGCTCTCCGGGCCCACGGCCGTCGAGAGCCTCGAGTGCTCGGTCGAAGCGCCGTCCGAGGCCTGTCTCGCGCGCGTGTCGGACGATCTCCGCGGCCTGCCCGATGTCTCGCTCGGGGTCTGGTTCTACGCGCAGAACTCCAGCGTGAAGCGCAGCCCGCGCCGGTACCTCGAGGCCGAAGCCAGCTGGGCCCGGCTCCTCCCGGCCGACGCCGACGGTGCAGAGGTCGCGAAGCGGAACGACGGCCGCGTCCCCAGCGACTCCGCCCGCGAAGGCGAGCTCCGCATGCGGGAGGCCGTGCTCACCGAGGGATGGGCGCCGAAGTCGTCGGATTCCGGGCTCCGTATGCTCGCGATCCCCCTGGGGCTCGGCACGGTCGGCACGCTCGCGCTCGGGGTCGTGATGGGCCAGCGCAGCCGGAAGATGACGCCCATCCCCGTCAAGCTCACGGACGAGCACGTCTCCGTGGGCACGCAGCAGCAGCGCATCGACGACCTCCTGTCGTTCGAGGTCGCCCCCCTGCGGTTCGTCGCGGAGGAGACCGAGCTCGCCCTCCCCCCCGGCTACGAGCTGAGCGAGTCCGACCACGAGCGCCTCGTGGAGTTCATGGAGACCGCCCTGGCCCGCAGCCGCGACATGTTCATGGACGACGAGGACTGACGGGCGCGTCGATCCCCGTGGGCCTCCCGTTCACGACCCCAGCAGCTCCAGCAGCAGCACGGTGAGCGCCGGGTCGGAGATCCCCGACCCGCTCCGGCCGTCGAGCTGCGGGTCCCGGTGGCGGACGTCGATCGCGAGGGTCGCGTCGCCGTGCAGCGCGCGCACCACATCGAGCGTATCGCCCTCCACCACCGGCGTGAGGTTCACCCACATGCGCTGCGGGCCCGCCCCACACGGGTCGCGCGCGATGCGAACCGTCCGCACGTCGTCCCCGCCCTCGAGCCGCTCGACGGCACCCCCGTACACCGACCACGACCGCACGAGCGCGTCGAGCCCGTCGGGCTGCGAGAGGTCCTCGCCGTTCAGCACGACGTGCAGCGCCGGACAGAGGTAGGCCGCCCGCGACAGCACCGGACGCAGATCGAGCCGTGAAGACCGGAAGATCGCGGGGTCGGGCAGGAACCGCACCACCGTGCCGGTCTCCTCCGAGGGTCCGACCTCCATCGGTCCCTGCAGCAGCCTTCCCCGCGAGAACACCGTGCTGGTGTGCACCCCCGCACGCCGCGACTCCACGACCAGCCACGCCGACAGGGCGTTGACGACCGCGAGCCCCATTCCCTGCGGCTGGAGGTGCACGTGGGGCTCGTGCCCGTCCCACGACCGCGTGCGGTGGAGCTCCAGGCAGACCTGCACCACGGCGGCTGGAGGGATGCCCCGCCCGTCGTCGGCGATCCGCACGCTCCCGTCGGGCTCCACGGTCACGACCAGCTCGGTGGCGTGGCCCGCGACGTGCTCGTCGAGGACGTTGTCGATGGCCTCGACCGCCAGACGCTCGGCATCCTCGATCCGCCCGATGTACATCCCGGGGCGGCGTCGGACCTCCGACAGGTCCGTCCACAGCCGGAGACCGGGACACGCCGCCTCGATGGCGTCCCTGAGCTGCGAACGAGCCTCCCCGAACGGTCCGAGCACCACACGGCGCCGAGGCTCCCCGTCCTCGGTCGGGTCGACGGGGAGCGCGCTCACGACGCCCACGAGCTGCCCTTCACGACAGGCACCGAGGTGAACGGCGCTGGGGAGGGCGTCGAACGGATGGGCGCTCGTGGGGTTGCGGAGCGGACGCACGTCGGCGGCCGCCATCTTCACGATGTCGTACATGGATCTCCGGACGAGCGCGAGCCTCCGACCCACCCCGTGCGGACCGGCGATCCTCTCGCTCGTACCTCCCCATTTAACCGGACGACTGGATTCCCGGCCGCCGAGAGCTGGCGTTCGACCTGGGTTGCGGGCCGAGATTTGCGGCCTCGGTACCGCCCTGCGAACGCCTGGAATCTCTTGACGGTCAAGACCCGTCAGCTCGCCGGCACGTTCACGGACTGCGATAGCGCGACGATTCGCCAACCGACCGAGGAACGAGGGAGGGCGGAGGCCGAGAATCGGCCAGAGATCAAGGAGTCGACCGCGCTCTTCTCAGTTCTGGTCGGCGCTGACCCGGAGGGTGTAGCGGTCGAAGTAGAACCCGTACGTGACTTCGTAGTCGCCGGGCGCCGCGCCCTCGAGCCGGCACCAGGCCGCCCCTTGATGTGTGGTGTCACACAGGACGATCCCCGCGCGGCTGACGACCAGATGGACCTCGCTGCCACCCGACTCGGTGACCTCGAACAGGGCGTCCGTGGCGCCCGGCGGCAGCGTCACGATCTGGGTCTGGTTGCCCGCGGCACCGCTCGGAAGGTACGGGCTCTCGGTGACCTCTTCGACCAGCAGGGGCAGCGGCGCCCAGCGCAGCTCTCCGGCGCCGCCGCCCATGTGGGTCGTGGTGGCGGTCCAGTCCCCGAGCTTCGGGTGCGCGACCCGGCAGGTGGTCGGACCGACGACCTCTTCGCGGTGACAGCGCTGCCCGAAGGTCTCGAGCGTGGCGTCGTACACGATCGACACCGCATCGGCGGGGGTGATCGACCACTCGAGCACGCCGTGCCGGTTGGTGATGCCGAAGTCCACGTCGAGGTCGTCGTCGATGCTGGAGGGCTGCGCGATGAGGAGGCCCTGCGGGGTCGGGACGGGGGTGGGGGTGCTGGAGTCGGTCTCCATCTCGAAGTCGAGGTCGACGCCCACGAACGTCACGGAGGCCTCGAGCACGATCTCCAGCGCACCCGCCGGCGGATCCCACACGACGCAGCTCTCCTCGTTCGCGATCTGGCGGGACTCGCAGAGCACGACGCTCTCGGACACCCCGGTGTCGGCGAGCCCGGAGTCGAGAGGCCCCGCAGCGACGGCCGCCGCGTCGCCCACCGTGCGGATGACGAGGTCCGCATTGCCGCTCCCGCCGCGCGTCGCGACGTACAGGACGGTAGTGCCCTCGGGAACGTCGAGGGGGAACACGATCTCGTCCCCCTGGTCGGCGAACAGCGCGACGTGGTCGGCCCGGAAGCCAGGAGCGGTCCAGCCGTCGGCGTACCCGTGGGTCCGGTCGGCGAGGCCACTCCCGGAACAGGCGCAGAGGAAGAGGGCAGAGCAGAGAGCGAGATGGCGCATGGGACACTCCGAGGACGGGTCCAGAGGGACGCGGCCAGAACGAGAAGATCGAGAGTGCAGCCAGCTATCGGGAGGGCCCGACGCACGACTCGAAAGCCGTCGAAAAGTCGAGGGTCGCTCGAGTCGCCGCCCTCTTCACGAGGTCGGCATCGTGCGGGGCTACTGCATCAGGCAGGCGAACGCCGGACGCCACAGCCTCTCGGCGTCACCGGCGCTCACGTCCAGATCGAGGTCGCCCTTCGACAGGTGCCAGCGCACCAGCTTCGGCCCGCTCGAGGCGAGCGTCTCGACGACCTCGGGGGTCAGCGTGAACGTGAACCGCATGCCACCGCCCATGGCCGCGGACGCCACGGGTGCGCCGGAGCTGTGGAGCTTCACGAGCGTTCCGTCGGTGAGCAGGAGCGTCACGCCCACCGAGCCCCCCTGGTACATCGCGGGGTCGGAGATGGCGTCGTTCACCCTCATGCCGATCATGCCCGGCATGCGCAGCCAGAGCACCGTTCGTCCCGGCGCCGACTGGACCTCCATGAGCGGCGCCGTGGCGGTCTTCCGCACGGTGCCGTCGATGGGATCGGTCTCGGTCTCCACGCGGCTGCAGACCTTCTTCGTCGGTGGAGGCGCAGGATTCTCGGGGCGGCGCTCGATGACGGGCCCCCCGACCTTCGCGCCGTCGTCCCACATGTTCGCCAGCAGGCCGAGCATCGACGTGCCCGTGGTGAGCTCCTCCGGACGCAGCGCGCTCCAGTCCGCGGTCTCCTCGCCCACCAGGCGGCGCGCCAGGGTGTGCTGCAGGTCGAACAGGTTCGCCGGCGAGCCTTCGACCGACTGCGCCTGGACCGCCAGCCCGGTCGCCACGTCGACGAGCCGTGCGTCCAGCCGGACGGCGCCGAGGTTCGCATGGACCGCGCCCAGCACGATGTGATCGGCCCCCACGAGCTTTCCGACCGACACCGCCGTCGCCTCGTCGACCCCACCACCCGCCTGGAGCTGGAGCTCGGCGAGCACGGCGTCGAGGCGGTCGCGCTCCACGAGCTGAACGGACCCGCTCCGCACGATGTCGGTGCGCATCATGTCCGCCACACCCGGGCCGAGCATCGCCAGCGCGGGCTCGTCGACGTGCGCCTGGAAGTCCAGCACCGCCCAGGTGGCCGCATTCGCGAGGCCGGGTACGACGAGCAGCACCCCGAGCCCCGCGAAGGACCGCCGGCGTGCGAGCACGACGAGCAGCGGCGCCAGCCACAGCAGGCCGGGCGCGGGGCCGGTGGCGCAGCTGCAGAACGCGCGGTGCTCGAAGTCGGTGTCCTCCCCGAGCGGGTCGGTGTCCGTGCCCGGATCGGTGTCCGTGCCCGGATCCGTGTCGCTGTCGGCGTCCGTGTCGGCATCTGCGTCGCTGTCGGCGTCCGTGTCGGCGTCGCTGTCGGCATCCGCGTCGCTGTCGGCATCCGCGTCGCTGTCGGCGTCACTGTCGGAGTCGGCGTCGGTGTCGGTGTCGGACGGCCCGCTGCAGGTGACCGACAGCACGAAGTCGGACGCCGCACCGTCGTAGCCGTCGACCACCACGCTGTACGTCTCGCCCGCCACGACCACGCCCGTCACCACCTCGTCGACCGTCCCGGACGTGCCGCTCGCGAGACAGGCGCCCGGAGCGCACGGATCGGGGCCGCCCACGTACAGGTCGAGGTCGGCGGACAGCCCCGAGAGCGTCACCGTCGCCGTGGTGTCGCTCGCCGGCGTGAACGAGTACCCGACATCCGGCCCGGTGTTCTGCCAGGTGACGCAGCTCCAGGTCGTCAGGTCGTTCGTCGCGCCCACGGTGGTGCCCGTCACCGTGTCGCCGCACACCAGCACGCCGATGGAGGCGCAGCCCGGATCGGTGTCGGTGTCGGTGTCGCTGTCCGCGTCGCTGTCGGCGTCGGCGTCCGCATCCGCGTCGCTGTCGGCGTCCGTGTCGCTGTCGCTGTCACTGTCGGCGTCGGCGTCGGTGTCGGCGTCTCCACCGGGCTCGGGCTGGGCGGTCCGGCCGTCGTCCAGGCCGGTCGCGCTCCCGTACAGCAACCACATCGACTGGTTGCCACCGAGCACCACGTCGTCGAAGCCGTCTCCGTTCACGTCCCCTGCGGCGGTGGGCGCGCCCAGCCAGGCCCACGGAGACTGCCAGAGCTCCACGAGGTCGGTGCCCGTGCTGCCGAACACGAAGGACGACGTGATGTTGTCGCGGCTCCCGTACACCCCGATGTCCGGGAACCCGTTCCCGTCCACGTCGCCCACGGGCTCGATGCGAAGCCCCTGGAGGTCGAGCGTCAGCCACGGGGTGTCCTCGAGCCCCGCGGGCGAGCCTCGGAACACCTCGACAAGGTAGGCCCCGTTCACGTAGTGGCTCAGCGCGACCTCGTCGTCGCCGTCCTGATCGAGGTCTCCCACCGTGGAGAGGCCGACCCCGAAGTACGTCGAGGAGGGACGGTCGATCGTCGACGCCGGCGTCGGATCGATGCCGGAGGGACCGCCGAGGTGCGTGGCGAGGTAGCTCCCGGTGCCCACGTAGTTCCACAGGCGCGCCACCAGGAGGTCGGCGTAGCCGTCGCCGTTCACGTCGGCGCCCGTGCTGTAGCGCCCGTAGCCGTCGCGGGTCTCCGGTCCGGTGATGGAGGCCTCGCCGTCGGTGAAGGTCGCGCCGAACAGCTTCACGTAGCCGGTCTCGTCGAGCGGGTAGGCGTCCGCATCGGGGGCCACCACCACGAACTCGTCGTCCCCGTCGCCGTCGACGTCGCCGAGCGGCTCGAGATTCTTGGCGTAGCCGTACAGCTCGAGCCCGTACCAGTCCGACAGGAACGGGGTCTCGATCACCCCCGCTGCGCTGCCCCGGTACAGGTACGCGTAGCCGCGCTCGTAGCTGCCACCGTGGTCGCCCACGACGACGTCGTCGAAGCCGTCGTCGTCGTAGTCCCCCACACCCGCGAGGGTGAGGCCGTAGGTGGTGGTGGTGCGAACGCCCGTGAGCGTGCTCTCGGGCACCAGGGAGAGCCCGGAGGCGGAGCCGGCGTAGACGTAGACCCGCCCGGCCACGACGCCGTCGTACCAGCCCGGAGCGCCCACCATCACGTCGTCGAAGCCGTCGCCGTTCACGTCTCCGGCCCCGCTGACGTAGCCGTACTGCTGCGTGGGGTCGGGCTCCGTGAGGGTCCACTCCCCCGGGAGCGCGTGTGGACCGGGCGGACCGCCGGGGTAGTAGAAGACGAGCCCGGGCACACCGGACTGTCCGAAGCCGTGCCGGTCGAACGCGATGTCGGTGTAGCCGTCGCCGTTGCCGTCGAACACGACCACCTCGGTCGCGCCGGAGTCGTTCACGGTGCCGTCCCAGACGGGCTCCGGGTCGATCCCGGTCGACGTGCCGCGGAAGACGAACGTGTGGCTCTCCCCGGTGACGCCGTTGCCCCACTCGAGGGTGCCGGTCGGAACCTGCACGACGAGGTCGTCCTTCCCGTCTCCGTCGAGATCTCCGCCCGACGCCATCGACTGCCCGAGCCGGCTGTCGTACGCCCCTTCCAGGAACTGATCGTGCGTGGCTCCCGGGCCTCCGGCCGCCCCCAGCCACACGTACAGTCCGGCGGTCCTCCACGAGAAGTTCCAGGTGCTGCCCGGCGCACCGACCACGACGTCCGGGATCCCGTCGCCGTCGAGGTCGGGCGTGGCCGCGGAGATCCCGAATCCGTACGCGCCCGACGGCGCGCTGACCGACCAGAACGGTGTGGCCTCGAGCCCGGTCGCGGTGCCTGCGAAGGCCGATACCGCGCCGACCGTGGACCCGCTCGAGAGCCCGCGCGTCGACGTGACGAGGACGTCGTCGCGTCCATCGTCGTCGAGGTCCCCTGCGGCCAGCAGCACGGCACCGAAGCCGTCTCCGGCGGTCGGCCCGACGAGCGTCACGTCGGGGCTGGACCCCGGGCCCGTGGCGGACCCCAGGAACAGGTACACGCGCCCGAAGCCATCGGACGCCGAGTTGGAGCTCGTCGAGCCCTTCGCCGTCACGAGCAGGTCGTCGTAGCCATCCCCGTCCACGTCGCCCGCGCTGCCCACCGACGACCCGAGGAAGCCGTCTTCGAGCACGCCCACGAACGACCAGTCGGGGGCCCCCGAGATCCCCGCTGGCGACCCGAACCACACGTCGACCCGGCCCTCGTTGTTCACGACATCGTGGTTGTCGAAGCCCACCACCAGGTCGTCGTAGCCGTCTCCGTCGAGGTCTCCGGCACTCGCCGCCGACCCGACGTAGTCCGGGATCGAGAACATCGGCATGGGCTCTGGACCGTTGGGACCGCCCGGGTACACGTCGAGCGCCCACGGGGCGATCTCGCGCACCAGCAGCTCGTCGGCGCCATCGCCGTCGAAGTCTCCGCCCGCGAACGTCTCGGCGTCGAACGAGATCTCGAACACCCGGGTGGGCTCGCCGAGGCGGGGGTCCACGGTGACTGGCCACTCCGCGTCGGACACGTCGACCACGACCGACAGGCCGGCTCCGCGCGCCTCGAGGTGCGCCGGGAGCTCGACGTGGCGGGCGTCCCAGGCGGCCAGCCCCGAATACGTCAGGCGGTACCCGCTCCCCACCAGCTCGGCGCTGCGGCCGTCCGCGCGCACGGTGGCCCGGAAGTCCCCGGTGCCCACGTCGATCACGAGCGGACCCTCGCCTTCGGGCCGCTCCGCGATCTCCCAGCCCTGCTCGAGCCCGTCGGGACCGCTCGCCCACCACGCGATGGACCCGCCTCCGAGCGACTGCTCGACCCTCCGCACGCACTGCCCGGACACGTCCTCGAGGGTCCCGACACAGGCGCCGGGTACCGGCTCGCCGAGCGAGACCGCCTTCGCGGTGCCGCGCCCGGCCCCCACGGTGGTGAGGCGCAGCGAACCCATGCCCGCATGCCGCACGGTGGCACCCGACCGATCGAGCACGGCGGAGAGGCGCGTTCCGGGGTCGACCAGCTCGAAGCGCCCGTCTCCGAGGGCACGCAGCTGGTGCACGTCGCCCGCGATCCGGTCGCTCACGACCTCTCCCCACGACCGGGGCGGAGACCCGACGCCCAGCTCGCCGTCTCCGGGCAGGGACGTGCACGAGAGGAGCAGGAACGGCAGCCATCGTCGCATGGGGACCTCGCGGCCGCCCGGTATCACGGGCGGAGGCCGGGCGACGGCCGTCAGGGCGTGCGAAGGCTGGCTTCGTACGCCTTCCGCAGCTTCGGCAGGTGCACGTCGAGCAGGCCCTGCGCACGCCCCCGCGCGCGGTCGCCGTACCACCGGGCCAGTACGCCCGCGAGGTGGGGACGGAGCGCCGCGAGGTCGGCCCGCGGACCCGTGATGGCGACCAGCCTGCGCGCCACCGCCGGACCGGAGTTGTAGCCGATGTACATGATCTCGAGGTTGCCCCCCGCCAGCTCCGCGAGCTCGGTGGTGAACGCCGCGCCCGCCCGGATGGCGCGCTCGGGGTCGAAGCGCGCGTCGGCGGGGTTGCACGGGAACGCACCCGCATGGCGGACGAGCGCGTCTCCGTCGGTCTCCAGGGCATCCGCGACCGCGCGGGGCACGCGGCACGGACGTCCCCCGCAGTCGCACGCCGACACCCCGCCGAGCCCGAAGATGCCCGCGAACGGGCTGCGCTGGGCGGTGCCCACACAGAACTGCATGAGCCCCGCGCACCCCGTCTCGCTCACCGCGAACTGGCGCCCGCCGGACTCCACGTACAGGAACGCGCGGGTCTGCGCGTAGTGCTCGCGGCTCCGGGTGGCCTTGCGGAGGATGGGGTCCCAGCGCGTCATCATCGCGCCCTCGAGACCCGACTCCGCGCGCGCCACCGTGAAGCGCCCCGGCACCGCCTGGCCGTTCACCCGCCTCCACGCGTTCGCCACCGAGCCCGCTGCGGCTTCCGAGGCCGTGCCGTCGAGCAGGTTCGCGGTGCGCTGGAGCCACGCGTCCACCGACATCGAGAGCGGCACCAGCGTCGGCTGCAGCACGAACGGAGCCCCGATCCCCAGGGCCAGCAGGGTCCCCGCGGCCCCCACCGCGCTCCCGACCCGTCCCGCCGGGACCCGATCCAGGGTCGTCGTGAGGACGTCCCGCACGCGCCGGAGCGGAACCCAGAGCGCAGCGAGCCACACCGCCTGGACCGGACCGAACACGGCGATGCGCACCGCCTCCGGGCTCCACCCCACCGTCTCGGCAGCGCGCAGCCACAGCAGGTCGGGCTCGCCGTCGCCCGTGAACACCGCCGCACCCTCCGCGAGCCAGCGCCACAGCAGCGCTCCCACGGCGAGGGCGAGCACGGGCACCAGGATGCCCGCCACCACGCGGTCCACGCGGTGCTTCCAGGCGGGCTCCACCCGCTGGGGACGGCGTGCCATCAGGCCCTCCCCAGCACGAACACGCCCACGTACAGCCCACCGAGCTCGACCACCCGTACGTGGACCGTGCGCCACCCGGTGCCCGACAGCGCCCGGTTCACCTCGCCGCGCCGCTGCGCGAGCATCACCAGCCGGGCATCGTCGGTCGCCACGGTGGCCGCGCTCCGGAGGAAGGATCCATAGAACGCGGCGAGGTCGAGCGCCCGTCCGAGCCGCTTCCCGAAGGGCGGGTTCGTCACGATCGCGTCGAAGCGCTCGCCAGGCCAGGCCTCTTCGAGCCTCCGCGCGTCGACGGCCGCGACCGTGCTGCGCTCCGCGAGGCCCGCGTGTGCGAGGTTCTCGCGGGTGCCCGCGACCGCGACGTCCAGCCGGTCTCCCCCGAACAGCCCGACCTCCGGCCACCGGAGCCCGGCTTCGACCAGCACGGTGCCCGCCCCGCAGAACGGGTCGAGCACACGTCGCGGGGGCGATCCGTGCACAGCGAGCTCGAGCAGCGCCCAGGCCACGTTCGCGCGCAGCGACGTGCGCTGGCTGTACGGGCCGGTGCTCCGCCGGGAGAGCCCGCCGAGCTGCACGCCGAGCTGGACCGTGTCGTCGCGCACGTCACACCGGAGCTCCACGTCGAACCCCTTCAGGCGCACGGGGTGCTTCGCGACGGCCCGCACCCCCGCGCCGGTGACGCGCTCCACGTCTTCGCTCGTGAAGTCGTGGGTGCCCGTGCGCGAGCAGGTCGCGCGGAACGACCGGCTCGGGTCGGCCAGCTCGGGGATCCCGGGCACCGCGCCCGTCACGCGCTCCTGGATCTGGGCGAGCGGCCGGGACCGGTCGAGCGCGAACGCGTCCACCCCGCGCACCACCCGGTGGACCGAGCGGAGCCCCCGCAGCACGGGCTCCACGCGGTCCCAGCTCGCATCGCACGCGACGCGCACGTGCCCCGCGAGCCCCTCGGGGCACGTCGTGCCGTCCGAGAGCGCGATCCCGGCGGCACGTGCGCTCCGCTCGAGCTCCGCGAGCGCGAGGTCCTCGAAGCCGGGGTTCGTGGTGAGCTGGAGCCGCATGGTCCTTCGGTCGGGCAGCGCATGCTCGCACGGGACCCGGGCTCCGCGCAGGGCCTCAGAGCGTGATGCCGAGCAATCCGGCCACACGGTCGAGACCCACGCGCTCCTCGGGCCGCAGGTCGGCGAGGCTCTGCACCGGGCGGCCCGCGGAGACGGCCGCGACCCGCACGCCGAGCGACATCAGCTCCTGCAGGGTCTGCACGCCGTCGGGCCCGTGGCTCGCGAGGGTGCGCGTGAGCACGAGGGACCGCGTGAGCGCCATCGGATCACGGAGGAGGCGCTGGAGGGTGTCCATCACGGGCTCCTGGTTCGCGAGCAGCCCAGCCTTCACGATGGGCGACGCGAGCTTCGGCAGCCCGCTGAGGAACGCCTGCACCTCGTCGTCCTCGAACCGACCGTCTGCACCCGCGACGAGGATGAAGACCGCCGTCGGCGCTTCGCCGGCCGCAGACACGATGGCGTCCGGGAGGCCTTCCGTAGCGGACCGGATCGGGCCCTGCGGTCCGAAGAGGCCGATGGAGACGATGCGAGCGACCTGCGCCCCCTGGTCGACCATCTGCGCGGCCCCCTGCTTCAGGGTGCGGGCGAACCCCTCGAGCTCGACGGGGTCCGCGTCGAGGTGCTCGAACGTCAGCTCCAGACCGACCTCCTGCACGCCCGCCACCCCGAGGCGGCTCAGCGCCGAGAACACGTGGGACGACACGAGATCGGTCACGGCGCGCTGGTCCGACCCCGCCGCACGCACGCGCAGCACACGGTCGGACAGCTCGATCGACACGTCGGCGTCGATGTACCCCTCTTCCCGCCCGTCGAGGTGCCGACCGCTCTCCTCGAGCCCCGCGGCCTCGCCGCACACCACACCGTCGATCACGATCAGGCCGAGCGGGCTCAGCGGCTTGCTGCGCGCGTGGAAGTACTGGCTCGACATCAGCTGCAGGAACGTCGCCATCTGCGGTTTCGGCAGGCCCATGTCGACCGCGAACAGCGCTCCTCGGAACGGCACGGCCGCCACGAGGTCCCGGCAGCCCAGCCGCTGCGCGACCTCTCGCATCGCGGCCACGTTGAGGATTTGCTCCGATGCGTACTCCCCGCCTTCGAGCACCGCGATGGCGAAGCCGGGCCCATCGTCCGGACCCATCACGCCGATCTCGTACCGCATGGCCCCGAGCGCCGCCTTCGACGCCTGGCGCAGCGCCTCGGCGTCGCCTTCCGTGCGCAGCGTGCGGGTGTGCGGATGGTCGTCTGCGAACGCCAGGATCGGCATCCACGCGGAGTCCCCCTTCACGAGGGGCTGGTGCACGACGTGCGACGCGTTGGGCCAGTCGTGACGCTGGAGCGCAGGGACGAGGACGGGTGCGGACATGGGGTGGACCTCCGACCGGCGCCGTGCCGGTGTACCGCCGATCTGGCGACGATCCGGCCCCGCGGGAACCGCGCTGCAACGGACCGCAACCGAGCGCTACGCGCGGAGGATGAGCACCGGACACGGCGAGAGCCGCGCGACCCGCTCCGCGACCGACCCGAGCAGCAGGCGCTCCAGGCCGGTGCGCCCGTGCGAGGGCATCACCACGAGGTCGGCCCCGAGGGTCTTCGCGACGAGCGCGATGCGCCGGCCCGGGTCGCCCACGCGGGTGTGGATGGTGGCCTCGGACAGCCCCAGCGCGTCGAGACGCTCGCGGAGGGCGGCCGTGACGGAGGCCGCGCGGCTCTCGTCGTCGACCGCACCCCACACGGCGCCCGGATCACCCGGGTGCAGCGGCAGGAGGACGTGGAGCACGTGCAGCCCGGTGGGCTCGTCGACGATGGACCGGCCTCTTCGAGCGCCTGGAACGACGCCTCCGAGAAGTCGATCGGCACGAGGACACAGCTTCGGGACCAGGCGCTCATGGCACGTCCTCCGGGGGTCCTACGAGAATACCCCGATGGGCATGCGCAGGTAGCGACGGCCGTTCGGCTCGGGATCGGGGAGCACCCCGGCCTTCGCGTTGACCTGGAGGGACTGGAAGATGAGCTTCGGAGGCGCGAGCGTAGCGTCGCGAGCCGTGCGGAGGGCGACGAAGTCCTCGCGGGCCGTGTCGGCCTTCAGGTGGATGTTCTGCGTGCGGCACGCCTCGATGGTGGTCTCGTAGGCGAGCGCGCGACCGCCCGGCTGGTAGTCGTGGCCCACGAACACCCGCGTCGACCCGTCGAGGGCGTACAGCCGCTGCACGGAGTCGTACAGGTCGTTCGCCGAGCCGCCCGGGAAGTCGCACCGACCGGTGCCGAAGTCGGGCATGAACAGCACGTCGCCGGTGAACAGGGCGTCCCCGATGCGGTAGACGTAGCAGGCGGGCGTGTGGCCGGGGCTGTGGATGGGCTCGATCGTGAGCGTGCCGGCCTCGAGCGGCTGCCCGTCGACGAGCAGCACGTCCCACTGGGCACCGGTGGTGTCGAACCGGTCGTCGAACCCGAAGATGCCCTTGAACACCTGCTGCACCTGGCCGATCTCGGCACCGATGCCGATGCGGGTCTTCAGGCGCTCCTTCAGGTACTGGAACGCGGACAGATGGTCGGCGTGGGCGTGCGTGTCGAGCACGAAGTGCACGTTCAGGCCGAGCGCGTCGGCCCGATCGGCGACCTCGGACGCTGAGCGCGTGCTCACGTCGACCGAGAGCGGGTCGAAGTCGAGCACGGGGTCGATGATCACGGCATCGCGGCTGACGGGGTCGTACACGAGGTAGGTCAGGGTCCACGTGGCGGCATCGAAGAAGGCTTCTACGGTCATGGGGTCCTCACGGGAACGGGAGCTGCCTCACCGTAGTGCAAGAGGCGATCCAACCCGGAGGGCCCGTGCGGCACGGGTCCCGGGCCGGCCGTGTTCCACGGATGTCTCGAAATCGGTCAGTCCTGACCGAATCTGAACGAGTCTATGGCCCGTACGGAGTGGGCGCGACGACCTCGAAGTCCGCGCCGGAGTCGTCGGTATCCACGGGAACCCCGTCGACACGGACCCTTCGGAGCGACTCGCCCGTGTACGGGGAGCCGCTTGAAGGCGCCGCTGTCGGCGTCCATCAGCGCTTCCACGCCGTCGACCACGTGCTCCACGGGAGCGGCCAGCAGGTCGTACGACGGGTCGCCCACGTCTTCGAGCGCGGCTTCGGCCTCGGGTGCGAGCACGACCAGGCTGGGGCCGAACACGGTGACGAGCCAGTCGAACCCGCCCGTGAAGTGCACGCGCTCCAGGTCGGGCACCCCCGGGTAGTCCTCGTCGTTCCCCGAGTTGGGCCGCACGACGGTCTCGAAGTCGGCCCCCGTGAGGTCGACGGTCGACAGGGGCTGGTGGTTCGCGCCGTCCCGCGCGAGCAGGAGGTACCCGCCCGGCTCGACCACCACGTCCTCCGGAGCGCCCGGGATGCGCCAGACGTTCTCGAGCACCACCTGGTCCGGACGTGAGGTGGCGTAGCTGTCGGGCACGTCGCCGCCGTTGATCGCCCCCGCGAGGCCGAACGCGTCGCCCACGAGCACGCCACCCGCAGCGACCGGGACGTCGGACAGGTTCACGAGCCGCACGAACTGGTCGGAGAAGTAGTGGTCGACGCCCGCCGCGGGCGCCGCACCGGAGTAGTACACCTCGTCGATCCGCAGACGCCCTGCCGGCGCTTCGGGTGGGGCTTCGACGGGTGGCGTCGGGCTCGCGCCCGAGCATCCAGCGAGTACGATGAGAGCGGTCCGCATCCCCCCCGACTATCGGAATCCCCCCATGAACGCCCGCTCCTCCGCCTGGTTCCTCGCGTGTGCCGCGTGTACGGGCGCCCCCCCGCCAGAGCCCGTGCTCGAGCTCGGTGGCGGAGGGCCCGAGTTCGCCGCGCTCGCGGAGGGCGACCGCATCCCGCTCGTGTCGGGTCCACAGGGCGGGTGGCACGTCGACGTGGGGCTCCGGTGCACGGGCCTCGACCCCGACGGCCTCCAGCTGAGCTACTCCGCCCACGACGCGAGCACGCTGGAGCTGTTGAGCTTCATCACGGGCGCCACGCTGTCCGCGCCCCTCGTGGAGCTCACCGAAGACGGCTGGGATCGCCTCGGCGACCGTGTGGTGTTCGACATCGGTGGGGCCGACGAGGTGGTCGCGCGCGAGGTGAGGCTCGAGGTGCTCGCGGAACGCGGCGGCGAGGCGTGGCTCGACAGCGTCGACGTGCAGGTCGTCGACGTCCCGTAGGACGACCGCCCTTCCCACGGGTGGGCGGAACGGCGCAGGATACCGGGGCACCCGGCACACCGGAGCCAGTCATGGGCGAGATCCAGATCGCCGTCGCCGTCGCGGCCGCCGTGGTGCTGTTCCTGTTCGGGATCGAGCACTTCAGCGCGGAGATCCAGGCCGTGTCGGGCCAGCGGTTCCGCCAGTTCCTCGCACGCGGCACCGACAACCGCTTCGCCGGCTTCGCGCTGGGGGCGACCGTCACCGCGATCATCCAGTCGAGCACGGCCACGAGCGTGATCGCCGTCGGGCTCGTGAACGCGGGCGTGCTCACGTTCCGTCAGAGCCTCGGCGTGCTGTTCGGCGCGAACGTGGGCACGACGGTCACCGCCCAGCTCGTCGCGCTCGAGCTCACGGCGTTCGCGCCCTGGCTCATCCTGTTCGGCTTCGTCGTGGGCATGCTCCCGTTCCGCTGGAAGATGTTCGGCCGGTCGATCTTCTACTTCGGAATCGTGTTCTTCAGCCTCGAGCTCGTGGGGGCGTCCGTCGAGCCGCTGAAGGAGAACCCGACGCTCCTGTCGGCCATGTCGAGCCTCGACAGCGTGTGGATGGGTCTGCTCGTGGGGGCCGTGTTCACGGCGCTCGTGCAGTCGAGCTCGGTGACCACCGGCGTCGCGCTCGTGCTGATGAGCCAGGGCGCGCTGGAGCTCCAGGCGGCCATCCCGCTCATCCTCGGCGCGAACGTGGGGACCACGATCACCTCGCTGCTCGCGGCCGCTCAGCTCGACACGAGCGCGAAGCGCACGGCGCTCAGCCACACGATGTACAACGTGCTCGGCGTGGCGCTGTTCCTGCCGCTGCTCGGTGTGCTCGGCACCGTGCTCGAGCGCATGGGCCTCTCCGGAGCCCCCGCGCTCGCGATGGCCCACCTGATCTTCAACCTCTCCGCGGCTGCGCTGTTCCTGGCCGCGCTCGAGCCCTTCGCGCGCCTGATCGAGCGGATGGTGCCCGACGACACCGAAGCGGTCGAGCCGATCGCGGTGCTCTCGCCCGTGGCGTTCGCGTCCGACGACCGCGGAGCCCGGGCCGTGCGCGAGTGGGCCGCCCACGTGCTGGGGGTGCAGCAGCGGGGCTACGTCGCGTCCGTGCTGGCGCTCGAGACCCTCGACCGCTCCATCGAGAACCGCGCCCGCCGCATGGGATCCATCGTGGAGTACGCGCTCGACGAGGCCAGCCACGTCATCCAGCGCGTGTCGGACGGCGAGATCTCGGCCGAGCTGTCGGAGTCCATCCTGCGCTTCGTGGTGACCGTCGACCACCTGCGGCAGGTGCAGGACTCCATTGCGGACCTCGAGGGCATCCACGCGCGCCTCGAGCGACGGCACGGGCGCCTGTCGATCGACGCCCTGGTGGAGGTGCAGCAGGTCTACCCGCGGTTCGCGAAGTCGATGGACGAGCTCTCGGCCTACCTGCGCGAGCCGTCCGATGCCGGCCGGGCAGGCCTGGAGGACGCCGACCGGGAGCTCCAGGAACACGTGCAGGCCGCGTACCGCCGGTTCCTCGAGCTCGTGCGCCAGAGCCACGAGAGCAGCGAGCTGGCCGACTTCCTGTCGATCCATCAGCGGCTGCGCACGAAGATCGCGGCGTTCGCGGACTACGTGCACGCGGGGACGGCCGTGCCCACGGCTCCGCGCCCCTGACGGTCAGCTCGGCGGATCCCCGGTCTCGCTCGGGCCGTTCTCGCGTGCGGTCGCCTCCCGCAGGCGGTCCTTCTTGCTCTTGCGCTTCCCCTTCGTGGGCGGCGGGCCCTTCTGCTTCTTCGGAGGCGGGCCCGACAGCGGGAAGCCGGCGACCTGCTCCCGGGCCACGGTGAACCCACACCGCTTCTCGATCAGCGCGAAGTGCGCGGCGGACGCGTGGTCGACGAAGGACACCGCGATGCCCGTCTCGCCGGCCCGTGCCGTGCGCCCGACGCGATGGACGTGGTCGCGCGGAGACCGCGGCAGGTCGAAGTTCACGACGGCATGCAGCCCGGGGAGGTCGATGCCCCGGGCCGCGAGGTCGGTCGCCACGAGCACGCGCACCCGACCGCGCCGGAAGCGCTGCAGGACCTCGATCCGCGCATGCTGGTCGAGCCCTCCGTGCAGGGCCGCTGCACTGAGCCCGTCGCGATGGAGCTTCGCGGACAGGTTCCCGGTGGCCCGCTGGGTGGACACGAACACGAGGGTGGAGCCCCACCCTTCGGCCCCGATCAGGTGCTGGAGCAGTGCCCGCCGTCGATCCCGATCGACCTCGAACACCCGCTGTGCGATGCCCTCCGCGAGCACCTGGTCCTCGTCGATCCGCACGGTGACCGGATCCCGCTGGATCCGGCGCTGCACGTCGAGGACCCGCTCGGGCAGCGTGGCCGAGAACAGCAGGGTCTGGCGGTCGGGCGAGAGGGCCGCGAGCAGGCGGTCGAGCTCCTCGGAGAACGAGGCGTCGAGGAGCTTGTCGGCCTCGTCGAGCACGAGCGTGCGCACGTCGGACAGGCGCGCCCAGCCGTTGTCCTCGAGGTCGAGCATGCGGCCGGGCGTCGCCACGAGGACGTCGACGCCCTTGTCGAGGGCGTGGATCTGCCCGTCGACGTCCTCCCCCCCGATCACCGCGAGCACCCGTGGCGGCGCGGCCTGGAAGCGAGCGAGGGCCTTGAAGGCCGCAGCCACCTGGAGCGCGAGCTCGCGGGTCGGCACGAGCACGAGCACGCGGATCACCGATACCGGAGGCGGGTCGACGGCCAGCCGCTGGAGGATCGGGAGCGCGAACGCGGCGGTCTTCCCGGAGCCCGTCTGGGCCTCTCCCAGCACGTCACGGCCCGCCAGCACGAGCGGGATGGCGTCTTCCTGGATCGGGGTGGGCGCCGCGAACCCGAGGGCCGCGACGGCCCGCAGCAGCGGTTCGGAGAGCTCGAGGTCGGCGAAGGACATCCCCCCGAGTAGCACCCGAGCGCGCCGACGCCACCGGCGCGGTAGAGGTCTCGCGGAGGAGCGGCCCATGCTCATCGGTTCCCTGATCGCCTGTAGCGGAGAAGCACCCATGCCCACCGAGCCCGAAGCGCATCACGAGGCGCACGGTGCCCGTCACGAAGGGGGGCACGAGGGGCATCCCAACGTCGACCACGCCCACCACCGGTTCGACGACGTGGAGCGGTGGACGAAGGTGTTCGACGACCCCGAGCGCGACGCGTGGCAGCGTCCCGAAGAGGTCGTCGCGGCGATGGCGGTGTCTCCCGGCATGACGGTCGCCGACATCGGCGCGGGCACGGGCTACTTCAACCCCCACCTCGCGCAGGCGGTGGGGCCCTCGGGCCACGTAGTGGCGATCGACATCGAGCCCAACCTGGTCGCCCACATGACGAAGCGCGCCGAGGCCGACGGCACACCGCAGGTGGAAGCGCGCCTCGTGCAGCCCGACGCCCACGGCCTGTCTGCGGGGGAGGCCGACCGCGTGCTGCTCGTCGACACGTACCACCACATCGAAGGCCGCGAGGCGTACTTCCGCAGCCTGCTCACCGCGATGAAGCCGGGCGGAGAGCTCGTGATCGTCGACCTCACGAGAGAGGCCCCGTTCGGCCCGCCCCCGGAGATGCGGCTGTCCGCCGAGCAGGTGAAGACCGAGCTCGCGAGTGCCGGCTGGGCGTTCGTCCGCTCGGTCGACACGCTCCCGAACCAGTACGTGGTGGTGTTCACTCCCGCCGGATGACCGGGAGCCCGGCGCTCAGGCGTCGCGCTCGAGCAGCAACGACACGTTGGTGCCGCCGAACCCGAAGCTGTTCGACAGGGCGTACCGGAGCGTGGCGTCGGTCGGTTCGAGCACGGGCGGGAACTCCACGAGCGCGGGGTCGAGCTCGTCGACGTGGAGCGCGGGCGCGATCCAGCCCTCGCGCAGCATCGTGGCCGTGAGCGCGGCTTCGATCGCGCCGGCGCCCGAGATGGTGTGACCGGTGACACACTTCGTGGACGAGTACGCGACCGGACGCCCGACCAGCTCACGCACGGCGAGCGCCTCGACGAGATCCCCCCGCGGGGTCGACGTGGCGTGGGTGTTCACGTAGTCGAGCGCCTCGGGCGGGACCGCGCCGTGACGGAGGGCCTGGGACATGGCCGAGAGCGCGCCGGAGGCGGACGGGACGACCATCTGGCCCTGGCCGTCGGACGACAGGCCCCAGCCCCGGAGCACGGCGAGGATGGGCGCACCGCGCGCCTCGGCCCGATCGCGCCGCTCCACGACGAGCACGCCGGCACCCTCTGCGAACACGAAGCCCGCGCGATCGGCCGCGTAGGGACGCGACGCGCGGTCGGGGCGGTCGTTGTCGACCCGTGTGTACGCCCCCATGCTGTCGAACCCGCTGTGGAAGTGCACGTCGGCCACCTCCACTCCGCCCGCGAGCGCGGCGGCGGCATGCCCGCTCGACACGAGCTGCGCGGCGACCACGAGGTTCCACGCCCCCCCGGCACAAGCGGCGGCCACCGAGGCCGAAGCACCCGTGGCCCGGAGGACGTTCACGAGGTTCGCAGACACCGTGGAGCTCATGATCTGCGGGATGACCGTGGCGCCCACCCGACGGGCCCGGGACTCCTCGAGCAGCCCGTGGATGCGGCGATGCGCCTCGACGTCCCCGGACCCGCTCGCGACCACCACGGCGAGACCCTCGACGTCGACGCCGCTCTGCGCCATCGCGTCGCGCGAGGCCCGCAGCGCCAGGCGTGCCGCACGCCCCATGAACCGGCTCTCGGCGCGGTCGATGCCCAGCGTGTCGTCGTCGAGCGCATGCGGGTACAGCCCGACCACCTGACAGCGGGTGCTGAGGCTGACGGCCGGCTCCCAGATCTCGAACGGCGGGACCTCGCCGGTACGCGCGCCCTTCGCCGTGGACGCGAGGTCGCCCAGGCGGGTCGCGACGCCCATCCCCGTGATCACGATGTCGTGGTGCGGATCCCCGCGTTCCATCCTGCCTCCTCGGGCTCGCGCACCCTAGCCGGGGACGGAGCGCCGGAACAGGTTCAGCCGAGAGACATCCACGCGAAGACCACGATCTTCGCGAACAACACGAGGAACGGGGTGGCGTGGTACAGCAGGTCGAACCAGTCGAGGGGCCGCTTCAGCGTGCCTTCGCGCAGCATCTGCAGCTTCTCGACGATGTGCGGAGGGCGGAAGGGTGCGAGCCCCAGCGTGAGGCACGCCAGGATCACGAGTGTCCACGGGAGCTGGTGCAGGGCTTCGATCATGGCGCGTCCTATCCCCCTGACGATCTCCAGACGAACCCGGAGCACGCACCGAGGTCGACAGCGACATGACTCCCCCTCTCGCCTACCGCTGTTCCCGCCGCTGGGACGAGCTCGAAGGCTCCGGCGACACCCGCTGGTGCGCGTCGTGCTCGCGTCCCGTCCACGATCTCGACGCGCTCGCACCGACCGCACGCGCCCGCCTGCTGGGCTCGCTGGCGCCGGCCTGCGTGCGGTTCGCGATCCCCGCGCTCCTCGGGCTGTCGGGCGCCGCGCACGCAGAGCCGGTGGTGCCCGGAGAGGGCCCGCTCCCCGTGATCGAAGAGAAGCCCGTGGTGATGGGGTCGCTCGATCGGGAGTGGATCCGCAGGATGGTGACGCGCGACCTCGAGACCCTGCGTGCCGCGTACACCGCACGGCGGCTCGAGAAGCCCGGCCTGGCCGGGAGGATCGTGGTGCGCTTCACGCTCGTGGGCACGGCCGTCACGACGGTGGAGGTCACGAGCGACACCGTCGGAGACGGACCGTTTCGCGACACCGTGATCGAGTACGTGCGCGACCTCGAGCCCGGCTCCGACCTCCACGGCGCGACGCTCGTCGTGAGCTGGCCGTTCGTGTTCGCGCCCCCGGATCCTCCGTAGGCGATCGCGCCAGCACCCTCCCTTGCACCTCGGCGGGCGCGGGCTCTCCGCGAAGCGGTCGGCCATTCGCACCGATCGTCGGGGATCGTGCTCGATGACCCCGACACGGCGAGCACATCTGGAACAGGCTGCCGTGCGAGGGAAACATGAGAGCTCTGGGATTCCACCGACCAGCCGTGCGAGATCTGCTCGGCTCGCTGTCCGACGAGGCGCGAGCGCGCCTGTTGCTGCGAACCGCCGAGCGCTGGGCGGAGCACCACCTGTCGTTCTGCCGGAAGATCGGGTCCGATCCTGCGATCCTGGAGAACGCGCTCATCGCGAGCCGCGAGCACTTCGAGAGCGGCGTGGGCTTCGGGTTCACGTGGGACCAGATGCTCGACGCCGCGCCGAGCGATGCCCACGGGAGCGATCCCGCGGTGTACGGCGCGCGGGTCGCACCGCACGCGCTCGCCGTGCTGGCCCGCTCGGGCGGGCGCCCTGCGGCCTCCGAGGTGCTCACCTGCCTGTGGGGCACGATCGACAGCCGCGTGTCCGAGACGGGTGGGGGCACGCCGTTCGTCACGTCGAGCCCCGACGAGGTGGGCGCGTTCTTCAGGGATGCCAAGCGCCAGCGCAAGGAATCGCGGCTCGTGGCGCGCGAGAACCCGCTCGTCCAGAGCGAGCTGGAAGCGCAGCGCGAAGACCTCACGGCGGCCTCCGTACTGTCGGGCCGCGAAGCCCAGGCCTCGCTCGAGAAGGCGTTCGGCAGCTGGGCCTGAGCGCGCGGATGCCCGCTGGTTGCGGGTATCCTGCACCCAGAGGTCCCCATGTCCATCCGTCACGTGCTCCCGTGCCTGCTCCTGGTCTCCGGGCTCGCCTGCAAGGGCTCGCCCACGCCGGTCCCCGAGGCCGACACCGACACCGACACCGACAGTGACACCGACACCGACGCGGACGCCGACACCGACACGGATGCCGACACCGATGCCGATGCCGACACGGATGCGGACACCGACACCACGTGGGGCGATCCCTCGCTCCTGCCCGACCTGGTGACCGGCCTCGACCCGCTCGTGTGCTCCACGAACCCGTTCTGGAACCAGGCCGCGATGGCCACGTCGTACTTCTTCGGCGAGATCAGCCACAACGGAACCAACGCGAACGTCGAGGAGCGCTGGTACCTCTTCCCGAATGCGCAGCTCGCGGCGACGCTGCCGGAGTGCGTCGTGGTGTGGACGGGCACGGGCACGCTGGGCGGGGGCCAGATGTCCATCGCGATGGACGTCGATCCGCTGCAGACCACCTGCGTTCCGAATGCTTCGGGCGAGAACGTGTACGAGGGTCAGGAGATGTACACGGTCACCTACAACGTCGCGCAGAACGCCGATGGAACCGCTGTCTTCACGTTCCCGTCGGGCACCGCGCTGGGCGTGGGGTTCCACGCCGGTAACGCCATCAACTGGGTGAGCGACGCGGAGTGCACGATCTTCTGAGCTCGGAAGGTCAGCTGGCGGGTCGCTTCGTGCGGCGAGCCGGCTTCGCCAGGATCTCGACGTACACCTCGAGCGCACCCTCGGCGGCGAGCGCGTCGACCCGCTTCACCACCTCGGCGACGTGCGCAGGCGTGGCGGACGCCTCGTCGAGCCCCACGCGGCAGTCGAAGTCCCAGTAGTCGGCCCCCTCGGGGAGCTCCTTGCGCCGCTCGCGCTTCACGTACTTCCGAAGGGTGTTCTTCACGGCAGCGAGGGCCTGGGGCGGCGCGTGCCGGGGATGGGTGAGGGCGTGCGTCTTGCGCATGGCGGGGCTCCTTGGCGTGCACCGCCTAGCACACCCGGCGCGGGCGCGCGGCCGGGACCCGGTCGGAGATCCCGGAATCACGAACCCGAAAACCTGATTTTGTTTTCACGATATTTGTCCGACATATCTAAAGTGTACAAACGCGTACACGATCTCGAAGCGCGCGGGCCGGGTCTCGCGGACGCAGCCCCGCAATCACGCCCACCCACGCGGGCCGCATGGACTTCTGCCGGACACCTCCGCACGTTCGCCACCCATTCGGCCTGTGATGCGGAGGTGACACTTTATCCACTGCAATCTCAGGTGTAGAACCAGAGGGTCACGATCGGGATCCGGCCTTCGCGATCCCCAGCCGACTCGCAGGAGAGTTTCATGAGCGCCACCCAGGACGTCCGCCCCACCCTCGGAGACTTCAACAGCATCGTCTGCTTCCGGGCCGTGGTCGCCGGGATGGAAGAAGCCCTCGGCAAGCGCACCGCCATGGTGTCGCTCAAGGCCGCGGGCCGCATCCGGGGAGCCCAGCTCGTCGAGAGCCTGGGGCTCACGGGCAAGGGCCCCGCCGACGCCGACGCCCTCGCACGCGCGCTCGACGACGCGCTGGGCACGAACGGCACGCGCCTCTGCCACGTGAGGAAGGCGGAGCGCGAGGGCGAGATCTTCCGCATCCACCTCGCCGAGACGATCTGCTCGGCCGACGAGCCGCAGGGGTCGGATCGCGAGCTGTCGTTCACGTTCGGGGCCCTGCACGGCGCGATCGAGGCGCTGTACGGCGTGAAGCTGCGCGGCAAGCAGGTGGGGAGCGTGCTGCGCGGCGCCGAGCACGACATCATGGAGCTCGAGCCCCGGTAGGTCGACGGGCTCCCGCCACGGGGTCGCGACGGTTCGGCTGGTGGTCTGGCACTGCTGAGGCTACGTCCGCACCGATGCCCGACCTCCGCAACCGCTCCACGCAGCTCTTCCTCGTCGCGCTCGTCGTCGTGGTGCTCGGAGCGCTGTACGCCGGGCGCTCCAACGTCGCCCGGCACGAAGAGCGCCTGCGGCTCGAGGCCGCCGTAGGCGCGAAGCCGCTGTTCACGCCCGCTCCCGTGGTCGACCTCTTCCCGCGGTCCGAGACGCCCGTGCCGCTCGCGAGCTACCGCGGCCGCATGGTGTTCGTGAACTTCTGGGCCACCTGGTGCGGGCCCTGCAAGATCGAGATGCCGTCGCTCATCGCGCTGGCCGAGAGCCTCGACCCGAACGACATCGCGTTCGTCGCCATCGCCGAAGACGACGTATGGCCGCCCGTCGATGCGTACCTGCAGCGCAATCCGCTCCCGTTCGACGTGTTCCGCGACCGTCCGCCCCGCGTCGAGATCCCGTTCGAGACGAAGTCCTACCCCACGTCGTTCCTCATCGACCGCGACGGCCAGGCGCTCTACCGGTTCGACGGCGCGCGCAACTGGGACACGCCGGAGATCCGCGCCCTGCTGGCGCTCGACGGGGTCGGGCCGCGCTGAGGCCTGCTACTGCGAGCCCTTCCCGGCTCCGAGGTGCAGGTGGTCGTTGTGGCCGCGGTCGTAGTGCACATCGGTTCCTTCGGCCGGGAACAGCTTGCCGCGCAGCGAGGTGGACGCGTACGCGCGGTCCATGCCCCAGTCCTCCGCCACGTTGAGCAGGGCCTGCTGGCGGAACAGGCTCTCGCCGGTGGTGGTGGCGCGGTTGTCGCTCGCGTCGCCATCGGGGTAGCGCAGATCGACCTGGGTGCCGTTGTAGTGCGACTTGTGGCGCGAGCTGCGGTTCGAGTAGAGGCGCGGGCTCTGTCCGGTGTCGGTCGACATGTCGCCGATCGACAGGGCGGCGCCGGGGAACAGCGTGCCGTAGTCGGCCATGGTGTTCATCACGCGCGCCACGCTCTCGGGCGTGCCCCACTGGTCTTTCTGGCGGGTCTTGCCGACCTTCACGTCGTTCCGGTTGTGGGTCTCGAAGCCGAGGCCGGACTCCGGGAGCTCCGCCATCCCGTGGCTGTTCGACGCCTGCACGCTCATCGTGCCGTCGGGATTGAGGATCTTCACGTCGCCCACGACGTCCTTCTCGGGGTCGGCGCCCTCGACGAAGGCCCGGCTGAGCACCTGGGTGGCGTCGGGACCCATCAGATCGCCGGCCGTCAGGGGGTCTTTCGGATCGACGGCATGGGCATCCCACTGCCAGACCCGCCCGTTGATCGACGTGGAGTAGCCGGGCTCCCCGGGCTTGGGACGCTGGTCGGGTGCGATCAGGCCGAGCGTGCTCGCCGAAGCGGCGTCGAGCTGCTTCCAGCGCGGCGTGGACGGGTCGATCTCGCGCCCCTGCCGGGTGAGCATCGCTGCGGCGAGCTCTTCCGCGGACGTCGGGACGGCGCCGAGGTTCGCGGGCCGGGGGCGCGGGCGGGGGATCTCGACGCCCGCGAGCTGCGCCGCGATCACGCTGTTCTCGGTGCTCGCCTCGGGCGTCGCGGTGCGGACCTCTTCGGCCTGCGCCGCGGGACGCGCGACGGGGCGCACTTGCTTGGTGGCCACGGGACCTCCGGTCGAGCCGCGAGGAGGAACGGCTCCCCCGGATCGTAGCACAGCGACCGACCACACGCGCGCGGACTCGGGCCGAGAGCGCGTCCACGATGGGTCAGGATGACGCTCCGACCCCGCGAACCCCGATTTCCCTGTCGTCAACAGGCCGGCACGCCCCGAAGGCCATGAAGTACCCATGAACCGGGCGTGCCGCATCGTTGCCGACAAGGGAAATCCAACGGTGGAGATCGACGGACGAACCGAGGGAACCGAGGTCCGGCCGTCGATTCCTACACGGGCTTCCGGGCCACGGCGAACAGGATGGAGGGGGCCGCGCCCACGTCGGGCCGCTCGAGGCCCTCGAAGCCCGCCGCCCGCATCTCGTCCAGGAGCGCCTCCTGCCGGAGCCGGCGGACCATGGGGGCCTTGCCGACCCACCGCATCACGGCGAGCATGGGCCCGTACGGCACCCAGCTGTCCCCGAGGCACACCGTCGACGACACGAAGAACCCGCCCGGCTTCAGCAGCCCGTGGATGCGGTCGAGGGCCTCGCGCGCGTCGTCCACCAGGTGCAGCAGGCTGTAGGCGCAGATCCCGTCCAGGCTGGCGGGCGCGAACGAGACGGAGTCGTCGAACGGACCCGTGTGGAACGTCACGTTCCCGATGCCCGCCGCGGACGCCTTGCCGTTCGCGATGCGCATCATCTCGGGCGAGACATCGAGCCCGTGCACCTCCCGGGCGTGGGGCGCGAGCCTCAGGGCCAGCGAGCCGGTCCCGCAGCCGATGTCGAGCACGACGTGCTCGGGCCGCATCAGCGCGTGCGTGACCGCGATCTTGCGCTCGAACGCCTCGGGGTCGTCGACGGGCTTCTTCGAGTACTGCTCGGCGATGCCGTCCCAGAACCGGGGATCAGCGGTCATGCGGGCCGGCGCCGGCGCACCAGCAGCCCAGCGAGCCCGACCCACAGGAATCCACCCACCGGACCGCCGCTGTCGCACCCACACCCGGCGAGATCGACGACGCCGTCGCAGTCGTTGTCGATCCCGTCCCCGTTCACCTCTTCGGCGCCCGGGAAGACCGCGCCGTTGGAGTCGTCGCAGTCCCCGCCATCCGCGTTGAACCCGTCCCCGTCGAGGTCGGCGTTGCCCACGTCCGTGTCGGCGTCGGTGTCGGCGTCGGAGTCGGTGTCCGCATCCGTGTCGGCGTCGGCGTCGGCGTCGGTGTCGGTGTCGGTGTCCGTGTCGGTATCGGCGTCCGTGTCCGTGTCCGTGTCGGAGTCCGTGTCGGAGTCCGTGTCGGCGTCCGTGTCCGTGTCGGTATCGGCGTCCGTGTCCGTGTCGGCGTCCGTGTCCGAATCGGTATCCGTGTCGGTGTCGGTATCGGTATCCGAATCGGTGTCGGCGTCGGTGTCGGCATCGGCGCCTGTGTCGACGAGGCCCGTCGTTCCGGTGTCGACGAGGCCCGTCGTTCCGGTGTCGAGGACCGCGGTGTCGACCAGGCCCGTGTCGACGGCCCCGGTTTCCTGCAGACCCGTGTCGGTGTCGGTATCGGCGTCGGTGTCGGTATCCGCATCCGCGTCGGTATCCGCATCCGTGTCGGCGTCGGTGTCGGCGTCGGTATCCGCATCCGTGTCGGCGTCGGTGTCGGCATCCGTGTCCGAATCGGTGTCGGCGTCTGCATCGGTGTCCGCGTCGGCGTCCGTATCCGCGTCAGCGTCCGTGTCCGAATCGGTGTCCGCGTCGGCGTCGGTATCCGCGTCAGCGTCCGTGTCCGAATCGGTGTCCGCGTCCGCATCAGCGTCGGTGTCCGCGTCCGTATCGGCGTCCGTATCCGCGTCGGTGTCGGCGTCCGTATCCGCGTCGGTGTCGGCATCCGTGTCCGCATCCGTATCGGCGTCAGCGTCCGCATCCGCGTCAGCGTCCGCATCCGTGTCGGTATCGGCGTCCGTGTCCGCGTCGGTATCGGCGTCCGCATCCGCGTCGGTGTCCGCATCCGCGTCGGTGTCGGCGTCGGCGTCGGCGTCCGTGTCGGCGTCAGCGTCGGTGTCGGCGTCCGTGTCCGCGTCGGTATCGGCGTCCGCATCCGTGTCGGCGTCAGCGTCGGTGTCGGCGTCGGTATCGGCGTCCGTGTCCGCATCGGTGTCCGCGTCCGTATCGGCGTCCGTGTCCGCATCGGCGTCCGTGTCCGCATCGGAGTCGGCGTCCGTGTCCGCGTCGGTGTCCGCATCCGCATCCGAGTCCGCGTCGGTGTCCGCATCCGCGTCGGAGTCCGCATCGGTGTCGGTGTCGGTGTCGGCGAAGCCCGTGTCGCCGGTGTCGGCGGGAGGACACGAGTCGGTCGGGTCGTCGGGACAGGGGTCGCAGGCGTCGGGCGTGCCGTCCATGTCGGCGTCCTCGAGGTCGTCGCCGCCCGGACACACGTCGAAGCAGTCCGCCACCGTGTCACCGTCGAGGTCGAAGCCCTCGTCCGCCGTGCCGTCGCAGGTGTTGTCGACGCCGTCGCACACCTCGACGTTGCCGAGGAAGTTCAGCGGATCGGCGTCGTCGCAGTCGGTCAGGCACGCGCTGGCGCCGTCGCCGTCGAGGTCGTCGGACCCGGCTCCCGGCGTGCCGTTGCCCCCGGGGCCGTAGGACGGGTCGTTCGGGAGGTCGACGTGGCCCGTCACGAGGCCGGTGGACCCGTCGCAGATCGGGCACGCCGCCGCGAAGGACTCGCCCTCGACGGCGTCGCTGTAGTCCACCCGCGAGACGAGCTGCCCGCCGGAGCGGACCTCGACGCTGTCGGACGTGTTCACCAGCGAGTAGGCGTCGGGGTAGTCGAAGTCGCACACCGTCGTGGCGGCATCGGTACGGCAGAAGGTCGCGAAGCCACCGGCCGGCACGACCACCGACTCCGTCACCGTGAACGCGCCGGTCCCCGGGAACTCGAGCCCGAACAGGTCGTGCTCGACGGTGTCGGTGTTCTGGACCTCGAACCACTCGAGCGCGCTGTCGGACCCGATGGGGTCGGCCATGATCTCGGTGACCACGAACGTGCACGGCGCCACCACCTCGGTGGCCTGGACGGCCAGGGAGTCCTGACCGACCCCGCCGTCGTCGTCCTCCACCGTGAGGGTCGCGGTGAACGACCCGGCGGACGCGTACGTGTGGGAGCCCATCAGGGAGCCGGTCTGCACGGTGCCGTCGCCGAAGTCCCACGTGAACGTGTGGGTGTCGGCACCCGGGTCGGTGAACGAGCCCGTGAGCGTGACGCTCTCGCCCACCGCGACCGCGCGGTCGGCGCCGGCCTCGACCACCGGGTCGGCGTTCGAGACCCCCACCGTGCCCGTGCTCGAGTCGCTGCCGCCGCTCGAATCGGTGACCGTGAACGTCACCACGTACGACCCGTCGTCGGCGTACGTGTGGCTGGGGTTCTGGGCGGTCGACGTGCTGCCGTCGCCGAAGTCCCACACGAACGTGTGGCCCGTGCCCTGATCCGAGAAGTCGCCCACGAACGCGAGCGCGCTGCCCTCCACGCCGCTGGTCGGGAGGGTCGCGTTCGCGATCGGATCGGAGTTCCCGATCGCCGCGGTGGTCGTGGTGGACGCCACCCCGCCATCGTCGTCCGTGGCCGTGAGCGTCACGGTGTACGTGCCCTCCACCGCGTACGTGTGCGTGGGGCTCTGCTCGGTCGACACCGCGCCGTCGCCGAAATCCCAGGCGTACGTCACCGTGTCGTCGACACCGGGATCGCTCGAAGACCCCGTCATCGCGACGGGTTCGGCCGCCAGCCCCGTGTACGGGCCGCCTGCGTCGGGCGTCGGCGCGACGTTCGACACGGTGACCGTGGAGGTCGCGACCCCCGACAGCCCGCCGGGGTCCGTGACCGTGAACGTCACGGTGTAGGTGCCGTCGTCCGCGAACGCGTGCTGCGGGCTCAGCTGGCTCGACGTCGACCCGTCGCCGAAGTCCCACTGCACCGTGTGCCCGGTGCCGGAGTCGTCGAACCCACCGATGAACAGCAGCGTGCTGCCCTCGGCGCCAGTTCCGGGTGTGATCGTGAACACCACGGGCGCGACGTTCGCGATGGAGACGCTCGCGGAGTCGGCCGACATGCCGCCATCGTCGTCGGTGACCGTGAGCACCGCGGTGTACGCACCGGGCGACCCGTACGTGTGGCTCGGGTTCTGCTGGCTCGACGTGCTGCCGTCGCCGAAGTCCCAGGCGTACGTGAACGTGTCGGCACCCACATCGGTCGCCGAGCCGACGAACCCCACGGCTTCTCCGTCGTCGGCGAGGTACGGACCATTCGCGTTCGCCACGGGCGCCACGTTCGCGATCGTCACCGCGCCCGATTCCGTGGACGAGACCCCGCCATCGTCGTCGGTGATCGTGAGCGTGGCGGTGTACGTGCCGTCGTCGGCGTACGCGTGGCTCGGGTTCTGCGCGGTGGACGTGGTGCCGTCGCCGAAGTCCCACGCGAACGTGAAGGTGTCGTCGCCGGGATCCGTCGGGGACGCGCTGAACGCGACGGCGGTGCCCTCGTCGCCGGAAGCCGGGAAGGTGCCGTTCGCGAGGGGCGCCACGTTGAGCACGGTGATCGTCGAGGTGACCGTGTCGGACAGCCCGCCCGCGTCCGTGACCGTGAACACGACCGTGTACACGCCGTCGTCGGCGTACGTGTGGGTGGGGTTCTGTGCGGACGACGTTCCCCCGTCGCCGAAGTCCCACGCGAACGTGTGGACGCCGGTGTCGTCGGTGAACGCCCCCGAGAACGCCACCACGGAGCCTTCGTCCGCCGAGCCCGGGATGGACGGGGTCGCGTCGGGCGGGCCGTTCACGGTGACCGTCGTGGACGCCGAGCTGGTGGTCCCGTCGTCGTCCTGGACGAGCAGCGTGACCGTGAACGTGGAGGCGGTCGAGAAGACGTGGGTCGGCGCGAGCGAGGTGGACGTGTTGCCGTCGCCGAAGTCCCACAGCTGCGCGACGATCGTGCCGTCGGGGTCGAACGAGCCGTTGGTGAACGGGATGCCGACGAGCACGTTGCCGCTGTACGGACCGCCCGGATCGGCGACTGGCGGGAGGTTCACGTCGGTCCCGTAGAGCCGGCCGAACACCTCGTCCTCGTCGTCGACGAGCGGCGGCGTGTCGTCGTCGCCCTCCCAGACCGTGAGGAACTGCCCGAGCCCGTCGAGCGCGACCGCTGGGTCCTGCGCGTCGAAGCCGGTGGTGGACCCCATGGAGCTCAGCGCGACCTCCGACACGACGGAGAGGTCGGACGTGACCTCGACGCCGTGGATCTCGCGGTCGCCGAGAGGCCCGCTCTCGTAGACGACGAGGTACGACCCCGTCGTGGGGTTCGCAGCCACGTCCGGGACGCGTGCATCGGGGTCGGTGAGCCTCTCGGGGTCGGACACCACTGCGAGCGCGCCCGCACCGGACATCCGGCGCGCGAAGATCTCGGCCGCCCCGGGGCCATCGGCGACCGTGGACTGCTGGTACACCACCAGCACCTCGTCGCTGCCGGCGTTGTACGCGACGCTGGGGCCCTCGGCGCGGTCCGTTCCGCCCCCGTCGACCGACAGGGGCATCATGGCGGGCGCTCCGGCTGCGGACACCCGCTGTGCGCGGACCACACGACCGCCGGCCGACTCACGCTCGGTCCACGCGACCGTGAAGGCCCCGTTCCCGAACACGACGTCCGGGTGGCTCGCGTCGACGCTGCCCCCCGCGATGGGGAGCCCGATGCAGGATCCCGGCGTGCCCCCCGCGGAGACCGGGCACACGTACACCCGCTGGTCTCCGTCGACGATGTCGGCATCCGTCACCAGGAGGTACGTGTTCGTGCCCGGCGCGTGCGCGATGGCGGGGTTCAGCGCGTCGACCGACGTGTCGCCGTCGGTTCCGAACGTCGTGAGCCGCTGGTCGACATCGAGCGGGACCCCCGCAGACGACACGCGACGCCCGAAGATCTCGTCTTCACCGTCGATGCGCTCGCCCGACCACACGACCAGGAACTCGTCGTCGGTGGCGTTGTACGCGACCGCCGCCTGCTTGGCGTCGATCTCGGCGTCTCCCGTGCCCCCCTGCTCGCTGATCCGGAAGTCGGTGCCGACCTCGGTGCCGTTCGTGTCGACGAGCTGACCCCAGATCTCCTCCTCCCCCGCGCCCGGCACGGTGTTCCCGCCATCCCACACCACCAGGCAGACCGTGGGGCTGCACGCGACCGCGGCGTCGTTCGCGCGGAACCCCACGCTGTTGTCGCCATCGGGACCGAGCTCGCTCACCCGCAGCTCGTCGACGCCCAGCACGGGGTCGATCGTCACGGGGTAGGCCGCGACGCGCAGATCGTCCGCGTCGACCCGGAGGCTCGTGCGATCGGCCGAGACCTCGAGCCAGGCGTCGAGCTCGCGCCCGTTCGCGTCGAACACCGTGACGTCCCCCATGGCGACGGCCCCTTCGTCGTTCCGCCACGTCCACCGGGTTCCCTGGTCGTGGAAGGTGCCGTCCGTCGCGATCCGACCGTCGATCACGAGGTCG
>JAWKRP010000024.1:0-172419 GCA_041389565.1 Myxococcota bacterium
GGTCGTCGATGTGTGTCTCGACGTCGACGTGGGAGCAACCCACCATCTCGTCGGTCTGGAGCGAGCTCACCAGAGCCTCGAAGGCGGCGAAGCTGTCGGTGAAGGAGGAAGGCGGGTACGATCCCATGGCAGGCGGGCTCCGGGGCTAGCTTGTTTGGCGACTGCTAGGTACCCCTCGGGGTCCGTCTGCGCCCCAATCCTCATGCCGTCGATCCCGGTCGAAGCTCCACCATCAGGTCACACGAAAGGATCCGCACCCATGTCGATTGGTCGTATGTGGAGTCGGCCACATCCGGAGACATCAATGGTGACGGTACCGCCGATGTCGTGGTCGGCGTAGCTGCGACCGTTCTCGGTGCCGGCGGGTCCGTGGTCGCCGTTCACGATGGGCCAATTGGTACCGGGCCGCAAGGACTGGTCGGTGGAGCCACACAGGTGTTCGATGTCTCGGCCTGGCATCCCGCACCGAACTACGCGACCGTGGGCCTCTCCAGATCCGCCATTCACGACGTGGATCGGGACGGTGCAGCGGATCTCCTCATCGGATCGGTGGGCTACTTCCCGAATGGGGAGCTGGTCGATCTCCCGGGTTCTGGCTGCGAACCTGGAGGAATGGTTCTGTGGACTGGAGCGACGACGCCCGGCACCTACACTCGCGGCACGGAAACCGCGGTGATCGAAGGAACCTGCATGAGCTGCATCGGAGGTCTCCACCTACCGGTTGGCAGGATCGGACCCGATCGGGAACGCAATCTCGTCGCCGTTGTCGGCGAGAGCGCCACTTTTCTTGGTGTCGCCGAGAGGGGAGCCATCTTCCTGGTCGACCTGGAGGGTGTTCACGGGACCGTGGATGTCACTTCGATCTCACCCGCGATCATTGCGGGCGCTCAGCCGTACATGCACCTCACCGACGTTCTTCCACTCGGCGACCTGAATCGAGATGGGGTCGACGATCTGCTGGTGAGCAGCCGCTTCGCGAGCGGACGGGGGGCGGTCTTCGTCTTTCTTGGGCCGATCGAGGGAATCCGAAGCACGGCGACGGCAGATCTGACGATCGTGGGGTCCGACGACAACCAGATCTTCGGCGCGGCGCTTGCTGGGAGTGATTTCGATGGCGACGGGCTGACGGATATCCTCGTCGGGGATGACAAGTGTTCCCATTCTGCGCCCGACGCAGGAGCCGTACACTACTTCCGCGGACGCGATCTGCTAGAGATCGTGGACCCGGCCGCATTCGCTCTCCTGCCCCCACTCGAGACGGAAGACACCGCCGGGGAGATGGATTCAACCGGAGAGACCGGGTCCATTGGCCGCACCCACGAGGACTCGGGAGACAAGAGTGGAACGAGGTGTGGCTGCTCGGCCGAGCATCGGCGGGCGCCATCGCCGCTGCTGGTGCCCCGTCGAATCCGGTGACGCTGCCCAACGTCATCGCGGCACTCCCGGGTCGGCGAGCATACCCGGTTCCAGGTCAGGGTAGCGCCGCGCCCAGGCGACCAGCAGCTGGAAGCTGTGCCGGTAGCTGTCGTTGCCGAGCTCCTGGGCGTTCGCGCGCAGGTAGGCGTCGTTCACGGCCGCCCCGAAGGACCGCGTGAAGCTCGGGCTCGCCGTGAAGTACGCGTCGGCGGCCTCGAGATCGCGCCGGATGCCGGGCACGAAGCGCTGCGCGAGCGCTTCCGCTCCGACGGGGTCGACCCGGGCGAGGTGCAGCAGCGCTTTCGTGCTCGCCTCCACCCAGGCGCAGTACCGCGCGTAGCCGTCGTCGCTGTGGAGCGCGGCCAGGAACCCCACGAAGTCGGCCTCGTCTTCGGGCGCGATCAGCCGCTGGTGCGCCTTCTCGTGGGCCATCACGAACCCCTCGTAGAAGTCGGGGATCGCGGAGTCGACCATCGCTTCGCCCGTGAACGGGGTGTAGAACCCCGCGACCCCGAACGCGGGGACCGGATTGAACGGTGCCATCGCACGCGTCGGCGGACGCTGCCCGGCCATCGTCGGCTCGAAGCCGTACCGCTCCGGGAGGGCCGAGTAGCCGCGCTCGATCGCGAGCTCCATCGCCTGGCGGTCCATCACCGTGGGCGCTCCCGTGTCGGGCGTCGCGTGGACCGCGATGTACGCGGCGTTCGCGAGGTCGACGAACCGCTCGGTCAGCGCGCGCAGCTCCGTGTACGCGGCGTCGGGCGCCTCCGAGGGGTCTGGAGGCACGAGCCCCAGCCGGTCGGACAGCGGGGCCCGGGCGTACGCGAGCCCGAACGTCAGCTGGAACGCCACCAGGGTGCCGCTCGTCGCGATCGAGAGCTCGAACGCGATCCGCTCGAGCGCCCGGCGCCACCGCCGTCCGGACCGCACCAGGTGCAGCACGCTCCACGCGGCCCACGCGAGGAACCCCAGCCCCAGCGAGCCGTACAGCAGCTCGGCCAGCGGGAACGGCACGGCCCCCGACAGCCGCGCGAGGAGGGTCGCGAGCCGGATCCCGAGGCCGGTCGCCCACCCCTCCGTGAACCCGGCCCGGGACGACCCGAGCCACAGCGCCAGCGCGACCATCCACTGCAGGAAGCCCCAGCCCGCCAGCATGCGGATGCGCTGCGTCTCGTACACGTCAGTGGGCTCGCGGCGCGGGGGCCGGGGTATCGGAGCTGCCGAGCTCCAGCACGGCCCGCACGCCGTGCTCGGGCACCCCATGGTGCAGGGCCTCGCGCAGCAGCGCGATCCGGCGGTCGAGCTCGCCCAGCACCACCTCCGCGGCGTCGCCGTGCACCACCTCCAGCCGGATGGCCTCGCGCACGGCCTCCCGCTCCGTGTCGAGCAGCGTGAGCAGGGCCTCCGCGGCGCGCTGGTCCGTCAGGGTCTCGCTCGCGTCGAGCGCATCGACGATGCGGGCCTCGGCCTGGTCCCGGCGGCTGGTGAACCACGCCCCGAGGGTCTGCGCGCTGACGGGGTCGATCAGCCCTTCGTGGCGGAGCGTCTCGAGCCGGTGCTGTGCGGCCACCACGGCCAGCACGCGCCCGCGGTCGGTGTCGATCGCGACGCGCCGGTCGTCGGTCTGACGGGAGAGGCCGAGCCTCGCGAGGAGCGGCCCCACCGTGAGCCCCTGCAGGAACAGCGAGGCGCTGACGACCCCGAACACGAGGTGGATCAGCAGATCGCGGCCCGGGAACGAAGGTGCGATGCCCAGCACGAGCACCATCGACAGCGAGCCGCGCAGACCGCCCCACATCATCACGTGGCTCCAGGTCCACGGGAGCTGCGAGCCGGTGGCGCGGAGCGGCGGCCACAGCCCGTAGATCGCGACGGCACGCCCGAGCACGGTGGCGACGAACGCGACCGTCACGGGCAGGGTGTCGGCGACCAGGTCGTCGATGTGCATCACGAGGCCCATCAGCAGGAACACCAGGGTGTTCGCCACGAACGCGGCGTACTCCCAGAAGTCCTCCACCGCGAGCCGCGTGCGGGTGCTCATCCCGTAGCGGGCCCCGAACGAGCCCGTGACGACGCCGGCGGTGACGGTCGACAGCACGCCGGAGCAGCCGAGCTCCTCGGCCAGCAGGAAGGAGCCGTAGGCGACGACCGTGGTGAGCGTGATCTCCACGAGGCGGTCTTCGAACTGCCGCAGCAGCGCGGACAGGAACGTGCCCACCGCCGCTCCGACGAGCACGCCGCCCACGGCCATCCACACGAACGTGCGCACGCCATAGCCGATGATCTCGCCGGCCCCGTGCAGCTCGACATGGCCCGCGTGCCCGACCTCGACGCCGAACACGGCCGCCACGATGAGGAACAGCACCACCGCCACGCCGTCGTTCAGCAGGCTCTCGCCCTCGACCAGCAGGTACAGCTGGCGGGGCACGCCGAGCGTACGGAACAGCGCGAGCACGCTGATCGGGTCGGTCGCGGAGATCACCACCGCGAACAGGCCGATCACGGCGACCGAGATGTCGGGGAACAGGCCCGTCGGGACGAGCGCACCGTACGTCAGCAGGCCCGTCACCGCGGAGGACACGGCCACTCCGCCCATCGCGAGCGTCAGGATCGGGCGGGCGTTCCGGCGGAAGGTCTCGAGGTCGAGGTGGAACGCGGCCTCGAACAGGAGGGCCGGCAGCAGGAAGGTGAACAGCACCTCGCTCGTGAGGTGGAACACCTCGAGCTCCTCGACCTCCACGAAGCCGAGCAGGGCGCCCGCGACCACGAGCGCCAGGGTGTACGGCACGTTGTACCGCCGCGCGACCAGGGCCACGAGGCAGCCGACCAGGAGGAGCAGGAGGATCTGGATCGCCGCGTGTTCCACGTCAGGCCTCCTTCACGAGCTCGATGGGAGCGAGGCGGAGCGTCTCGTACGGCATGTCGATCCCGGCGGCGTCGAGCGCTTCCTTCACCCGCTCGCGGAGCCGGAACCGCTCTGCGATGTGGTCGCGCTCGTTGTGGATCCACACCCGTAGCTCGAACAGGGTGTTGTAGTCGTTCAGGGCCTTCACCACGACCTGGGGGGCGGGCTCGGCCATGAACGCGGGCCCGTCGCAGAGGCCGAGCAGCACCTCGCGCACCCGGCCGATCGACTCGTTCACGTTCACGGTGACCTCCACCGCCAGCCGGAGGTGCGGGAAGTTCGTGTACGACGCCACCTTCTCGTTCGCCATCTTGGCGTTCGGGATGGCGAGCATGCGCCCGTCGACCGTCACCAGGCGCGTCGACCGGAGCGTGATGGTCTCGACGCGACCGTACTCGCCGTCGACATCGATGAGATCGCCGATGACGAACGGGCGATCCCAGAAGATGAAGATGCCGGAGATCACGTTCGACAGGGTGTTCTGCGCGGCGAACCCGATGGTGAGCCCCATCACGCCGAGGCTGGTGAGCACACCCGTCGTGTCGACGCCGAGCTGGCCGAGCGCGGTGAGCCCGCCCACGATGGTGATCGTGAACCGCACGACGGCCCGGATGAACGTCGAGGCGGTCGGATCGAGGCGCGTCTGCACGAACAGCCGATCGAGCACGCGGCTCGAGAACCACTGCAGGCCCCAGAAGATCAGGACCGTGACGACCGCAGCGATCAGGCCGGGCACCCAGTCGAACACCACCCGTGTGACCGCGGCCGGCCCAAAGGTCTCCTGGAACTTCTCGTAGGCGGTCATGGCGTCTCCGGGTGCGGGTGGACGCCCGACCTATCGCGCCGAACCGCCCTTCGTGGGGAGGGGGCGGGTGGTCCGGCAGGACAGCCCGGCCGACACGGACTCCACGAGCTGCACGCCTGCGACGTGCTGCCAGACCGGCAGGTGCGCTCGGGCTTCGCAGCGGACGCGGGCGCTCGGCACCACGCCCACCGACAGCGACGCCCCCACGGCGCTCCGGGCCCCGAACCTCGCGACCCGAGGGCTGCCGGTGTCCTCGTCGACCGTGTCCATCTGGTCGGAGCCGTGGTGGCGCGCGTCGATCCCGAGCCCCACACGAGCGCGGGGGTGCACGCTGACCTCGGCTTCCACGGCGGCCGTGCCCGTCGGGCCCCACCGGATCCCGTCGGGGGTGTCGTCGATCGGGAGGAGCCCGCCCACCGCGACGGTCGTGGCCACGGGACCCATGAACGCGCGCCCATCGACGCCCGCGACCGCAGTCCACGCGCCGGTGCCGAGGCTGGCGCGCGTGTCGTACGTGGTGAGCCGGACCGCACCGCCCTCCGCGGACACGTCGATCACCGACAGGACGGGGCTCGGGTCGTACAGCCCAGTGGGCGCGGACACGCCGAGCCGCCCGGACACAGGGCCGATCCGCTGGTCCACCGAGAGCGCGAGGTCTCCGGGGCCCGCGCGCATCGTGTCGGACGCGCCCTTCGCGATCGTGAGCCCGACCGGGAGCGAGAGCCGGAACCCCGTGCCCGTGCCGAGCTGGAGCCGGCTCTCCACGGTGAGGGTGTGCACGGCGATCGACCCCGTCGACGACGACCACCGGTGCGTCCCCCGCAGCGTGCGGGCGAACGAACCGACCCCGTACGACAGCCCAAACGAGAGGCCGGGCCCGCGGGAGCCCGTCCAGCCGGGGGTGGACGGCGGGACCACCTGTGCGACCGCCGTGTCGTGGTGCGCGAGCGCGATGCCGAGGAGCGCGAGCATGCCCGGAAGCTAAGAGCCCCCGTGGGCACGGGCGCTGTGGCGAGTTGTCGCGCCTTCAGGAACGCGGCGGGTACTTCTGGAGCTTGCGCTGCAGCGTGCGCCGGTGGAGCCCCAGCCGGCGCGCGGCCTCCGAGATGTTGCCCCCACAGTCGGCCAGCACGCGCTGGATGTGCTCCCACTCCGCACGGGCCAGTGTGGGCGGCTCGTAGGGGGGCGACGGCTCGAGCGGCGGACGGTCGCCCTTCGTGAAGGCCGCCAGGATCATGTCGGCGTCGGCGGGCTTCTGGAGGAACCCGACCGCCCCGAGCCGCACGGCCTCCACCGCGGTCGCGATGGACCCGTACCCCGTCAGCACGAGCGCCTTCAGGGTGGGGATCCGGGCCTGGATCGCCGCGAGCACGACGAGACCGTCCTCGTCGCCCAGCCGCAGGTCGACGACCGCGTGGGTGGGCGCGAATTCGACCGCCGTCAGCGCAGCGCTCGCGTCCGCGGCCTCCAGCACCTCGTGCCCCCGCTCGCGGAACGCGCGCGCCAGGCGGGTGCGCAGGCGCTCCTGGTCTTCGATCACGAGGATGCGCACGGAGCCCCTCCGGGAAGCGTGAGTCGCGCGAGCGTGCCGGACCCGACGGTCGACGTGAGCTCGAGGGTGCCGTCGAGCTGCTCCGCGAGGCTGTGCACGAAGAACAGCCCGAGCCCGCGGCCCTGTCCGCTCGGCTTGGTGGTGAAGAACGGCTCGCAGCAGCGGGCCAGGACCTCCGGGGGCATGCCCGGCCCGTCGTCCTCGACCTCGAACACCACCTGTCCGCCCGACCGTGCGGCCCGGAGCACGACCTCACCGGCCGGACCCGTGGCGTCCCGGGCGTTCCCCACCAGCCGCCGCAGGGCCTGGCCCACCAGGCGTACGGGCAGACACACGTCGACGGGCTCGGCCTGGACGCGAGCCTCGTGCGCGGCGACGGCCTCGCGGGTGAAGGTCGCCAGATCGACCGTGCTGGCGGACTCTCCAGCGCCCGTGCCCGCTTCGACCGCGAGCTGGTCGAGGATCTCGCGACAGCTCTCCACCTCCAGCCCGAGCGCGACGAGCTCCTCGCGGTCGGGGCCGGTGGCCGTGCGCTCGAGCTCCCGCGCGATCAGCAGGATCGTGGTGAGCGGCGTGGCGAGCTCGTGGGCCGCCCCTCCTGCGAGCGCCGCGAGGGACGTGAGCCGCTCCGACACCGCGCGCGCCTCCCGAGCCAGGCGCGCTTCGGTCTCGGCGAGGGCAGCAGCCGTGCGGAACCGGTGTACGGCCCCGGCCAGCAGCGGGACCGTGAGCCCGTAGGCCACGACCATGCCCACGAGGTGCTGCGACATCTCCATGTGGTGGTGCGCCGGGCTCGTGAAGTACAGGCCCGCGAAGCAGCACGTGGTGGCCGCGCCGAGCCCAGCGGACCAGGCCGGCGACAGCACGAGCGACGCCAGCAGCACGGGGAACAGGTACAGCAGGGTGAACGGGTTCGACACCCCGCCGGAGCCCGCGAGCATCCAGGTGAGCAGCGCGGTGTCGCCGAGCAGCACGGGCCCCGTGGCGCGCTCCCCCACCCTCGCGAGCACGAGGTTGAGCGCGATGGCCGACACCAGCACGCCCGCCGCCGTCAGAGGCGCGCTCGCCGGCAACCAGCCGAGCGTTCCCGCACCCAGCACCGCGCCGAGCACGGCCACACCGGCCCAGCGGAGCCGGAGCAGCGCGTCCCGGTCGAGTACGGCGTTCGGAGTGCTCACGACGGCGCGACGCCCCCGCCGGTCACATGCAGTGGGCTTCGCCTGCCGCCATCGCGTCGTCCTGGTGGCACATCTGGCCGTTGGCGGCGCAGTCGTCGGTGACCGTCCACTCCCCGTTCGTGCAAGTCTCCGCGGCGTCGTCCATACAGCGGGTCTCCGCGTCGACGTCGCAGGCTTCGCCACCACCGGAACAGCCGGCCAACACGAGCCCGAAGGCCAGGAACACGAGACGCATGGGAACTCTCCTCGTTCGAAGGGAGCCACGGTAGCGCGCCCCTGGCCGACCCACCATGCGACATGACGTCGCGCCACGGCGTCAGGAGAGCCCGCGGATACCCGTGAGCGTGACGTGCTGGACCTCGGGCTCGTCGCCGAGCCCGAACCAGGCGACGTACGACCGCACCAGCAGATCGACGTACAGGTAGCAGCTCAGGCCGATTCCGATCATCGGCACGAGCTGGGACAGGAAGACGACGGCCATGATGGCGAGCGACATCCGCATCGCGTACCCGGGTCGGGCGAGCGCGAACGAGACGGAGAGCCGCAGGGCGGCCCCGAACGGACGCTGGTTCAGCACGACCTCGCCGAACATCATCGACAGCGGCGCGTTGACCACGATCCCCATGAGCGCGAGCGCGACGTACGCGACGACGTACCCCGTCGCGATGCCCCAGCCGATCCCGAGGAACGTCGAGACGAGGCTGCCCACGGCCCAGCCCAGCGCGAGCCCGACCCCGACCGCGAACACGCCGGTCACGAGCACCGAGCCCACCAGGTAGGTGCCCGCGTAGAACACGCCGCGCCCGAGATCGGTGAGGGGGCTCCACAGCCCGAGCGGCTCGCCGGACCGCATCCGCGAATGGATCGCGCGCGCCACCCCCACGTAGCAGCCCACCACGACGGGCACGGTGATGCCCACCCCCGCGACCAGCCCGCCGTAGAACACCACTCCGAGGGCGAGCTCGTCCTCGAGGAGCTGGGAGATCAGCAGCGCGATGAAAGGGAGCCCGATGAGCGAGGCGTACAGCCCGCCGACCCAGAGGAGGAGCAGCACGCCGGGAATCACGGAGCACTTGATCACGCCTACCGGGTCTTCGAGCACCGCCGCGCCAGAGCTCCTCAGCACGCCGAGCACGGTCGGCTCGTCACTCATGGGGCCTCCCGCTGGCATCGAAGCGCTCGACCACCGCCTCGCCCGTTCCGTACCGCGTGATGGTGATCGCGGGGTGGTCCGGCGCGTCCGACAGCGCTCCAGCCGCGTCCAGACACAGCCGCAGCCGCTCGCGACGCCCGGCGGAGCGGGTCCCGAGGTAGGTCCGCGTGAACGCACACGCGGCGCGGAGCTGGTTGTCGGGCTCGAGGTAGGCCGCGCTGGCGACCCGGTCGAGGTCGTCGAGGGGGTCCCGCGCACCCAACACCGCGCGGGCCTCGTCGAGCCACCGGTCCTCGTGGATCCGCGACTCGCCGTGGACGATGGCGTGCACCCCGTCGGGCCCGCGCACCGGCCTCCCGGACCCATCGCGGAACAGGTCGACGACCCGCCTGGAGCGCGTGCGGATGCGGTGGTGCGCGAGGCGAACCGTCCCGTCCGCGTCGAGACGGTCCGTCTGCAGGAGCACGCCCGAGTCGTCGCGGCGCTGGGCGTACCCGAAGTCTCCGTCGACGTCGGCCATCGGACGGCGGTCGGCGTCGAACGTGAGCGTGCGGACCCGGTTCCCGAGCGCGTCGAACCAGATCCGCTCGACGAACACCCCGGTGTAGGGGTCGGGTGCCGGTGCGCCCGCCCCGCTCTGGTAGATGCGGTCGCACCACACCTCGCCGCCCGTGTCCGTCCAGTCGAACAACACGCGGCTCAGCACGTTCCCGTCGGGGTCGAGCGACCGGACCTGGCTGATGCGTCCGTCCGTGTCGAACGTCTGGACCTGGATGGCCGCGGAGGTGTCGGTCGGGACGGGCGTTCCGTCGGGACCGCGGTGGACGACGCGCGTCGCCAGGCCTCCGTCGAACTCGATCTCGTAGCGCGGCATCGGGTGAGCGGGGTCGAACACGCCTCCGAGGGCGGCGAGCGGCCCCAGTGGCCAGGCGACGTGGTCGAGGTGCGCGAGCCACGAGGTCCCGACCACCGCCCCCCACTTCGTGTCGACCGAGCTGTACAGCCGCACGCGATCGCCCCGGATGCGGTCTCCGAAGCCCAGAACCGCCGCCCCGACGAGCGTGACCACGAGCAGGAACGACGCGGACATCTTCAGGTAGGCGCCGAGCACCGGGTTGCGCCGCAGCACCATGGCCGAGCGCCGCCACATCCCCGGGGCGCGCACGGACACGGGGCGATCGGACGCGAACGCCGCGAGATCCGCCGCGAAGGCGGCCGCGTCGGCGTAGCGATCGTCGGCGCGCTTCGCCGTCGCCTTCTGGAGGACGAGGCTCAGGTCCATCGGGAGGGACGGATCGGCGACGTGCGGGGCGACGGGCTCCTCGTTCAGGACCTGCTGGATGAGGCGCTGCTCGGTGTCGCCGTCGAAGAACGGTCGCCCCGTGCAGAGCTCCGTGAGGGTGACGCCGAGCGCGTAGATGTCGGCGCGGCCGTCGACCTCCAGCAGGTTCCGCTGGAGCTGCTCGGGGGACATGTAGCGGAGGGTGCCCAGGATCTTGACGTTCGAGGCCGTCAGCGCGCGCGTGGCGTCGTCGATCCGCGCGAGGCCGAGGTCGGCGATCACGAGCCGTCGCCCGTTCGCGGTCATCATCAGGTTCGCGGGCTTCAGATCGCGGTGGACGACCCCGCGCTCGTGCAGGTGCTGCACGCCGGACGCGACCTCGGCGAACAGGCTCGCGAGCCGCCGGAACAGCGTCTCTCCGGAGCCTTCGAGGGTGCGCCGTGGACGGTCCGGCTGCTCGGCGACCTGGCCCAGCGAGTCGCCCTGCAGCGCGACCCCATGGCTCCGCCAGCCCGACAGCACCGAGCTGGTGTGCGACAGGTCGGTCCCGTCGACGTACTCCATGGCGTAGTAGAGCTGACCGTCCTCCTCGCCGTGGCTCAGGACGCGCACCACGTTGGGGTGGTCGCTCCGCGCGAGCGCCTGGATCTCGCGTCGGAACCGGTCGCGGGCCACCGGATCGGCCGCAAGCTCCAGCGACAGCACCTTGAGCGCCACGATCCGGCCGAGCCCGAGCTGACGGGCCCGCCACACGACCCCCATGCCGCCGCGACCGAGCTCTCCGAGCAACTCGAAGTCGCCGACGATCGCGCGCGACTGGAGCGGCGTGGGGTCGGGGTCGGCGAAGGTCGCCTGGCCGGGCGGCTCGTCGACCTCGCTCGGCAGGTCGGGGGCGAGCAGCCCTCCGACGCGGGCCAGCAGCTCGGCGAGCTCCGTGCGGCAGTCGACGTCGGGGAGCGCCTGGCCCGTGGTGTAGTCGAGGTACTCCGCGCGCTTGACCAGGGGGCGCCCATCGCCCGAAGCCCGGTGCACGGTGCGGTTGAGGAAGCCCACACGACCGAGCGGATCGCCCGACGGCCGCGACCACACGACGAGCGGGTGCAGCGGGACGAGCGCAGGACCGCCAGCGAGGTACAGCCGACCCGAAGCGGCCGGACCCGTGGAGACCGGCGCGCGGATGGGGAGCCCCGCGAGCCCGGTGAGACCGGTCCATCCGAGCACGGCCTGCCCCGACTCGACCGCTGCAGTGGGCGCGACGAGCGACAGCCCGCCGACGAGCGCGTCGGTCTCGAGCAGCTCGAGGGCAGCAGCGAGCAGCAGCGGCCCGATGGCCTCGTAGAACCGCTCGTCGCGCTGGGCACCATGCCCGAGCACCTCGTTGCGGTACGCGACCACGGCGTCGAGGAACCCGTCGATGCCGCCCCGCACGGCCGTCCGACGCACCTCGGACCCGACGGCGTGGTGCTCTGCCGCGGCCGTCACGAATCGGTGGACCGCCGGGAGCCGACGGTTGGAGAGGCCCGGGAGCGCGCGCACGAGGGGGTGGTCCACCACGGCGGGGCGGTCCGCGAGCGCACGGTCGAGGTCTCGAAGCAGGCCCCGCCAGTGCCCCGTGCTCGGGTTGTTGCCGACCTTCGCCAGGGACGGCAGGAGCGGATCGTCGGCGTCCGCCACCTCGAGGAACAGGCCGACCCGCGCGGCGGCCGCGAGCTTGATGCCGGCCTCCAGGAGGTAGAACGCGCAGTGGTGGTGCTCCACCGCGGACTTCGCGTTCAGCGCCCGGAGCAGGAGCTGTGCGAGCGGGAGCGGCAGGTCGTGGAGCAGGGGGCGAGCGCGGTCGTCCAGCACGGTCGGAACGGATCTCCGAGCGCACTATAGGCGAGGCGCGATACCTGCGGCCCGTGATGGTCGTGGGCTGGCTCCTGGGGTTGCTCGCGCTGCCGGCATTCGGTGGGCGCACCGTCGCCGTGCTGCCGCTCGAGCCCGGCGCCCGGAGCGAAGCGTACGAGGGGCTCGGTCTGGCGCTGTCCGGGATGATCGTGTCCGACCTGGCGCGCGTGGAGGAGCTCGAACTCGTCGAGCGCAGCCGGCTCGACGCCGTGCTGTCGGAGCTGGAGCTCGGGAGGTCCGGGTTCGTCGACCCCGCGACGGCCGCGCAGCTCGGGAAGGGCGTGGGCGCGGAGTGGGTGGTCGTCGGCTCGTGGTCGGTCGTGAAGGAGCGGTTCGTGATGGACGCCCGGGCCGTGTCCGTGGGGTCGGGCAAGGTGGTGGCCGCGGCGGATGCCACTGGAGGGATCGACGACTTCGTGACGGTCGAGAAGTCGCTGGTGGAGGCGCTGCTGAAGCGCCTGAAGGTGGCGGTGACCGCTGGAGAGCGTCGCCAGATCCTCGCGGACGCACCGACCGAGGACTTCGCGGTGGTCGCGGAGTACGGGGCCGGGCTGCAGGCCGAGCTCGACGGCGACTACGCCCGCGCACGCGAGCGGTTCGAGGCCGCGGCCCAGCAGGACCCCGGGTTCGCGCTCGCCGTGGAGCGCATCCGCGACCTCCGCGAGCGCCTCGAGCAGGACCGCGCCACGCGGGAGGATGCCCGCAAGACCGCCTTCGACGAGCGCTTCGACGCGGTGTTCGCGAAGACCCCCGACGAGATGGGCCTCACCGGTCGCACCGACGACCCGGTGGCGCTCGGCACGCTGGCGCTCCGGTTCCGCATGCTCACGGTGCGCGGGAAGGCCTGCCAGGCCGCGAAGGAGGTCCGGCACTTCGTCGACCGCCACGACGGGCGGTTCATCGAAGCCGAGCACCCGATCCCGTACAACGGCGTGGGCCAGGCGGCGTACGACCTCGGGATGTACGACGGCGAGCCGTTCATCACCGCCCACGGCACGATCGCGCCGCCCAACAACGCGTTCGAGAGCGTGGTGTTCTACGCGAGCCTGTCGTGGCCGGGCCAGATCCTCGCTGAGGCCGTCCAGGGGCTCGACGACGCGAAGGGCCACGGCGGGCTCGTGAACCTCACGATCCAGTGCGCGGGTCCCCTTCCCCAGGCCCGGCGAGCCGCCCTCGAAGACCTCCAGGCGTTCGTCGCCGCCGAGGGTCTCGCCGACGTGAAGGAGTGGCGGAACGGCGGGCTGCCGATGTGGGCGGTGATCGAGCTCCTGATCCTCGAGTCCCTCGCGGTCACCGACGGGCTCACCGACGAGGTGGTCTCGCGGCTGGAGCGGCTGTCGAAGCTGGAGCTCTCCGACGACGACGCCTACTCTCTGAAGCACGACATCGAGCGCATCCCGAAGGTGGCAACGGCCGCGCGCACCCGGCGCCTCGTGCTCGACGGCCTGGAGCCGGCCGAGGTGCTGCGCATCGCGGCGGGCGAGATCCACGACGACCCGGCGGTGATCGCGGTCGATCGTCCCCGGTGCCAGCGGGGTCGCCGCCCGTGGGTGCAGGAGCAGCACGACCTCCTGGCGAAGCTCCTGGACGACGGTGAGATCGACCCGCGCGAGCGGTCCGGGCTCACCCGCGTGACGACGAACCTCGTGCTCCCGATGCGGCTCCTGGGCTGCGTGGTCGGCGAGCCGGCGATGTTCGACGGCGCGCCCGAGCTCGTCGCCTGGATCGACACGCTGCCGTCGCGAGCGCGCCCCGACCGCGGCCCGAAGTGCGACGAGCGCATCGCCGAGCTGGGCCCGCGGTTCGCCGACCTTCGCACGCTCCCCCCCGAAGAGGCCGAGCGGCGGCTGCTGAGCACGCTCGAGGTCGTGCTGTCCCGCACCGTCGCGGACGGCTGCACCACCCTCCGATAGCTACTCGAGCCCGTGGTGCTTCAGGCGTCGGTAGAGCGTCGACCGCGAGATCCCGAGCTCGGACGCCATCGGCCCACGCCGGCCGCCATGCCGGCGCCAGGCCTGCACGAGCGCAGCCCGCTCGAGGCCCGCGAGGTCGGCGTCGTTCACGGGGGACGGCGTGGACAGGCCCGTGCCGTCGGGCGGTTCTTCGCCCCGGAGCTCCGGCTGGAGGTCGCCGACCGAGAGGCACGGGCCCTCCCCCAGCACGTACGCGCTCTGGACGAGGTTCTGCAGCTCGCGGATGTTCCCGGGCCACGGGTACGCCACGAGCGCATCCCACGCATCGGTCGAGATGCACGTGATCCTGCGGCGACCGGTCGCGTTCAGCCGGTCGATGAAGGTCCAGATCAGGAGCTCGAGGTCTCCGGTCCGCTCGCGCAGGGCCGGGAGGCGCAGGATGACCACGCGGAGCCGGTACATCAGGTCTTCCCGGAACCTCCGCTGCGCGACCTGCTCCCGCAGGCTGGTGTTCGTGGCCGACACGATGCGGATGTCGACCTCGCGTTCCGCAGAGCCCCCCAGCGGGTAGAACCGCCGCTCCTGCAGGACGCGGAGCAGCCGACCCTGGAGCTCGAGCGGGATCTCGGCGACCTCGTCGAGGAAGAGCGTGCCGCGGTCGGCCTGGACGAGCAGCCCGTCGCGGTGCGCGACCGCGCCGGTGAACGCGCCCTTCACGTGCCCGAACAGCTCGCTCGCCAGCATCTCGGACGTGAACGACGCGCAGTTCACGGCCCGGAACGGCGCCCGTTGCCGGGGCCCCTCCGCGTGCAGCGCGCGCGCGACGAGCTCCTTGCCGGTGCCGCTCTCGCCCCGCAGGAGCACGGTGATGTCGCTGTCGGCGGCCCGTCGGATCTGCTCGAACAAGGCCCGCATCTGCGGTGCCCGTGTGACCATGCCGTGGAACACGGTGGCCTCGAGCTCGGGACGCTGACGGACCGGCATTCAGTCGAGCTCGACGCCGTACAACGCCAGGACCTCGGCCCGCGTGAGGGTGGTGCGCTCCCCGTGGTAGGCGAAGGCGTCGGGCTTCTGGTCGATGAAGATCTCCCGCACCATCGTCAGCCCGTTCGCGTCGTCGAGCAGGCCGATGGGGATCTCGTAGGCCCCGGACAGCGGGCCCGGCGCCGTGACCCGGTACCACAGGCCCGTTCCACACCGGCTGCACCACGCGCGCTCGGCCCAGTCGGACGACTGGAAGCGCTGGATGTGCTCGGTGCCCGTGAACGTGATGTCGGCGTCGGGCACATTGATGCCGAGCAGCGCGGAGCCCGTCCATCGGCGGCACATCTCGCAGTGGCACGCGCCGAAGGTGTCGCGCAGCGCGGTGAGCTCGAAGCGCACGGCCCCACACATGCAGCCCCCCGAAGCCACGGGGGTCATCGGGCACCGGAGGAGAGGCGGGACAGGGCCGTGAACCGACAGGACGAGAGCATCCGGGCTCGTATCACGGGGGGCCGAACCAGGTGGCGAGCGCGGCTTCGAGCGACGGGTCCGACAGAGCGCCGGTCCAGGCGACATGCCCGTCCGGGCGGACCAACACGGCGGGCGGCACGTCGACCGGGCCGAGCACCGGCAGATCGACGGTGGGCGCGGCGGACGCGCGGACGAACGGCACGCGTTCCGCCCACGGACCCAGCCGGGCGGGCCGCTCCGCGGAGTCGAAGCCCAACAGCACCGGCCGGCCGGACCTGAGCAGCGCGAACACCCGCGTGGGGCCGTCAGGCGTGTGGAGATCGAGGTCGGGCATGCGGCGCCCGAGCAGCGGGTGCCCCTCGCCGAGGTCGTAGTGGACGTCCAGCCCGGTGAGCATGCCGGCGATGTGGCGACGGGGGCCGTCCATCGCGAGCAGCTCCGCCATCGTGCCGCGGAGGGCTTCGTGTCGCGGGTCGGGGACGCGCAGCGCGATCTGCGCCTGGGTGTTCTGCTGCACGCGTGCACCGACCGGGTGGCGCTCGGCGTGGTAGGTGTCGAGCAGGGCGTCGGGCGACGTGCCGCGAACCACCTGCGCGAGCTTCCAGCCGAGGTTCACGGCGTCCTGGAGGCCGGTGTTCATGCCCTGTCCGCCCTGCGGCGGGTGGATGTGGGCGGCGTCTCCAGCAAGCAGCACCCGACCGCTGCGGTAGGTCGCGGCCTGGCGCGACACGTCGCTGAACCGCGAGATCCACGAGGCGGTCCGCAGCCCGAAGTCCGATCCGTAGATCCCCACCAGGGCCGCGCGGAGCTCCTCCAGGTCGGGGTCTCCGGTCCGCGAGGGGTCGGGCTCCGTGAGCACGACCTTGATCGGCCCGTCCCCCATGCGCCCGATCGCGTGGGTGCCGAGCGCATCGTGGTGGAAGCCGAGCTTCGGCTCCCCGTCCATCTGGACCTCCGCGATCATCCAGCTGGTCGACGCATCGAGACCGGGGAACCCGATGCCCGCGAGCTTGCGCACGAGGCTGCGCCCGCCGTCGCAGCCCACGAGGTACGCGGCCCGCAGGGTGCCGCCGTCCGACAGCGCGACGTCGACCCCGGACGCGTCCTGGGTGAAGCCCACCACGTCGCAGGCGCGCCGGATGGGCACGCCGATCGCTTCGACGTGCTCCGCGAGCATCGGCTCGAACACGGCCTGCCACAGCGCGAGCACGTACGGGAAGCGCGTGGGGAGGTCGGTGATGTCGAGGAACGCACCGGAGTACGCGACCGCAGGATGGCGGGTGCCCGCCTCCACGAAGCGCTCGGCGATGCCCCGCTGGTCGAGCACCTCGAGCGAGCGGGCGTGCAGCCCCCCGGCCCGCGAGCCGTCGAGCGCCTGGGTCGCGCGTCTCTCGACGATCTGGACCGGGACGCCCGCCAGCGCGAGCTCCGCTGCCAGCATGAGCCCGGTCGGGCCCGCTCCTGCGATCACCACGGAAGGGTCGGTCATGAAGCCTCCTGTTCGGCGACGCCTCGGGTCGCGAACGCGCCGAGTTCCGCACGTGCGGCCGGGTTGCGCAACCGCGTGTCGACGGGTTAGTACGCGAAGGGGAACGGAGTTTCACGCGCGAGGATCGCAGCGCGACGAGCCCTTCCCCGAGAGCCCGGTGGCGCATCCGGCGATCCCGCTCGGGCACCCCTACTCGGCGGCTTCGGCCCCGCCCTCCGCAGGCTCGCCTTCGCCCGCCGCCATCTCGACGCACTCGATGCGGGCAGACGGCGGATCGAGCAGGTTGTGGAGCTCGCCCTCCCCGCCCGAGATCGTCCAGTCGGGCGGGAGCTGCCCGTCCGCGCTCGCCTTCCAGGTGGCCTCGTACCAGAGCGTGAGCTTCTTGCCGCAGTGGGCCCGCAGCGCTTCGGTCGCGGCGTCGTCGAGCTCGAGGTCGAGCTCGACACGAGCGGTCTCCGCCCCCTGGAGGTCGCCTCCCTTCACGTGGTACGGCACCTTCACGTCGACGGTACGCCCGACGGGAACGACCACATCGCCCAGCTTCACGGTCGTCACGTGGACGGAGAGCGCCAGCTCGGCGGTGCCCTCGGGCTCGTTCAGGGTCTCGCCCGAGAACCCGAGGTCGACGGGCTGCACGAAGTGGAGCGTGGCTCCATCGGCCGCGACGGACACGGTCGTCTTGTCGGTGGGGACGGGATTCAGGCCGGCGACGTGGGCGTCGAGCGACGGACCGCCGCAGCCGACCAGGGCGAAGAGCACGGACGCGAGAGACAGGGACATCGACACCTCGAAGATGGACGGGTGTGTACCTCACCTCTGCGCGGCGGTCATCCTAGCGGGAGTGCCCCTTCACGAAGTCCCACAGCACGTCCTGCCCCTGGAGGTCGTTGGACGTGGGGCCGATGGTGCGCTCCGGGAGGTACTGCGCGCCCCCGGGCCACGTGTGGCCGCCCCCTTCGATGACGATGCGGGACACGGGCGCGTCGCAGCCGGTGGCGTCTTCGCGGGACGCCGTGGTGCCGTCGTCGGGGTCGGTGTCGGGGAGCGGCGTGATCGTGGGCTCCCCGGTGCAGCCGTTCTGATCGGACCAGAAGGCGAACGCGGCATCGGCGGAGATGGCCTCGCCGCGGTCTCCGTTCGCGACGGGCCCGCCCTCGTAGGGCACGAGCGGGTCGGCGGTGCCGAGCACGAACATCACGGGCACCCGGGCGTCGGACGGGGGCGTGCACTCGAGGGTGGCGGGCATGGTGGCGATGAAGCTGACGCCCGCCGCGAACCGCTCGGGGCGCTCGCACAGCATGCGCTGCGTCATGAAGCCGCCGTTGCTCGCGCCGGAGACGTAGACGCGATCGGCGTCGATGGACACACGCGCGGCGACGTCGTCGAGGACGGCCTCGATGAAGCCCACATCGTCGACATCGGGGCTCACGTACCCCGCCTCGAGGTCTCGCCCGTCGTTCCAGTTCCCCCCGAGCGACGACGGGAAGACCCCGATGAAGCCCTCCTCGTCGGCGAGAGCATCGAGCCCGGTCTGCGTGCCGATCCGCCGGCCCTTGGACCCGCCCGGAGTGCCTCCGCCGTGCATCGCGATCACGACGGGGGCATTCGCGGCGACGCCGTCGGGCACGTACAGGAAGTAGTTCCGGGACTCCCCGTCGTGCTCCAGCGCGATGCGGTCGCCCACGGAGCACCCGCAGGCGAGGGTGGACAGGGCCAGACTGACGAGCGCGATGCGGGACATGCTTCCTCCGTACCCGGTTGGACCCGCGAGCGCTCCGGAACCGAAACTCCGCGGGGGTCGCCGTCGAACCGTCGCCGCGGTACACCGTGCACATGCTCCGTACGCCCCTTCTCGTCTGCTCGCTGCTCCTCGTCGGCTGCCTGAAGCCCCGCGACGACCTGCCCGTCGAGGCCGACACCGACACCGACACGGACGCGGACACCGACGCCGACACGGATGCGGACACCGACAGCGACGCGGACTCCGACAGCGACGCGGACTCCGACAGTGACGCGGACTCCGACAGCGACGCGGACGCCGACAGCGACGCGGACGCCGACAGCGACGCGGACGCCGACAGCGACGCGGACGCCGACAGTGACGCGGACGCCGACAGCGACGCCGACGCGGACACGGACGCGGACACCGACGCCGATGTGGGGCTCTGCGATCCCGGCGCCACCGACCTCGGGTCTGCGCTCGGCACCGTGGCCACGGGCGACACCTGCAGCGAGACCGACGATCACGACCAGCTGTGCGGCCTGGGCTCCGGAACGCACCTCGGAGACGCGCGCTTCACGTGGTCGGCGCCTGCGGCCGGCACGTACACGTTCAGCACCGACCCCTCGCTGTACGACACCGTGCTGTCGGCCGAGGTCTGTGGAGTGTCGGCCGAGGTGTGCGACGACGACTCCGGCGTCTCCACACGGAGCCTGCTGACCCTCGACCTGCTCGCGGGCGACGAGGTCGGGCTGGCCGTCGAGGGGTACTCCGGCAACTGCGGCACGTACGAGCTCGTCGTGTTCGACGCCGGCGCCTGCCCCGACGACCCCTGGGAGCCCAGCTCGAGCGCCAGCCCCGCCGTGCTCCCGGGCTCGCCCTTCGACCTCGTGCTCGCGCCGTTCGACGAAGACCACTGGCTCGTCTCGGTGCCCCCCGGGAACGACCTCCTGCTCGAGCTGTTGTTCGACGACTCCCTCGGCACGCTCTACTACTCGCTGTTCGACGACGTCGAAGGCCGGTACGTCACCTGGCGTTCGTCCGATGACTTCGGCGTGCAGGCCATCGAGTACGCGAACACGTCGGGCGCCACGCGCACCCTCGAGCTGTCGATCGAGGAGATCGCGGGCACGGGCGCCTGCATCCTGTACGACATCGATGCCGTGTTCTCCGCGAGCGGCGTGTGCACGAACGATGCGTCCGAGCCGAACGACCTGTTCTCGCAGGCCCAGCCGTGGCCGGGAACGGCCCTCGACCTCGTGCTCGCGCCCAACGACGTCGACCACTTCAGCGTCCAGGTGCCGGCGGGCTCCACGGTGAGCGCGGTGGCCACGCACACCGACGTCACCGACGTGGAGCTCGAGCTGCTCGACGGCTCCCTCACGCGGCTCGACCTCTCGAACGAGTCGGTGTCGCCGGCCACTGCCGCATGGACCAACACGACCGGCTCGGCCACCACGGTGCTCGTGCGCGTCGACGCGTGGAAGTCCAGCATCGACTGCGCCGACTACACCCTCGAGGTCACGACCACCCCGTAGCGGGCGCTCATCCCCGTCGGCGCACCACCAGCCCGTGCTTGCGGATCAGCCGCGCGAGCACGTGGCGGCTCGCGAGGCCCAGCGCACGCCAGGTCTGTTCCTGGTTCCCGTTGTGCTCGTCGAGACAGGCCTGGACGACCTCGGGCGAGATCTCGCCCGGATCGGCCTCCTCGGCGGGCTCCGCGGCCCGGACTCCCGGACCCTGGAGCATCGCGGGCATGGCGAGCGTGTTGCCGGAGCTCTCCACCACGCTCGCCCACAGCGCGGTGCGCAGGCCGCGGACGTTCTCGGGGTGGTCGTGCTGCACGAGCCGTCGCAGGAAGGCCGGTGCGATGCGCGGGCGGTCGCCGTCGAAGAAGCGCTCGCGGAGCTCGGGCGACTCGGCCGCGATGCCGCGCAGCACGTGCTGGACGAGCAGCGGCACGTCGGACCGGCGCTCCCGGAGTGGCGGCAGCTCGAGACGGAACGGGAACCGGGCCAGCACGTCGTGCTTGAGGGACGCCTCGTCGCGGTTCGTGGCGACCACCACGCGGAGGTTCGCGCGGCGCATGCGGGACTCCCCGAGACGCTGGTACTCCCCCGAGTCGAGCACGCGCAGCAGGTGGGCCTGGAGCGACTCCGGGAGCTCGGCGATCTCGTCGAGGAACAGCACGCCCCCCGACGCTGCGCCGATCAACCCCTCGCGCTCGCGCATCTGGGGGTTCGGATAGCCGGCCACGTTCCCGAACAGCTCCGCATCCACGAGCCCTTCGGGCAGCGTGGCCGCATTACGCGCGACCCATGGGCCGCTTCCGCGCAGGGCAGCCGCGACGATCTCCTTGCCCGTGCCGGTCTCGCCGCGCACCAGCACGTGCTGCGCATGGGGCCGGAGCAGGCGGATCTGCCGGCGCAGCTCCCACACCGCCGGGCTCTCGCCCACGATGCCGAAGGAATCGGGCTCGCCGAATCGGTGGAGGGGCGAAGACCCCGGGATCGCGTGCGGGAACGGTGTGCAGAGGAGCATGATCGCGCTGCCCACCTCCACGACGGATCCGGCCTCGACGAAGGTGCGCTCGACCTCCCGGCCGTCGACCCTCAGCGGCGCGCGGCCCAGGCTGGACACCTCGATCGACCCCGCGTGCACCTCGATCCGCAGCTGACGTCGCGACAGCGCGGGGCTCGTGAGGGGCGCCGAAGGGACCGTGGTCCCGGGCCGGACGCGCACGAGACCGACACGCGGATCCCCATCGTCGGGACGGGGCCCACCGCGCCCGAACACGCAGGGGCCGCGCTGTACGGGGAACAGCACCTCGCCGACGCGGTGGGGCTCGTCGCACCAGGCCACCACGAACGCGAGCTGGCTGCGGACCCCGCGCTGCGCACCTTCGTCGAGGGACTCGCTGGTGAGTGTCGCGCTGTCGTCGTCCATCGCGCCGCAGTATACCGACGCGGGAGGGTGCGTGGAGCGAATCGGAGTCGGCCCGTTCGAGGTCTTCGGGCTCGCGGGCCGCGGAGGGATGGGCAGCGTGTGGCGGGCCCACCACGGTCCGAGCTCCACGCAGGTGGCGGTGAAGACGGTCCGGCCGGGACGGGAGGGTCGGGACGGGCGCTTCCAGAGCGAGATCCGCTCGATGGCCCGGCTGCGGCACCCCCACATCGCGCGCATCCTGGACTACGGAGAGCTCGACGCGGCCGCGTCGCAGTCGCTCGAGGCCCCCGACGGCGCGCCCTGGCTGGCGATGGAGTGGCTGGAGTCCCCGCTCGACGGGCTGCCTCCCGCACGCGTGCTGCGGTGCCTGCTCCAGGCGCTGGCCCACGCGCACGCCCACGGAATCGTGCACCGCGACATCAAGCCGTCGAACGTCCGCGTGTCGGCAGACGGGCGGCCGTGCCTCGTGGACTTCGGGCTCGCGAGCACCCGGGACGACGGGCCCGACGTGGCCGGCACGCTGTCGTACATGGCGCCCGAGCAGCTGTCCGGAGGGGTCGCCGGGCCATCCGCCGACCTGTACTCCGTGGGCTGCGTCGCCTGGAAGCTGCTCACGGGGGAGCCGCCGATCCGCCTGGTCGACCGCGCGCAGGCCACGTGGGCGCACGCGAGCTGGTCGATGCCCGCCGACCTCCCGTGGTCGGGCCCGCTCCGCGACTGGCTCGCCGGACTGCTCCAGCGCGCGCCCGGCGACCGGTTCCGCAGCGCCGCCGAAGCGCTCGCGGCCCTCGACCCGATCCCGGACTCCGACTTCGTGCCGGCCATACCGAGCCTGCCAGACGACCCGTCGACGTTCCTCGGCACCAAGGGCCCGCTCCCAGCCCCCTCCGCGCCCACCCCCCTCGCGCCGGCGCGCCGGGTGCGACTCCCGCTCGGTCCGGTGCCGCGAGCGCGCCTCGGGCTCGGGTCCGGCACGGGTCCGGGCCTGTTCGGGCTGCGCGAGCCCGAGCCCGTGGGACGTGAAGCGCTGATCGAGGCCCTGTGGCGGGACGCCGCGCGCGCAGAGCCGCCCGACGGGCCCGTCGTCAGTGCGCTGATCGGGGGTCCCGGGGTCGGGAAGACCCTGCTGGCGCGGTGGATCGGGCGCCAGCTGGCGGAGCGCGGCGCGCTCGTGATCGAGCTGCGTCACCAGCAGGGGGAGCCCGCGCTCCACGCGCTCCGCCGGGCGCTCACGGAGGGCGCGTACGACCGGTCGCCGCTCGTGCTCCCCCCCGTGCTCGCAGGCTTGGTGGAGGGCGAGCCCTCGAACGAGCACGAGACCTGGGGGGCGTTCGCGGCCCTCCTCGCTCGCCACGCCACCGACCGCCGCGTGGCCCTGCTGGTCGACGAGCCCGAGTGGGGCGAGCCCTCGCTGGCCCGGCGGCTGCACGGGCCGGTGTGGATGGCCTGCGCGACGACCGACCCCGCATGGACCCCGGCGGACGCGCACCGGTACGAGGTCGGGCCGCTCGCGCCGGACGCCCATCGGGCCCTGGTGACGGAGCTGCTCGACCTCGAGCCCACCCTCGCGGAACGCGTGGCGGAGCGGTGCGAGGGGCACCCCCTGTACGCGGTCCACCTGCTGGCCGACTGGGTGCGGTCGGGCGAGCTCGCGCGATCGGAGCGGGGCCTGGCCGGGGACGGGCTTGCAGAGCGGTCCCTGCCGGACGGGCTCGCGGCCCTGCTCCGGCGTCGGTTCGAGCACCTGCCGGGCCCGACCCGCAGGCCGCAGCGCTCGGCCGGCACGTGGACGGGGCGGAGTGGCGCGCAGCGTGCGAGCTCGGCGGCGGCGCGCTGGGTCCCGCCGCGCTGGACGGGCTCGCCCGCGATGGCCTGCTCGCGGGCACCAGCGAGGGCTGGTCGTTCCAGCACGGGCTGCTCCGGGAGGCCGTGCTGGAGGGCGTGAGCGACCCCCCGTCCGTGTACGGCCCGTGTGCGCAGGCGCTGGCCACGCTCGGCACGCCGTACGCCCTCGAGCGCGCGGGCAGCCTGTGGCACTCCGCGGGAGACGACGCGAGCGCCGGCGCCTGCCTGGTGCGCGCGACCGAGGGCTACTTCGCGCAGGACCCGCACGGCGTGCCGGTGGCGCGTGCGGCCCGCAAGGCGCTCGAGCGGGTCGGCGACGACCTCGGGCTCCGGCTGCGCGCGCTGACGCCACAGGTGCTCCAGGACCGCGACCCGACGGGCCTCGACGCCCTCGAGCGGGATGCACGCGCGGCGGGCGCGCTGGAGGTGGAGCTGCGCTGCGTGCTGATGCGGGTGTGGCTGGACACCTGGCGAGGCGCATACGCCGAGGGGCTGGCGCTCGCGACGGAGCTGGAGGAGCGCGCGGCGGGCGCGGGTATGTGGGAGCTCAGCGCGGTCGCGCTGTCCCGACGGGCCGGGCTGCTCGAGCACACAGGCGACGCCACGGGCTGCCACGCGGCGCTCCAGGACGCACTCGACCACGCGACCCGGAGCGGCGACGCGCGCACGCGCGCGCAGGTGCTCTCGCGGCTCGGAGAGCACCTGATGGCGCGCGGCGCGTTCGAGCAGGCCGAGCCCCTCGTGCTCGAAGCCGAAGCGCTGTACGGCGCCACGTCGCGCACGAGCACGAGCCGCCGCACGCACCGCCTGCTGCTCGCGGAGCTGCACCGGAAGCGCGGACGACTCGAGGAGGCGCGGCGGATCGTGGCGGGCGTGCGGGCGGAGCTGGCCGAGGTCGGGCAGGACCGCGGGCTGTTCGCGAAGCTCGCGACCCTCGCAGAAGCCCTGTGCGCGATGGGTGCCGGCGAGCACGACGCCGCTCGCGCCCTCCTGGTGGGCCTCCACGACACCTGGGCGCGCGACCGGCACCCGTATGTGGGCGTCGCGCGCATCCACCTCGCGCACCTCGACGCCCTCGACGGCGCCTGGGAGCGCGCGCGCGGGCTGGTGAGCGACGCGCCCGCCTTCGTGCCGGATCCCGACCTGGTGGACGCCTTCGAAGAGCTGGTGACGTGCGCGGCCCCGGTCGACCCCGGACTGAGCGCGGCGCTCGCGGAGGTCGCGGCACCCTGGCGGTCCTGGGCAGCACGGGGCTGAGCGCGCGCAGCCGCGCAGGCTCACCGCGCATTCGCGCGGGCCCCCACGGGCGAAGCGTCGAAATCCCCGCAGGGCGCGTGGCATGTCGGTTGCTTCGGTACGGGGCGACCGGAGCGCCCATGTCCCCCACCCTCGCTGCCCAGCTCGCACACACCCTCGCCGATCGGGGCTGCCGCGCCGCGTTCGGCGTCACGGGTGCCGCCATCGGGCGCTTCTCCCGCGCGCTCGCCGATGCGGGCATCCGCGTCGTCCACCCGCGCCACGAGGGCGGAGCGGCGTTCATGGCCACCGAGCACGCACTCGCCAGCGGCACGCCCACCGTGGTGTTCACCACCTCGGGTCCGGGGTTCTCGAACGCGATCACCGGCCTCGTGGCCGCCGCCTGGGAAGGCGCGCACGTGGTGGCGGTGGTCGGGGGCACCCCGCCCGCGAACGCCCACCGGTTCCCGTTCCAGGCCACCGGGCGCGACCAGCTCGACCTGACCGCGTGGGTCCCCCGCGACGTCCCCTTCCAGGTCCACGAGGTCGTCGGGGCCGAGTCGCTCGACGCGCTCGGCACCGCTCTCGACGGGCGGCTGGCCCACGCCGGTGGCTCGCTCACGGTGGTCCTGCTGCCGAGCGACGCCCAGGCCACGCCGTGCCTGCAGCGCCCCCCGGCGGCGCCCGCACCCACCCCCGGTCCCCGGCGTGAGGACGTGGACGCGCTGGTGGAAGCGCTCCAGGGCCGCCGCGTGCTGCTGTGGGTGGGCCACGGTGCCCGACACGCGGCGTCCACCGTGCGCACGGCCCTCGAGGTGCTCGGTGCCGTGGTGGTGCTCACGCCCCGCGCCAAGGGCGTGGTCCCCGAGAGCGACCCGCGCTGCCTCGGCGTGCTGGGGCTCGGCGGCGCCCGCGGGGTCGCGGAGCGCGTGCAGCACGCCGCCCCCGACGTGGCGCTCGTGCTCGGCGCCCGGTTCAGCGAGTTCACCAGCTGGTGGGACGCGCGCCTCGTGCCGCCCGAGGGCTTCGTGGTGGTGGGGCTCCAGGAGGTCGGTGCGGCCTACCGGGACGCACCGGTCCGGTCGTTCGAAGCCGATCCCGCGGCCCTGCTCCGCGCGGCCCTCCCCCGTCTCGGCAGTACCCCGTTCCCTCCGCAGCCGGAGCTCGCTCCGGAAGCGCTGGAGTCGCGCTGGCCCGACCTCGTGCACCCGGGCGCCCTGATGGCGGTGGTGCAGGAGCGGATCGTGGCGCGGGATCTCCCCGTGATCTCCGAGGCCGGCAACGCGTTCGCATGGGCGACCCGCGTGCTGCGGTTCGACGCTCCCCGGTACCGCGTCAGCCCCGACTTCGGCGCGATGGGACAGGCCTCGGCGGGCGTCGTGGGGCTCGCGCTCGGCACGAACGGGCCGGCGGTCGCCCTCGTCGGCGACGGCGCGATGCTGATGAACACCGAGATCTCCACCGCGGTCGCGACCGGTGCCCGGGCCATCTGGGTCGTGCTGAACGACGCGGCCTACGGGATGATCGCCCACGGGATGCACGCGATCGGGCTCGAGCCCGTGGAGACCGACATCCCGCCCGTCGACTTCGTGACCTTCGCGCGCGCCCAGGGCGCCGACGGAGCCCGGGCCCACGACGCAGAGTCGCTGCGGCTCGCGCTCGACGCGGCCCTCGCAGCCGACGGACCGTTCGTGGTCGACGTCGCGGTCGATCCAGCCGTGCCACCCCCCTTCGGAGCGCGGAACGACGCGCTCCTCGAGCCCCAGGAGACAGAATGGCGAGGATAGCGGGCCTGCGCGCCCTCTCCGTGCACTTCCCCGAGGAGGTGCGCACGAACGACTGGTGGCGCGTCCACCACCCCGAGCTCGTGGCCGATGCCGAGCGCCGCACGCTCGCGAAGGTGTTCAGCCAGCAGGGCGAGCCCACGACGATCTTCGATCGCGCGATGCGCCCGTACGAGAGCGACCCGTTCCGCGGGGCGGTCGAGCGTCGGGTGGCGGGCGACACCGGCAGCATCGACCTGGAGATCGAGGCGGCCCGAAAGGCCCTCGTCGCCGCCGACCTGGAGCCCGGAGACGTGGATCTGCTCATCTCCACGGGCTTCCCGCGCGAGCAGCTCGTGATCGGGAACGCGGTGGACGTGGCCGCCGGGCTCCGTCTGCGCGGCGCGGCCTGGAACCTCGAGAGCGCCTGCGGAGGGCCGCTGAACGCGCTGATCACGGCTGCCGCGCTCGTGGACGCCGGTCAGTACCGGCGTGTGCTCGTGTCGGTGTCGTGCACCTACCTGCACTCCGCGCGCGCGAACGACTCGCTGTCGTGGTTCATGGGCGACGGCGCGGGGGCGTTCGTGGTCGCGGAGGGCGGGGCGCGCCTGCTCGGTGGGTTCGCGCGCCACACTGCCGAGACGCGGGGCACCTGGTTCCACGACATCGACGAGGACGGGCTCCGGATGCGCGCGAGCCCGAAGACCGGCCCGGTGATGCGGGCCACCGCCGAGCCGCAGCTCCGGAGCTGTACGGCTGGCGCCCTGGAGGCCGCGGGGCTCACGCTGTCGGACATCGACTTCTTCGTGTTCCACACGCCGACGGCCTGGTTCGCGGACTTCGCGGCGGAGGCCCTCGGCATCCCGCGCGACCGCACGGTCAGCACGTACGAGCGCTATGCGAACGTAGGGCCGGCGCTCACGCCCACGAACCTGTTCGAAGCCGCCAGTACGGGACGGATCGCGCCCGGCGACCGCGTGCTCGTTTTCGGGCCGGGAAGCGCGTCGAGCTCGGCCGCGGTGGTGCTGGAGTGGGCGGACGTCGGGCTGTCGGAGGCCCCGTGATCCGCCTGCACGCGAACGAGAACCCGTGGGGACCGTCGCCTTCGGTGGCCGCGGGGCTCGTGCGCGCGTCGACCTCCGAGTACCCCGATGCAGGCGGGCTCGAAGGGGCCCTGGCGGACACGCTGGGCATCCCGAGCGACCGCATCGTGCTGGGGAACGGCTCCACGGAGCTCATCGGGCTGCTGATCCAGACGCTGTGCGCGCCCCACCAGGCCGTCGCGACCTGCGAAGCGGGCTTCGTGGCCTATCGCCAGCTCGCCCGCGCAGCGGGACGGCGCCTGCAGCTGTCGCGCCCCCGGCCGGGTGGGGGCACGGACCTGGATGCGCTCGCGGACGTGGTGGACGCCACGACGGCCCTCGTGTTCGTCGCGAACCCCGACAACCCGTCCGGCACCCTGTGCAGCGCTGCGGCCCTGGACCGCTTCCTGGCGGCCCTCCCGAGCCCCGGCCCCCTCGTGGTGCTCGACGAGGCGTACCGGGAGTACGTGCACCACGCGGACTACCCCACCCCGACGCGCTACCTCGGCGATCCGCGCGTGGTCGTGCTGCGCACCTTCTCCAAGGCCCACGGGCTCGCGGGGCTGCGGTGCGGGTACCTCGCGGCGTCCCCCACGGTGGCCGCACGCGTCCAGGCCGTCGGTGGGCCGTACCGCGTGGGGTGTCCGACCCGAGCCGCTGCGCTCGCAGCCCTCGCCGACCGGGAGCACGTGCAGCAGGTGGTCTCGCGCACGACCACCGAGCGCGAGCGCCTCCACCGCGCGCTCACCGGGCTCGGCCTCCGCGTGGTGGACAGCCACGCGAGCTTCCTGATGGTCCACCTCGGCCTCCCCGCCGAGCCGGTGGCCCACCGCCTCGCCGAGAGCGGGGTCTTCGTGCGGGCCCTCGGCCCGTACGGCTGGCACGACGCCCTGCGCCTCACCGTGGGGCGCCCGACCGACAACGACCGCGCGCTGCGCGCCTTCGAGCCACTCCTGGAGCCGACATGAGCACCCTCTCCACGTTCGCGAGCATCACGAGCCCCTACAGCGCCGCCGAGTCCTGGGCCTACGACAAGATCGTGGGACCGGTGCTCTGCGGGTTCTTCGAGGAGTTCCAGGACGACCTCCTGGACGGCATCCCCCACGGGGGCACGGTCGCCGACGTGGGGTGCGGCGGCGGTCACATCGCGCTCCTCATCGCCCAGAGGCGCGGCGACGCCGTGGTGCACGGGCTCGACCTGTCCGAGGAGCAGATCGAGCGCGCGAACCAGCGTGCGGTCCGCGAGCTCGGCGACGAGCGCGCCCGGTTCGTCGTGGGCGACGCGGCCCGACTGCCCTGGGAGGACGGCTCCGTCGACGTTCTCGTGAGCATCGGGTCGATCAAGCACTGGCCCGACCGCCTCGCGGGGCTGCGCGAGTGCATGCGCGTGCTGGCCGACGGGGGCCGGTTCTTCATCACCGAGACCGACCGGGGCTGCCGGTTCGAGGACATGAACCGGTTCGTCTCCCGCATCCCCCTCCCCGGCCCGCTGCGGTTCACGTTCCGCCTGTTCTACCGGACCTACGTGGCCGGCCAGTCGCTCGACCTCGCGGAGGCCCGCGACCTGTTCGACCAGCTGGGCGAGGCGACGGGCGAGGTGGTGCGCACCGACAACGGGGGACTGCTGTTCCGCGGGAAGCGCGTCCAGCGCGGAGCGGCCGAGGCGTGACCCGGCTCCCGCCCGCCGTGCCCGGAGGCGCGGTCGTCAACGCGTGGCGCTTCGCGCGCGACCCGGTCGGGTTCCTGACCTGGGCGACGGAGACCGTGGGCGAGACGTTCACGCTCCAGCTCCCGGGCGACCACCCGCGCCTGGTGACGGGCGACCCGGACCTCGTGGAGCAGATCTGGAAGCTCCCGGCGGACGTGATCCGCTCGGACGCCCAGGCCCTGCCCATCGACCTGGGTCGGACGTCGATCCTGCTGGCGGACGGCGCGGCCCACCGCCGGCACCGGAAGCTCCAGGCGCCCCCGCTGCACGGCGAGCGGCTCGTGCAGTACGCCGAGACCATCGCGAGCGAGACGCACCGCCTGCTCGACGGGTGGACGCCGGGCGAGACGCGCGCGCTGCTGCCGGACTTCCGCGACCTCACGCTGCGGGTGATGGCGCGGTGCCTGCTCGGGAGCGACGGGGGCCGCGAGCAGGCCCTGCTCGACGTGGCGCACCGCTGGATGGAGCGCGCATCGTCGCCGTGGATCTTCGTGGCCTCCATCGGGCTCGGGACCCCCCGCGTGCGGGAGTGGCTGCGGGGGCTCGCCGAGGGTGCGCAGGCGGACCGCTCGCGATGGACGTGGTGGGGACGGCTCGGCGACGACCGCGCCGCGCTGGGACGCCTGCTGGCGTCGGAGGTGGCGGAGTGCCGCGCGGATTCGTCCCGCACGGACGTGCTCGCGATGCTGGTGTCCGCGGTGGACGCCGACGGAGAGGGCCTGTCGGACGCCGAGCTCGTGGATGCCGCGCTCACCCTGGTGGTGGGCGGGCACGAGACGACCGCGAACACGCTCTGCTGGACGCTCCTCCACCTGCTCGAGCACCCCGAGGTGGTCGCGAAGGTGCGCGCGGGTGCCGGGGACGCGTACCTCGACGCCTGTGCGCGGGAGTCGATGCGCCTGTCGCCCATCGCGCCGGCCGTGAACCGCCAGCTGGCGAAGCCCGTGGAGCTCGGCGGCTGGCAGGTGCCGGAGGGCGTCATCCTGTGGCCGTGCGTCACGACCCTGCACCGCAATCCGCGCGTGTGGACCGAGCCGGATCGCTTCGACCCCGATCGCTGGCTCGACGGAGACGGGCGCAAGGCGGCCTGGATCCCGTTCGGCGGTGGGGGGCGGCGCTGCATCGGCGCGGCGTTCGCGACGCTCGAGCTGCGCGTGGTGCTCCAGGTGCTGCTCGACCGGGTGGAGCTCGCGCGCCCGGAGGGGGCCGTGAGCACGCCGGTGGTGCGCGGGGTCGCCCTGTCTCCGTCCGACGGGCTGGTCGTGGAGGTGCGCTCGGTGCGCGCGCGCTGAGCTACGCCTCGAGGCCGAGTCGCTCGATGTGGCGGTACAGGGTGGCCAGGTGCACCCCCAGGGCCTCGGCGGCCTGGCGCTTGTCGCCCTGGCAGCGGGCGAGCACCTGCTGGATGTGCGCCCGCTCGAAGCGCTCCGTGGCCTCGCGGAGGTTCGCGGTGCGGCCCCCGGTGTCGAGGTCCGGCAGGTCGGCGGCGTCGATCCACGGGCCGCGCGTGAGCAGCACGGAGCGCTCCAGCACGTTGCTGAGCTCGCGCACGTTGCCGGGCCAGGAGTGCCCGCGCAGGCGGGTGAGGGCTTCGGCCGTCAGGCGCGGCGCCGCGCGACCCAGCGAGCGGGCGTGCCGCTCCAGCAGGCGCGACGACAGCTCGGCGAGGTCGTCGAGCCGCTGGCGCAGGGGCGGGAGCTCGATGCGCATGACGTCGAGCCGGAAGTACAGGTCCTCCCGGAACCGGCCTTCCTCGATCGCCTGGCGGAGCGGACGGTTCGTCGCGGCGACCAGGCGGAACTCCACCTTTCGCGGCGTGTCGGAGCCGAGCGGCACCACCTCGCGGTTCTCGATGACCCGGAGCAGCTTGGTCTGCGTGGCGAGGGGCAGCTCGCCCACCTCGTCGAGGAACACCGTGCCGCCCCGCGCCGCGCGGAACACCCCGTCGCGGGCGCCCGTCGCGCCGGTGTACGCGCCCTTCTCGTACCCGAACAGGGTGGCGTCGACGAGCGTCTCGGGCTGGGCCGCGAGGTTGACCGCGATGAAGTCGCGCTCGGAGCGGTCGGAGCGCTCGTGCAGCGCGCGAGCCACGACCTCCTTGCCCGTGCCGGACTCGCCCTCGAGCAGGACGTTCGCGGGCGTGGGCGCGACCTGCGCGATGAGCGACTCCACGGCGGCCATGGCCGGCGAGTGCCCGACGAGGTCGATGCCCGCCCGATCCCGGGCCTCCTGGCGCAGGCGGCGCACGCGCTCGTGCAGGTGGCGCTTCTCGAGGAGGTCGGCGACCTTGCGCCCCAGGGCGTCGAGCGCGACGGGCTTGAGCAGGTAGTCGGACGCGCCCACCCGCAGGGCTTCGACCGCCGACTCGACGGACGCGTAGGCGGTCATCAGGACCGTGAGGGCGTCGGGATGGTCGGTCTGGAGGTGCCGGATGAGCGCGAGCCCATCCATGCCGGGCATGCGGAGGTCGGTGAGCACGAGCCCGAAGGACGTGGACTCGAGCGCCGCGAGGGCTTCTTCGGCCGACCCGGCGGCGTCGACCTCGTAGCCCTGCAGCCGCAGGTACCGGGCGAGGTTGTTCCGCAGCACCGCTTCGTCGTCGACCACGAGGATCCGGTCGTTCATCGTCATGTCTCGCTTCCACAGGCGCAGCCCGGCAGGTCGACGGTGAACACCGCGCCTCCGGACTCGAGGTTCTCCGCCGTGATCCGACCACCCAGGGCGGTCACGAGGCGGTCGACCACGAACAGCCCGAGGCCGGTGCCCTGCCCCACGGGCTTCGTGGTGAAGAAGGGCTCGAACAGCGCGCTGGTGTCGCCCGGCAGCCCGTCTCCCTCGTCCGCGACCGTGAACACGACCCGCTCGCCGTCCGGACGGCAGCGGATGCGGACCGTGCTCCCCTCCGGAGATGCGTCCACCGCGTTGAGCCCGAGGTTCAGCAGCACCTGGACGAGCCGGTCGCGGTTCGAGCACACCACGACCTCGTCGGCCTCGACGCTGAGCGAGACCCGGCGGTCGCGGGCCGAGTGGCGGAGCAGCCTCGCGACGTCGTCGAGCAGCTCGGACGCCTGGAAGCGCCCGCGCTGGTCGGAGGGCGTGCGCCCGAGGTCGACGAGCTCGCGCAGCAGCACGCCCATGCGACGCGCCTGGTCCCGCAGCACCGGCAGGGCCTCGGACACCGTGGCGGGCTCGAGCTCCAGCAGCTCGAGCTCGGAGCTCAGGCAGGCCAGCGGGTTGCCGATCTCGTGCGCGAGACCCGCCGCGAGGGTGCCGAGCGCCGCCATCTTCTCCTGGTGCACGAGGTGCGCCTGGATCTGCTTCGAGGCCGTGACATCGCGCTCGATCTCGAGCAGCGTGGGACCGTCGGGGCCGGGCACGGGGTAGCGCTCGACGGCGAGGATCTCGGTGTCGCCGTTCGCAGTCTTGCGAATCCGCTCTCCGGTGGGCTCCGGGACGGGGTCTCCGGTCGCGAAGAACGTGTCGATGCCGGGGCCGTAGGCCTCGAGCGCCGCTCGGTTGGCCTTCAGGATGCGCCGGTCGGGACCGATCACGACGATGCGCTGGTCGAGCGTGTCGAGCACGGTGTCGGAGAACCGCCGGGCGGCCTCGAGCTCGGCGGTGCGCTCGTCGACCTTCGCATCGAGCGTGCGGACGGCGTCGGCGAGGGCCGCGCTCATGGCGTTGAACTCACGCGCCAGGAGCCCGAGCTCGTCGTCGCGCTGCACGGGCACGGTCTCGCCGTACGCGCCCTGGGCGATGCGCTGGGAGGCGGTGGCGAGCTCTTCGATGGGCGCCGCGATGCGACGGACCAGGAGCAGGATGACGCCCGCCAGGAGCGCGGTGAGCCCGGCCCCGATGACCAGCGCGCGCGTGGCCATGGGCTGGAGCACGCTCGCCGCTTCGTCGACAGGGACCTCCGCCCACACCCCCCACGGGAGGTTCGCGGCGGGGGCGTACGCCGCGAAGTGCCGCTCGCCGTCGACCACCACGACCCCGTGCCACGCCTCGCCGATGCGGGCCCGCTCGGCCGCGGGCCCCTGGATGGGCTGCCCGGGATGGACGTGGGGCTCGTCCTCCTCGAACGCGTGGCAGACGACATCGCCGTTGCGGTCGACGATGTAGGCCAGGCCGCCGAACGTGCTGCGGGCCCGCTCGCTGATCATGTCCTGGTGGAGTGTGAAGCTGACGCGACCGCACAGGCTGCCGCCCCCCTCGCGGGGCGCGGCGACCACGACCTCGTGCCCGCCGTGGTGGGCGTGCTGCATGCGCGCGATGCCCCCCTGGGCGCGGCATGCGTCGACAGCCCAGGAGGCCTGGTCGTCGGAGCGCGCCACGACGGCCCCCCCGGCGTCGAGCACGATGAGCTCCTCGATCATGGCCGACCGCGCGACGACCTCGGCCAGCACGGCGTCGTCCGCCTCCACCCCGCCCGCGAGGACGGTGAGCAGGGCGGTCTTCTCGGCGAGGAAGTCGTCGACCTCGGACGCGTACAGGCGGGCCGTCTTCCCCAGGTTCTCCTCGAGCAGGCCGGCGACGACGTCGCGGCTGCTCCAGTACGACAGCAGCACGGTGGCGAGCAGGGGCACCCACGCGACCGCCACGAACCACAGGATCAGGCGACGCGCGAGCGGCCGGACGCGGGCGGGAGCGGGGTCGGGCGGACGGGGGGGCATGGAGGGTCCTCCACAGCAACTCGCGTGCCGGACACGCCGGTACGGTGCGACGCCGACAATGGGTGCGGGCGTTCGCAGGTCTGCGAAAACCCTTCGTATCCCTGCGAACCCCCGTTGGCGAAAACACAGGTTCCATCGTCTACGCAGGGGTGGCGCACATCTTGCTTGACTGGACATCGGGTCTCGCACCCCGAGGTAGCGACCGTGCTCACGTTGTTCTCGGCTCTCGCCATCGCCTTCGCCGCCGACGCGTCCTCCACGGGCGCGGTCGATACCTACGTGTCCACGGCGCTCTCGGCGAACCCCGACCTCGCGGCCGACCGCGCGGCCTGGCAGGCGTCCGTGGAGCGCATCCCCGGCCAGCGCACCCTTCCCGAGCCCCGCATCTCCGTCGGGGGGTTCGTGCAGTCGGTGGAGACGCGCGTCGGACCGCAGCAGGCCCGCCTGGGCGTGCAGCAGGCGATCCCGTGGCCCTCGCGCCTGGTCCAGTCCGGAAAGGCCGCGTCGTCCGACGCCGAGGCTGCGGAGCGCTCGATGGAGGCGACCGAGCGGCAGGTTCGCGAGCGCGTCGAGCTCGCCTACTGGGCGCTGTGGCAGGTCCGGGAGCAGCGCACGCTTCGGTCCGAGCACCTCACGATCCTCGACGGGCTCGCGGCCACGGTCCGCGGACGGCTCGAGGTCGGTCAGGCGTCGCTGGCCGATCTGCAGCAGGTCGAGCTGTCGCGCTCCCGCCTCGAGGACACCCTCGCTTCCCTCGACGCCGAGGAGGCCGCACGCGTGGCGCAGCTCCGGGCGGCCGTCGGTGCCGGGCTCGACGGGGCATCGACGACCAGCCAGCCCGTGCTGGCCGACCTCCCGGAGGGTGAGCTCTCCCCCGCCGCGCACCCCCGGCTCCGGTCGCTCGACGCGCTGGCGAGCTCCGCCGACCACCGCGCGCGGGCGGCATCGGCCCAGCGCCTGCCCGACCTCACCGTGGGTGCGGACTGGATCGTGACGGGCCCCGCGCGTATGGACGGGGTCCCCGACTCCGGCAAGGACGCGGTGGCCCTCGGCGTGGGCGTGATGGTGCCGCTGTGGCAGGGCCGGTACGCCCACGACGTGGCGGCGGCACGGCACCTGGAGGAGAGCCTGCAGTCCCGGCGCCAGGCCCGGGAGGACGAGCTCCAGGCCGCGGTCGACGGCGCGGCGGCCCGCGTGGGGGACAGTGCCCGCCGGGTGCGGTGGGTGGAGCAGACCCTGCTCCCGCAGGCGCAGGCCGCCTACGAAGCCGTGCTCGGCGAGTATGCCGTCGGGCGCGCGCCGGTCTCGCAGACCCTCCTCGCCCAGCGCGACCTGCTCGACCTCGCCGTCGATCGCGTCGCCGCGCGGGCCGACCACCAGATGCAGTGGGCCCGGCTCACCTCGCTCACCGGGATCGTCCCATGACCCCCTCCTCCCCGGGTTCCCCTGATGCCTGACGCCCTGAAGCCCCTGCTGGGACGCGCTCCGGGCTGCCTCGTGCTGCTCGTCGTGGCCGTGCTCGCCTTCGGTGCGGGCTCGCTCCTCTCCGGGGGCGGCGAGACGGCCGCTCCGCACGCCGGGCACGCGGCCGACACGGTGTGGACGTGCGCGATGCACCCGCAGATCCGGCAGTCCGAGCCGGGTGCGTGCCCCATCTGCGGCATGGACCTCATCCCGGCGGGCGGCGCGTCGTCGAGCCGCGCGAACGACCAGGTGGTGCTGTCCGACCGTGCACGTCGGCTCGCGCAGCTGCGGACCGAGCCGGTGCGCCGGCAGGGAGGCACGGCCGCGGAGGTACGCCTGCTCGGCCGGGTGGAGCCCGACGAGTCGACCCAGAAGGCGGTGACGACCTGGATCGGCGGGCGGATCGACCGGCTGCACGTGAGCACGACCGGCGAGCAGGTGCGCAAGGGGCAGGTGATCGCCACGCTGTACTCGCCCGAGGTCTACGCCGCCCAGCAGGACCTCCTCACGGCCCGCAAGCAGGTGGACCGCCTGGGCGACGCGTCTGCGACGGCCGCATCCGCTGCACGAGCCGCGCTGTCCGCGGCGGAGGACCGCCTCCGGCTGCTGGGCGTTCCCGACGACGAGCTCGCGCGCATGGCGACGGCCGAGCGGCCCCAGCCGTCGGTCCCGATCCGCTCGCCGTTCGGGGGCACCGTGATCGAGCGCGTGGCGACCGAAGGGGCGTACGTGCAGACCGGGTCGCCGCTGTACCGCGTCGCCGACCTGTCGAAGCTCTGGATCCAGCTCGACGCCTACGAGAGCGACCTGCCCCGCCTCCAGCTCGGGCAGGAGGTGTCGCTCCAGGTGGAGGCGATCCCCGGCCAGACCTTCGAGGGGCGCGTGGGGTTCGTCGACCCGACGCTCGATCCGCAGCGCCGCACGGCCCGCGTGCGGGTGGAGGTCGGCAATCCCGACGGGCTCCTGCGCCCGGGGATGTTCGCGGAGGCCACCGTGTTCACGGGCGAGGCGTCGGACGAGGCACCCCTCGTCGTGCCGGCGTCCGCTCCCCTGTTCACGGGGCAGCGGTCGGTCGTGTACGTGGAGCTGCGCGACGAGGAGACCCTCGCGTACGCGCCCCGCACGGTGCGGCTCGGCCCGCGGCTGGGCGACTACTACCCCGTGGTGGCGGGCCTCTCCGAGGGTGACCGCGTCGTGACCCGCGGTGCGTTCGCGCTGGATGCCGACCTGCAGATCCGGGGCGGTCCGAGCATGATGAGCCAGCCTGACGACCTGTCCGAGGGCCCCTGGGCGAGCGTGGTGCCGCTCCCGTCCGCCGAGCGCGACCGCCTGGCCCCGGTGGTCCGCGGCTACCTGGCCGTGCAGCGAGCCCTCGCCGAGGACGACCACGCAGCGGCAGTCGAGGCCGCGAGCTCGCTGGTGCCGGCGATCGAGGGGGTCACCCTCGAGAAGGGCGCGGCCGCGTGGGCCGAGCTCGCCCCCGAGCTGCGGGGGCACGCGCAGCACGTGGCGCGGTCGCCCGACCTCGAGGGCGCGCGGGCGGGGTTCGAGCCGCTCAGCGAAGCCGTGGAGGGCCTGCTCCGCACGTTCGGGAACCCGCTCGATGCCGAGCTGCACGTGGCCTTCTGTCCGATGGCCGACGACAACCGCGGCGCCCGGTGGGTGCAGCAGGGCCAGACGATCGACAACAGCTACTTCGGGGCTTCGATGCGGCAGTGTGGCGAGATCCGGTCGGAGATCGCGCCCGGCGGCTTCCTGCCGGGCTCGGCCCCGGCGGCTCCGCGGCCCGCTCCGGCCGGGCACGTGCACTGATGGACGGCGACGACGCGCCCCGGGGCCCGTGGGAGTCCGGGATCGGCTGGTTCATCGACAACAAGCTCGTGGTGTTCGTGCTCACGGTGATGTTGATCGTGGGCGGCCTGTCGGTGAGCCCGTTCGACACCGCGCTGCCCGGGCTGCCGCGGGATCCGGTGCCGGTCGACGCCATCCCCGACATCGGCGAGAACCAGCAGATCGTGTTCACGAGCTGGCCCGGCCGCTCGCCCCGCGACGTCGAGGACCAGGTGACCTACCCGCTGACGACGGCGCTGCTCGGGATTCCCGGTGTGCGCACGGTCCGCAGCTCGTCGGCACTCGGATTCTCCACGATCTACGTGATCTTCGACGACAGCGTCGAGTTCTACTGGTCGCGCACGCGGGTCCTCGAGAAGCTGTCGTCCCTGCCCCCGGGCACGGTGCCCGACGACGTGATCCCCACGCTCGGTCCCGACGCCACCGCGCTGGGTCAGATCTTCTGGTACACGCTCGAGGGGCACGACCCCGAGGGGCGCGTGGTGGGGGGCTGGGATCCCGACGAGCTCAGGTCCCTCCAGGACTGGACCGTACGGTACGCGCTGCAGTCGGTGGAGGGCGTGAGCGAGGTCGCCTCCATCGGGGGTTTCGTGCGGGAGTACCAGGTCGACGTCGACCCGGAGGCGCTCCGGGCCAACGGGGTCACCATCGGGCAGGTGGCGAACGCGGTGCGCCGCTCCAACCTCGACGTGGGTGCGCGCACGCTCGAGATCAACCGCGTGGAGTACCTGATCCGCGGGCTCGGCTTCGTGAAGGACCTCGAGGACCTCGAGCAGACCGTCGTGGTCGCGCGCGAGCACACCCCGATCCGGGTGCGCGACCTCGCCCGCGTGAGCGAAGGGCCCGCGCTGCGCCGGGGAGCGCTGGACGACGCGGGCGCACCGGCGGTCGGAGGGGTCGTGGTGGCGCGGTACCTCGAGAACCCCCGCCAGGTGATCGCGAACGTGAAGGCCCGGATCGCCCGGATCCAGGACGGCCTCCCCCGCCGCACGCTCGCCGACGGCACCGTCAGCCAGGTGACGATCGTGCCGTTCTACGACCGGACGACGCTGATCGACGAGACGCTCGGCACCCTGTCGACCTCGCTGTACCAGCAGATCCTCATCACGGTGCTCGTGGTGCTCGTCATGCTCCGGAACCTCCGGAGCTCCGTGCTGATCTCGGCGGTCCTGCCGCTCGGGGTGCTCGGCACCTTCATCGTGATGAAGCTCGTGGGGGTCGACGCGAACATCATGGCGCTCGGCGGCATCGCGATCGCGATCGGCACGATGGTCGACATCGGCATCGTGTTCGTCGAGAACATCGAGCAGCACCTCGACGGCGAGGAGTCGCGGTCCCGAAGGGACGAACCAGGTTCGCCAACGGCCGCGACGGTACGTGAGTCGCGGTCCCGACGCGAGCTGGCGACGCGACGCGCGGCGGCCGAGGTGGCGCCCGCCGTGCTGACGTCCGTGCTCACCACGATCGTGAGCTTCCTGCCCGTGCTCGGGCTGACGGCCACCGAGCTGCGCCTGTTCGCGCCCCTCGCGTACACGAAGACGTTCGCGATGTCGGTGGCGCTCGTGATCTCCCTGATGCTGCTGCCCGGCGCCGCGCTGATCGTGCTCCGGAAGCGTCCGGGGCCCCCCCCGACGGGTGCCACGGGCGCCCGACGCTGGCTCGCTTCGGTGTCGCGGACGACCCATCTGCGCGACTGGCTGCTCCTGATCGGCGGGCTCGCGCTGGTGCCCACGAGCTGGCTCGGCGGGCTGCTCGTGGCGGGGCTCGGCGCATGGCGGCTCGTACGCCCCCTGGTGTCCGAGCGGGCCGTGTCGGGCGGCACGATCGCGGAGAACGCGCTCACCATCGCCGTCGTGACCGTGCTGCTGACGGCCGACTGGCTCCCCCTGGGCCCGGCGAACGGGCTCGTGCTGAACCTGCTGTTCGTCGGGGCCATCCTGGGCGTGGTGCTCGGGGGCTTCCGGCTGTTCGAGCACACGTACGCCGGCGCGCTGACGTGGGTGCTCGCGAACCGGAAGACGTTCCTGCTCGGCCCGCTGGCGATCGTCGTGTTCGGCGCGACCGCCTGGCTCGGGTTCGACACGGTGTTCGGCTTCGTGCCGCAGGCGGTCCGCACCACACGGCCGGTGGCGGCGATCGCCCACGCGTTCCCGGGCTTCGGGCGCGAGTACATGCCTCCGTTCGACGAGGGCAGCTACCTGTACATGCCCACGACCATGCCGCATGCGTCGATGGGCGAAGCGCTCGACATGATCTCCACGATGGACGCCGCCATCGCCGCCATCCCGGAGGTCGATCGCGTGGTGGGCAAGCTGGGGCGCGCGGACTCCGCGCTCGATCCCGCGCCGATCTCGATGGTCGAGACGATCATCACCTACCACCCGGAGTACCGCACGGAGCCCGACGGAACGCGCGTCCGGCAGTGGCGGGACCACATCCGCACGCCCCGCGACCTCTGGTCCGAGATCACGGCGGCCGCGGAGATGCCGGGGGTGACGGGGGCTCCGGTCCTCATGCCGATCAACGCGCGCATCGTGATGCTCCAGAGCGGGATGCGGGCGCCGATGGGCATCAAGGTGAAGGGCCCGTCGCTCGAGGCGATCGAGGCGTTCGGGTTCGCGCTGGAGGGCGTGCTGAAGGACGTGCCCTCGATCCGTCCGGAGACCGTGTTCGCCGACCGGGTCGTGGGGAAGCCGTACCTCGAGATCGACCTCGATCGCGAGGCCATCGGCCGGTACGGGCTGACGGTCGTCGACGTGCAGCAGGTGCTCCAGATCGCGCTCGGCGGGATGACGCTCGGCCGCACGGTGGAGGGGCGCGAGCGGTACCCGATCCGCGTGCGCTACATGCGCGAGGACCGCGACAGCCTCGAAGCGCTGCAGCGCGTGTCGGTGTCCACGCCGAGCGGGAGCCCCGTCCCGCTGACCCAGCTCGCGGACATCCGCTACGTGCGCGGTCCGCAGATGATCAAGTCGGAGGACACGTTCCTCACGAGCTACGTGCTGTTCGACCGCGTTCCGGACGTCGCCGAGGTGGAGGTCGTCGAGCAGGCGCGGGCGCTCGTGCGCGACCGGCTGGACGCAGGGTCGCTCGTGCTGCCGGACGGCGTGAGCTTCGACTTCGCGGGGTCGTACGAGAACCAGGTGCGGAGCGAGAAGCGCCTGCGGGTGCTGATCCCCATCGCGCTGTGTCTGGTGTTCATCCTGCTCTACCTGCAGTTCCACCGCGTCGCGACGACCGCCATCCTCTACTCGGGCGTGGTGGTCGCGGTGAGCGGCGGGTTCGGGCTGCTGTGGCTGTACGGTCAGCCGTGGTTCCTCGACGTCTCCCTGTTCGGCATGCCGATGCGCGACCTGTTCCAGGTGGGCACGGTGAACCTCTCCGTGGCCGTGTGGATCGGGGTGATCGCGCTGATCGGCATCGCGACGGACGACGGGGTGGTGATGGCGACGTACCTCCACCAGGTGTTCGAGCGCAGCCCGCCCACGACGGTGGACGAGGTCCGCGCGCGCACGCTGGAAGCGGGCTCCCGGCGCGTACGGCCGTGCCTGATGACGACGGCCACGACGCTTCTGGCGTTGCTCCCGGTGGTCACCTCGCAGGGGCGCGGGGCCGACATCATGGTGCCGCTGGCCCTTCCCGCGCTCGGCGGCATGACGATCGAGCTCGTCACGCTGTTCGTGGTGCCCGTGCTGTACAGCGCCTACGAGGAGTGGCGCCTGCCCGCGTGAGTCGCGGTCCCGAAGGGACGAACCAGGTTCGCCGACGGCCGCGACGGTCCGTGAGTCGCGGTCCCCGGCCGCGACGGTCCGTGAGTCACGCGCTCGCCCGCACCTCGGTGAGCGGGACCCCGACCCGGGGCGCCACCTCGACGACCACCGTGCCGCCCCGGCGCTGGTCGTGGTGCCGGTGGGCCTCCACGATGTCGGCGAGCGGGTAGCGGGCCGCGAGGACCGGACGCACCGCGCCCTCCGCGACGAGGGCGTGGACCTCGTCGAGCACGGCGCGGGTGGGCAGCGAGACGCCCGTGTGCACGCGCTGTCCGCCGCGCAGCGGGTTGAAGAGCATCGCACCCACGCTGTCGAGCGTCATGCCGAGCGTGAGGAAGCGCCCCTGCGGCGTGAGCAGCGGCCGCACGTCGCGGAAGCGCACGTCCAGCGTCGTGTCGAACACGAGGTCGTACTGCTGGCCGCGCCCGTGCACGTCCTCGCGGGTGTAGTCGACGTACACGTCGGCACCGAGCGTACGCAGGAGGTCGGCGCGGCCCGGGCCGGCGACGCCCGTCACATGGGCTCCGGCCCGCTTGGCGAGCTGCACGACGAACCGGCCGACCCCGCCGGACGCGCCGAGCACGAGCACCCGATCTCCGGCCGCCACACCGCCCGCATCGCGCAGGAACGTGTGGGCCGTGAGCAGCCCGTAGGGCAGGGCAGCGGCCTCGGCGAAGTCGACCCCAGGCGGGATGGGGGCCACCGCGCTGCTCGCCTTCACCACGACGAGCTCCGCGGCCGCGCCGTCGTCGGCGAGCCCGTAGACGGCATCCCCCACGGAGAAGCCCGTGACGCGGGCTCCGATCGCGACCACCCGCCCGGAGAAGCTGGTGCCGCGGACCTGCCTGCGGGGACCGGTGAGCCCGAACATCAGGCGGCCGACCGCGCTCATGAACCAGCCCGGGAAGTCGGCTTCGCGGATGCGACGGTCGCCTTCCGAGATGGACGTGGCCTGGACCCGGACGAGGAGGTCGTCGGGACCCGGGCTCGGCGCGGGGATCTCAGCGACGCTGAGGACTTCGGGGGAACCATACTTCTGCTGGATGACGGCCTTCATGCGGACCTCCTTGGTGCTTGCCCCTCTGTTGTAGGTCTGCAGGCTCGTAGGGACGATTCCCCAAAGTCGGATTCATGGTATGCATCTGTGCATGGACTGGCGGTCGATACGGTTCGACTGGAACCACGCGCGGGCCTTCCTGGTGACCGCCGAGGAGGGCTCGTTCTCCGCGGCCGGGCGAGCGCTCGGCATGGCGCAGCCCACGATCGGGCGGCAGGTGGCGGCGCTGGAGGAGGAGCTCGGCGTGCTCCTGTTCGACCGGGTGAACGGGCTGACCCTGACCCCGACGGGGCTCGAGCTCCTGGAGCACGTGCGGTCGATGGGGAGCGCGGCGAGCCGGGTCTCGCTCACGGCCACCGGCCAGGCGACCGCTCTGGACGGTCCGATCGGCCTGAGCGCCAGCCAGATCCACGCCACCTTCCTGCTGCCGCCGGTGCTCGCGGAGATCCACGCGCTGCACCCGGGCATCGAGATCGAGCTGGTCGCGACGAACGCCACGAGCGACCTGCGCCGGCGCGAAGCCGACATCGCGCTGCGCAGCTTCCGGCCCCGCCAGCCCGACCTCGTGGGGCGCAAGCTCCGTGAAGACCAGGCGATCCTGTACGCGACGCCCGCCTACCTCGCGCGCATCGGCAATCCGGGCGATCCGCTCGCGTTCTCCGAGCACGGCCGCATCATCGGGTTCGACCGGACCGACACGTTCCGCGTGGGTCTCGACGCCCTGGGCTTCCGCCTGAAGCCGGAGAGCTTCCGGGTGTTCACGGAAGACCAGATGGTGCAGCTGGAGCTGGCGAAGCAGGGCGTGGGGGCCGTGATCCTGCCGACGTACGTGGGCGATCCGGAGCCTGCGCTCGTGCCGGCCGTGCCGGGGATGACCCCGTTCCCCGTGCCGCTCTGGCTGGTGACGCACCAGGAGCTGCAGACGAGCCGGCGGATCCGCGTGGTGTTCGACCTGCTGGCGGAGGGGCTGAGAATCGGGGGGTGACGCCCCGGGGACTCGGGGTGTCCACCCTGACGCTCGAGTGGAGCGGCCCGTGACGGCAGGCGTCCCGGGCCGCGGGCGGGCTACAGGTCGAAGCGGTCGGCCCGCATGACGTGCGTCCAGGCCGCCACGAAGTCCTCGAGCAGCTGAGCCTCGTCGTACGCGTAGACCTCCGCGACCGCGCGCAGCTCGGCGTTCGAGCCGAACACGAGGTCGACCTCCGTGGCCGTCCAGCGCGTGCCGTTCGCTCCCCTGCCCTCGAACACCCCGCCGGAGCCGGGCTCCCAGGTGGTCGACAGGTCGAGCAGGTTCACGAAGAAGTCGTTGCTCAGCGTGCCCGGCTGGTCGGTGAGCACCCCGTGCGGTGTGCCGCCGGCGTTCGCGCCGAGCACGCGCAGCCCGCCGACCAGCGCGGTCATCTCGCGGACCGTCAGGCCGAGCGCCGCGGCCTTGTCGACGAGCGCGTCGGACGGACGCTCCGCCGCACGCGCGCCGTGCCAGTTCCGGAACCCATCGGACCGCGGCTCGAGCCAGGCGAACGACTCCACGTCGGTCTGCTCCTGGGTCGCGTCCGCACGTCCGGGCGCGAAGGGCACGCGGACCGCACCGTTCGCGGACTTCTCGATGGCGGCGGCTCCGCCGAGCACGAGGAGGTCGGCCAGCGACACCTTCTTGCCGCTCGCTTCGAAGTCCGCCTTCACGCCCTCGAGGGCCTTCAGCACCTTCGCGAGCTCCGCGGGGTCGTTGACCTCCCAGTCCTTCTGCGGCGCGAGCCGGACGCGGGCGCCGTTCGCGCCGCCCCGCATGTCGGTGCCCCGGAACGACGATGCAGACGCCCATGCGGCCCGCACGAGCTCCGGAACGGTCGGGCCGGACGCGAGGATCTTCGCCTTCAGCAGCTCTGCGTCGGCCGGCGTGAGGAGCGCGTGCTGGACCTCCGGAAGCGGGTCCTGCCAGAGGAAGTCCTGCTCGGGCACCTCGGCGCCGAGGTAGCGGGCCTTCGGACCCATGTCGCGGTGCGTGAGCTTGAACCAGGCCCGGGCGAACGCGGCCTCGAACGCCTTCGGGTCTTCCTGGAAGCGCTTCGAGATCTCGGCGTACGCCGGGTCTTCGCGCAGCGACAGGTCGGTCGTGAACATCATCGGTGCGTGCCGCTTGTCGGGGTCGTGCGCGTCGGGGACGAGGTTCGCCGCCTTCCCGTCCGCGGGCTTCCACTGTGTCGCTCCACCGGGGCTCTGGGTCTTCTCCCACTCGAAGCCGTACAGGTTCGACAGGTACTGGTGCGTCCACTGCACGGGTGCGGCGGTCCAGGCGCCTTCGAGCCCGCTCGTGACGGTGTCCGCGCCGTTCCCCGTCCCGCACTGGTTGTGCCATCCCAGGCCCTGCGCGTGGACGGGCGACGCAGCGGGGTCGACGGAGACGCACTTTCCGGGTGCGTGGGCGCCATGGGCCTTGCCGAACGTGTGACCGCCCGCGATGAGCGCCACGGTCTCCTCGTCGTCCATCGCCATGCGCCCGAACGTCGCGCGGATGTCGAAGGCGGCGGCCTTCGGGTCCGGCTTGCCCTCAGGGCCTTCGGGGTTGACGTAGATCAGCCCCATCTGCACGGCCGCGAGCGGCCCGTCGAGCTCGCGCTCTCCGTGGTAGCGCTGGGCGGCCAGCCACTCCTTCTCCGAGCCCCAGTCCACGACCTCCGCCTCCCAGTCGTCCACCCGTCCACCCGCGAAGCCGAGGGTCTGGAAGCCCATCGACTCCATCGCGACGTTCCCGGCCAGGACCATGAGGTCGCCCCAGGAGATCGAGCGCCCGTACTTCTGCTTCACGGGCCACAGGAGGCGCCGGGCCTTGTCGAGGTTCGCGTTGTCGGGCCAGCTGTTGAGCGGCTCGAAGCGCTGCTGCCCGCCGCTGGCCCCGCCGCGCCCGTCGACGACGCGGTACGTGCCGGCGCTGTGCCACGCCATGCGGATGAAGAGCGGGCCGTAGTTGCCGTAGTCGGCGGGCCACCAGTCCTGGGAGTCGGTGAGGACGACCTCGATGTCCTTCTTCACCGCGGCGAGATCGAGCGCCTCGAACTCCGCGGCGTAGTCGAAGTCGTCGCCCCAGGGGCTCGGCGCGGCGTTCCTGCGCAGGGGCGCGAGGTCGACGCGGTCGGGCCACCAGTGCTCGTTGGTGGTGGTCTCGTCCGAAGCGGCGGCGTGCTCGGTGGAGGCGTCGGTTCGCGGCGTCTCGGGCGGATTCTGGGGGTTGCCGCCGCAGGAGGCGACGAGCGCGCAGACGGCGAGCGCACGAGGGGTGAGCGCCACGGGGGCGCGACGGGTCTTCATGGGAGTCTCCTGAGGAGCGCGCTTCAGGCGCTCAGCATCTGGTCTTCGAATGCGGTGAGTCCGGCCTTCGCGCCCTCGCCCATGGCCACGACGATCTGCTTGAAGGGGACGGTGGTGACGTCGCCCGCGGCGTAGATGCCGGGCGCGCTGGTGCGGCACTTCGCGTCGACGACGATCTCGCCGAACCGGTTGGTCTCGACGGCCTCGCCGAGGAAGCGGCTGTTCGGGACGAGCCCGATCTGGACGAACACGCCCTCGACGGCGAGCGTCTGGACCTCGCCGGTCTCCCGGTCCTCGTAGCGGAGCCCGGTGACGGCGGTTCCGTCGCCTTCGACCTCGAGCGCCTTCGCGTTCGTGATCAGGCGTGCGTTCGGTAGTGTCGCGAGCTTGTCGAGCAGGACGGCGTCGGCCCGGGCCGCGGGCATGAACTCGACGACCGTGACGGAGCGCACGATGCCGTGCAGGTCGATCGCGGCCTCGACCCCGGAGTTCCCGCCGCCGACGACCACGATGTCCTTGCCCTTGTACAGCGGACCGTCGCAGTGCGGGCAGAACGCGACGCCGTGCCCGAGGTACTCCTTCTCTCCGGGGATGCCGAGCTCGCGCCACCGGGCGCCGGTGGCCACGATGAGCGCGGTGGTCGTGAGGTGCTCGCCGCTCTCGAGCTCGAGCTGCACGGGCTTCCCGGGCGTGACCCGGCTCACGCGGCGGTGCTCGAGGAGCTTCACGTCGACCTTCGCGAGGTGGGTCGCGAGGTTCCAGGAGAGCGCCTTGCCCTCGGTGTACGGCACGGAGACGAAGTTCTCGATGCCCACGGTGTCCTGGAGCTGTCCGCCGAGCCGGTCGCTGATCACGACGGTCTTCAGGCCCTTGCGGGCGGTGTAGATGGCCGACGCGACCCCGGCCGGGCCTCCACCCACGACCACCACGTCGTAGTGGCCGAGCTCGGACGGCCCCTCGGAGGCACGGCTGCCGTAGCGGTCCTCGAGGTTGGCGAGGAGGGCCGCGAGCGTGGACTTGCCCGAGCTCACGAGGTCTTCGGAGGCGTACACGCCGGGGACGCCGCGCAGACCGAGCGATTCGACCTCCTGGGGCACGAACGCGCCGTCGACCATCTCGTGGGTGAAGTCGTCGTGCACGAGCGCCATCAGGTTCAGGGCCTGGACGACGTCCGGGCAGTTCTCGCACGACAGCGAGACGAAGGTGCGCAGCCGGATCGGCCCGGAGAGCCGGCGGATGCGGTCGAGCAGGCCCTCGTCGGGGAGCTTGCCCTTGCCGTTGGCGTGCAGCACGGCGAGCACGAGGGACGTGAACTCGTGCCCGCCGGGGATGCCGGTGAACGACACGCCGGTGGGCGTGCCATCGCGCCAGAGCGCGAAGGCCGGGATGCTCGACGCCTCGCCATCCACCTCGACCGCGACGCGATCGGACGTGGAGGCCACGCTCTCGAGCAGCGCGAGCAGCTCGCCCTGCTGGGCGTGATCGCTCGGACGGACCCGGAAGGTGACGCGGCGCGGGAGGCCCGCGAACACGTCACGGAGCTGGGTGAGGATGGCGGGGTCGAGCATGGGAGCCTCCTTCAGATCTTGCCGACGAGGTCGAGGCCGGGCCTCAGGGTGGCCGCGCCGGGCGTCCACTTCGCAGGGCACACCTCGTCGGGGTGCTCGGCGATGAACTGCGCGGCCTGCACCTTGCGGAACAGCTCGTCGGCGTTGCGTCCGATGCCGTTGTCCTGGACCTCCGCGAGCTTGACCTTGCCCGAGGGGTCGAGGAGGAACGTGCCGCGGTAGGCCATGCCCTCCTCTTCGATGTAGACGCCGAAGGCGCGGGCGAGGTGCCCGGTGGGGTCGGCCAGCATGGGGTACTCGATGCGTCCGACCGTCTCGGACGTGTCGTGCCAGGCCTTGTGGGTGAAGTGCGTGTCGCAGCTCACCGAGTACACGTCGACCCCGAGCTCCTGGAGGGCGGCGTACTTGTCGGCCATGTCGCCGAGCTCGGTCGGGCAGACGAACGTGAAGTCCGCCGGGTAGAAGAACAGGATCGACCACCGGCCGCGCAGGGTGTCCTGGTCGATCTGGACGAACTCGCCCTTGTGGTAGGCCTGGACCTTGAAGTCCGGGACGGTGCTGTTGATGAGGGTGCTCATGGTGGGTGTCTCCCGGGGACACCTCCATGGCGTCCCGACACCCAGACCATCGCGCGCCCGACCTGATAGCGCCAATTGATTGTGTCTACGGCTCGATAGCCTGGCACTATCGGTCAGGGACGGTCGGGCACCGGCAGCACGTCGCCGTCGCCCAGCTCCCGGGGCAGCGACCTCGGGGCCGTCTCGCGCACGGCTTCCGCGAGGACGTGCAGGATGTCGGTCTTCCACTGGAAGCGGTGGGCGACCAGGCTGATCTCCCGCGTGGGGACCCGATCGCGGAACGGCCGGATCCGCGCCCGGCGCACGTCGGGAGGCAGGGTGCGCGCGTAGGTCTCGGGGACCAGCGTGAAGCCGGACGACGCGTCGATGAGCGCGCGCAGGGTCTCGAAGCTCCCGCCCTCGAAGCTCACGTTCGTGAGCACGCTGCGGTCGGCATGCCCGCAGAGGTGGACGACCTGGCTGCGGAAGCAGTGGCCGGCCTCGAGCAGCCAGAGGTCGGAGCGGTCGATGTGGCCGAGATCGACGTCGTCGTCGGCGAGCATCGGAGAGCGCTCGTGCGCGTAGACGTAGAACGGGTCGTAGAACAGCACCTCGCCCGTCAGCATGGGCTCGGTCAGCGGGGTCGCCAGGATGGCGCCGTCCATGCGCTGGGCCCCGATGTCCTCGACGATCACGTGGGTCGGGCGGACCACGACCGTGAGGGAGACGCGGGGATGGCGCTCCGCGAAGGTCCGCAGGAAGTACGGGAGGACGTAGGGCGCGAGCGTCGGGATGATGCCGAGCGTGAAGGGCCCGGACGGCACGTCGGCCGTCGAGCTGGCGTCGATCAGGCGCTCGTGGGCGGACAGCACCTCGCGCGCGAGCTCGATCAGCTTGCGGCCCGGCACCGTCGGTCGCACGGGCGTGCTCCGGCGGTCGAACAGCGTGACGCCGAGCTCGGCTTCGGCCTTCTGGATCTGGGTGCTGAGGGTGGGCTGCGAGACGTTGCAGTCCTCCGCAGCCTTCCGGAAGTGCCCGGTGCGGTGGAGGGCCACGATGTACGAGAGCTGCGTCAACGTCGGCATACCCGCTCCGTATCGCAGCGCGGGCGACCGGTGGGTCTCCGCAGGTGGCGGCTACTCGGCCGGAGGCTTGCACATCTCGGGATCGTCGCGCTTGCAGGCGTCGAACGCGAGCGAGACCGTGGCGTCGCCGTGCTTCACCTCGGCGGACCCCTTCCGGATGCAGCCGTCCTGTCGCGCCCGACGCAGGCCCGGGTGTCCCGTCGCCGGCCGCTCCGGCACCGAACCGCAGGATCAGGCATGGATCTGCCCGGAATCGGCACCCCTGGCCCGCGCTCGGCGCATTATCGGGTATCCAGGCTCCCGGAGGCCCGATGGCGACCCTTGCTCCCCTGCTCACCGCCTACCGCGCGGCGTTCCCGTCGAGAGCGCCCACCGGCGTCGCGGAGACTGGCGTTCCGGGCGTCACGTTCTTCTGGATCGACGAGAACACGCCGCGGTCACCGCTGCTGTACGACACGGGCATCGTCATCGTCGGTCAGGGCTACAAGGAGGGCTTCCTCGGCGGGCGGCGGTTCCGGTACGGCGAGGACAGCTGCCTGGTGCTCGGCGTGCCCGTGCCCTTCGAGTGCGCGTCGTACGGCACGCCCGAACAGCCCCTGCTCGGCATCCGCCTGGACGTCGACCTGGCGATGCTCCACAGCCTCGTCGCGCGCTTCGGGGGCAAGCTGGGGCTCGAGCAGCGCGGCGCGACGGGCGTGCACAGCGCGGTCGAGCCGCTCCAGATGGACGGACCGCTGCTCTCCGCGGTGAGCCGACTGCTCGAGTGTCTCCCCGATCCGATGGACCGAGCGGTGGTCGGGCCCGCCGCCGTCGAGGAGATCGTCTACCGCATCCTGCGATCCGAGCACGGGCGGGTGCTGTACGCCCTGACCCGACACCAGACGCCGTACGCCAACATCGCGCAGTCGCTGGAGCTCATCCACGGCGACTTCGCGAGCTCGCTGACGGTCGAGATCCTCGCCCACGAGGCGGCGATGGGCGTCTCCTCGTTCCACCGCACCTTCAAGGAGGTCACCGGCGAGACGCCGCTGCAGTACCTGAAGAAGGTCCGGCTGCTCAAGGCCAAGAACCTGCTCGTCTACGAGGGCAAGCGGGTCGAGGAGGCCGCGTACGAGGTCGGCTACGCGAGCCCATCGCAGTTCAGCCGCGAGTTCAAGCGGTACTTCTCGGTCCCGCCGTCGGCGGCGCAGTCGCTGCCGTACAGCGACACCCTGGAGCCCGGGCTCGTAGCCGTCTGAGGCAGGATGCCCAGTCCTGCTGCCGGCTGCAGGAACAGGCAGATCTTCGACAGGAACCCCCATGGTCGTGCATCCGTCGCTCTCCTAGATTCCAGGAGAACGACGGAGAGCCCACCATGCCGAAGAACGCCACTGCAGTCGCCCTCTTGGCGGCACTCTCGAACTCCGCGGATGCGAAGCCCCGCCGCGTGGACCCCGCTGGCGGAGCCCCGATGCTGGCCGCCTACACCGACACGATCGTGCACGGCGAGCTGTGGAGCCGACCCGAGCTCTCGCAGAGGGACCGCAGCCTGATCACCGTCGCCGCGCTCACCGCCACGGGCCGGACCTCCGCGCTCCGCTTCCACCTCGGCCTCGCGCTCGACCACGGCGTGCGACCGAACGAGCTGTCGGAGCTGATCACCCACGTGGCGTTCTACGCGGGGTGGCCCGTCGGGACCGATGCCGCCGGCGAGCTCGCGCAGGTCCTCCGCGATCTGGACCTCCCCCTCGAGCCCAGCGACCCAACGCCCCTCCCGCTCGACGCCGACAAGGAGGCCGCGCGCAAGAGGTCGGTGGCCGCGGTGGCGACCCTCGCGCCCGGCCTCGCCCACTTCACCGACGACGTGCTGTTCGCGGACGTCTGGCGTCGCCCGGGCCTCGCCCCTCGTGACCGCAGCCTGGTGACGATGGCGGTGCTCATCGCCCTCGGACAGGCCGAGCAGATGCCGTTCCACCTGAACCGGGCGCTCGACAACGGGCTCACCGAGCCCGAGGCCTCCGAAGTCGTCGCGCACCTCGCGTTCTACTGCGGCTGGCCGCGGGCCTTCTCGGCGCTCGGCCCGCTGGGGTCGGTGTTCCAGGCACGCCACCCGGCCACGCCTGCCGCTCCGCCCGAGGTCACCGTGACCCCACGGTCCGAAGCGCCCCACTTCATGGGCCCCGCCGCGAACTTCACCGGCGCGGTCGAGGTGGAGTCGCTGTTCCAGGCCGACCTCGCCGGGACCAACGGCGGCGGCATGGTCCATTTCCAGCCCGGCGCCCGCACCGCCTGGCACACCCATCCCCGTGGTCAGACGCTCATCGTCACCGAGGGCGAGGGCTGGATCCAGCAGGAGGGGAAGGCGCGCCACACCCTCCGCACCGGCGACGTCGTTCGCATCCCTCCGAACGTCCGCCACTGGCACGGCGCCTCCGCCGAGTCCGCCATGTCCCACATCGCCATCGCCGAGTCCGTCGACGGGTCCTCCGTGACCTGGATGGAGCTCGTCCCGAACAACGCCTACCTCGGCCAGTGAGCCGCGAGGAGACCACCATGATCCTGCAAGACACCTACACCCTGGCGAATGGCGTCGAGATCCCCAAGCTGGGCCTCGGCACCTGGATGATCTCCAACGACGAGGTCGGCCAGGCCGTCGTCGACGCCATCGCGCTCGGCTACCGCCACATCGACACCGCCCAGGCCTACCAGAACGAGGTCGGCGTCGGGAAAGGCATCCGAGCCGCCGGCATCCCGCGCGAGCAGATCTTCGTCACCACCAAGCTCGCGGCCGAGATCAAGGACTACGACGGGGCAGTCGCCGCCATCGACGGCTCGCTCGAGGCCCTCGGGCTTGACGTCATCGACCTGATGATCATCCACAGCCCCCAGCCGTGGATGGCGTACGGCGACGACGAGGACCGCTGCTTCGAGGGCAACCGCGAAGCGTGGCGCGCGCTCGAAGACGCGTACGAGGCCGGCAAGCTGCGGGCCATCGGCCTGTCGAACTTCAAGGAGGCCGATCTGGACAACATCCTCGCGTCCGCCCGGGTGAACCCGATGGTGAACCAGGTGCTGGCCCACATCGGCAACACCCCGTTCGAGCTCATCGAGCACGCCGCGTCCAAGGGCCTCCTCACCGAGGCCTACTCGCCCATCGCCCACGGGGCGCTGCTCGGGCACGACACGGTCTCCGCGATGGCCGAGAAGTACGGCGTGTCCGTCCCGCAGCTCTCGATCCGCTACACGCTGCAGCTCGGCCTGCTCCCGCTGCCGAAGACCGCGAACCCGGCGCACATGGCGAGCAACGCCGCGTTGGACTTCGAGATCTCGGACACAGACATGGCGACCCTGAAGGGACTCAGCGTCACCGACTACGGCGAGGCGAACCTGTTCCCGGTCTTCGGGGGCAAGCTCTGATCGTCGATCCGCTGCCAGACCAGCTCCGCGACCTGCACCGCGCCCTCGACCTCGACGGGATCGGTCGACAGCACGAGCGCGCCGTCCCGCCACGAGACCCGGCGGCGCTGCTCGGCCCCCCGCCAGTCCGGGAACGAGCAGGCCTTCACGGTGTGCACGACGTAGGGGCCGTCCAGCCGCCAGGTTCCGCCGTACCCCGCGAACGTGTCGAGCGCGCGGGCCTTGGCGCGGTCCGTGCCCCCGCGGAAGTCGGTCACACCGAGCGGATCGCGATGGGCGTGCGCGATGGCGACCGCCATGCCGCCGTCCGGGGCGTACACCAGCACGCCGTCGGGCGCGGTTCTGTACGGTGGGTCACCGACCCGTCCGGGTGGGTGTACGTGCACTGCACGAGCGTCCAGGTGCCGGTCAGGTCCACCGTGCCTCCACGGCCCGGCGGACCTCGGCGCCGAGAGCCTCGAGACCCTCGGTCCACAGGGAGTAGTGGTCGCCGGGCACGACCACCGAGCGCGGCCAGGCGTCCGGACCGACGAGCCCCCGCTCGGCCCGGATCACCCGCGGTCGACGGCGTGCTGGCGGACGGCGTGGGCCAGGCCGTGCCGGAACGCGTCGTAGCGCGCATGGATGGCGTCCTCGGGGGTGTCGGCCGGCAGGAACCCGGCGTCGATCGCGTGCTCGAGGACGTGCCGGAGCGCCCGCCGGAGGCCGAGCGCGTGGACCCGGTCGCGAGACAGGCCCCCACTGGACGCGCGGAGCGCGATCGACCCCGCGAACAGCCAGGCCAGATCGAGCCCTTCGGGCAGGCGGGGATCGTCGGGAGTGGCGTCGACGACGACCGCATCGAGCACCCCGGGACCCCCGGCCAGCCCTCCCGCCACGCGCCCGCCGAGCGACCAGCCCACGACGACCGCGGGGCGGTCTGCGAGGTGGGCTCGAAGCGCGGCCAGCGCCGGAGGGGGGAGTCCCCCCGCCGGGAGGTCGCCCGTGCGAGGGCGAGGCCGATGCCGCGGGATGCGCCCGTGATCAGGACGTCCACGGGTCGTCCAGCCACGGCGCGAGGCCGTCCCGCCAGCGGGCCATGCGGGTCTGGGCTTCGGGGCCCGTCCAGGCCGCGTGGAATGCGTCGGTCGCCCGGGAGGCCCAGCCGGCGGGGAGCTCGGCGGAGAGGGCCCGGTAGCGCGCCACGGCGTCGGGACCGAGGCGTCCGATGGCGGCGGACAGCCGGTCGAGCGCGGCATCCGGCGAGTCGGTCACCTCGTCGACGAGGCCGAGCCGTTCGGCGGTCCAGGCATCGAGGCTGGGGCCTCCGAGGGCGAGGCGGCGCACGGCAGCGCTGCCGATCCGGCGGCCGATGTAGGGGTGCACGATCCCGGGGACGAGGCCCATCAGATGAGGCGGGCGAAGGCTTCGGCGGCGCTCCGGGGGTCTTCGACGGGCTGGAGCGTCATGCCCTGGCAGAACACGGCGGGCGACCCGCGCAGCACGAGGGGAGACCGGGTGGCGGCGCGGACGCGCGCCTCCAGCTGGTCGACGAGATCACGGGAGAGCTCGGACGGGAGCACGAGCGGCCCGGGTGGGTGCTCCTGGGGGTGGGTCCGGTCATGCGCCCTCGTGGATGGCGGGCTTCTACCGCGCCTGCCGGGAGGGACCGGCCCAGATTCGGGCCGATTTCGGCCCAGCGGGTGCGGGCACGGGAGTCCGGCGCCGGGCGTCGCCTACGACCGTCGCGTCAACGGCAGGGTCCGAGGAGGGTCTCCGTTCGAGAGACGGGCTTCCCGGCCTCGTGAAACGTGGAGTCGATCCTCCGCCCACGAGGCTCTTCGACGATGGTGGCGTGGTGGCGCGTGTCCTCGGCTCCGTCGGCATCCGTCGTCCGCCAGTCGTGGGAGGCGAGCCGACCCGTGGTGTCGTAGGTGAGCACGCGACGCGACGTGCTCAGGAGCACGTCGTTGCGGGAGGACTCGACGACGACCTCGACGAGGCGGTCCTCCTCGTAGGTCAGGCGCGTGATCTCGCGAACCCCGCGACGGGTCCAGTCGAACGCCGTCGCCCTGCCTCGCGTGTCGTAGGTCGCCTGCAGCGTGAGGTCGGTGCATCCACGGCGTTCGTGGCATTCGCGTACCGCTACGGTCGCCTGCCCCACCCCTCCGCCGATCCCGATCGTGGCGGGCCAGGACGTGAGCAGGTGCAGGACGTGGAGGGTGCTCTGGTCTTCGGTCGCGAACCACGGCGTCGTGTCGACGCGCTCGTCCCTGTCCCACGCGAAGGTGTAGGTCATCTCGAAGCCCGGAGCACGGTCTTCGATCGCCTGGATACGCCCTTGTTCCCTGGTGATGGCGAAGCGTTGCTCTCCGCCGCCGGCCTTGGGGGATGCCCATCCGAGCGGCTTGCCCGACACCTCCCACAAGACCTCGCCGCTGAGGTCTTTGGATTCCCACCGCACGAGATGCCCGTGATCGAAGTGCAGCGACTGAGACGCGGACCTCGAGCGATCGGAGGCTGGAACATCGACGGTGACGGAATCGGCAGGACAGGTAGACGCCATCGCCAGTCCGGCGAGGAAGGACAGCATGCAAGGACTCCTGGCGACATCGTACCCGCCGGGGTCGCCAGACACCGCAAAGGCGTGCCACCTTCCCATCGGCGGAGGCATCGACCCCTCCGGTCCGCACAATCTGTCGAAAGGCTACGCTTCCAGCGGGACTGATGGGGACAGCCAGGGGGACAAACGCAGAAACGCCCCGATCCGAAGATCGAGGCGTCTTGCGAAAACCCACTCGGGAGGCGGGCTCTGATGTGGTCGGGGTAGCTGGATTCGAACCAGCGACTTCCTGCTCCCGAAGCTCACCTAGGCTACGCTGATACCGGTACAATCAGGGCTTTCGAGGAAGGCGTTGTCACGCAGAGGAAGGATTTGGAACCCCTTCCGCGGGACAGATTCGGGGTCACTCCAGGTGATAGGAAGAGAGCATGGGTACGGTCTCCCAGTGCGCACTCAGCACCGCGGCCAGATCGTCCGGCATGCAGTCGAGTTGCCGGAACGTCGCAGCCAAGGCGGTCAACGTCTCCCGAACGAGCTCCTCCACGCGGCCACCCTCGAGCCCTGCGTGCTCCCCAACCCACTTGAGGTGATCGAGACGGACCTCGTTCATGTGCTTCGCGTGCCCAATTCGAAGGGCCAGTCGGTGTTCGATTGAGGGGTACGCGATCGTCGCCACCTGATCGTACAGCGGACTCCAACTCGCCTGGACCCGGTCGAGATACACCAACGACCAGTTTTTCAGGTGGGCATCGGCATTTCCCGTCGCGACGACCACGGCGAGGCGACGGATGGTCTCCTCAGCCCCCGCCCGGCCGAGGATCTGCCCCGAGAGGTCGACGAGTCCCGCGGCGTCGATGGCATCGTACTTTCGACCAGGCCGCACACTCAGGACCTGAGCGAAGTCCTCTTGGTGGACCCTCCCACCGGGGACTCGGTCGTAGCGTCGCACGAGGAAACCCGTCGGCGTCTCAGGGAGAGCTCCGAGATCCGGCAGGACACCCACGTCCACGACCCGTGTCTCGGGTACGTCGAAACCTGACGCCCGACACCAGGACATGATCGCGTGTTCGTTCTCCGCGAGCCTCGGAAACGCTGGCGAACCGATCTTGAGGATCCACTGGTCCCTCGAGTCATCTAGGACCCCGAGGGTCAACCGAGCGGGGTCTCCGGACATCGAGAACTTCAGCTGAACCCCGCCGAGCGAGAAGCGGGTGGTGGCCAGGACGTCAGCCGGGTGCTCGTCCACCACGCGACTCTCGTCGGTTGGCTCGTCCCCATCGTCGGCGACTTGGACCGCCCCGGGAAGGTCGGCTCCGAGGGCCTGGAGCAGCGCAAAGCTATCGTCCGGATCGATCCCGAGGGCACGCGCGAACCGCCCCCGAAGTGCGCCTCCGTGCTCTGGAAGCAGGTTCTCGAACCAGGGGTGCATGCCTCGAACGCGCCGGGTCGTCTTGTGAAGCCGGTCCTCGAAGTACTGTCCGAGCACCGATCGGTCCGGAGCATCGAGATAGCGCTGGAGAAACGAGAAGTTCGTGTGGGTCTCGTCGCCCCAGAGGTGCCCCACAGCCTCCGCATGGAGCCCGACGGTCAGCGCACGCCCTTTCATGCGAGTGCCACCGACAACGGCGCGCGGTCCGCGTGCTCCGGCTCTGCCATGGCGGCGTGAAGTGCATCGAGCACATCGAGCAGCGCTCGCGTGCGTACCTCGACTAGCCGCTCCATGTCTCCGTCCAGGAGCGCTTGCGCCGCTTCGGGGGGAACCAGATGGGAATGAAGCGCCGGATGCTCCAGGTCCTCCTGAGCCCAGGCAACGAGACTGTCCCGAAGGCGCGCCGGGGACACGCCCGGAGTCAGGAAGCGAGCGGCGGGCAGATTGTCTTGAAGACCGCGAAGGTGGGAGAACGCATCGGATCCGTGGAGCTGGAGCCAGTCGAACACCTCACCAGGCACCTCGACCTCCTCGCCGAGAACGAGCTGCGACGGGCCGGAGTACGGCGGCCACGGGTTTCGGGTGGAGAGGGCCAACACAGCAAGCCGGGCTGCGCCGTTCCGGGCGTCGAACTCTGCAGGCAGCTGGTAGGAAGGCTGCTTCGAGACCTGTGCCAGAAGCGCTTGGACCGACTCGTCCTCGTCCGAACCGACGGCCACGACCGCACGACGGAACGTCTTCGCGTCAGAAGCCAGGCCGTCCGAGAAGAAGCCGCGCCACAGCCACCGGCGAAGCAACCGCAAGTTGCGAGCCGAGGGCTGGGGATGCCGGGCAAAGAAGCGGGCCAGTGTGACGACCGGTGTGGGCACGAATGGCAAGAGTCGAGTGTGGGGCACGCCACACTCTCGAATGAACCGAAGTGCTCTCCCGAGTGCGGACTCTGCATCCGCCATCCACTTTCGGGCATCGGCGACCTCGGGATGACTCTCGATGTGGGTCACATCGTCACTCACGAGCGCCTTGGCTGCCTTCGCCACCACGTTCGCCTCCAGCGGTCCGAACGCGGCAGAGAGCCGCTCCGCGATCGCCTCCGGACGACTGGCCGTGTCCAGGTTGGGTGGAGCGAGCGCGGCGAACACCTCATGAAGGTCCATGCGGCGGCCGGCGCGATTGGTGCGGAGAAAGATCTGCCGTGCCACATCGACGTCGTCTGTCTCGACCACGTACACGGGGACACGGTAGTTCCGGATGCGAGTGGCCACATCGCTCGCGCGCTCGATCAAGCTCCGCTCACCCGTCTCTTCGACGAAGTCGAACAGCCAGCTCTGGAAGTCGGCCGGGTTGTGGCACCTGGCGATGGGAATGCAGTAGGGCGTGCGCCGTCGAAGCCGATGCGGCCGGAAGAACTCCGGCTGCCCATCCTCCGCCTTGAGATCGTAGTAGACGACGAACGGGTCGTCCGGGTCGTGAGGGTCGGGGTGATTGAGGCCCGCAACGAGACTTGTCAGCCTCTGCTGTCCATCGACGACCCACCACGCATCATCAGTTGCACTCGCCGGGACCTCGACAGGCCCGAACGACACCGGCTCATTGGGCGCCTGGCGCTTCCACATCAGGAGGGTGCCGATCGGAAAACCACGGTGGATGCTGTCGAAGAGCTTCTGCACGTCGGTGTCCCGCCACTTCAGGCCTCTCTGGAATCGTGGCACCCGAATCCGACCCTGCATCGCTCGCGCGACCAGGTCGTCGACGTGGAAGGAATCGGCTCTGATCTGGGGTCTGTCCACCTGAACGCTCCCCTTCCAGCCTAATGCTCTCCACATGCCCCTGTCTTGCGTGCTGTGAAGTCGGCGAGTCGCCGGGGAGGGGTCGAAGACGGATCGTCACGGTAGCCATTGGTACATCCGCGACAACCATGGGTACTTCGCCGACAGCATGGGTACTTCGCTGACAGCATGGGTACTTCGCTGACAGCATGGGTACTTCGCCGACAGCATGCGGCCCTTCAGCGATCCGTGCACACGCAGTGGCACCTCCCCAGACCGACGGGCCACCTCCAAGGAGGGACAGCGGCGGACCCCTCCAGCACGCCCCGAGAGCGTTCTGCGGGACAAAGTGCGGGACAGTTTGCGGGACAAACGCAGAAACGCCCCGATCCGAAGATCGAGGCGTCTTGCGAAAACCCACTCGGGAGGCGGGCTCTGATGTGGTCGGGGTAGCTGGATTCGAACCAGCGACTTCCTGCTCCCGAAGTGGTCTCGGGGCACGCCGATCCCCTTGAAATGCCGCTTATCGGGTGACCGGAGGTGCGGCAGCGTGCATCTGAAGGCACGCCGGTACGTCACTGTGAAGCAACGGGCGTGGCCGCTGGAGCTGGAGTGATGCTCTCGAGGTCACCGTCGTCCCCACGGAGTGCGCGCCGACACCGCAGCCAGCGCCTCGTTCGAGAGGCCCTCCTCGACCGCCGGAAACACCACGCGCTCTTCGAAGCGCACGTGCTCGACCAGCACCTCGGCGAATCGTGCGAGTTGCTCCGCGTCACCGGCCAACCCGCGCGCTCTGGCGTCAGAGAGCGCAGCATGGTCTGTCAAGATCCGGGCCGCGAGAACATGCATCCCCGCAGCCTGCATCGCTGGCACCAGCACCTCCTCCTCCGCCTCGAGGTGGGGCGCGAGCTCCTCCGTCCAGCCCGAGGCGGTCAATTCCTCGGCATGTTTGCCCTCGCCCGCCTCCAGGGCGAGCCGAATCTTCCGTGCGAGGAAGAGGGCGTGGTGGTGGTCCTCGGACAGGCCGCGCAGACGCGGATCCCGCTTCACTTGGACTCTCGGGCTCGCGGAAACAGGATGTGATCTTCGAGGTGCACGTGCACATGCAGGTCCTCGGTGAGTGCATCCAGCCCGGCCCACAATGCGTTCCACGTCGGACACGCCCCTGGCGGGCAACGGAAGTCGGAAGTGAGCTCACGCAGGCGTTCGAGGAGAGCGCCGAGGCGGCGATGCTCGCTCTCCATCACCGACATCGGCATCGCCGCCATCGCGCCGCGGCCGCTGAGGATCAGGGGAAACAGCACACGCTCCTCCTTCGGCATGTGCTGCCGCAGGTCGGCGACAATCTCGTCGAGGGTCGCCTGGACAGCTCGGAGTTGGAGGGCGTGGTCGGGGTGTGCACCGACCACCTTGTTCGCGAGGCCTTGCAGACGCGGAAGCTCGGTGTCGAGCGGTCGATGATGATGCTCCAGGATGTGCTCGATGAGGTCAGGGAGTGGAGCCTGCGCCCAGTTGGGCTCGGTCACGGTGGGGCTGGCGTCGACCTCGGCGAGCAACGCCTCGAGGTCGAGCCCTCGCGTGCTGCAGATCTCCGCCAGGTCGGCGCTGCCGCCCTCACAGCAGAACTCGATGCCGTATCGATGAAGCACGCGGGCGGCCCGAGGATCGCGGCTGACGAGTCGAGCAGGTGTGAGCATGAGAGCCTCCTCGTGGTTGGACGGGTCAGAGTGAGAAGTCGCCCGCTGCCTCTGGCTGCCAGTCGACGGAGACCACGCGAACCAGGCGCTTGGACCCATCTGGCATCGGCCATGCGATCTCGGCACCCGCACGCAGTCCGAGCAGCGCCGCCCCCACCGGAGCGAGGATGGACAAGCGGCCCTGCTGGAAGTCCGCCCCCCCTGGATAGACCAGCGTGACCGTGTGGCGCTTCTGAGTTCCGGCATCTTCGAGCACGACGTGCGAGTGCATGGTGACGACATCGCTGGGAATCTCGTGACTCTCGACCACGTCGGCCCGGTCGAGCTCGCGTCGCAGCAGATCTCCGACGACATGCCGTGGTGGGAGGGTGCCCAACAGACGCATCAGGCGCTCGTGGTCACGTTCCGTGATCAGGATCTCGGGAAGCGTCTCGTCGAGAGTCGTGGCAGCCACAAGGAACTCCGGTTCCAGAGGGTCAGGAGTAGAGCCTAAGCCCCTTCTCCATCCGGAACAAGTGGAGTCATCCATTCCACTTGGTCGGTCCGGGGCACCTCTTCGCCGTGTAGCTCGGCGGCGAGCTCGTGGAGCCGTCTGGGAAGATAGGCGACCGCCACGCAGTGCACTCCCGCAGACTCCAGCCGCGTGAGGATCTCGTGCTCACAGCGGATATCGCGCTCGCGACACAGCGACCGCAAGCGGGCGAACGCATCCGCTTCGAGCAGTGGATCGCCCAATACAACCCGAAACCACGTGTTCGTCATTCCTGGATTCCCGTTCGGACATTCTGTATGTCCGAGTTCCAGATAACCCCCGCAACAGCGGTTGCAGCCTCGACCACACACGTTGGCGAGCTGCCCGTCGGCTGACGAGACTCAGGTCTGCTCGGCTGGCGCGGCACCTCGCACCACCAGGAGTGGCCGCTCGCACACCGAGAACACGTGATCGGCCACGGAGCCGAAGAGCCACCGTGACCATCCCGAGCGGCCGTGGGTCGCCATCGCGATGAGGTCGACCCCCTCCTCCTCGGCGATCTCCACGATCCGAGTGGCGGGATCCCCGACGCCAACCCGCACCCGAGCGCGCAACCCTCTGTCCTCGATCACCTCGCGTGCTTTGGACAGTGTGGCGCGAAGCCGCTCCGGAGTGGCCAGGCCTGGTTCGGGAGCATCGATGAACTCCTCGGCGGTCGCAGCGAACCTGCACAGTGTGATCGCGGCGTCGAAAGCACTGGCCAGCTCGATGGCATGAGGCAGCACCCGCTCGGAACGCTCGCTGCCGTCGAGGGGGATCAGGATGTTGGAGATCTCGGAGGGCGGCGTTTCGGGTGCCAGCAACAACAGGGGCACCGGGCAGTGCCGGAGGACACGGCGCGAGACGCTGCCGAAGCGCCAGGCCGCGCCGCGTCCGACGCGAGACCGCATCACCACCAGATCCGGGGCGATCGCATCCACCATCGACAGGATCGCATCCGCACCTACACCGACCCGAACCTCGGTACGAACAGCTCGCCCCTCTGCCCGCATCACCGAGCTCAGCTCGTCGAGGTGTGCTCTCGCTTGCGCGACGTGGTGCGATACGCGGACGGCGTCTTCGCTTCGCAGTGGACGCAGCGAGTACCGGTTCGGAATCGGATCGACGGCAGTGAAGAGCACGAGCTCGAGATCTGCTCTCTCCATGAGCGGCTTCGCTTGTGCGAGCACACCATCAGCATGACTGGATCCGTCGAGCGGTACGAGGACGACACGGGCTCCCATCTCGCCCTGGGCCTCGGAGAACGTGGGGTCAGGTCTGGACATCATGCCACCTCTGGAATCGAGCCATCCATGTATTGGCCCGAGGTTGCCAGATCGATGAGGACGGGGTCGGATGGTCGGGCTGGTAGGCCCGGAAGAGCAACAGATCGGTGCAGCCACCCGGAGGGGCCGGGCGCGAAGAATATTGGAATCAACGATGCCGAAATCGGACGCCATACGGACCCGGTCGACACAGGGTGCCATCGCCGTCGCACTCGTGGCAACACTGCTGGCAGGTGTGGCGATGCGGTGGGCCCTCGCAGGTCGCGTGCCGATGGTGTGGGACTTCGCCCAGCTCCGACACGCGCACGCTCACCTGGCGTACTACGGCGTCCTGATTCCACTGGCTTGGCTCGGTTGGGCGTCGACCGGTCTGCGCTGGCCTTCGCTGGCGACGTGCGCGGTCTACGCCGGCTTCGTGATCCTCGCGACGCTGGGCTTCCTGCGTGCTGGCTACGCTCCGGAGGCCATCGTGGGCAGCACGGTCGTCGGCGGCATCTGGCTGTGGTCCGCCTGGGCCACCCGGGAGCGGCTGAGCCAGTGGACCGATCCATTGGGGGGCTTGCTCCCCGGGATGATCCTGGCTCTCGCGTGCGTGCCATTCGTCGCGCGTTTCACCCGGGTCGAGCCCGCTCTGGCGCAGCATTGGGTCGCAACCTTCCTCTCAGCGCTGCTGCTCCTCGTGGTGTTGCCCACAGCGCTGGGTGTGCTCCGGGTCCGCCGCCTCTGGCCACTGCTGCTCGCGACCGGTGTGCTGGGCTCGCTCGGCCTCGGCGTGTGGCCACACCCCGTCGCCCTGGTCGGCCTGGCTGTGTTCGGCATTCTCCTGCTGCCCTGGCGATTCGAGGGGGTGCCGCTCCATCTGCGCGTCGTGTGGAGCGCGCTCGGCCTGGGCGTGGTCGGGATGGCCGCGGGGGTCCTTCCCAACGTTCGCCCCGTGGTGCTCGGAGCGATCCACTTCGCCGCCCTCAGCGTGGCACTTCCGTCGATGGCGGGTCTGCAACGGCTGAACCCCGACAGCCCACTCTGGTGGCTGCATCACGGGGCGGTCGTACTGCTGTGCGCACCGTTGGTGGCGCAGGCGTTCGCGGCGGGGGCGTGGACCTGGGAGGTCTCTGCGATCGGGGGCACTGGGGTTCTCCTGGCAGCAGTGGGCGGGATCGGGTGGGTGCTGGTGACAGGAGGGCACGATGGAAGCGATTGAGGGTGGGCTCCGCCAGACGCGAGCGAGGATCGAGCGGGCATGCGAACGGTCGGGGCGCTCGGCCGACTCCGTGCAGCTCATGCTGGTGACCAAGACCGTGCCGGTGGAGCGCTTGCTCGAGGCTCTCGGCACGGGGCATGCGCTGTTCGGCGAGAATCGCGTCCAGGAGGCCGGGCCGAAGTACGCCCACCCACGACTTCGAGATGTCGAGGTCCACATGATCGGCCACCTGCAGCGCAACAAGGTCGAGCAGGCCCTCCGATGGGCATCCGCCGTCCACTCCGTCGACCGCGTGCGGCTGGTGACGATGCTGGAGCGCCACGTCGACCCCGCTTCCCCACTCGACGTGTTCGTTCAGGTGAATACGAGCGGCGAGGCTACGAAGTTCGGCGTCCGCCCAGAAGAGGTCTTCGAGCTCGTCGAGTGTGTGGACCGGAGCCCGCACCTGCGCCTGCGCGGTTTGATGACCATCGCGATCCTGGGTGCCGAGCCGGAGGTGGCCAGGCCCTGCTTTCGCCTGCTCCGCGAGCTCCGAGACGCTGTCGTCTCCCGTGGGCACGGAACGGCCACCGAGCTGTCCATGGGCATGTCCCAGGATCTCGAGGTCGCCGTGGAAGAGGGCGCGACCCTGGTACGCGTGGGCACCGCCGTGTTCGGCCATCGTCCGACCCCGGACTCGTACTACTGGCCCGAGAAGACGAGCGGCGCTGCCGATTGAATTGGAATATACCGTTCCTCTTTTCGGAGGTGACATGGTTACGGATCGGGTTCGGCGACTTCGAGAGCTGCTGGAGGAGCGGATCGTCGTCATGGATGGGGCGATGGGCACCATGCTCCAGGGACGCGGCCTCACCGAAGTAGACTTCCGGCACAGCCGCTTCGCGGCCTGGCCCATCGATCTGCAAGGCAACCACGAGGCCCTCACGCTCTCCCGGCCGGAGCTGATCCGCGAGGTCCACGAAGCCTATGTGCGGGCGGGCGCCACGGTCATCGAGACCAACACCTTCAATGCGAATCGCATCTCCCAGGCGGAGTACGGGCTCGAGGAATACGCTCGCGAGCTGTGCTTCGAAGCGACTCGTCTGGCTCGGCGCGTCGCAGACGAGTCGGCAAGCGACGTCTTCGTGGCTGGGGTGCTCGGTCCGACGAGCCGAACGGCATCGCTGTCGCCCGACGTCGGGGATCCAGGGGCCCGAAACATCACCTGGGGTGAGCTGGTCGGTGCCTACCGTGAGTCCGCCGAGGGGCTGATCGATGGCGGTGCCGACATCCTCCTGATCGAGACCGTGTTCGACACCCTCAACGCGAAGGCAGCGATCTACGCCGTGCGTCAGGTCCTGGATGGACGGGGCCTCGACTTGTCGGTCTGGATCTCGGGGACCATCACGGACCGGTCTGGGCGAACCCTGTCGGGACAGACGGTCGAGGCGTTCTGGAACAGCGTGGCGCACGCCCGACCCGACGTGATCGGCCTGAACTGTGCGTTGGGCGCCACGGAGCTCGAACCCTATGTCGCCGAGCTGGCGCGCATCGCGCCTTGCTACGTCAGCGCTCATCCCAACGCAGGCCTGCCGAACGAGCTCGGCGAGTACGACGAGTCTCCGGAGACCATGGCCACCATCCTGGGTCGGTTCGCCGCAACGGGTCTGGTCAACGTCGTCGGCGGTTGTTGCGGCACGACGCCAGAGCACATCGAGGCCATCGCGCGCTGCGTTCGCCGCGAGGAGCCGCGAGAACGGCCCACTATCGAGCGTCGCCTGCGTCTGTCCGGGCTGGAGGCATTCGAGCTCGGGCCGGACTCCCTGTTCGTGAACGTCGGCGAGCGCACCAACGTGACCGGCTCAGCCAGGTTCCGACGGCTGATCGAGAACGACGACTACGAGACTGCCCTCCGGGTGGCGCGACAGCAGGTCCACAACGGCGCCCAGATCGTCGACATCAACATGGATGCGGGCCTGCTCGATGGAGTGGCGGCGATGGCACGCTTCGTGGATCTGCTGGGTGCGGAACCCGACATCGCAGCGGTTCCGTTGATGCTGGACTCGTCCAGGTTCGAGGTCGTGCTCGAAGGCCTCAGGCGCTTCCAGGGCAAGTGCGTGGTCAACAGCATCAGCCTGAAGGAGGGAGAGCAGGCGTTCATCGCACAGGCCGAGGAGATCCGTCGCCATGGCGCCGCGGTCGTCGTGATGGCGTTCGACGAGCGCGGCCAGGCGGAATCGGTCGACCGAAAGGTCGAGATCTGCCGTCGGAGCTACCAGATCCTGGTCGAGGCGGTGGGCTTCCCTCCGGAGGACATCATCTTCGACCCGAACGTGTTCGCGATCGGGACCGGCATCGAGGAGCACGCGCACTACGGTGTAGCGTTCATCGAAGCCGTCCGGCGCATCAAAGCCGACCTGCCACACGCACGCACGAGCGGCGGCATCAGCAACGTCAGCTTCAGCTTCCGCGGCAACCACGGCGTCCGCGGTGCGATCCACTCGGTGTTCCTGTACCACGCGATCGAGGCGGGCCTCGACATGGGCATCGTGAACGCGGGCGTGATGCCCGTGCTGTCGGAGCTCGATGCGGAGCTTCGCGAGCGAGTCGAGGATCTGGTGTTGAACCGCAGACCCGATGCCACCGAGCGGTTGCTCGAGATCGCCGATACGGCCGAGGCTCACGACCGCAACCCCGGAGAGGTCGACGCCTGGCGCTCGCTTCCGGTTGCCGAGCGTCTCGCCCACGCGTTGGTGCACGGGATCGCCGATCACGCGGAAGCGGACGCCGAAGAGGCGCGCCTGCTGGCCGAGCAGCCCATCGATGTCATCGAGGGACCGCTCATGGATGGGATGTCACGCGTAGGTGATCTGTTCGCGGCCGGCGAGATGTTCCTGCCCCAGGTGGTGAAGAGCGCACGGGTCATGAAGAAGGCGGTCGCACACCTCGTGCCCTTCATCGAGGCCTCGAAGGTTGCCGGCTCGTCGAAAGGCCGCATCGTGCTCGCGACGGTCAAGGGCGACGTGCACGACATCGGGAAGAACATCGTGGGCGTGGTCCTGCAGTGCAACAACTTCGAGGTGCGGGATCTGGGCGTGATGGTTCCCGCACAATCCATCCTCGATGCCGCCGAGGAGTGGGACGCCGACATCATCGGCCTGTCGGGTCTCATCACTCCGAGCCTCGACGAGATGCAGCGATTCGCGACCGCACTCCAGGCACGCGGGCTGGGCCTTCCTCTGCTCATCGGCGGGGCGACCACCAGCCGTGCGCACACCGCGCTGAAGATCGCACCGTACTACGAAGGACCGGTGGTGTACGTGCCGGACGCCTCTCGCGCGGTCGGAGTGGTGAGCTCGCTCTCCAGTCCTCTGAAGCGAGCTGCGTACGCTGCCGAGGTCGCTGCCGACTACGCGTCGCTCCGTGAACAACATCGGCAGAAGCCCGCTCCGGAGCGCGCATCGCTCGAAGCGGCCCGTGCCAACCGACCCGTTCTCGAACCGTGGAGTGCGCCGACTCCCCGCCGACCGGGAATCACCAGGATCGACTACGACCTGACCGCCATCAGGGAGATCATCGACTGGACTCCCTTCTTCCACGCCTGGGGCCTTCGCGGGACGTACCCTCGCATCCTCGAAGACCGGCGCTTCGGTACGCAGGCTCGCTCCCTGCTCTCGGACGCCGACGCGCTGCTCGACGAACTGCTCCCAGCCGGACGGATCCGAGGAGCTGGCGTGGTTGGACTGTTTCCCGCTCATCGCTCGACGCACGAGGACCTCTGTCTCGAGACGCCGCAGGGAGCGGTGGTGCTGCACACGCTACGCCAGCAGCACGCAACCAACCGGAAGGCCAACCTCGCCCTGGCGGACTTCGTGGCACCGGCGGACGACTGGATCGGGTTGTTCGCGACAACCACGGGCCACGGTGTGGAGGAGCTCGTGCAGGAGGCGAAGGCACAGCACGACGACTACCGGGCCATCCTCGTCAAGGCCGTCGCGGATCGTCTGGCCGAGGCATCGGCCGAGTGGCTCCATCGTGAGGTGCGTATGAAGATCTGGGGCTACGCCCCGAACGAGGCCTGCACGGTCGAGGACCTCGTGCGCGAGCGCTATCAGGGAATTCGACCTGCTCCCGGCTACCCCGCGCAGCCCGACCACACCGAGAAACGAACGTTGTGGCGCCTGCTCGACGTGGAGGCCGCCATCGGTGCCCGCCTGACCGACACCGGCGCCATGTGGCCTCCCTCGAGCGTCAGTGGCGTCTACTACGCGCATCCCGAGAGCCGGTACTTCGGGGTGGGCAACGTGGGTCGGGATCAGGTCGTCGACTACGCGAAACGCAAGGGCATGGAGGTCGGCGAGGTCGAGCGGTGGCTCGGACAGAACCTCGCCTACGATCCGGCGCCGAGGGAGCCCGAGTGAAGGCACGCCGCCCCCGGAGCCAGCCACTTCGCAGGAGCCCCATCGACACAGAGCAGCGTGATGTTGCGGCCGCTTTATTTGGAGTAAAATCATCCTATTAAAGGGCCACCGTGAGGAGGCCCCGTGCTCTACGCGTACCTGATCGTCACCGCCATGGCGATCTTCGCTTCCGTGGCAGCCGGAACGTTCGCGTGGTCCGTGGTGGCCGGGCAGTTCCGCGAGCTCGACGCGGGGGCACGCTCGATCTTCTGGGACGAGCCGACCGACGAGGTGCACGGTGGCTGACGCGCATCACGCCCAGCTCCTGGCGAGGCTCGACGCGAGCTGTCGGCGTCCCGTGCTGACCTTCCTCGTCAGCGCGGTCGCCTGGCTGCTCCTGGGCTCACTGCTGGCGCTCATCGCGTCGATCAAGCTCCACTCGCCCGAGTTCATGGCAGATGCCGAGTGGCTGACGTTCGGACGGGTACGCGCCGCGCACCTCAACGCCGTCGCCTATGGATGGGCGGCGATGGCCGCGCTCGGGGTCCTGTTGTGGCTGGTTCCACGGCTCACGCGAGCTCCGCTCCGTGGCCCCACATGGCTGGTGGGTGTCGGGTGGGTGTGGAACGCGCTGGTGACTCTGGGCGTCTCGGCGATCCTGGCAGGCTACTCCACGTCCGTGGAGTGGCTCGAGTTCCCGCTCCCGATCGCACTGTGCCTGGCTGTTTGTTTCGCAGCGGTCGCGATCGCGGCCATCGACATGCTCGTGCGGCGACAGGTCGAGCACATCTATGTCTCGCTCTGGTACCTGACCGCCGTCATGGTCTGGTTCCCGGTCCTGTACCTGACTGCCAACATCGGACTGCACGGCGGTGTCCTCACAGGCGTCGCCCAGTCCATGACCAACTGGTGGTTCGCGCACAACGTGCTCGGCCTGTTCGTGACCCCGATCGCGCTGGGAACGCTGTACTACGTCCTGCCGAAGGTCATCGGACGCCCGATCCACAGCTACTACCTGTCCCTGGTCGGGTTCTGGGCCCTGGCGCTGTTCTACAACTGGGCGGGGCTGCACCACCTGGTCGGGGGCCCGGTACCGATGTGGGCCGTCACAGTGGGCATCGTCGCGTCCATGATGATGCTCATCCCGGTCGCTACCGTCGCCTACAACCAGCACATGACGATGCGCGGGCATTTCCATCTGCTTCGCACCAGCCCTGCCCTGCGCTTCGTGGTGTTCGGAGGCATGAGCTACTTCGTCGTCAGCGTCCAGGGCTCGTTCGAGGCCCTGCGAGGCATGTCGGAGGTCGTGCACTTCACGCAGTACACGGTTGGGCATGCCCACCTCGGGATGTACGGCTTCTTCAGCATGATCATGTTCGGGGCGTACTACTTCGTGCTACCGCGCCTCACGGGCCGGGAGTGGCCATCGCCCGCGCTGATCCAGGTGCACTTCTGGTGCTCCGCGATCGGGATCGGGGTCTACTTCGTCGCACTGACCATCGGGGGGATCCAACAGGGCCTGTTACTCGCCGACGCGAGCGTGCCCTTCCTCGAGGTCGTGCAGGCCACGATGCCGTGGCTGCAGGCGCGGAGCATCTCCGGGCTGGCCCTGACCGTGGCCCACCTGGCGTTCGCGGCCGGCGTGGCAGGCACGGTGTTCGGTGGCCCCTCCCAAGACCGAGCCCCAACGCTGCTGGGGCAGCCCGCCGGAGGTGGCGCGTGATCGAGCCCCGAACCCTCCTGCTGGGAGCCCTAGCCACCGTGAGCTTCTCGCTCACCGGGTATGTGCTGATCCCAGCCCTGGGAATCGAGACCGAACCCACCACGCTCGCCGACGGAAGCGCATACCCCGAGGCACTGGGGGAGAGCGCCAGGCGTGGGCGAGAGGCCTACCGCGATCTGGGGTGCATGTACTGCCACAGCCAGCAGGTCCGTCCTGTCGGATTCGGAGCCGATCAGGAACGCGGCTGGGGGCGACGCGGGAGCCTCCCGATCGACTACGTGGGGCAGTCTCCGCCGCTGCTGGGCACGATGCGAACGGGCCCCGACCTCGCCGATGTCGGCAGCCGTCAACCGAGCGACACCTGGCACCTGGTGCACCTCTACGACCCGCAGCTCACCTCGGCGGGATCGAACATGCCGCCATTCCGGTTCCTGTTCGATCACGTGCCCGAGCCGGCCGAAGGCGCGCTGACCCTACCGGAAGGCGCCACGCCCGCTGGCGTCGCGGTCGTGCCCACCGAACGGGCCCTCGATCTCGTCGCCTACCTCAAGGCCCTGAAGCAGGCGCCCGACGTCACCGGAGGCAGCGATGAGTGAGCCCGACGACCTCGACGTAGCGGAGATCCACGAGGCGGTGCTCCGCGAACGTCAGGAACCCTTCGAGGGACGCGAGCCGGTGCCCGTCTGGATGGGGCTGGCGTTCGTGCTCCTCATCGCCTGGGGAGGCTGGTATCTCGGGCGCTACGATGCCCGCTTCGACACCACCCGCGCCGATATGCAGCCACTCACTGCTGCAGCGACCCTGGACGAGACCCGAGAAGGCGACGATCTGACCGCACTCGGCGAGACGCTGTACCAGGGTCGGTGCTCGGCCTGCCACCAGGCCAACGGCAAGGGGCTCCAGGGGCTGGCGCCGCCGCTGGATGGGTCCGAGTGGGTGACCGGTGATCCGAAGACCGTCACCCGCATCGTGCTGCATGGCCTCACCGGCCCGATCGAGGTCGCGGGACAGACCTGGAACGGTGCGATGCCCGCCTGGGGTACCTCGATGAGCGACGAGGAGATCGCAGCCGTGCTCGGATTCGTGCGCAGCGCTTGGTCGAACGATGCAGGAGCGATCTCGCCCGAAGAGGTGGGAAAGACACGTGAGAGCGACGACCGGAGCAGCCCGTGGACCGCAGCGGAGCTGTAGCCTGCGCGTGCCTGCCCGCTCCCGGCCTCCACGACTGGATGCGCCTGGGGCTCGGTGTCGTGATCAGCGGCCAGGTCATGGTGTTGAGCCTGGCGATCAACCTGTCGGTGCTCGACGTTGCGGCCAGCTCGCGCCTTCAGGTGGCGGTCGTCGTGTTGACTCTGCTGGGCGTCGCGTTGCTCGGGCCGGAGCTCGCCGTGTCGGTACGCCGAGCCTGGGAGCGGGGACGCGCGACGCTGGAGGCGATGTTCGCGCTCGCGCTCGCCGGCGGACTGGGCGCTTCCGTGCTCGGCCTGCTGTTCGGGGGGCCGGTCTTCTTCGAGGTGGTCACGGTCGTGCTGTGCGTGCACGCCATCGGACTGCGGGTCAAGGAGCGCTTCTGGTCTGCTGCTCTGGACCGCGTGGATGCCGAGGAGCTGTACCCGTCGAAGGCCCTTCGTCTGGTCGCAGGAGAGCTCGACAGCGTCGACGTGGGGGAGCTCGTGCCCGGTGATCTGATCGTCGTGCACGAGGGCTCACGAGCTGCCGCTGGGGGACAGGTGGTCGCTGGCCATGGCTGGATCCGCACCGACGGCGTGGACGGACATCGGCTCCCCATCGCGATCGAGGTCGGCGCTCGTGTGCCCGCTGGAGCCATGGTGGGCGGAGGGGGCATTCGGCTCCGTGTCGATCAGGGGGGGACGACAGCACTCCATGCCCAGCGGGCGGTCCTCCTCCAGGCGTTCTCCACCGAGATCGACGACGGAATGGCGGGGAAGCTCGCCGGCGTCTTCGCGCCCGCTGTCGCCAGCATCGCGCTGGTGGCCGGGGTGGGCTGGAGTCTGGCTTCGGGCATTCAGCAGGGGTTCTCGGTCGCCACCGCGGTGCTGCTGGTGGCCTGCCCCTGCGGGTTCGGTCTCGCCACGCCCGTCGCGGTATGGGCCGCGGCGGGACAGCTCGCCAGGCACGGAGTGCGCGTACGAAGACCCGCGGCGCTCGAGGCGCTCGGTAGCGTGGGCACCGTGGTGCTCGACAAGACCGGGACACTGACGGAGCTCACACTCAGGAAGCACGACCCCCAGACGACCAGGGCCTCGACCTGGATGGGCGCGCTTCAGCAGTGGTTCGACCATCCCGTGGCCGCCGTGTTCTGGTCCCACGTCGATCCGACCGTGCGACTGGAGGGAGCCCGACGGCTGCCCTCGGGAGGCGTCGCGGCTCGGATCCACGAGCAGGGTGCCTGGCACGAAGTCGCCGTGCGGCCCTGTACCGACCGCCGAGACCTCGACGTGTGGATCGACGGGCGACATGGCGGACGGCTCGGCATCACAGAACGAATCGGACCGCGCGTGCCCGCGATGATCGAAGCGCTGCGCGCACTCGGAACAACGCCCTACCTCCTCACCGGAGACACCGTGGACCCTCGCCTGGGGATCCCCTTCGAGGGAGGCGCGTCCCCTGAGGCGAAGGCCGCCCGGGTCGTGGCACTTCGAGAGGTCTCGCAGGTCGCTTTCGTCGGGGATCGCCCCAACGATCTGCCCGCGATGGCCAGCGCGGACGTCGCGATCGCCGCTCCCGATGCCAGTGCGATCGTGCGAGAGACGGCCGACCTCTCTCTCGACACACTGAGCGCCCTTCCAGAGGCGATTCGCGGCGCTCGCGCGCTTCGAGTCCGCCTCCGTCGACTGCTCGGGCTCTCGCTCGTCGGAAACGTCATCGGAGTGAGCGCAGCGGCTGCGGGAGCCCTCCATCCAGTCGTCGCAGCGGGGATCATGGGAGGAACCAGCCTCATGGTCACCCTTCTCGCCGTCCCGCAGGGGGCACGATGAAGGCGGCCGGAGCGATCCTGGTGATGTGCTGTCTGGTTCAGGGCTGGGCCACGGGCTCCGTAGCAGGTGCAGTGGTCGCTGGGCTCGTCTGTGTCGCTGGCTGGAGGGTCACCGCCATTCGACACGGCCTCGCGTCGTTGTCCCTCGGGGGAGCGGGCATGGCCTTGGGAGCCGTCGGCGACCACGCGCTGGGCCTCGGCGGAGGATGCCACGACACCATGGGCTGGTCGCTCACCACGCTGGGTATGGTGACAGGATGCACACTCGGGTGTACCTGGGCCTGTCGGACGGTGGGTTCGCGACCGACTCTCCTGACCCACGTGGGCACGCTGATGGGCATGCTGGTCGGGGAGCAGACTGCGGTGGCGACTTCGGTGTTGATCGGCACTGAGAGCGGACACTGGACGATGACGACCGGCATGGCTCTGGGCGCGACCCTGGGCGCATGGTCCACGGCCCTACTTCGCGAGAGCGTGCGCAGCGGGACTGTTCTCGACGATGTCCGCGATCGACGTCCGGTCGAGCTCGGCGAGCATCGCTGACTTCGCCCGAACGAGGGTGCCCGTCAGGGAGCAGCCCCCGTCGAGCTTGCAGCAGCTCTGCCCCGGACGGAAACACTCGACGAAGTCGAGGTGGGGCTCGAGCGCTCGCACCACCTCACCGACCCGAATGTCACTGGGCAAACGGGCGAGCTGGACCCCGCCACCGCGCCCACGGAAGGTCTCGACGAAGCCGCTGGACTGGAGGCTCTGGACGACCTTCTGCACATGGGTGTGCGAGAGACCGTGGCGCTCTGCGAGCTCCGCGCTCGACAACCGCTCTGGCGCCGCAGCGGCGAGAAGGATGAGCACCCGAAGGCCGATGTCGGTGTGGTCGGTCAGCTGCACCGTCGTCATCCCTTGTCGTGTTTGAATCCGTATCTCCAATACCACAATGACGCCCGCGATACACTTCTGCGATGCTGCTGAACCAGACGGCCGAATACGCCCTCCGCGCGATGGCCGTGGTGGCAAGAGCTGACGGGGAGCCGGTCGCGTCGGCGCAGATCGCTGAGCGGGCCCACATTCCCGCCCCCTATCTGTCCAAGCTCCTTCGCAGGCTCGTGCTCGGTGAGCTCCTCGTCGCGAAGCGTGGCAAGGGTGGCGGCTTTCGTCTGGCGCGACCTCCCGCAGAGATTGCGTTCGCGAGCATCCTCGCCGCTGTGGACGCTCTGCCCCCCAAGAACCGGTGTGCCTTCGGCTGGGAAGAGTGCGACTACGACCGTCCGTGCGCACTTCACGAGACCTACGAGATCGCTCGGCAGGGCTTCCTCGACTGGGCCCAGCGTACCCACCTCGACGAGGTCGAATCCACCTCGTGAGATGACGCAACACGTCGTTGCGTGATACCCGCGCGCTCCAGCATCAATAAATATCTAGACCCTGATATCCAGATTAGGGGTACACGTGCTCTCCAAGTCCCAGGCCAGGCTGTTCTACGTCACTGCAACGGTGGGGTTCTCGGGAGTCTTCCTCCTCCTCACGGTGGACACGATCCGGCAGGTACCGGAGAGGTCGAACGCCGATTTGCTCTCCGCCGAGGTGGTCCACGGGAAAGACCTGTGGGACGAGAACAACTGCATGGGCTGCCACACCCTGCTCGGCGAAGGGGCCTACTACGCGCCCGAGCTCACCAAGGTCGTCGAGCGGCGGGGCGCGCCGTGGATCCGGATCTTCCTGAAAGACCCGGAGGCGATGTTCCCCGGTCGTCGCCGGATGGTGAAGTACGACTTCACCGAGGAGGAGATCGATGCCCTCATCGCCTTCTTCGGCTGGGTCGGTGAGATCGATACCAACGGGTTCCCCGCCGACCCCGATCTCGCCCCAGCGGGGGCTGCCCCCGTCGTCGCAACGGCTGCGGCTCCCGAGGCCCCCGAGGTGTTCGGCGCAGTCTGCACGGCGTGCCACAGCCTGAACGGCAGCGGCGGTACCGTCGGGCCCGCCCTCGACGACGTGTCCGAGCGCTACGACGCCGCCTCGATGCGGGCCTGGCTCGCCGACCCGCCGAAGGTCAAGCCCGGCACCACCATGCCCAACCTGCAGCTCTCCGATGCCGACCTGGACGCGCTGACCGCGTTCCTGTTGGCCGACAGCTAGACCGCGCGGAGGTCACGTGCACACCCTCAAGTTCGAGTCCTGGAAGATCGCCTGGGCCTTCTTCGCGACCTGCATGCTCCTGCTGACACTGCAGCTCGTGTACGGCTTCTTCATGGCCTTCGCCCACGTCGGCCTCGACGTGCTCCACCCATGGATCCCGTTCAACGCACTGCGCGCATCGCACACGAACCTCCTCGTCGTGTGGTTGCTCGCCGGGTTCATGGGCTCGGCCTACTACATCGTCCCCGACGAGTCCGATCGCGAGCTCTGGAGCATTCCGCTCGGCTGGCTGCAGTTCGGATCCCTCGTGGTCGTGGCGGTGGTCGCGCTCATCGGGTTCCACTTCAACTGGTGGGAGGGGCGGAAGTTCCTCGAGATCCCACGTCCGCTCGACTACCTCGTCGTGGTGAACGTGCTCGCGTTCCTGCTCAACATCGGCATGACCGTGTTCAAGGGTCGTCGCTACACCACCACAGCACTCACCCTGCTCACGGGCCTCACCGCCGCAGCGCTCCTCTACCTGCCGGGCATGATCTACTTCGAGTCGCAGGTGCTCGACTCGTACTTTCGTTGGTGGGTCGTGCACCTCTGGGTCGAGGGCGTCTGGGAGCTGATCATGGGGGGAATCCTCTCCTACCTGCTGATCAAGCTCACCGGTGTCGACCGGGAGGTCGTCGAGAAGTGGCTCTACATCATCGTGGGGCTCACCTTCCTTTCGGGCATCCTGGGCACCGGCCACCACTACTACTTCATCGGCGCACCCGAGTACTGGCTCGCCGTAGGTGGCATCTTCTCGGCGCTCGAGCCTCTCGCTTTCCTGGGAATGGCGCTCTATGTCGTGACCATGGCGCGGCGGGGCGGGCGGCGCCACGAGAACCGCGTGGCGCTCTTCTGGTCCGTCGGCTGCGGCGTGCTCTCGTTCGTGGGTGCGGGTGTGCTGGGATTCGCCCACACCCTACCGTCCGTGAACCTCTACACCCACGGCACCCTGGTCACCGCCATGCACGGGCACCTGGCGTTCTGGGGCGCCTACGCGATGCTCGTGTTCGGCATGATCAGCTACGCGCTGCCCGAGATGACCGGTCGCAAGTTCTTCAGCAGCTGGGTGGGAGAGGCCGCCTTCTGGGTCGCCAACACCGGAATGCTCTCGATGACGGCCGCTTTCGCCGTCGCGGGGGTCACCCAGGTCTACCTGGAGCGGCGTATCGGGCTCGACTTCCTCGACGTCCAGGACGCCGTAGCCGTGCACTTCTGGGCCCTCATCCTGGCGGCCAGTCTGTTCTCGCTCGGCATCCTCCTGTTCATCTGGGACTTCGTCCGCCACGGCACCCCTTTGGCGATGAAGGCCGACACCACCACTACTGCGGCTGACACGCCCGCAGCGCAGCCTGCCAAGTGAGCGCGCTTCCCTGGTACCGGGAGACCGGACACGAGTGCGCGGTCTTCGAGCATGCGGCAGCAAACCACCTCCCGCTGCTCCTGAAGGGGCCGACCGGCTGCGGCAAGTCTCGCCTGGTCGAGCACATGGCGGCCCGGCTGAACCGTCCACTCGTGACGGTCGCCTGTCACGACGACACCGCGGCGCCTGACCTGCTCGGGCGGTGGCTGATCCGCGGCGGCGACACCGTCTGGGAAGACGGTCCGGTCACCCGAGCCGTGCGTCAGGGGGCGATCCTCTACATCGACGAGATCGCAGAGGCCCGGCCGGATGTCGTGGTCGTACTGCACCCCCTCACCGACCATCGACGCCAGCTGTTCCTCGACCGTCACGACGAGGTCCTGACCGCCCCCGAGTCGTTCGTGCTCGTGGTGAGCTTCAATCCGGGCTACCAGCGCGGAGTCAAGGAAATGAAGCCGTCCACACGGCAGCGCTTCGTCTCGCTCGGGTTCGCGTACCCCGATGCTCCGGTCGAGGCGGAGATCGTGGTCGGCGAGACGGGCGCCGCGGCGGGAACGGCGAAGCGACTCGCTGCCCTCGCCAGCAAGGTGCGGGCCCTCGAGCATCTCGGGTTGTCCGAGCTTCCGTCGACTCGCCTGTTGGTTCACACCGCACGGCTGATCGAGAGTGGTCTCGAGCCACGCCTCGCGTGCCGGGTGGGCCTCATCGAGCCCCTCACCGACGACCCCGAGGTAGCCGGCGCCCTACAAGACCTCATCCAGCTGGTGTTCTGATGAACCCGGCGGATGTCGATCTCGACTGGGAGCTCGGCGTGTTCAAGGCGCTGCGAGCCCTGTGGAGGGGGGTTGCCGGTGAGCCCCCACCCCGCTGGAATCCCGCTGTGGCCGCCCGCCTGGAGGATCACCACCCGCGGCTCGCGACCCTGGCCTCCATGCTCGCTGGCTGCCCTGTCACGCTGGAAGCCTCGCGTGGCGCCGGCGGGATCCGCGCAACCACGTTGCTCCTGCCAGAGGCGATCGACCGCGCGCCGGACGCCGAGGTGAACCGGGCGCTGTACGTGGTGCGCGTGTGCTTCGATGCCACGATGATCCGGCTTCGACCCCAGCACGTCGGTGCCGAGGCAACCCGCGCCACAGCAGCGCGGGCCCGCGAGCTGCTCGAGGAGGAGCTGCCGCGCTTCGCGGAGGCCTGCCGGGAGCTGACGGACTGGGTGGAGCCCCCCGATCCCGAGTCGGGGGCGTGCCTGCTCTGGGGGCGGCTGCTGGAAGTGCCTCTGCTCGAAGACGATCTGGCGATCGACGACGGTGGGGGCCCACCGAGCGCGGTGGAGACCGAGGTCGCTACCCTCGGGATCGAGGACGTCACGCTACAGCCGCTCCGGCCGGAAGAGGAGCGGGAACTCCCCCTGCACAGCTTCGAGAAGGTGGAGCTGCTCGAGAGCTTCAACGGACACCTCCGGCAGCTCGACGGAGACGACGACCTACAGGCCCACCTGGACGCGCTCGAAGAGGTCGACCTCGGCCATCTCGTACGCGGCGGACCCGAGACCACCGCGGTGCTCCGGGCCGACGTCGGCGTCGAGGTCGAGATCCCCGATGTCTCCCGAGATGTGGGCGATGCCCCCCATGTCACCTACCCGGAGTGGGACCAGGCCGCGGGCCGGTACCGGGCAGCCTGGTGTGCCGTGTACCCCACACCCATGGGAAACCCGGCTTCCACTGGAGTCGCACGTTCCGCGTTGATCCGGCAGCGACACCTCGTCGACCGGCTCCACCAAGCCCTGTTGGCCCACCGCAGCGAGCGCCGCACGGTCACCCGACAGACCGACGGCACGATCGACATCGACGCGACCGTAGACGCCCTGACTACCTACCGCGCCGGTCAACAGCCGAGCGACCGCCTCTACCAGCGCCGGCGAGAGATCCACCGAGACGTCGCGACCACGGTACTGCTCGACATCTCGTTGTCGAGTGACGCCTGGATCGCAGGCAGGCGGGTGCTCGACATCGCGCGCGACGCCGTCCTGGTGCTCGGCGAAGTCACAGAGCGTCTGCACGACGCCCTGCAGATCCTGGCGTTCGCATCGCACACCCGCAACCGCATCCGGGTGTTCACGGTCCGCGATTGGCACGACCCCTGGTGCACAGCCCAGGCACGCCTCGAGCACCTCGTTCCCCAGGGCTACACCCGCATCGGGCCGGCCATCCGTCACGCCACGACCCTGCTGGAGCACCACCGCGCACGGCGCAAGCTGTTGCTGCTCATCACCGACGGCAAACCCACCGACTTCGACCGCTACGAAGGGCGATACGGCACCGGCGACGTCAAGCGGGCGCTCGACGAAGCGACCGACCTGGGTATCGGCGTGCACGCGCTGGCCATCGACGAGGTCGCCCGACACGCTCTCCCGACCATGCTCGGCCCTGGACGCTGGACCGTCCTTCCCGACCCCGAGCGGCTGCCCGAGGCCCTGGGCCGCGTGTACGACCGGCTCACGGCCTGAACCCCTACCCGAGGTGAGACATGTCGACTGTACGAGACCTGATGACCGCAGACCCGGCCACCATCGACGTGGAGGCGACCCTGCTCGATGCCTGGGCCCTGATGGACCGGGGCCGGTTCCGGCACCTTCCCGTGGTGGACGGGGACGAGCTGGTGGGTGTGATCTCCGAGCGCGATGTGCTCCGCACCGGCGGTTTCGCCCATCCGGATGGGCCAGAAGATGTGCTGGCACGTCTCGGGACACAGGGCGTTCGCGAGGTGATGGCGGCGTACCCGGAGACCGTCGAGGCCGACACGCCCATCGCGGGCGCTGCCACCACCATGCTCGACAACCAGTTCGGATGCCTTCCCGTGGTGGAGGGGAGACGGGTGGTGGGAATCCTCACCAGCTCGGACTTCCTCCGCGCCGTCGTCGCATCGTAGAGGTGCCGGTTGGACGACCAGGGCAGGCCTCGTGATATGTGGTGACTCGAATACCATAATGATGGCTCCTGCGTCCGATGAGCAACACAGAATCCAGTCCTAAGCTCCGAATGAGCGACGCGTCCCTCGACGCACTCGTGCGGTCATTCTACGGAAAGATACGTGCGGATCCTGAGCTCTGCCCCATCTTCGAGCGCCATGTCGGCTCGAGCTCCGACGCCTGGGAGCCCCACCTCCGGCGCATGGTGGCCTTCTGGCAGACCATGCTCCTGCAGAAGCCGCTCTATCGAGGCAACCCACTCGCGCGTCATCGTGCGATCCACGACATCCAGCCGGCCCACTTCGACCGCTGGCTCGAGCTGTTCGAGGAGGCTGCACGGGAGCACTTCGACAGCTACACGGCGACCTACGTCGTGGGGCGAGCCCGCAAGATGCGCGAGCACTTGTCCAAGAACCTCTTCGAGCCCGAAGAGGCTCCATGACCACCCTGAGCGCCAAGGGGTTTCGCCCCCTCTTTCTCGGAGCAGCCTTGTTCGCAGTGGCGGTCGCGCCTCTCTGGGTGTGGATGCTCGTCGGGGGCCCGACACCGCGCGGTCCCCTGGTGGCGGTCACGTGGCACGCCCACGAGATGATCTTCGGCTTCACGGTGGCCGTGATCGCCGGGTTCCTGCTCACAGCCGTCGAGAACTGGACGGGCGAGCCGACGGTGCGCGGGTGGCCGCTGCTGGCCCTGGCCGGGCTCTGGCTCGCAGCTCGCATCGCGATGTGGGGGCCGGGATGGCTCGGGCCCGTGCTCGATCTCGCGTTCCTGCCCCTGGTGGCCGTGGGAATCGCGCGTCCGCTGTGGGCGGCGCGCAACCGACGCAACCTCCCCTTCGTGGCGCTGCTCGGTGCCCTGTGGGCCGCCGACCTGGCTGTCTATGCGGATGTGGCGGGGCTGTGGCCGGGGCTTGCGACGACCGCCCACCGGGTCGCTGTGCACGTGATCGCGGTGATCATCCTGGTCGTGGCGGGGCGGGTGGTGCCGATGTTCACCCGCAACGCCACCGGGGACGATCGCGTCGGAAAATGGCCTCTGCTCGACTCCCTGGCCGTCGTGGCGACTGCCGGAGTGGCGACGCTACAGCACTGGTCCACCTCGCCAGCGGTTCAGGCGTTGGGGGGCGTCGCGGGGCTCGTGGTGCTCGCACGGATGGGTGCCTGGTGGTCAGCCGGAGTGCTGACGCGGCCTCTGCTCTGGGTACTCCACCTGGGGCACGCTGCGGTGGGCCTGGGCCTGCTCACGGCCGCGCTGCCCCTCCTCGGAGTCTCGGTGGGTTCCTCACCCCTTCACCTCGTCACGGTCGGTGGGATCGGGCTCCTCACGATCGGCATGATGGCGCGGGTCAGTCTGGGGCACACGGGGCGCCCCATCCAGGTCGGTCCGGAGATGGGCGTGGCCTTCGGGGCCGTGCTCGGGGCGGCAGTAGCCCGGTTCGTGGTTCCCTGGGTCGACCCGGCCACGGCGGTGCGCTGGTATATGGCCGCAGCCGCGCTCTGGTCGGTCGGCTTTCTCTGTTACGCCGTGCTGTACGCACCGATCCTGCTCGCTCCCCGCGCCGACGGGAGACCGGGATGACCCAACAGACCCGGCTCGACAAGCAAGCCCTCAGAGAGCGCGCGACCCGCATCCGCGCCGCCCTCGGCCCCGAAGCCAGGACAGCGAAGTCACGGCGGGCGTGCGCCTCGTTGATGGCCACCCCGTCGTGGGACAGAGCCGAGCGGGTCGCACTGTTCCACTCGATGCCGGATGAGATCTCCACCCAGCTCCTGCTGGAGTCCGCCTGGCGAACCGGACGCAGGGTGGCGCTCCCGTTCACCCCTCCTCTGGGCGAGGCGCTGCGGTTCCGTTGGGTGGACCCCGGCACCGAGCTCGAGCGCTCCCGGTTCGGTGTGCTCGAGCCAGGGGCGCACGCTGCAAGCGCCCCGCTGACGGAGCTCGACCTCGTGGTGGTGCCGGGTCTGGCGTTCGACCAGTCGGGAGCGCGCCTGGGCTACGGTGGAGGGTTCTACGACCGGACACTCAGCGGACTCGGCGTTCCCACGGTCATGTTGGCCTTCGACTGCCAACGCGCCGAGCGGGTGCCCATGGAGCCCCATGATGTCCGGGTGCGCGCGATCGCCACCGAGGTGGGCCTGGTCACACCGAAGAGGGAGCAGCCATGAAGGAGCACTACGTCGTCCTCGTCACCACCGCGCCCTCCCTGCACACAGCCACCCTGGAGCTGGCGACGCGGCTCGCGAAGAGAGCGAATGCCGTGCTCTTGTTCCTCCACGTGCTTCCGCTCCAGTTCGCGGACGGGGAGGGCATGCTGCACTCGGCGGTCGAGATCTCGCGTGGCGACACCGAGTCCTGGATCACAGCGCAGCGACCATCCGAGGCCGGTGTCCGCTTTCGCCATCGCCACGAGATCGGCGAGCCAGAGGCGCTCGTTTCCCGCTTCATCCAGGGTCACGAGGTGGATCTGCTCGTAGTCGAGGAGCCTCCCAGGGACTTCATCTCCGAAGCCCTCTGGCGTAGCTTCGCAGAGCGGCTGGTGCGTAGCGTCCCCTGTCCGGTCGTCATCGGTGGTCCGGGTTTCCTGCGCGCTGTGCCGCCCGCCACCGAGCCCGTCGCGAGCCCCTTGCCTGCAGCGACGGTCGCAGACCTGCTGAACGCCATGGTCGACGCCCGAACCGAGGCGCTCCATACCTGGATGGACCACGTGGCCGATGCGGTGAGGCGCATCGCAGACTCCGAGCCTGTCCGCGCCGTCAGGCGGTCGGACACGAGCTGGCAGGACGCCGAGCTGCGGCTCCAGGTCGCGCTCGAGGAGCATCGGCTCGCTCTCGGCGCCGTGCGCTGGCAGCTCACACGAACAGACCGGACCTGGGGCAGCGGTGCCATCACCCCACTGCCCAGTCCTGCGCTCTCGGCCTTCTTCCGCAGGGTCGCAGACCTCGGCGCCAGCACGTCCCTGCCCCTACCGCTCGACGAGGGACGGGACACGCTGGTCGTCCTGGCCGGCGCCTCCGTGGGCGAAGAGGGGCTGCTCATCCTCTCCTTCGACGCCGAGACCGACTTCCTGCGGATCCTGGGTCAGCCCGGCCCCCTGCCGAGCTTCGAGACCTACGCCTTCGACCGCGATGGCCTGATGCTGTCGAACAGCCGCTTTCCCGACCACCTGTTCGCCGCCGGCCTGCTCCCGGACGACGACAGCCAGACCCCGCTGCGCATTCGCGTCGCCGAGCCCACTGACGGCCCTCTCGAGACCTGGCCGCTCACGCTCATGGCGCGTCAGGCGATGGAGCGGGGCGATGGCTGGAACACCCGGGGCTACAACGACTACCGAGGTGTCTCGGTCGTCGGCGCCTGGCGCTGGGTGGAATCGTACGGCTTCGGCATCGCCGCCGAGGTCGATCGCGACGCCGCCTTCACCTGAATCCACGATCATCCGAGGAGCACGTCACGTGCGTTTCGTCATCCTGTCCAGTCTGCTCGCCTGCAACCCGCCGGCACCTCCGGCGTCCGAAGCCGAGTCCGACCTCTCCTGGCCTGCGCAGGCCGATCGCGCCGCGCCCTCGAACAAGAAGCCCGAGGCGAAGGTCGATGCTGTCCTCACCTCGCCCCCGGAAGTGCCCCCACCCGTGGACCGCGATCCTGCGACCGTCGTGGTCGAGCTCGAGGTGGTCGAGAAGGTGTCGGAGATCGCCCCGGGTGTCGAGTACATGTTCTGGACGTTCGGCGGCTCCGTGCCCGGCCAGTTCATCCGCATCCGCCACGGCGACATGGTGGAGTTCCACCTCAAGAATCACCCCGACAACAAGGTCCCCCACAACATCGACCTGCACGCTGTCACCGGGCCGGGTGGCGGGGCCACCTCGTCGCTGACCCCACCCGGACACGAGACCGTGTTCTCGTTCCAGGCCCTCAACCCCGGCCTGTACGTGTACCACTGCGCCACCGCGCCCGTCGGCATGCACATCGCGAACGGCATGTACGGCCTGATCCTCGTCGAGCCTCCCGATGGCCTGCCCCCGGTCGATCGCGAGTACTACGTCATGCAGGGCGACTTCTACACCCTCGGTGGCTTCGGAGACCGCGGTCTGCAGCCCTTCGACATGGAGAAGGCGTTGAAGGAGCAGCCCGACTACGTGCTCTTCAACGGGAAGGTCGGCGCATTGACCGGTGACACCTCACTCATCGCGCGCCAGGGCGAGACGGTGCGCCTGTACGTCGGGAACGGCGGCCCGAACCTCGTGTCGTCCTTCCACGTCATCGGCGAGATCTTCGACAGCGTCTGGGTCGAGGGCGGCTCGAACGTCAACCACGACGTACAGACCACGCTGATCCCAGCTGGCGGCGCGACCATCGTCGAGTTCGAGGTCGAGGCGCCCGGAGAGCTGATTCTGGTCGATCACGCGATCTTCCGGGCCTTCAACAAGGGCGCCATCGGTAAGATCGAGGTCGAGGGCGACGCGACTCCGAGCGTCTACACCGGCCAGGTCTCTCAGGACGTGTACCTGCCGGAGGGCAGCGCCGTGCAGCGAATGCCCGACGCAGAGCCACCGGTGTCGCGGGCGAAGACGCGGGACGAGCGCATCGCGCACGGACAGGAGAAGTACCGCGAGGTCTGCGCGTCCTGCCACATGATCGACGGGAAGGGAATGAAGGGCGCTTTCCCGCCACTGGCGGGATCCGACTACCTCAACGCCGACGTGGACCGCGCCATCCGGGTGGTGGCCAACGGGCTCGATGGGGAGATCACGGTGAATGGAGAGACCTACGACAGCGTGATGCCGCGGCTCGCCTTCTCCCACGAAGACACGGCCAACGTGCTCACGTACGTCTACAGCCAGTGGGACAACAACGGCACGGAGGTCACGCGCGAGCACGTCGAGAAGGTGCTGGGGCCGGAGGGCACGTGATCGGAACGATCGTCGCGCTGGCCCATGCCACGCCGATGGTCCCGATCGACCGGGGCCGCTACACGCCCCTGTACGGCGAGGCGGAGACCTCCGTCGCCGTCGAAGCCTTCGAGCTCGACGCCTTTCCCGTCACGAACCGGGAGTACGCCGCGTTCGTGCAGAAGCACCCGAAGTGGAGCCGCTCCAGGATCGCGCCCCTGTTCGCCGAGACGTCCTACCTGTCGCACTGGGAGGGCGACTCGGAGCCCGGGGCGGCTGCACCGCCCGACAGCCCGGTCACCCACGTCTCCTGGTTCGCGGCCCGCGCGTACTGCCGGGCCCGCGGAGCCCGGCTGCCGACTCTCGACGAGTGGGAGTACGTCGCCCGCGCCAACGCCACCTCGACAGATGCCGTTGGCACGCCGGGCTTCGAGCGGCTCATACTCGATTGGTACGCCGCGCCCGGCTCGTTGCCGCTTCCGCCCGTGGGAACGAAGGCCGCGAACGCCTGGGGCGTACACGACCTGCACGGGCTCGTCTGGGAGTGGGTCGAGGACTTCAACAGCGTGATCGGGACGGGCGAGTCCCGCAAGGACGGCAGCATCGACCGGAAGCTGTTCTGTGCTGCCGGCGCCGTCGGTGCCGTAGACCCGGCCGACTACGCAGCCTTCGTCCGCTACGCGACGCGCTCGAGCCTCGAAGCGCGCCACACCATGAAGACGCTCGGCTTCCGCTGCGCAAAGGACTCAGAATGATGCCCCTCCTGGGCGTGCTGCTCGCATGCTCCACCTCGCCCAGCTCCGCCCCAGAGGCAGCACCCGGTGAGCCCGCCGCGGCGGTGGGAGAAGACCCGCATGCCCACCACGGCCACGCTGGACACGCGAATCACCCGGACATGCCGGCGGGTGAGGTCGTGCCAGGCCAGTCGCTGTTCCAGCTCGAGTCGACCTGGACCGACCAGAAGGGAGAGACGGTGTCACTCGAGGAGCTCGGGGGGACGCCTGTCGTGCTCGCCATGGTCTACACCCACTGCGAGCATGCCTGCCCACGGATCGTCGGCGACATGCGGCGTATCCAGGCAGACCTCGGGGAGAGGGCCGAAGAGACGCGCTTCGTGCTGGTGTCGATCGACCCGGCGAGGGACACGGTCGAGCGGATGGCGAAGTTCGCAGACGAGACCGGGATCGACGAAGACGGGTGGCGCGTCCTGCGGGGTGAGGAGGCCGACGTCCGCGAGCTCGCCGCCGTGCTGGGCGTCCAGTACAAGCGGGTGAGCGAGTCCGACTTCGCCCACTCCAACCTGATCCACGTGCTCGACCGCACGGGCGTGATCGCGCACCGGCAGGAGGGGTTGGGCACCGCTCCGACCGCGACCGTGGCCGCCCTCGAAGGCCTGCTGGCTACACCGGACCGATAGCGCACCCGTCGGCGTCGCAGCCGGCCTCCTCCGAGAGGAGCTGCGCGATCGCGGCCCCCACGGCGAGATCCTCGGGGCGCCCGAACACGTTGGCCCGGAGCCGGCCCTCACGATCGATGAGCAGCAACGACGGCGTGCCTCGCAAGCCGTACCGGTGCATGGTGCGCGGGATCGAGCGCTCGGACGGCGCGTCGACAGCGACCGGGAAGGGCACCCGGAACTCCGAGAGGAAGGCCTCCAGGCTCGTGGGCGTCATCGCGGCGTGGTGCTCGAAGACCGTGTGCAGCCCGAGCACGACGACGTCGGAGCCAGCGAAGTGCGCGTGGATGCGGGCGGCCTGGGGAACACCGTGCAGCACGCACCCGGGGCACAGCATCTGGAACGCGTGCACCACGACCACCTTGCCGCGGAGCGTGGAGAGTGGCCGCGCCGCACCGAACCAGCGCTCCACCTCCAGCTCCGGGGCGAGTTGCGCGCCAGAGGCACCGACGAGCATCAGAAGTCTCCGGTGCGCACGTAGGGCTCACTCCACAGCGTGACCTGGAGCAGCACCGACTTTCGCCAGGCGTTCTGCATAGCATCGACCGCGTCACGCCCGTCTCCGCCCGCCTCGAGGAACGGACGCAGCGTATCGACGATGGGCTGGGCGAGCAGCGGCAGGTAGCGGTACTCGACGATGGGTGCCGCGTCGGCGCCATCGGTGCGGTTCTTCCCCACGCGGTGGTGACGTCGTCCGATCTCGAGCTGCCAGGCCAGCCAGGCTGCGTCGTACTCGGCAGCTGCGGTGTCGACGATCCACTGGCCGAACCGGGCGCGCACCCGGCCCAGGTAGTCGGCCTGGGGAGCGCCCGTGCTCGGCGAGCTGAACGACGCGAGCAGGAAGTCGTGGGACCCCACGAAGCCATACCAGACGTCGAGAATCGCGTCGGTCTGTGGGGCGAGGATCGGCCGCGAGCGGCGCAACGCGGCGACATCGTCGTCGCCAAGCAGCACAGCCTGCTTCATGCGGTCGAGATCGGTGGGGGTGAGCGTGGCGGGGGGCAGCTCCGGATCGTGGAGCCGGTGACCTTCGGGGAACATGAGACCTCCTCGGTGGGATGGCTGATGGTTTCGACTCAAAACTATATGGAGAACGGCGCGTGGTCAAACTGATTTCGACTCGATACGATCTGATATGGACCGACTCCCGCTCCTGCTCGACCGCGTGACCAACCTGCTCCGCGAGGATCTACGCGAGGTCGCCACCAACCACGGGCTCAAGCTCGTGCAGCTCGATGCGCTCCGCTACCTGTGCACGGCCAACCGCTTCAGCGACACGCTCACCGCACTCGTCGCCTGGCTGGGCGCCACGAAGGGCAGCGTCAGCCAGACCGTCAAGGCGCTCGAGCGAAAGGGGCTCGTCACCCGGGTGCGCGACGATGGAGACGGTCGTGTGGTCCACCTCCGCCCCACCGCCGAGGGTCGCGCGCTCGCGGCTGCGGCATCCCCCGCTCCTGCACTCGAAGGCGCGCCGACCGATGCCAGCACAGCCGATGCCCTCGATGGCCTGCTGCGGGCGCTACTCGCCGCTCGCGGCGGGGTCGCTTTCGGTGTCTGCCGCACATGCCGGTTCCATGAAGCACGTGCAGGCGGGCGGCACTGCGGCCTGCTCGACGTACCGCTCGGCGAGGCCCAGGCCGATCGGGTGTGCGTGGAGCACGCTGCTCAGTAGCCGCGACGCTCGAGCTCTCGATCGATCACCGCGCGCATGCGCTCCGGATCGTCGGTCGGCAGTGTCTGGTCGTACTCGTTGGTGTCGCCGACGAACACCGACAGAGTCCACTCGTTGGCGCTGTCGATCCAGACGGGCGCGTGTTCGAAGTTCCACCGGTGCACGCCGGGCCCACCGTAGGACGCGGTGTGGCAGCACACGCACGTGCAGCGCTCGATCTCGCTGGCCAGCCACTGGTACTCAGGGTCGTCGAGGCGCGGGTCGTCGGGATCGGGCGCGATACCGGTGACATTCGAGCTCGACGTGGGCTGGCGGCCATCGTGCTCGACCACGGCGAGGCAGGTCTCTTCGGACATGACCTCGCCTTCGGGCAGGCACTCGTTGTGGCCCGGAAGCTCCACGTCGGTGTGCGGGCTCCCCTCGCCGGTTCCGCAACCCGCGAGCAGCCCCCACCCGAACACCATTCGACCCGCACACCTGAACATGGAGTGATCTATACCACATTAATCCGGCCGAGGCTCAGAGGTCGGCACGGACCTCCCAGAGCTCCGGGAACAGCACGACACCGAGCATGCGGTCGAGGTAGGCCACGCCGGAGGTTCCGCCGGTGCCGCGCTTCGACCCGATGATCCGCTCGACCGTGACGAGGTGGTTGAAGCGCCAGCGCCGGAAGTAGTCCTCGAAATCGACCAGCTTCTCGGCCAGCTCGTACAGCTGCCAGTGCGCGGACGGGTCGGCGTAGATGCGTCGCCACGCCCCCCGCAGCGACGGATGGGACACGTGGGACACGCTCCAGTCGCGCTCGAGAAGCTCGGGCGGGATGTCGAACCCGCGACGTGCCAGGAGTAGCGTGACCCGATCGTACAGGCTCGGCGCCCGCAGGCACTGCTCGAGGCGAGCGTGGATGAAGGGGCGATGCGCGTGAGGCTGCAGCATGACGGGGTTCTTGTTGCCCGCGAGGAACTCGATCTCCCGGTACTGGTACGACTGGAATCCCGAGCTCTTCTGCAGGGAGCCTCGGAAGGCCAGGTAGTCGCTGGGCGTCATCGTGCGCAGCACGTCCCACGCGGAGTTGAGCTGCTCGAAGATGCGAGCCACGCGGGTGAACTTCTTGAAGCAAGGGCGGATGTCGTCGTTCTCGAGATCGGTGGCAGCGGCGCGCAGCTCGTGCAGGGCGAGCTTCATCCAGAGCTCGGAGGTCTGGTGCTGCACGATGAAGAGGAGCTCGTCGTGGGCGGTCGAGAGCGGAGACTGCGAGCTCAGGATGCCATCGAGCTGGAGGTAGTCGCCGTAGGACATCGTCCCGTCGAAGTCCAGGTGGGCTCCATCGTCGGCGGGGTTCTCGCGGGGCATGCACGCTCCATGCTTAAACTGGAACCTCCCTATCCTGATTCGGGATAGCGCGTCGACTGGTGACGGCTTCGCGCACCCCCGCAAGACCTTGCCGACTCCAGCCAAGAGCAATATGCTTTGCAAGCAAGCACTCGCTTTGGAGGTCAAATGGCCCCGCTCGCATCCGGTCGATGGAATCTCTCAGTGGGCCTTCTCGGTCTCGCTGCCTTCATGGTGTACGGGTTCGTCCTCATCTACCTGCGTGACTTCGCGCCAGACGCGCAGCAGTGGGCCGCGGACTACGGCATCGGAAAGCACTTCGAGGCACGGCTCGCTCACGTGCACGGTGCGCTGTTCTCTGTCCTCAATGTGGTGATCGGGCTCGTCGTCGGCCAGCTCCACACGAGCGTTCGAGCTCGATCGGCCATCGCGGGTCTCGCTCTCGCTGGACTCCTGATGCCCATCGGCATCCTCGCCGAGGTACTGGTCGGTGCCCCGCCTGTCCTCGTGTTGGTCGGCGGGCTCTCCATCCTTGCCGCCTTCGCATGGGCCGGGGTCTCCTCGCTGCGGAGCCCTGCCTGAGCCCGGGAGCCTGAAATGCCGCGTCACTACGAAGACAACGAGACACGTCGCCGCCAGGTCGCTGAGGCCACCTTGCAGACGATCGCCGAAGATGGCGTGGCGGGGTTTACCACACGTGCCGTGGCCACGCGGGTCGGGATCAGCGATGGCACCTTGTTTCGTCACTTCGGCAGCAAGCAGGACATCGTTCTCGAGGCGATGGACCTGCTCGAGGCGGGCATCCGGGACGGCCTGGTGAGCACGGGAGACGCTTCAGGGGATCTCGAGGCATTCTTTCGACACCGTGCGTCCTTCGTGGGAGCGCAGGGGTCCGTGGGCCGCCTCATCTTCTCGGACGAGCTCCTCCATCTGGCTGGAGCGGAGGGCCATCAACGCGTCGAGCGCTGGCGGAGCCTCAGCGTCGGCTACCTGCTCGAACGTCTCGGCGCCTTGAAGACGACGGGCAGGCTGCGTGCCGACCTCGACATTCCGGCGATGAGCATGCTCGTTCAAGGGGCCCTCCTCACCTTCGCGATGCAGGCGTCGCTCGGCCGCTCTGGATCTCCAGACGAGCTCGCGGCCCGCATCGAGCACGCCTGGAACGCTGTTCGGACCGTGATCTACGCGAACTGACGCTGCGACCTGGTCAACCTCTCCACCTTCTGTCCCCCGAGTACATCATGTTTCAAGCAAGCGCTCGCTTTGTGGTGCCACTCCTGCTCGGGCTCGTTGCCTGCTCCGGACCCGATCCTGCAGGCCGGGCTGCTGCTCCTCAGGCCGTGCGGGTCGAGCCTGTGCGGGTCGGTCCACTCATGCAGGGCAGGACCCACCTGGCCGAGGTGGTTCCGGCGCGGTCGGTGAGATTGCTGGCTCAGGTCCCTGGTACCGTCCGCACCCTGGGGCCCGTCGAGGGGGCCGCCATGGAGGCGGGAGAGGTGCTCGTGCGCCTGGCCGCCCCGGACGTCAGCGCCCGTGGGGCTCGCGTCCGGTCCGAGCGTCGACGTGCCGAGAAGGAGCGGGACTTCGCGTGCTCGACGCGCGACACGGATCGAGCGCTCGTGGTGTCTGGCGACCTGCCTTCCGTTCAACTGGAACGCAGCGAGCGGGCCTGCGCGGTGGCCAGTGAAGCTGTCGACGCCGCGCGGGCGGCGGAGCGCGAAGCTGCGGTCGCCAGCGATCGTTCGTCTGAGCGGGCCCCCTTCGACGGGGTGGTCCTGGCCTATCTCGTGGACCCCGGCCAGACTGTGATGCCGGGCACGCCGCTCGCGGACGTGGGCGAAGGGGTGGAGCTCAAGCTTCGGGTCGTGGCCGATGACCTCCACGATGTCCAGCTCGGGAGCCCGGTGCACACCGACTTCGGGGTGGGGGCCGTCGTCGAGATCGCGCCGCGGGCGCAAGGACCCGCTCGTCTGTTCGAGGTTCGGATCGGCTTGGAGTCATCGCTCGCGCTTCGGGTCGGCGAGACGCTGGAAGTCACCGTTGTCAGTCAGTCCGTCTCCAACGCCACCGCGGTGCCGGAGTCTGCGCTCGGGGAAGATGCGTCGGGGACTTTCGTTCTCGTCGAGCGTGAAGGCTCGTTGGAGCGTGTCGAGGTCCACCCAACGGTGCGCTCGGGAGGTTGGGTCGCTGTCGAGCCGGATCTGCCTGCCGATGCGCGCGTCGCCACTGGTCCGGTCGCCAGCTTCGACGTGGGGCTCCCGGTCCTGGCGGTGTCCCGATGAGCCTCACAGCGCTGATCCTTCGCAACCGTCACGCCGTGTGGGCCCTGGTGCTCGCGATCGTCGTGCTGGGCTTCGTCGCCTACCGGCAGATCCCCGTTCGTCTCTTCCCCGATACGGCGCCTCCCATGGTGACGGTGGTCACATCGTGGCCAGGAGCGGCGGCGTCCGACGTGCAACGAGAGCTCACCGAGCCGATCGAGACCGAGCTCGCAGCGCTGGAAGGCGTTGCGCGGACCCGAGGCTCCTCCCAGGACAACGTGTCGCGCATCCAGGTCGAACTGCACTACGGCCGCGATGTGCGGCTGGCTGCGGTCGACGTCGACAACGCCATCTCGAGGCTTGGCAGCGAAATGCCGGAAGACGCTGAGCGGCCTCGAGTCCTCACGTTCAGCACCGCCGACCGCCCGGTCTTCACCCTCGGGGTTCGGAGCACTGATCTCCTCGACGCCCGGCGGGTTGCGGAGGATGTCGTCGGGCCCAGGCTGCAGGCGGTGCCCGGTGTCGCTTCAGTGGATGTCTTCGGCGGGCGGGTTCCATCGGTCCTGGTGGAGGTCGACCCTTCAAAGGCAGAGGCCCACCACGTCTCTCTGTCGCAGATCGCACAGGTGATCGCCTCGACCAACACGTCGTCGCCTGCCGGGCGCCTACGCACGGGCTCCCGGGAGACGATGCTCCGCGTCGATCAGAGGCAGGAACGCGTGGAGGCGCTGGGCGAGCGCGTGGTCGCCACCCCGGATGGAGGGCAGCTGCGGCTCGGAGGTCTGGCGACCGTCCGGCGCGGGGCTGTCGAGGATGATGCGTGGTTCGCCATCGATGGCGAGCGAGCGATCGCCGTGCAGGTGTTCCGTTCCGAAGACGCGAACACCGTGGCTGTCGTGGAGGCCGTGCAGGAGGCGGTCGACGCCCTTCGCAACGAGCTGCCAGCGGTGGAGCTCGTTCAGGGAGAGGAGAGCGCCACGTTCACCGAGCTCTCTGTCTCCAACCTGCTCGGCAACGTCTGGCAGGCCCTCCTGCTCGCCTCGATCATCTTGTTCTTCTTCCTCGGTCGGGCTCGGGCGGCCGCCGTCACCGTGTTCACCATGCCGCTCGCCTTCGGGCTCACCTTTGCAGCCATGTGGGTCGCGGGCATGGAGTTCAACATGGTCACCCTGTCCGCGGTGATCCTGGCCGTGGGGATGGTGGTAGACGCCTCGGTCGTCGTCCTGGAGAACATCGTTCGGCTCAGAGACGAGGGGCTGGAACCGCTCGATGCAGCTCGACAGGGGGCGGACGAGGTTCGCCTTCCGGTGCTCGCCGGTGTGGCCACCACGGTGGTGGTGTTGGTTCCCCTGCTCGGCCTACCGGGCTTCGTCGGCCGGGTGTTCGGCCCCCTCGCGACGACGCTGCTCATCGCGTTCACCTCGTCGGTCCTCGTTGCGCTCGTGCTCGTGCCCATCCTCTCGCTGCAGATCCGGGATGGAGGACGCGTCGAGTCGCTGGCCGCGGGGCTGAGCAGGCCGTTCCAGGTCGCGATGGACCGGCTCCGGGACCTCTACCTGCGGGTGTTGGATGCCGGGCTACGCCGCCGGAGCATCGTGGCGCTCCTGGCTCTGGTCAGCTTCGTCGTCGGCGTCGTCGGACTGCGCGGTGCGGGCATGGACCTGCTTCCGAGGATGGATGGTGGAGCCTTCACCATCGCGGTGGAGACGCCTTCGGGGAGCTCGCTGGAGCAGACGGTTGCCGCGGTCGAGTCGATTGTCGGGATCCTTCGGGATCAGCCGGAAGTCGAGCTGGTCCAGGCCCAGGCCGGCTTCGAGCAGGGGATGAAGTTCTCCGGTGGCTCCGGGGTGATGGGGACCACGCAGGGCTTCATCAGTGTGACCTTGTCCCCCCGGACCGAGCGGCAACGCAGCATCTGGGACATCGAGGCCACAGTGCGGTCGGAGATCGATCGGATTCCCGGCATCACGAACGTGGTCGTGAAGGAGGTGGGGAACACCGCCAAGCCGTCCACCGTCGCCCCCGTCATCGCCCGTGTCAGTGGGCCCGATCCGCTCGTCCTGGACGTCCTGGGCGACGAGCTGGCCACACGGCTGGGCGGTGTCGGCGCCGTGGTCGAGCCGACACGGACGTGGCGACGCGATCTCGAGCGGGTGGTGCTCGACGTCGATGAACGCCGCGCGGCGTCGTTGGGGCACTCCCCGCGCTCGGTCGCTCGCGCGCTGGCGATGGGGGCAGAGGGGATCCCCGCGGGAACCTGGTCTCCCGAGCTGGGCGCGTCGGAGCCTGTGCTCGTGCGGTATTCCCGACCGGCGGACTCCGGCCTCGACGAGCACCTCGCCTGGCCCCTGTTCACGGGATCCGGCGACGCCGTTCCCATGCGTGCCGTCGTCAGCCCGATCACCCAGGTGGAGCAGGGACTGATCACGACTGAAAACCTGCTGCCGGTCCTCGACGTCACGGCCCAGGTCGACGGGCGACCCCTGAGCTTCGTGGTCGCGGATGCCGAGGCGGCGGTCGCCGATCTCGTGCCGCCCCGTGGCTACCACGTCACGATCGAAGGTGAGAACAAGGACATGCTGGAGGCCCGCACCTCCATCCTGCGCGCCCTGGCCGTGAGTGTGTTCGCCGTCTACCTGCTGCTCGTCGCCCAGTTCCGTTCGTGGATTCACCCTCTCACCGTGATGATGGCTGTGCCGCTGAGTCTGGTGGGGGTGTCCGGCGCTCTGTGGCTCGCAGGGAAGCCCGTGTCCATGCCGGTGATGGTGGGGCTGGTCCTCCTGGTGGGAACGGTGGTGAACAACTCCATCCTGCTCGTGGATGTGATTCGGGTTCGCCGGGACGAGGGGATGGAGCGACACCAGGCGATCCGAGAAGGCGTCGCGAGCCGTTTTCGCCCCATCATGATGACCTCGCTGTCGACGGTGATCGGCATGCTTCCGCTCGCGCTCGAGCTGGCCCTGGGGGCGGAGCGCTTCTCGCCGCTCGCGACCGCGGTGATCGGGGGCCTGCTCGCATCCACGCTGCTCACCCTGGTGGTGATCCCCGTGCTCTACGACTTCGCTGACGGCTGGACGGTTCCCCGGATGTCGGGAACAGCGTCGGGATTGGTCCTCCTGTTCGTCGCGTTGGCCGTACCTGGGGCCGCTCGGGCAGAGGAGCCCTTGACCCTGGAGGAGGCCTGGGAGCTCGTGCTTCGTCATCCCGCAGCCGAGGCGGCGGACAAGCAGGTGGAGGCGGCCCGGGCTCGGGTTGGGGCGGCGACCGGACGGCTGCTTCCCGAGGTCGAGCTCTCGGCGCGTAGCGCGATGCGGGAGCCCTTCGAGCCGGGCGCCCTGCAGCTTCCCATCCAGCTTCCCGACGGGTCCAGCCCTGCGCCCCTCCAGATCGGAGAGTCTTATGACAAGCAGCACGCGGTGCAGGCAACCCTCACCCAACCCGTGTTCGCTGGAGGGGCGCTCCACCACGGGCGTGTGGCCGCTCGCGCCGCAAGAGATGCCGTCGTCGCGGACCGGGCGCGGTCTCGGGCCGACCTGTGGCTCCGATTGACCGAGGCCTGGTACGCGAGCGTCACTGCCCAGGAAGTGGTGGCGCTGCGCCTGGAGGTGGTCGAGAGCGCTCGAGTACGCGAGGCGTCGATGCAACGCCTCGTGGAAGCGGGCCGGGCAACCGAAGTCGAGCGTGAGGTCGTCGGTCTGCGGCGAGCGGAGGCGGAGCAAGCGCTCTCCGAAGCTCGGGCGCAAGCCGCTGCAGCATCGGCGGGGCTGGATGCGCTGGTAGGCAGCCAGCGTCCTGCCGGTCCAGTGGACCTGGTGGTGGCCGCTCGGGCTCTCAGGCCTCACACCACCCTCGAAGGGCGCGACTCTCGCGTCGATGCGGCGCTGGCCCGCGCACGGAGCGCCAGAGCGCGGGGCCGCGTGGTCACTGGTGCGCTCCTGCCGTCTGTCGCACTCCGGGCGACAGCAATGTACAGCAACCCGAACCTCACCCAGTTCCCGATTCGGACGGAGTGGGGAACCTACTGGGACGCGGCGATCGTCGCGCGTTGGACGCTGGATGCGGGGGTTCGTTGGAATGAGGCGTCCGCTGCCCGTCTCGAAGGAGCGGCGGCCCAGCGCCAGGCAGAGGCACTCGACCGTCAGGCCGGTGCGGAGTTGGCCCGGACCCAGGCTCGGCTGGAGCTCGTGCCCGAACGGCTCGGTGTCGCGGCCGAGCGAGTGCGTCTCGCCGAACGTGCACTGGAGTCGGCACGAGCAGCACAGAACGCAGGACGCTCGACGCCGCTCGAGCTCCTCGATCGCGAGGCCGACCTGGCGATGGCCCGTGCGGCAGAGCTCCGCCTCGCCACCGAAGTGCTCGTCGACCACGAAGTCGCCCGGACCCTCCGCGGGGACTTCGGACCTTCCCCCCACCAAGGAGAATCCCCATGAAGAAGCATGCCTACCTTGCCATCCTCGCCCTGGCCGCCGCCCTTGCGGGAACCGTGGCCCTCGCCGGCGATCACCATCACGCGACGAAGACGCTGAAGGAGGTGATGGTCGGCCTGGGAACGGAGATGACCCATCTGCAGGAGGCACTCTGGATCGAGGACCTCGATAAGGTGAACACGGCAGCGACGGCCATCGCCGAGCACCCTCACGTCGGGCCTGCGGAAAAGGCGCGTATCGAGCGAGTCCTGGGCTCTGGCTTCACGGAGTTCGTGCAGGCGGATCGGAGGGTGCACGACGCGGCCGTGAGGCTCGCAGCCGCTGCTGAGAAGCGGGATGTCGATGAGGTGGTGAAGGAGTTGGCCGAGGTGCAGGCGGGATGCGTGGCGTGCCACACATCGCTGAGGAAACGACTGACGGCCCCGTGAAATCTGGTGGACGTCGCCTGATGGCTCCAACCACCGACCTTCACGACGGGTCCCGGTCGGCGCAAAGCCGCATGCTGGGCTCCATGTTAGGGCATCCGGCCACCCTGTGACGATCAGGCGGTCCCCTTGACGACGATCCCGGTGCGGGGAAATCCAACCCGTGGGCTCACCACTGCCACATTCGCATTCTTTGCTGGGCTCACCACTATCGTCCTCTACGGCGTCGCGGGTCCGAGCTTCAAGGACTCGCTCGGGCTCACCGGCGGGCACCTCGGCCTGATGCTCGCGGCCCCCCACCTCAGCAAGTCCCTGCTCCGCATCCCCTTCGGTGCGTGGGTCGACCAGGTGGGTGGTCGGCTCCCCTTCCTGATTCTGCTGGGCCTGTCGTCCCTCGGCCTCATCGGCGTGGCCACCACGCTGCTGCTGACCCTTCCCGATGGGCTCGACTCCAGCTACTACAACCTCTTCGTGCTGTTCGGCGTCCTGGGCGGGGCTGGCGGCGCGACTTTCTCGGTGGGCGTACCGCAGACCTCGTACTGGTTCCCCAGGCACGAACAGGGATGGGCTCTGGGGGTCTACGCGGGCGTTGGCAACATCGGTCCCGGCGTGTTCAACCTCTTGATCCCCGTCCTGATTGCGTCGGTGGGCCTCGCGGCAGCCTACTCGGCGTGGGCGGCGTTCATGCTCGTTGCTCTGCTCGTCTATGCCGCGACAGCGGTCGATCCGTATGTATTCCAGCTCCTACGTCGGGGACACCCGCTCGAGGGAGCGCGAGACGAGGCGCGGGCTCTGGGCCAGGAGGTCTTTCCGTCGGGAAGCGCCCTCGGGTCTCTTGCAGCTGCCGCTCGCCTCCCACGGACCTGGGCCCTGGTACTGCTCTACACCGTCTCGTTCGGTGGCGGCTTCACAGCCTTGACCGCCTGGTTTCCCACGTATTGGAACGAGTTCCACCACTTCGGAATGATTGGAGCCGGAGCGATGGCGGCCGTGTTCACCGTGTACGGCTCCCTGATCCGGGTACCGGGTGGCAGCATGAGCGACAGGCTGGGTGGCGAGGTCGTGGCTGTCGCCAGCTTCCTGGTCATGGCACTTGGCAGCATCTTGCTGGCCGTGGCCAGCGGACCCGCCCTGGCGTTCCTCGGGATGATGGTGCTGGGCACGGGAATGGGCGTGGCCAATGCGGCGATCTTCAAGCTGGTTCCGGCCTACGTTCCGTCCGCTGTCGGCGGGGCGTCCGGATTGATCGGGGGAATCGGCGGGCTCGGGACGATCGCCATCCTCCCCGTTCTCGGCGCCTTCACCGATCACTACGGCCACATCGGATACGCGCGCGGCTACTCGGTCTTCATCGTCCTCAGCCTGCTCTGTGCCATTGGGGCAGCCCTGCTCTCCATCCGACGCCCCCCAGCCCAGGAACCTGTCACCCCGGACGCTGGCGAAGCAGGCGGTACGCCGCCAGCGAGTGCCGCGTCGGCGGCTCGGTCCACCAGCTGATGTTCAGGAGTCCGTCGATCTCGACTCCCGTGTGCTGGCGTGCGACCTCGGACAGGCAGGCGCTCCATCCATCGAGCCAAGCGAGCAGTGCCTCCGAGCGGTCGGCGGACGACACCAGATAGAGGTCGATGTCGCTCGACGCGCCGGCGGTACCAGACTGGGTACTCCCGCCGAGGTAGACCGCTTCGATGCCGTACCGATCGAGGTCCAGGGCGGCAGCGATGGCTTCGGCGAACCGCTGCCGCCAGGTCCAATGCAGCGTGTCGGAGCGCATCGAGAGCCCGAGTAGCTCGGCCTGCTTTCCTTCCAGGTAGCTTCCGAGGCGTCGAGCGACCGCGGCCAGCAGCGTGTGTTCCTCCGGGAGAATGGGCTCGGGTGCGTGGGCGTGTACCGAGACCTCGAGACAGCCGACCGAGCTGTGACCGATCTGGAGGTCCGCGGAAGCGTGGACGTGTGCCGGAGCGAACGCAGGCCCGGCGAACTCTCGTCCCAGGTAGCGGACGCGCACGCCCGTCACGTCTGGCCATTGCCAGCCCGAAGGAAGCTCACGGCATACGGCCCTGAACACCGCTACGGGTGATCCGCCCCCCTCGATGATGCCCTGGACCCTGTACAGGCAGCCCAGCTCCTTGGCACGCTCGCGCAGGGCATCGAGCTCGTTCACGTGTCCTCCGAATCGAACCGGATCAGCCTATTCCAGTTCTCGTCGCCCGTCCCGAGGGCTGAGCCTCACCCAGGCCGAACCTCAACCGAACCTCAACGACCCGTCAGGGTCCAGTCGAGAAAGCAATACGCAGAACTCTCCGAGCAGGAGGGTCCGACCATCGCCCCACTCTTCATCGGAATCGTCGCAGGTCTCGCGAGCGCGTCCGCTCCTACCATCCCCATCGGCTCACGGGGAGACGCCGCCACACTCTCGGTGTCCGCACAGCTCCAGGGCCGCGCATCCCTGGACGAACCCGTCCAGGGCGAGTTTCGTGTGCGGCGCCTCCGAGCAGGGTTCGCGACGTCGCTCGATGGCGATCGGATCCGGACCAAGGTGGAGCTGAACCTGGCTCCCCGCGAGCTGGAGCTCATCGAGGTGTGGGGGGAACGGCAGTTCGGACCCGGATCCGTGCGGATCGGTGTGCTCAAGGCCCCGTTCACGACCTATCGGGACACCTCCTCCAGGGCCCTGGCGCTCACCGAGTGGTCTCCGGTCACCCGAGCATTCGGGTCGGAGCGACAGGTCGGCGCCATGGTCGCAGGAAGCCACGCCGGGTGGCATGGCGCCCTGGCGATCACTCAGGGGCAGTCGACGCGCACCAGCCATGGCCAGGGCGCGGCGGACCTGAGCGGAAGTGCCGCTTGTGCCTGGGCTGCGCTCGACGGTCCCGCGTGCAAGCTCCGCGGTGTCGCCCCCGAGCTCACGGTGCGCGTGGGGTGGAACGGAACGGGCATGGAAGATCGGGTGTTCGACGAAGTCGGGGGCTCGCCCAGAGGCGCGTGGAGCGTCTCTGCGGGTGTCGACACAGGACCCGATCCCTTGCTGGACCTCGGTAGCCGCGTTGCCGTGGAAGGCACCCTGGCCCTGTATCGGCTGACGTTGCAGGCTGGGGTCTACGGTGCGACGGTGCATGACCGCGAGCGCTGGGTGCCCGGTCTGTACGGCGGGCGGGCGCAGGTGACCTGGGCCGCCCATCGCCACCTGCTCCTGGCCGGGCGAACTTCCTGGGTGCAGTCACTGGGCCGCGCGTCGATCTGGCGTCGCGGGGAGCTCGTCGGGGGCGTCACCGTCCCGATCCTCGGGCACGACATCCGGTGGCAGCTCGACGGAGGCGTTCTCACGGGAGATGACGCCGGACCCGTCGGTGTCGTCCGCACCATGCTCCAGCTGAGTACGTGAAGGCATGCGCATGCTCTTCGTCGATGATGCACCAGAGCTACGCGAGCTGGTGCTCCGCGCCTTCGAGGGAAACGATGTTCGGGTTGCGGCCACGGTGTCCGCAGCGAGGAACGCGATCCGCGATGAGCTGCCCGAGGTGCTCATCCTGGACGTCGACCTGCCCGATGGCGACGGTGTGCAGCTGTGCCGGTCGCTCCGCCAGGATGGGGTGATGGTACCAATCCTGATGCTGACTGCGCACGGACAAGTGCATCAGCGGGTCGCTGGATTGGATGCCGGTGCCGACGACTTCATCGCAAAGCCGTTCGCCATGTCCGAGCTTCGCGCCCGTATCCGAGCGTTGGTTCGTCGGGGCCCGCTCTCGGCGCGAGGTCGCGTGCGAGTGGGAAGCGCGGAGATCGATCCGGCGGCGAGGAGAGCGTGGAGAGGAGACACGGAGGTCCCGGTGACCCGCCGAGAATGGGCTGTGATCGACCAGCTCCTCGTGCGCGAGGGCGTTGTCGTCGCCCGCGAGCACCTCCTGGACGCCATCTGGGGCGAGGACTCCGAGCGAACGCGGGCCAGCCTCGACACCATCCTCTCGAGGATCCGTCGCAAGCTCGGCGCAGAGGCGATCGAGACACGACGTGGGCAAGGTCATGTGCTCCACACGCGCTGACCCCGGCTGGAGTCTCGCGACCCGCGTGGCCGTCGGAGGTGCTCTGGCGTCCGCGGTCGCGGGCACGCTCGCGGCAGTCGTCGGGGGCTTCAGTGCCAACCGTTGGATCGCGGATTCGGAGCAGGCGAACCTGCTCCGCATCACCCGCGAGCTCGCCGACGAGGTGATGGAGGAGCTCGGCGAGACGTCCGACGACGACGATCCCGACGAGCGGGCCCACTTCGTGCGGGTACACGGGACGCGAACGCTCGCGAACATCGTGAACCACGAGCTCGAGGCACTGGAGGTCCCAGGCGCCCGTGCCACCGTGCTCGACGGCGCCGCAACGGTGGCGGCATCGCAGGTCGCGTCCGTGGCGCCCGGTCGATGTGAGGACGACGTCCTCGGCCCGTCACCCCGGCGCAGGTGCGTGGTAGCCCTCGACGCCGACCGATCGCTCGTGCTCGAGGTCGCCATGGCCGATCCCACCCAGAGAGTGCCGCTGTTCCTGTGGGCGATCCTCTTCGGGACCGCCTCGGGTGCGCTCTTCGGGGGCCTCTTCAGCGGACTGACCGCCCGATGGGCGCTGAAACCGCTCGATGACCTGCGGGGTCGAGTGGCCAGCATCTCTTCGACACGCCCAGACACGGACCCGCTCGCCCCACCGATGAAGGAGCGCGAGATCGAGGAACTTCGCCAGGCCCTCGAAGCGCTGATGCTCGAGCTCGCTGGAGCACTCACGACTGCACGTGCGTTCGCGTCGGAGGCTGCGCACGAGCTGCGCACCCCGCTCACCGCCCTCTCAGCCGAGCTCGACCTGCTGACAGACCGCCACGGGCCAGAAGACGGGCTCGTGCGCCTGCGTGGACGGGTCGATGGCCTGATCGCCCTCGTAGAGCGCCTGCTCGCGCTCGCGAATCCCACCGACACACTCCAGGCGACCGGCGTGGCGGTCGATCTCGAGGACGTCGTGGAGCAGGTCGTGGCACGGCGTTCCGACGGGGAGCGCATCCAGGTCCACTGCGACGCGGACGTCCTCGTACGCGGTGACGAACACCTGCTCGAGATCCTCATCGACAATGCCATCGACAACGCGCTCAAGTTCTCGTCCGGTCTCGTGGTCGTCGAGGTCCGACAGTGCGGCGAGAGCGCACGTGTCGACGTGCTCGACACGGGTCCCGGTCTCGACGAGGACGAGGCGGCACGTGCCTTCGAGCCCTTCTTCCGAAGCCCTGCCGCCCGAGCGAACGGCACGCCAGGTCACGGCGTCGGGTTGGCCCTCATCCGGCGCGTGGCAGAGGCGCACGGCGGTTGCGCGACTCTGGACCGGGTGGGCCCGGATACCCGCCTCCGGGTGGACTTCCCGATGTGGGGCACGGTGATGGCCCCACCTCCCCCGCCATCGAGAAGCGACGTGACCGCGGTGTCGCCCGTCGCCCTGGTGCCGGCCCTGATCGTCGTCCTGTCCGCCGTCGGCCTGGTCGCGTGGGGAACCACGAGAGAGAGCAGCCCCTCCACCACCCCTCCCGAGAACGAGCTCGACGGACTCTGCGAGGCATCCACCATCATCGAGCGCCCCGGGGGCTTCCTGGTCGGTGACAACGAGGCCGAGCGGATCCTGTTCCGCTTCGACAAAGCGCTGCAGCCCGATGGACGCCTTCCGTTCGCCGCCCGTGTCGAGGACATCGAAGCCATCGCCCCGACGCCGCACGGACTCCTCGTGGTGGGGTCCCATGGCCGCAACAAGAAGGGCAAGCCTCGACCGGATCGCAGCGCAATCCTGAACCTGAGTACCCAGCGGGTCACGCGGGCCGACCTCTCGGCCTGCAGCGCCTGTGTCGCAGCGGAACCCCACGCACCGAAAGAGGGCGGTATCAGCATCGAGGGAGCGGCTTGGTGGGACGCCTCTCTCTGGCTCGGTCTGCGCTCTCCCCTGGAAGGAGAGCGGGCGCTGCTGCTGCGGATGCGCGAGACCACGTCCGAGCGCCTCACCATCGTCGAGACAGTCGAGCTCGATCTCGGTGGACGCGGGATCCGGGAGCTTCGCGAGCGAGACGGCACACTCTGGCTCCTTGCGGGTGCACCCGGCACCGGGGATGTCGCGCCGGCACTGTTCAGACTCGACTCGCCAGACGGCGAGCTGGAGCGGATCGAGTTGGCGCTTCCCCAGGGTGCGGAGGGCTTCGCATGGGCGGATGACACGACGCTGATCGTCGTCACGGACGGCGACGGCAAGCCCGGCAAACCATGCAAGAGCCCCGCTACGTGGCGGCGGGTGGCGCTACCGACCTTGTGATTCGAACGGAGCTCGACGGGTCCATTCCAGCTCCCAAGCGTCTGGACTCAGATCGAGATCAGATACCCCGCGGTGATCACCACCCCGACGCTGAGAACCGATACCAGACCAGGTAGGCGTGAAGCAGCAGGGGCGGGGACTTCAGCATGTCGACTACCACCAGCGTTACACATTTGTCACACTTCTGCCATCCTCCTGTTTCCCAATCTCGCCTTCGGCCGTGGCTCACGACTTCAGGTCGACCTCGGCGGCCACTCCGAACCCGAAAGTCGCCAGCCAGCGCCATGCTCCGATCACCTGAATCCCGCGATAGTCGCGGTACCCGGTGGCATCGAATCCGTCTTGCCCCTGCGTGGCCTCCCTCGCCATACGCGTGAGTGGCCAGCACTCCCGCGGCCCTTTCGAGGGCTCCGCGATCCGGATCGCCAACGGTGTCTGCTCACCCGTCTCCGCAAGGAGTCCCGTGTGGGCCAGGTACTCAGGGAAGCGTGTCAGGGACAGCATCAGGCCCGACCGGTCGAAGGCGTAGGTCTCGAAAGACGGGAGAGGTCCCGGCTGGCCCAGGATGCGGAGGAAGTCGGCTTCGGCATCGAAGACCAGCTCCACCAGGCCATCGCCGCCATCGCGAACGTCGACGCGGGCGCAAGCCACGAGGACCAGCGACGCGGGGTCTTCCTTCGCCGGCATGGGCAGCGAAACGGCCGCCCCATGTGTTGCAACCCGCCTCATCACCTCTGTGAGCCGGTCACCTGGCTCCAGCGCGAACTGGTGGCTCGCCCAGACACGTTCGGAGGTGGTCACCCGCCACCCCACTGCGCGACAGCCTTGACGATGCTCGTTCATGTGCACCTCCAGCTGCTGCTCGATCCGGGCCTCCATCATCCCGCGGTGCTTGCCCGAAAACATCACAGCGGTCGTGACGGCCGGGGAGGCCGCGATCTGCTCCACCAGGGTCACCGCCTGGCCCAGCCAATGACACAGTGCATCCACCCTGGCATCCACGATCGCGTTCAGCAGATCGACCCGACTCGCCGCGCTGACAGAGCTGTAGTGCGGGACGCGTGGGTAAGGCTCGGCGTGGAGAAATCCGGGCCCGCCGATCAGGACGGGACAATCAACGCCCCTCACGAGGCGTTCGGCCACTCCGCGCCACAGCGCCTCGGACAACATGGACCGGCGCGGCTCCTCGACGACGAGCAGCACCACGTGGCGGGCATCCACGAACTCGCGGATCTGTTTCTCGGGCCTGCCGATTCCCAGCACGAAGTGGTGTCGATAGCGGACACTGGGATCGGTAGGTCGCAGGGCGGAGTGCCAGCGCTCCGTGAGGCCTTCACGGACGTCTTCCACAGAGCGACGCGCCGCCTCGCTCTCCGAGATCGGATCGAAGGGGATCAGGTGGAGGAACTGGAGGACCGCGTTCGCCTGCCTGGCAAGACGAGTGGCCAGCTCCAGGGTGGAGTCGTTCAGGGAGGGGGTCGTGGTCACCAGGACCACCAGGCTGTCCTTCATCCGGTTCTCCACGGCAGGTATAGCGCAGGCTACGAGATCGAAGGCTGCGAGCTGCGATGTCCTCATCCGGGCAGGATGCCTCCTTTCTCGGGTACCCAGCGTCCGTACAGCGCCGGGAGCACGAACAGCGTCAGCAGCGTGCTGGTCACCAGGCCCCCGATCACCACCGTGGCCAACGGCCGCTGCACCTCCGCGCCCGCCGACGTCGAGATCGCCATGGGAAGGAAGCCGATCGCGTCGGTCAGCGCGGTCATCAGCACGGGCCGGAGCCTGCGCTTGGCTCCCTCCAGGGACGCCTCCCGTAGACCGAGTCCCTCGCCCTGGAGGTCGAGGATGCAGCTCACCAACACCACGCCGTTCATCACCGCGATTCCGAACAGCGCGAGTTCACGTGCGCGCTTCTCCACAGATGCCGAGGCGGCCCAATCGAGTTGATCTCCAACCCAGGGTCTCGGCCAACCGATTCGTGAGCTGAACGGTCGCAACGCAGTCCGCAACCGCCCGATGCGTCGGAATCTCCGGGACTCCGACCTGCTCGCACGCCCGCTTGAGCGACAACCACCCGCTCTCGTCGGCCCCGAGCAGCCCAAGCGCCACGCGCTGCATGCACACCAGCTCCACCTCGAGCCCCGCAATTCCGTAGGCCTCCGCGTTGTACGCAAGGCACATCGCCTCGAACGATGCGTTGAACGCCACCACGACCTCGACCCCACTCTCTCGGAGCACCCGCCCCAGCCGCGCCTGAGCCGCAGGCCACGCATCGGCGCCGGCCACATCCGCATCCGTCAGCCCGTGAATCCCCGTCACCCGCTCGGTGATCGGAATCCGCGGGTCCACGAGCTCCTCCATCAACACGTCGCCGTCCATCCCGACGAGCCCGACCTCGACCACGCGCGGCTCGTTGAAGCTCGCCGTCTCGAAGTCCAGCACCGCCCACCGGCGCCCATCCAGCCGCGCCAGCTCGGCCAGCGCCTCGTCCTCGGACACCTCGGCGCAGTGCGGCGGCAGCCGCTCCAGCACCTTCCGGATCCCTGCGTTCACCACCATCAGGCCAGCCTCCCGTACACCGCCGGGTTCACGCGGTAGCCCGCGCGACTCGACTCGATCACTGCGTCGGGCCCCAGCGGGAGCCCCGTCTCGGCGAGGTAGACCTCGCGCACCTCGGCCACGAACCGAGCCAGCGCGCGCTTCACCTGCGACCGCGAGACCGGTTCGTCCTCCGACAGCTCGTCCGCGAGCTCCTGGGCAGGCCACCAGCAGTGCCCGTCCGCGCTCTTCCCCGCGGCCACGTCCTCGGCGTGCCGCATCACAAGCCAACGCACCATCGGGTACGCCCCCGCAGTCCGCTCGACGGTGACGCCGTCCACGCGGAGTACGCCGTAGAGCGCTTCCAGCACGTGCGCTCCGAGCCTGCGGCAGTGGTACCGGTTCGGCAGCGTATGGGACGGCAGCCACGCTCGGGGCCGGTCGAAGGCGATGGCCGACTCCAGCACCGACGGCCAGGTGGCCGCGAGGTCGTGTCCCAGGACGAGCTGCTCCAGGTCGACCGCGACCACGCCGTCACGCAGCGCGGTTCGGTAGCGGAACGGCTCGATCAACACGAGCAAGGTCGGGTCGGAGTCCATCCGACCGGCGTCGACCCACTTCGTGTCCTCGCTCCAGTCGAGCACCGCGACCGTGGTCTCCTCCTCGCCGACGAGTACGCGCCATGCGCAGCCGCCCCGCAGGCGCTCGACTTCACCCTGCGTCTCGAGGTGCGCCTGCAGCCAGGCCTCCAAGACCGGGCGCGAGACCCGAGCCCGGAAACGTTGCCGCACGTGCTCGGGGTCGAACCAGATGACGCGCTCGCACCGGTCGCACTCCAGCTCGTCAGAGTCGCCGGGCACCGTCCAGCCGTCACATCCCGGGTCCCAGCCATCTCCCTCCTCGACATCGGCGCAGTTCACGACGTCGAAGGTCTCGAGCTGCACGAGGCCCGCATCGATGAAGGGCTGCACGAGGTCGACGTACTCTGGACCGAGGTCTGCGTGTCGTTGCTCACCAGAATGAACCCGGTTGTGCTCACCAGAACGAACCCGGCTGCAATCCCCGATCGCCTGAGCGCCTGAGGGGTGTGCTCGCCGAAACGAACCCACCCCTCATCCGCACCAACGGTCGCTCAGTCCTCCCGGCTGCGTAGGCTCGGACCCTCGATCTTGATCGTGTGGCACCGGTGACGGAGGCGGTCTAGCAGCGCCGCCACCATCTCCTTGTTCCCCAGGAAGTCGTACCAGGACTCGTAGTCCAGGTTCGTCGTGATGATCGTCGCCTTCCGGCCGTACCGCTCCTCCATCAGCTTGAAGAACAGATTCGACTGCTCGGGCCGCAGATTCAGGTACCCCATCTCGTCGATCACCAGCAGGTCCAGGTTGATCAGCCGGTTCAGAAGCTTCCGACTCGAGAAGTCGGCCAGGGACTTGTACATCTCGTCGAACAGGTCCTGGGCCTTCACGAACACCCCTCGACGGCCCGCGATCAACGCGCGCATCAAGATCCCGATGGACAGCCCGGTCTTCCCCACGCCTGTGGGGCCGATCAGCACGATGTTCGCGGCTCGGTCGATGAAGTCCAGCTCCGCCAGCTGCTCCATCACAGCCCGCTGTACACCCGGCTGCTTGTCCCACGGGAACGTCTCGAGTGCCCACCGCTCGGGCACGCCAGCCCGCTTGATGCGGTTGTTCAGGAAGCGAGACTGCTGCGTCTCGTACTCGCGCCGCAGCACGCGTTTCAGAAAGCTCCCATAGGAGGGTCCTTCCTTCTCAGCGCGCTCCAGCTCCTCGTCCAGGATCTTCAGCAGGTGTCGCAGCTTCAGCCCATGCAGCAGCTGCTCCAGGTCGTCATCCATCGTCGTCCTCCTCGTGGGCGGTGGTGAGAGAGAAGAAGGACCCTGCGACCTGCCGGAGAATCATGCGCTCGATCCGGTTGAGGTCGAGGAGCCCGAAGTCGTTGGCGCGCTCCAGGGCCGCACCCATCGCTTCCGTCGGGTAGTCCCGGTACATCTGGTGGAGACGGGTCATCTGTCGATGGGCACGTCCCCCATGGGCTTTTCGGAGGGCTTCCACCAGCTGCTCGAACGCTGACCCCGCCGCGCGAAGGTCGCGCTCAGTCGGCGTCGGCTCCTGGAGCCGCGCCCGGGACCATCGCCGCTCGTGACCCGGAAGCGTGTTCCGCCCCGCCTTGCCGGCCTCTCCCTTCGGATGGACGGCCAGCTCCTTGTGGCCCTGGCTGATGATGATCTCGTCCCGGGTCTCGCGGACCTGGACCTTGTGCCCAATGTGCTCGATCGCGACCGAATACCGCTGGCAGTGCACGGTGACGTAGCCCTCGGCATCCACCCGGCGGACGTGAAGCGTGTACACATCCGGTAGGTGCAGCGGCAGTGGCTTCAACGCGGGCAGTTCGGACACCAGGCGCTCTCGTGGGGACGCCCCGAGGCGCTTGCGGAACTTCTCGCTGTTCGTGTCGCACCACGTCCGCAGGGGCGCGATCCCGGACTGCCGCGGTGTTGCCGTGTGACCCGGCCGTTGTCGGCGTAGGTCGATCTGAATGGCCGGCCTGGGTTGCATGAGGGCGAACGCCGTGATCTGGTCCCCTCATGGGAGACATGGACCAGCTGGTGGACGATGTGGTCGCGGCGTTTCGCGCCCGCCTCGTCGAGGTCGTACGGGAACTCGGTGAGGCTCGGGAGCCGTCGTCGTTCGCCGCCTCAGAGCGCGAGTTGGTGAGCATGGCGCGCGAGCTTGCCGCCGCGATGACCGAGCGCGTCATTCAGAGCATCTCCGATGATGAGGAGCGTCGAAAGGAGGCTCTGGCGAGGGTGAGGGCAAAGGCCGATCTGCGCGGAATCGGCATCCGCACCGAGCGAAAGCGGAGGACGCCCATCCGAACGCTCGGTGGGCAGGTCATCCACGTGGAGACCCCCTACGCGAGCAGTCGTCCACGAGGGACGACGAAGCTGGAGAAGCGCGGGAAGGACGGGACGGGTGTGTACCCGGTCCTGGACCAGCTCGGCATCGTCGGTCGTAGCACTCCGGCGTTGCGTCTCCTCGTCAGTCGTGCGGTCTGTGAGGCCAACTCGGTGGACTCCGCTCGGGATCTGCTCGCGGAAGGCGGCGTGGTGATCGACCACAAGGCCGCGCTGCGCCTGACCTATCTGGTCACCGACGACGCCCTGCGGGCTCGACGAGACGCGATGCGGGCCCTCGAGGAAGGCGTGGTGGACGGGCCCTTCGCGGGCCGTCGTGTCGTTGCCGCCGTCGATGGTGGGCGCGTCAACATCCGCAAGCGGGTGGCCGGCCGTCCGAGAGCGGGTGGACGCAAGCACTTCGAGACCGAGTGGCGTGAGCCCAAGGTCCTCACCCTTTACGTGGTGGACGAGGAAGGGCGCCGAGACCGGAGCGTTCCCACGGTGATCGACGGGACGCTGGGGAACGCGGACGCTGTGTTCGAGCTGCTCCGGTTCCACCTGCTGCGGATGGGAGCCCATCACGCGGAGTCGGTGGTTTTCGTTGCCGACGGCGCGAAGTGGATCTGGCGTCGAACAGACGCGCTCCGGCAGGCTCTGTCTCTTCCAGAGGAGCGGTTCCACGAGATCGTGGACTACTTCCACGTCGTGGAGCGGCTGACGGAGCTCTCGAAGACGCAGACTCGATGGGGCGAGGACCTCCGGCTCGAGTGGCTGCACGAGCAGAAGCGGCGCCTCAAGGCCGGCGACATCGAGGCCATCGAGGATGTCGTCCGCGTGATCGGGACCCGGAAGGACGCGGACATGGAGACGGAGTCGGAGTACTGGGCCAGGAACCGTGAACGCCTCCGATATGCAGCGTTCCGAGGTGAGAAGCGACCCATCGGAAGCGGAGCGGTGGAGTCGGCTGTGCGCAGGGTCATCAACCTGCGGATGAAGGGCGCGAGCATCACGTGGACCGAGGAACACGCCGAGGGAATCCTGCATCTACGCGCTCATGCGAAGAGTGGCCGCTGGGCAGAGCTCGAGCGGAGCGTGCTCGAGATCACGGGGTGGCGTCCGAGCGCGCGGAGCCCGAAGCGTGCCGCCTGATGCGAACGGCTCTCGATCATCACGCCCCGTCCGCAGCTGGGCGTTCAGATCGTCGAGACTCTCGAAGCTGCGCCCTGGATAGAAGTTGTTCTCGATGTAGTGGAACGGCCTCTCCACACGGCCTGAGCGCTTGGCATGCCCGATGGCGTGCGCCACGAATCCAAACCCGAACCGGTCGCCCAGTGCATTGAGCTCGTCGGCGAAGATCGCGTTCGGACCTGAGCCGCCCACCACGACCACGCTGGTGTTGTCGACGATGCAGCGCTCAGCAGCGCCCCCGAAGTACTGGACCGCCTCGTCCAGGAACAACCGGCACAAGAAGCGGTTGAACGTCGGATAGCACTGCGCGTAGAGCATCCGCGACCAGCACAGCACCAGCGACGCGCATTGCAGTTTCCTCTTCCGACCGGCGATCTCGACGACGTGCGGGGACGTGTCGTGCTGCATCTCCTCGCCGGGCACGAAGACATAGGTCCCCGAGGGCTCCTTCTTCTGGACGCCCAGCCCGTGCGTGCGAAGGAAGCGGGTCAGCGTCGAGTAGCCGACCTCGATCCCCTTCTTCTCCAGCTCCTCCTGCACCCGGATGGCATTGCCTCGGCACGCGGTGTGAAGCTCGCGAATCACGTCGAGGTGAGGGTCGAGAACGCTCGGTCTCGGCTGCTCCGGAACTGCCGGCTCACCCAGCTCCAGCGCCCGCTTCACCGCGTTCCGGCTGATCTTCAGCGTCCGCGCGATCGCCCGCGTCCCGAGCTCCTTCTTGTGCAGCTCGAACACTGCGATCCGCATGTCCTTGTCCAGCATCGGTGACCTCCTCGATCGGGCGGCGCAGCGCCGCGACAGCCTGGACGAGATCTCGCAGGTCGGCAGCACCAGCCTGGTTCCGCCCGCGTTGCTCGGCTCGAGCGAGCTGATGGCGGTGCCGTACCCGCTGCGCGAGGACAGCAACCGGGTGTTCTACCTGGAGCGGGCTCGCCGTGGCCGCGTGCTCCACTCGGTGGTGGTGGAGGTGGCTCCCGTCCTCCGTCCCTTCTCCGAGGAGACGACGGTGACCGTGCTCGGGCGGGCGCTGGCGATCGATGGCGACCTCGGCTTCATGCGCGAGGACCTCGGCATCGATGCCGATGGAGCCGTGGATCCGGCGACGGCACGGGACGACCTCCTGCTCTTCGTGCCGCCGATGCCGAGGGCGGTGGACAAGGAGTGGCCGGCTCGGGTCATCGACGCCACCCGGCGGGCCGCGAGCGTGCCCGGCGACGTGACGGTGCTCGCCTCGGCCTGGAACCGGGCCGACATCGGCAAGGCGATTCGTCCGCAGCTCGCGGAGGGCTCGACCGCGATGGCCCACCCGGACCAGGCAGACGCGGAGGGATCCGACGTCCTGGTGCTGGACCGACTGCCGACGGCCTCGTCTGTGGACCCCGCCCACGTGGCCCAGCGGCGCACCACGCCGCTCTGGTTCCTGCACCGTGCCGTGCCTCGCTCGCTCCAGCGCTTTCGCTACTTGGTGGGGCAGCTGGCCCGCGGTGGAGCGGTCGCCGTGCTGGACGGGCGGATGCGGTCGAAGTGGGCTGAAGGCTTCTGGCGCGCTGTACCCGGCGAGACCACCGAGGACTGGGGGATCTATCGACGGTGGGTCAGCGAGACCGACGGAGGTGACCTGTGAGCGCCGATCTCGAGGCATTCCGCCAGGCGCAGATGGAGCAGTGGGTCTTCGAGCAGCGCTGGCGACGGGCGGAGGCGCTGCGGGCTGCTGTGCGTGCGAAGGCTGCGGCGGGAGAGCTCGACCCGGCCAGCGTCGCGGAGTGGGAGGTGCACGCGGCAGAGCTGGTGCTCGGGTACGACCTCTCGGACCTACGCGGCCCGATCCCTGACGGGTGGTCGACGCCAACTCAGATCGGGCACAGGCTCGGTGTGTCGGCCCACCGGGTCGGGGTGGCGATCACGGCGCTCGGGCTGCGGAAGGCGGACCCGCGGTTGGCGCGGCGCCGGGTGTTCGAGCGGCATGGGAAGTCGCTCGTCTCGTGGGTGTACTCGGGTGAGGCCGAGGAGCGGATCGCGCATGCGGTTCGGGGTGAGCCTTGAACGCGGCGTGGCTGGATGCGATCACGCGGTCGCGGTTGTCGTCGACGGAACGGTGGGTCCTTGTGTGTTGGCTCCGGCGAGCTGGAGAGACCGGGGAAGGGGCGATCGCCATTGGCGATCTTGCCTCGGACAGTGGACTCGGCGATCGCACGGCACGCCGAGCAGTCCGAAAGCTGCGGCAGCGCGGCGTGCTCCGGGATCGCGGCCGTTCGCCGCGGGGCATCTTGTTCCTGCGGCTGGAACAGGCGAAGCTCTGAGCCAAGGGGCTCGAGCCCAATAGGGCTCCCCCGAAGGCGAGCTCCGAGCTAACACAACGGGCCGACTCGGCCGAACTCTCGCAATCACGAAGGGGTTCCCACGCTCGCCAGCACCCAACACCAGACCGCTGACCACGCCTCTGCGTACGCCTGATTTGCAGGGCAGGCTCGCATGGCACATACTGGCCAGGAACCGAGTGAGAGAACGCGATGCACTGGGCAATATCGATGGCCGCGGCAGGCAGCTTCTGTGCCGAGGCTCCGTCAACCGAGGAGCTCGTCACCCTAATGTGGCTTGAGCAGGAGGAGGATGGAATCGAGTTCTTCGCCTCCCACCCGACGCGACCCGTCTCGGGTAGCGTCGAACTCGACATCACAGCGCGGTACGGCCCTCACCGCCTGCGCTGGAGCGAGACGATCGAACTGGATTCCGCTCAGATGGGGATCCTAAGGATCCCTGTTGAAGCGCGCCTGACGACAGAACCGAATGCCTACGCGACTCACCTCTCCATTCGCGCGGCCACAGAGTTCGGACCGGCACTCGTTGAATCACTGGAGGTGGTCTGGCCATCAGGCGACACGCCCATAGTCGAGCCGGAGAGCCTGAACCTGGCGGTGGTAGGTGGAGTTTGGGCGGCGTCGCCCATGGGAAGCGAGTTGGACGCGGCAACCACACTCCTGCCACTCACCATCCGAGAGGACGCCCCCTCCGTGGATACCGGGCTCGCACAACAGGAGGCGCCTGAACCAGAAATTCCAGAAGCAGCCGAAGAACCTTTGGAAGTCGGAGTGGAGCCATGACATTCCTCACGAGCCTTGTTCTGACCGGATCTGCCTACGCCGCCAAAGGGGACGTGACGCGAACGGTCTGCGTCAAGTTCCAGACCGACTACATCGACGAGGGTGTCGGCGACTACTGGGCCACGAATGCTGATCGTCCGGGGCGAGGGATGTGGACCCAGGTGATTCGTGAGTCTGACGGCGTGGCGGTGTTCGCCGACTACGTGGCAGAGACGAACGGCTGTGCATCGGTCAACGTGAACCAGTTCCAGACCTACACGATCAGGGTGACTTCAAAGGCGTTCGTGAACGGCGTAGAGATCTGGGGTCGCACGACGCCCACGAGCTCCACATTCCTTGCATGGTCATCAACGGGATGGAGCCCAGGTGTGACCACTCAGCCGGTGGAAATCAGCATCCCATTCGGCCAGATCTCCGGCAACATGGCGGTGGCCACTTGGATGATGAAGCGTAGCAATTTCGGCCTCGATCAGGCCACCACGAACCGCATCAGCATCTACGCCAACGACCCGACCCCTGGCCGTGGTTCATGCTGTGGGTTCCTAGACAACGTGGTGGTCAGCTGGCCACGTCGATACCTCATCGCCCATGAGATCGGCCACCACATCTGGTACCGACTCGCGGGCAATGTGGCCGACAACTTCGACTTGGACGCACCTGTCGACGGGTGCAACGCCGACGAAATCAACGACTTCGGAAAGCACCCGTTCCAGAAAGAGTACCAGAGCACCGCTGCTCGGGAGGGCTGGGCCCACTTTGTTGCCGCCTGGGCATGGAACAAGAGCACGCAGTCGGATTGCGACTACGCTACCTGGAATGGCCATGGCTACGACATCGACCTTGATGGAACCGTCAACGACAACGGGACCCCCGGAAACATCAACGACGACTTCCTCACCGACGTAGACAACAACTACCCGCCTGCCTCGCTCGACGTCGAGAACCAACTCGATGGTCTCATCTCGTGCGAGACAGACCCCGTCTCCGACCCGGACCCACTTGGTGATGACCTCGCGAACTTCATCACCGCGAAGGACTGGCTCGAAGATGTATGGTCCGGCTCCTCGAGCTGCGGCGGCTCCAATCTGAACAACCGAGGGACGTCCTACGACTGGACCCGCTTCTGGTGGGACATGCACACAGACAATTGGACCTTCGTGACCACGACCGTGGACGGTGTTCCCGTCGAAACGTTGGCCGAGATCTACGTTGAGATGGGTCCCCAAAACTGGCAAATCAACGATGTGGGCGGCACGAACTCCGCCAATGTGCCGAAGAACAGGCTGCAAACGGCAGCATCCAACGTCGCTTGCGCCCCCGCCCCGAATTGCACGACCCCGTACCTCCAAGCACGCGACAACGGCCAGGACCACTGAGTGTCGATCGGCATGGTCTGTGTTCTGCTTTTGGGATGCACAAAGGCGCCCACTGCCGAGGAAACGGGGGTCTCTCCAGCCACCGCAGATACCAGTGTTGCTCCCGACCGTGCCTCTGTCGTCCTCGAAGGCACCTCAGAGTCGCGGCTGGGCTCCGCATTTGCCACATGGAACGACCAACTCTTGGTAGGTGCTCCCGGAATCGGTGACTTCCCGGGTTCCGTGCTCCGCGTTGATGCGACACACAGCTCACACACCCTGGCTACCGGAGACTCCCTAGGTACGACGGGACTGGGAACAGCCATCGTGTTCTCGAGTGGTGAGCTCTACGTGGAGTCCAATGCGCCAGCCTTCTATCGATGGCAAGCCGATGCTCTCGTTCTGGCGGCAATGGAGCCCCTGGGAAACGTGGGGGATCTGGATGGAGACGGTCTCAATGACAGGATTCTTCCACAGACCAGCGGTGAGGTCTTGGTGTTCTGGGGTAGTGGCGCCCCCCCATCCGTGATCGAGCATCCGCCTCCTGTCAATGGTGGACCCGTGCGCGTCTCGGGCTTCGCCTTGGAGGGGACCACGGTCTTCTTGAGCTTTACCGAGCTAGATGCCGACGGCCTCGGCCTCTACCGGATCGCGGATGCCACCGAAGACATCGACCTCTCCATGCACGACCCCTGGCTTCCGAACGAGAGTACCATCTGGCCTTTGGGGGATGTCGACTCTGACGGCGCACCCGAATACCTCACTGCGGAGGGAGGCCTATACACAGACTCGGACGGTCTGCCGACCCTCGTTCTCGGTATGGATCGCAGGGTCCGGTCGGTCGCGGTCGTCGGGGACGAACTGTTCATCATGGATGAAGACGCCGTTCTGTCTCACTACCCGGACCCGATGGGGGGCCTGTTGCGCGGTGACGCTGCTGGTGCGTGGCATCGACCAGAGGGACGCACCTCCACCTCCGAGCGACTGTACGGATTTCGCCTCGTGGCTTGGGACGCCGACGGCAACGGCGCGCCTGAAATCTACTTCAGCGACCCTGCGGATTCTACGACTACGGGAGTCGCGCACGGGGCACTGTTTGTGGTTGACCCGAGCCCATAGTTGCGCCGCCGCGATTCGGACTGCGACGGCAGAGCGCATCAACATCAAGAACGACGAGCCCTATCCATTCGGATCGACACGGCATGCAACGCCCGCGGCCAGGGTTACCGCGGCCAGCACTGCCGCGCTCCCTGAATCACCAACCGCAGCGGGCTAAGTGAGCGCCGAACTTGCCGTTGCTTTCCGTAGTTCAGCGGCAACCGAAATAGAAGGACGAACCGTCCCAAAGCGCTGATGTTCCTCCCAGTCGACCTGCTCACGTCGACCCGAGGAGGAACCCATGCCAGACAACCCCACCGCACTCCGAGCGGCCATGCAGGGCAAGAAGGTCAGCGATCGCCAGACCAAGTCCGCCCTGTCCGCCGCCGTCACCAAGATCGCCGGCCTCACGAGGCGCGCTCAGCGCTCCAAGGAGGCGATGGCCGAGACCGGCTCGGCCGTCATCCACACCGCAGAGGCCAACGGCTCGCTCTTCCTGGCGAGCCTCGCTGAGGGCTACTTCGGCGCCGACAAGCTCAAGCTCGGCTCCGTCGACCTCCGCGCCCCTGCCGGCATCGCCGCCGTCGGATTCGGTCTGTACGAGACCATGTCCGGCAAGAGCACGGGAGGACACGCCCTCGCCATCGGCAACGGCGTGCTCGGCTCGTGGCTCGCGTCCGTCGCCACCCAGGCTGGTCGCACGCTCGCCGAGAAGCGCGCGGCTCCCACTCAGCCGGAGGCCCCACCGGCCTTCCACCTGATGCCCGCCATCCAGGGACCCGCGCTGCCCGAGCCCGAGCTCGAGGGACCGCTGCGCGAGGTCCTGCTCACCCCCGAGGCCGAGTCCCTGGAGGGACCGGACTGGCTGCCGCGTCGCCGTCGTCGTCGTCGCGGTCGCCCCCTGCCCCGCCGGTCGCTGCGCCGCCGCCGGCAGAGCGAGGACTTCGACGACTTCGACCAACCCGATCCCGACACCGAGGAGGTGTGACATGAAGACCAACCTGACTCCCCTGGGCCATGCCCGTGTGTACCGTGACCCCCGTACCGGCCAGCTCGTGGTCGACACCGACAGCCTCCGCCGGACCTCGTTCGCGGGCGCCGACTTCGCTGGAGGAGGTCGCTACGACGACGACTTCGAGGGCTACGAAGACGACGACTTCGAGGGCTACGAAGACGACGACTTCGAGGGCTACGACGACTTCGGCTTCTTCCGCCGAGACCCGGATCGACAGCGCGAACGTCGTCAGCGCCGACTGCGCCGGAAGCGCGCCCGCCTCGGCCGCCGGAACACGCGCAAGTCCGAACGCCTGGACCGCAAGGCCGAGCGGTGGGGCCTCAACGAGCCCGAGAAGAAGGACAACGAGCCCGACGTGGCCAGCGGATGGGGCGCCACCGCCGTGTCCGACTCGGAGCGCATCGACCAGGCCGGCGCCGTCGCGCTGAAGATCCGCCTGCAGCACGACTTCCGTGCCCAGGACGTGACCTTCACTGGCTCCGCTCCGGGCGCTCTCGTGCACTCGATCTTCTTCGGAGACCGCGCCGTGTGGTCGAGCTCCGACGGCATCGACGCGGGCGTGTTCGCCGCGAACGGCTTCATGCGTGGCCTGCTCAAGGGGCAGTCGCTCCGGGCCGGTCTCGACATCGTGGTCAACGGCTCCCTGCCCGGTCCCGGTGTGTTCACCGCGACGCTCATCGGCAGCAAGCCCGTCTCGGGAGGTTGCTGATGTTCGGCCGCAAGGACCTGTCCGTCCGCGCGGAGCGCGTCACGCTGGAGCCGTCCCACGAGGCCGGCTGGGTCGACCTGCTCTTCGCCGAGGGCGAGCAGGACGGCTGGCGCATCGTCGAGCTCTCGAGCGCCAACGGCCGTCCCTTCGACGCCGACCTCTCCTGGTCGGCGGCGAACGGAGCGGGCTCCAAGGCGCTTGTCACCGTCGCCCGCGCGGGCCGGGTCTGCATCTACGGCCGCTCGGTGTCCGTGCGAGCCCGCAACCTGCACTTCCTGCCGAACGCGGTCGGAGTGACGGTGGCGGACGGCTTCGCCCACACCCAGAACCAGCTCGAGGTGCGCGGTGAGGGGAGCGCCAGCGGGCCCCACGCCATCCGCGTGCCGGCCTTCGCCCGCACCGTCCGCATCGAGACCTACGACCCCGACGACACGTCGGGGGTGCTGTGGGTCATCGACGGCGACAACAAGCAGCGCAGCGGGGTGCGGGTCGCGAACCAGCCCCCCGAGGGCGTGCCCGTCGGCGGTGCGAGCGAGGTCTGGTTCTGGCCCCAGAGCGAGGCCCCGCTGCCCTTCCGCGCCATCTTCCACCTGAACCTGTGAGGGAACCATGCTCTACCAACACGCACACACCCTCCTCGAGGTCGATGGCTTCCGGACCACCGACATCACCGGCACCGCCTTTCGGGTCCTCCCCGCCGATCACGATGCCTCGGACGCCCAGCAGAGCTTCGTGCTCTGGTCGACGCTCACCACCCGAGGCGAGGTGTCGGGGGAGTCCCGCATCACGGCCGCGGACCCCGAGGAGGACAAGCCGGACAAGCCAGAGCCCGAGGGCCACGCCCAGCTGCTGTTCGAGGTCAGCGCGGACGGCGACCTCTGGGTCCCCCTCGATCCGCACCTGCCGCGTCAGCCCGCACGCGTGGTGCGGGTCCCCTTCATGCTCCCGTTCGTGCGGGCGCGGGTGGTTGCTCGCGGCCTGAAGTACGAGGCGCGGGCCATCCTGCTCGGCTCCTCGCCGTTCTCGCTGCACGCCCAGGTGCAACGCGGCGCGGTGATCGTCGTCGGGAGGTCGTGATGAAGGTCTGTCTGAAGATGGCCTTCGCCGAGGGGGCCGCGCTTCGCCTGCTGAACTGGCTGGCCAAGGAGAACGCGCGCATCATCCGCGCCCGTCCCGACCTCCCGGGTCTGTACGCGGCTGGGGTGCGCTACCAGCGGGAGCCCGACGAGGTGTGGTGCGACTACCTCACCCTGCTCGCGGTCGGCCACGAAGACTGCGATGGGCTCGCCGCGGCACGCGCCGGTGAGCTCCTCGCCCGCGGCGGAAAGGCTCTGTCTCCCAAGGACGGCGGGTACCGGAAGGGCCGGCGTCTCCGATCGATTCCGGCCGAGGTGCTGCTGCTCTCGACATCCGGGAAGTTCCAGCCCGGTCTGTACCACTGCATCGTTCGCTACCGCGTGGGTGGGAAGTGGTACCGCGACGATCCCAGCGCCCGGCTCGGAATGCCCGTGCCTGGCGGCTTCGCCGGGAGGTCGCCATGCGGATGCTGAAGGCCATCTCGATGAAGCGCTACCGCAGCGCGGTGGGACGATCGTTCAGGTCTGCGGGGAAGCGCTTCGCGGGCCTGGGCTGGGGTCCCTTCGTCAACCTCGGTCGGCACATCCGGGTGCAGGCGAAGACTGGACACCGCGCCGCCGTCGTGGAGCTCCGGCCCGGCCTCTACCTGGTGGCGGACGTGCCCGCGAAGCACCTGAAGCCCGAGTTCGGGGTCATCCCGCTGCTCGTGCCGCTGATGGTCACCGCTGCCCAGGCCGCGATGAAGCGGAAGAAGCGCAAGCCCCGCCCGCCCCAGCTGCCGGGTCCCGTCGCGGACTGGGCGGACGAGGAGGACGTGCAGGCCGTGGTGAACCCCGAGGACGAGGAGGTGTGGGATGAGTGACTGGACCGTCGTCCGCCAGCGAGTCTGGACCGCTGCCTGGCAGCGCCTGCAGCAGGCAGGACTGGTCGCGTACGCCGACCAGATCCTCGCCCAGCCCGCGCGCTTCCGGGCCCACGTGGGGCGCTTCATCGCGGAGCTGCGCCAGGTGCGGACCTCGCTGGACCGCATCCGGCAGCTCGCTGTGCCCGATCCGCGGATCGGCCCACTGGAGACCCGCTACGCCGTGCTCGTGGCGGGTCTGCACGCCGACGCCGAAGACCGTGTGGAGGGCCCGCCGCTCCTGGTCGTGGCCGGGATCGCAGTGGGGGTGGCAGCCATCGCGTGGGCCATCGCGGCCTACCAGTACGCCGTGCACTTGCGCGAGCAGACGGCGCTCGTCGAGCGTGAGCTCCAGGCGCGGGTCGAGGCCAGTGAGCAAGGACGCACGCTGCAGCCCTCGACCCTGCCCGAGCAGACGAACGCCAAGCTCGGCTGGCTGATGCTCGGCGGGCTCGCCCTTGCGGCGGGCGCGCTGGCGTGGCGCGGGAGGCCGGCATGAAGCGCTTCCGACTCGACATCGTCGGGAAGCTCCAGGACCACCCTCGACTGCTGCGGGCCTACGGCCGGGTGAAGGGCGCCGAGATCGCGATGGTGCTCCGACCGCTGGAGTACGCGGGGCTCCTGGTGCGCATCAGCAAGCAGGGCGCTCAGCAGTGGACGCCCTCCGGCAACGACGTGCCGATGGAGTGGCCTCGAGTGCGTGCGCGCCTCAAGGTCTCCCCCATGGGGCGCCGCGCCATCGTGCTCGACGGGCCGCTGGCGATGAAGGGCTTCCACCTGAAGACGGACGCCGAGGTCGGTGACGGGGACGTGCTCTCGGTCGCGGTCGACCTGGAGAACAAGGTCGCGGTGCGGGCGCCTTCCGACTCGCCAATGCGCCCGACGATCGAGGTGGATCCGGGCGACGCGGTTCGCGCCATCAAGCGGCTCCAGCTGAAGACGGGCAAGCCCGGGACGGCGGCCTTCCGGGGACAGTGGGCGGGCGCTCTGGTCTGCGACGAAGGGCAGCCGCGGGTCGAGCTCCGGCGCAAGCTGGCGAGCTACGGCTGGCTTCGCATTGAGAGCGTTCCCAACGGGTGGACCTGGCGGTTCGAGCGCCTGGAGAAGTGGTTCAGCGAGGCCGACGCGCTCCAGGGTGAGACGTACGCGACGCTGGTGCAGGCGATCGACGCGGGTGTGCTCGGCGCGCTCGGGCTCGTCCAGGTCGCCTGTCGGGTGAAGGACACGCGCCGTCGCCAGGCCCTCGATCGCGACTGGGCAGAGACCCATCCAGTCCGCGTACCGCGCGCCACGCGCAACCCCATCGACCGACTGGTGGAGCCGGAAGACGAAGCCAGACCGGCACCGAAGGGGAACTCGCGCGCCTCCAGATCGCGCTTGCGCAAGGCGACCACGCAGATCGGCGAGGAGTCGACCACAACGACTCCAACACGAAGCTCCACGACGTCGCGGCGCTCGTCTCGGAAGAGCACGTCCGAGCGCTCGACGACGCGCTCCTCGACATCAACATCGAAGCCCCCGAAAAGGACCAAGCGCTCGGCCCGCAGGACCCCGGCGACGTCGCCGAAGAAGGCGCCGTCAGCGGAGTCTTCGGCGCCCAAGTCCGCACCATCAACCGGCAACAAGCGGCGCCGCTTGACCGCCTCGGCAAGGCGCGACGGCCCCAAGGCCCGAGCGACGTCCACCACCCCATCCGCCGAACCGCCCGCGGAGGACGCCGCACTGCTGGCCGCGTTCTCCGAAGCGGTCGCCGCTGCCCTCAACGACTGACTGGAGGTGCCCATGGAACCCGCCACCGTCCTCGACCGCGTCCACACCGTCCTTCGCACCACCCCGCCAAGGGGCTACGCCGCCAACGACATCGACGCCTTCGTGCGCCGCAACCGCGCCGCGCTCATCGGCATCATCGCGACCCAGCTCGCCGATCGGGAGCCCGACCTCTGGACGCCGGCCCGCCGGACCCGCGCCAACCTCAAGGCGATGCGCAAGCTGGCTGGCGGGGCGACGCATCGGCCCCAGGACCGCGCCATCCTCGCGCGGTACTCCGGATGGGGAGGCCTTTCCCTCGACAAGGTCAACGACAAGCTCCCCGATGGGCTGCCCGTCCCCGATCGCGCCGGTCTCGTCCACGAGTACTACACGCCCACTTCGGTCGCGCGGGAAGTGGCCCGGGTGATCTCGCCGCTCCTTCCCAAGCGCGTCGTGGCGCTCGAGCCATCCGCGGGGATCGGACGCTTCGTGCGCGCCCTGAAGCACCGCAACGTCGACTGGCATGTCGTGGAGAAGAGTCCGCTCTCCGCGCGCATGCTCCAGGCGCTCAAGCCCTCCATCGACGTGCACGAGGGCTCGTTCGAGTCCTGGGTCACGGAGTACGGAGCCGAGGTGGCTGGAACCCTCGATCTGGTTCTCGCGAACCCGCCATACGGGCCGCGTGGAGAGTCCGTCACCGACGATCCGGACCGTAGCTACCGGCACAAGCAGGCCTGGGCCTACTTCCTGCGTCGTAGCCTGGACCTGCTCAAGCCTGGTGGCCTCGGCGTGTTCGTCGTCCCCTCTGGCTTCCTCTCCGGCTCGCGGACGAAGAAGCTGCGCGCCCAGGTCCTCCGACGCCATCACCTCGCGGCGGCCTACCGCCTGCCCTCGGGGCTGTTCCCCGGGACGGAGCTCGTCACCGATCTGCTGTTCTTCCGGACCCGCGACGGCGAGCTCGAGCAGGTCGACCCCGCCGACCTCCCCCTGGTCGAGGGCGGCTACTTCGACCTCTTCCCGTCCCACATCCTGGGAACCGAGGTCCACGGCCGGCGGTACCGTGTCGAGGGCTCCTTCGAGCGCCTTCCCGATCTCGTCGAGCGCCCGATCTGCGCGGCCTGCACGGTCCCCGTGCCGAAACCAGCCGCACGGAAGCGGCCTGCGTCGAAGACGGTTGAGCCCCTCCCCGACACCCTGGAGCTCGCCGCTTCCCTGGGGCGCCGGGTCGACCGCTACCTCGCCGTCGCCACGTCCGAGGACAAGCGGGAGGCGGCCGAGCTCTGGCCGGAGCTGCACGCTGCCCTGACCGACTGGGTCGATGCGAACGGGAACCCCAAGCGCGACCGCACTCTAAAGCGCTCGAAGAGCGCCGACGTCCGCCGCTTCCTGACCGCGTTCGCCTCGGGTGGCGCGCTCATCCCGGGTCTCGCGGCGCCCCCGGTCGTCAAGCCTCGCTACAGCGGCCCAGCTCACGACATCGTTGCCCAGGCGGAGGCCCTGTACCGCGCCGAGCGCACGCTTCCCGTCGCGCGCCTGCTCGACTTCCACCGCGGGCTCGGCGGAACGCTCCGCAAGCCGGCCCAGGTGGTCGGGAAGCTCACCGAGCTCGGATGGGCGGTCGACGAAGACCACGTGCTCCCCATGCACGACTACCTCTCCGGCCACCTGTGGCCCCGCATCGACCGTGCCCGCAAGCACACCGCGTCGGGGGACGCCCGCTACACCGAGCAGCTCGAGGCGCTGACCGAGGTGCTCCAGCCGGCCGTGTTCGAGGACATCGAAGGTGTCTCACCGCGCCAGGGATGGGTGCCGCTGGAGCTCGTCGAGCACTGGCTCTCTGCCACCCTGAACAAGGGCCACGCGACGGTTCGCCTCGTGCGCCAGGACGGGCTCGTGCAGGTCGCCGGCGTAGACTACGACGACATCGATGGCGCCACGCTCTCGGCGGCCGCGCGCTGGTGTGTGGGCTGGATCAACCACGACAAGACGGTCTTCAAGCCCAAGAAGCGCCGCAGCGAGAACATCGACGAGGTCCGGCTGAAGCACGCCGAGACCTGGGAGCGCTCGTTCCGGGACTGGTGCCATGCCTCTCCGAGCCGCCAGACCCGCATCGAGGAGGCCTACAACCGCGCATTCCGCGGGTACATCGCGCCGCGCTACTCCTCCGAGCACCTGCCCATCGCGCGCTGGACCGACGACCTGCGGCTGCATCCCCACCAGGTCGCCGGCGCTCGTCGGCTGCTCTCCAACCGTGGCGGGCTGCTCGCCTTCGATGTCGGGGTCGGAAAGACCTACACCGGACTCGCGGTCCTCGCGCGGGCCCGCCAGGAGGGCTGGTGCCGGCGGCCGGTCGTGGTCGTGCCCAACTCCATCGTCTGGAAGTGGGCGAACGACGTGGCCCGTGTGCTCCCGGACTACCGGGTGGTGGTCATCGGCAGCAACCAGACCACCATCAAGCGCGGCCGACGGAAGGGCGAGCAGACCTCCACCACGGACACGCCTGCCGAGCGCGCCGCGAAGTGGACCCGCTTCCAGGCCGGCGAGTACGACGTGGCGCTCTTCACCTACTCCGCCCTCGCCCGCACCGAGCTGAACGCCGACGTCATCACGCGCTACGCCGAGCGCACCGAGGCCATCCAGCGTGAGGTCCGCCTGCGCCAGCGCAATGCAGGCAGAGCGAAGAAGCTCACCGAGCGCCAAGCCGCCGTGCTCGCCGAGGGCATGAAGGCCTGGGTCGCAGAGATGCTCGAGCTCCCACCCGGCTGGGAACCCGATCCCGGCATCCACTGGGACGAGCTCGGCATCGACCTGCTCATTGTCGACGAGGGGCAGAACTTCAAGAACCTGTACCTGCCCGAGTCCCGCGAGGGCGGCGTGCCGCGCTTCATGGGCAATGCGGGGACCGGGTCCAAGCGGGCATGGCAGCTCGACTTCCGCTCGGCCGCCGTCCGGGAGCGAACCGGAGGCTCCGGCGTCGTGCTGCTCTCGGCGACTCCAGCGAAGAACAGCCCGCTCGAGTTCTACAACCTCATCCAGTACATCGACCACGAGGCCTGGTCGCGCCAGGGGATCCGCGACCCCGAGCAGTTCATCGACCGCTACTTGCGCATCGAGCTCAAGCCGGTCGTCGACACCAAGATGGAGGTCGTCGAGCGTGCCGCAGTGACGGGCTTCCAGAACCTGCACGAGCTCCGCGACACCCTGTTCCGGTACGTCGAGTTCAAGACCGCCGAGGACGTGGGTCTCAAGCTGCCGAAGCCAGACGTCCGCATGATCGAGGTCGACATGGACCCGGAGCAGGACGCCAAGTACGCCGGGTACGTCGCGGAGATCGAGGCCGCCCTCGACGGTCCCGACCGCGGCTCGGTGCTCGGACTGCTGGCCCGCATGAGCCTGATCGCCATCCACGCCGAGCTCGACGAGAGCCCCGGCTGGAAGGGCGCCGACGCGGTCCGGGACCCCAGCAGCCCCAAGTTCACCGCCCTCACCGAGCGGGTCCTCGCGAACCGAAGCTGCGGCCACATCGTCTTCGTCGACAACGTCGCTGCCCATCGGTGGGTGAAGCGGGTGCTCGTGGAAGCGGGGATCCCGGAGAAGCGCATCGCACTGCTCAACGCGTACACCGCGAAGGCCAGCGCCGACCGACAGCGCATCGCCCGGGAGTTCAACGGTGCCGACGGACCGCCGAAGTACGACGTCGTGATCGCCAACGCCATCGCGTACGAGGGCATCGATCTGCAGACGCGGACCTGCGCCATCCATCACCTCGACCTGCCCTGGGAGCCAGCGACGCTCCAGCAGCGCAACGGCCGCGGCGTCCGCCAGGGCAACACGCTCTCGGCGATCGAGATCGTCTACTACTTCGCGCGGCGGTCGATGGACGGGCTCCGGTTCAACCTCATCCAGGGCAAGCTCGGCTGGATGACGGAGCTGCTGAAGTCCCAGGAGCGCGCCACGAACAATCCGGGCGCACAGATGGAGATGGGGCCCGAGGAGATCCTGCTCCTGGTCTCCCGGGACCCGGAGAAAACGGCAGCCCGCCTGGCCGAGGTGAAGGCGCGACGCGAGGCCGAGGCCCGTGCGAAGGTGGCTCGGGATGCGGCGCGCCTGCTGCGCTCGGCCAACGCACGGTTCCGGAAGGCGGAGCGTGCCGAGGACCCGGCTGAGGCAGCCCGCTTGCGAGCAGAGGCCGAGGACCGACTGGGTGAGCTGTCGCGGATCGACCCGGCGGCCTGGCCCTGGGCGCCATGGGCCGACGCGGTTCGACGGACCGACATGCTCGTGCCCCTGGACGGGAATGCTCCGGTGTTCGAGGGTCTTCGGGCTCGGCACCCCACGCTGGACGTGCTCATCGAGTTCGGGCGAGTCCGGCCTGGCCAGATCGGGTTGCGGCGGGCGGGCTCGGTGACCTGGAGTCCGGTCAGCCTCGACGAGGTGTCCAAGCTCGGACTCCGTGCCGAGGATCTCGACCCGACGTGGGACGAGCACATCGACCTGGCCGAGGGCATCGAGCGTGCGCTTCGCTACAGCGGGGACTGGCCAGCGCTCGGGTGGTCGTGGGGCTCGGACACCTGGGTGTCGCGGGCGTGGAGCGAGGCGGGATCGGCGGTCGTCGAGAAGCTCGCGTCGGTCGGCGGCTGGTGGGCGAAGCAGCAGAAGGTGCCGCTGATGAACGGGCGGCTGCGCATCGCGAGTGGTTCCGAGCTTCGGAGCGGCGTCGTGATTCCGCCGACGGAGGCGGGCTGGAAGCGCTTCCTGACCGAGGTGTGCAACGACAATTACCCGTGCCGGTTCCGCGACAACTATTCTTGCCGGTCGGGACCAGGGTGATGGACCCCGACGGCGACCTCGCCGGGGCTGGGTTCAGGCGCACGGATCGCTCGCCTTGTTGGTGAACAGTCAGAAGTGGGCCAGCTCCTCCTGGAAGCCGACGATCAGCCCGGGAGGACGTAGGCAAGCGAGTGCCGGGCCCCCTGCACAAGCGAGCTTGCGAGCGCGGAAGGGGTGGCGCGACCTTGCCGGAGTCCGGACGGGCGATACCCTCGGCCAGGAGGTGCTGGATCACGGTCGTCACTCCGGAGTCTCCGGCGAACGCGACTTGTTGGCGATTCGATAGCTCGCCACGTCGAACTCGAGGATGACCGAGTGGTGCACCAGGCGGTCGATCGCGGCGGCGGTCGTCATCCGGTTCTGGAAGATCTGGTCCCACTCGCTGAACACGAGGTTGCTCGTGATCATCAGGGAGCGCCGCTCGTAGCGCTCGGCCATGAGCGTGAACAGGACTTCGACCTCGTCCGGGCGCTGCTTGATGTACCCGATGTCGTCGAGAATCAGCAGGTCGAAGTGGTCGAGCTTCTTGAGCGCACGGGGGAGCTCGAGCTCGCGCTTGGCGGCGAGAAGGTCCTGGACCAGCTTGAACGCCGGCACGAAGAGCACGGACCGACCGCTCTCCACGAGCGCGTTGCCAATCGCGCAGGCGGCATGGGTCTTTCCGGTTCCGGGCAGGCCGAAAGCCAGGACGTTGACGGCGTCATCGACGAATGCTCCCCGGGCCAGCTCCCGAAGCTGGCCCTGCAGACGGATCGGGAGCCGGGTGGTCTCGAGGGTGGACAGGGTCTTGCCCAGGGGGAGCCGGGCGTCCCGCCGCAGCCGCTCGACCCGCCGCCCCATGCGCGCTTCTGCCTCGGCCCTCAGGACCTCGCAGACCTCGGGCAACGCATCGGCGTGACCCGCAGAGGTGAGGCGAACGACCATCTCGGACGCAGCCGTCGGAAGCCGGAAGCCGGCCAGGAGCTCGGTGATCTCGGTCTCGATGTCGTGGGTCATCGGACACCCCCGAGCAGGCGGTCGAACTGTTCGAGATCGGGCTGCCCGACCTTCACCTCCGGGACGGTGGCGGGCTCGGGTGCCGCGAGGGCCTTCACGGCCGCGTAGTCGAAGCGTTCCCCTGTGGAGAGCAGGTCTCGCAAGGCACGCTCGATCGATCCCTCCATCGTGCTCGCCGCGAGGTGGAGGATGCGCACGTACTCGATGTCCGCGCGGTCCCCACGCCACTCGACCAGGGCGTCGTACGCGGCGCGGAACGTGAGCGTCGGGAACAGCTCCTCGCGGAACCGGTACCGGGCGAAGGCTCCGGGCTTCCTGCACAACGACCAGATGACGTGGCGATAGTCGATGCGTGCCGTCTGTGGTCCCCGGATCCGTGGAAGGGTGAGAGTGCAGGTCTCGCCGTAGAAGACCTCGAGACGATCGGCGTAGAGATGGACCTTGACCGCGTGGCCGATCAGTCGCGAGGGAACGGAGTAGTTGCGCCTTCCGACGCTGATGGTGCTCCACCGCCGGACCTTCACTTCGACGACGTTGTAGGTGGGCAGGCGGATCGGTGGCAGCGGCCCGAGCACCTCGCGCTCGGCCTCGATGGCCTCGTTGTGGTCGTTGTTGTGCTCGGCGACGACGTCTCGAACGAAGGCGACGTACATCTCGACCGACTCGAAGTCCCGATGGCCGCGAAGCCGCAGGGCCTGGTCCAGGGCGGTCTTGAGGAGGTCGTTGCCCTTCTCCGCAATCCCATTCTCCTGGGCTTTGCCAGGCCGGATCGTGGAGGATCTCGCGCCGTAGTGCTGGAGCATCTCGGCGTAGCGCGTCGTGAGCCCACGCCCGCCGCTGCGCTTCAGCTCCCGGGTGGCTGCCGAGAGGTTGTCGTGGCGAAGGACGGCGAACACGCCTCCAAGCTCCCACAAGGCGTTCTGAACGCCCTGGCAGAGAGCCTCCCAGGTCTCGCCGAAGGCGAGCTCTGCGTACAGCCACTTCGACGCGCTGGCCTTGAACACGAAGTGGAGGTGGGGAAACGGCTGGCCCGCGATGGTCACGCCGAGCTCGTCGCAGTGCGTGAAGTCGAACGCAGCCTCCCGTCCCACCGGGTGCTCCTGGGGGAACACGACCTCCTGCGGCGAACCGTTGAGCGCACGCCAGTCCCGGACCCGCCGCTGCAGAGTCCGCAGCAGCTTCTTCGGGAAGCAGCCGGGGTGCCCCTTGCGAAGGTGTCCGAGCACGACCTTGGCCTGGAGCTTCCGGTCCCGATCGCGCTCGAGGAGAGGGACGACTTCGGAGTCCCACACGTCCGCGAACGGGTCGGGTCGAGTCCGCCACCCGCGTGGCTCCTTCGTCTGGGACGGCAGCGGACCGCTCTCCCAGTTGCGTCCCGAGCGCTCGCTGATGCCGGCGGCGGCCGCAGCCACCTGCTGATTCTTGCCTTCCATTCGTTTCTTCCTGTAGAGCCGCACCTGTTCGTCCGTGAGCATCCCGGCGCCCTCCAGGCACACGGGGTCACACGTCGACCAGAGCGTTGGCCCCAACCGGCGGTCGTAGTTGTCGTCGCCGCACCGGTAGTTGTCGTCGGCCCTCAGGCCGTCGCAACCGGCAGAAGTAGTTGCCGTCGCCGGCAAGAGTAATTGACGCTGCTCACGAAGTCGAGGCATGGTTGGCAGCTGCTTCCCCAAACGTCCTGGCAGCGGAACTGGAGGCCTTCGCTTCCGAGCCACCTCTCCACCAGCGCCTAGGGTCGATCGACGTCCCGGTGTTGGTGCTCGGAGGCATCGATGACGCGGCAGCACCTGTGGCTTCCGTACGTGAAATCGCCGAGCACCTTCCGCAGAGCCGACTCGAGCTCCTTCCAGGTGGCCATGCACTCCCGGTCTTCTACCCTGCTCAGGTGAAGGAGCTGGTGTCCCGGTTCGTTGATTCGCTCACCTAGGGTTGACACTGGCTCTACGCCGTTCCCTGACCACGTGCTACGCAAAGTACCCATTGCTCCACTCATTCCGACCGGGAAGGCTGTCTCAGGCGCCAGCAAAAAATTCAGGCTGGGCCAGGAGGTTCCACATGCAATTGATCTCTCGCGCCGCACTGGCGGCACTACTGGTAGGCGGCGCCGCGACGCAGGACGCACGAGCGGCGGATGCCGACGGGTGCTGGAGCGGCCGGGCAGCCATCGGCTCCTGTCTCGTAGAGCACAAGGTCAACCGAGAAGGTGGCAAGATCAGCGTCACCTACAAGAACCAGTGCACCGATCGCCTCTACGCAAGCGCCTGCAACAAGTCGAGCAAAGGGTTCTGGGACTGCGGCTCGTCGGGCATCTCGCCAGGGAAGACGTGGACGTGGACCACGTACTCCGCGGAGGGCTCCCACAAGGCCAAAGCTACCGGGTCGAACAACCTCTCGAAGGACTGGGTGTGCGCTGGCAAGGTCCCGAACTGGACGTGGAAGCACTGACAGCCGACGCTCAGGAGAACTCCTTTAGTGGGCCGGTGCCGAGGATCGCCGAACACATCCAAACACACCAAGGAGTGCGAAACCCCTGATGTGGTGGGGCTCGTCCCCACCACGTCGGGCATGTTCCCAACGGGAACCCACTGCTGCGCCGCAGACGAGCGAACGCGAGGAATGGCCGACGAGAGCCACTTCGGCAGGTCGGTGTGTCCCCACCCGCGCCTTCGTGTCCCCATGCCGTGAGACCAAACCGGTGACGCTGTCCCCACGGAGGGACGCCCATGTCACCCAACACCTCACACCCCATCATCGGCCGCAGCCCTGGCCTTCGGCGCGCCCTAGACCACGCGCGCCGCGTCGCCCCGTTCGACCTGCCCGTGCTCCTCCACGGCGAGACCGGCACCGGCAAGGAAGGCCTCGCCCACTACATCCACGAGCGCTCCGACCGTTACGGGCCCCTCGTCCCCGTCAACTGCGCGGACCTGACCGACACCCTCGTCAGCTCCCAACTCTTCGGACACGAGCGCGGCGCGTTCACCGGCGCCGACCGCCAGCATCGCGGCTTCTTCGAGCAGGCTCACCGCGGGACCCTGTTCCTCGACGAGATCGGGGACCTACCGCGCGGCGCTCAGGCACGCCTGCTCCGCACGCTCCAACAGGGGACCGTCCGCCGGGTCGGGGGCACCGCCGATGTCGCGGTCGACGTCCGCATCGTCGCCGCCACCCACAAGGACCTGCCGGCGATGGTCCGCGACGGCAGCTTCCGCGAGGACCTCTTCCACCGCATCGCCGGCCTGGGGATCGAGCTCCCGCCGCTCCGCGAGCGCGAGACGGACGTGCTGCTCCTCGCCGACCACTTCATGCGGACCGAGCGCGCCCTCCGGGACCGCAAGCTCTCCCAGGGTGCACGGCGGGTCCTGCTGGCCCGCGAATGGCCCGGCAACATCCGCGAGCTCCGCAGCGTCCTGCTCCGCGCAGCCATCCTCGAGGACGGGCCGATCACGCTCGGCGCTGGAGACGTAGACGCCACTGACCAGGTCGTCCGGTTGCTCCGGAACCCGAAGTCCTCTGGCGAGCTCCGCCGCGAGACCGGCATGGCGCGGAGCACCCTGAACCGCGTACTGCTCACCCTGGAGCAGTCAGGCCGGATCGTCCGCACGGGCGAGGGCCGCGCCACCGCCTGGAGCGCAACATGAGCCTCCGCCTGCTGGTCCTCCGAGGCGAGCTCCACGCCGACGCGCTGCTCACCGCGAGCGAGGTGGCCGAGGCTCTCCCGGGCAGCTCCGACGCCCTGAACGGCTGGCTGCGGTCGCTCGCGCCGGCGTCGACCAATCTTCCAGAGCCCGTGTACCGCTGGAGTGACGTCCTCGACGCCATCGCCAAGGACCGTCCGCGGACCATCGTCGACCCGGACATGCGCGAGTGGCTCACCATCCCCGAAGCCGCCGACGCACTCGCGGTTTCCGAGCGGCACATCCGCAACCTCATCCGCGACGGGACCCTGTCGAGCGCCGCCATCAAGTGCGGCCGGCTCTGGAGGCTCCACCGTGACCGACTCTTCATCGCACTCGACCCCAGCCAGGAGGTGACCCATGGCCTGGATCAAGACTCTCAAGCGCAAGAACCCTGCGACGGGGCAGAAGGAGAAGTACCTCGTGATCGCCTGGCGGGATCACACTGGGAGGATGCGCGAGCGCGCCCTCGGGTACATCGGGATGCGGGAGGCGAACCGCCGTCTGAAGGTGTTCGAGGGCCTCCTGGCCACCGGCAACCTCATCGAGCCGGACGACGCCGTGGACGTGCCGCAGCGTTCGCCGCCTTCCTCGACCCGGAGAACAACTCCCGCTGAACCCCACCCTCCACCACCACCGGAGCCGCGACGCAGCTCGCGCAAGCTCGGCGAGTACCTCGAGAACACGTACCTGCCGCGCGCCGACCGCAAGTACGAGGCAAGCACGATGGTCGGCTTCCGAGAGCGCGCCCGCACGCTGACCAAGGCGCTCGGCAACGTGCGCCTCGACGAGCTCGACTACGCCATGCTCGATGACTACGTGCTGGTGCGGACCGAGCACGTTCGAACCCGGACGGTTCAGCTCGAGCTCGCCTTCCTCCGCCTGGCGCTTCAACACGCGGTGCTGCGCGAAGAGCTCGCCCAGCTTCCCCGGTTCCCGCGAGTCAAGCTCACCGACGCGAAGCCCCATCGCTTCCTGACCAACGACGAGACCCAGGCACTGCTCGCCGCGCTCGACCCTGCGCGCCCCCAGCCGCACGAAGTCACTCGTGGTAGCCCGCCCCTCCAGCGTGACCGCTACGCCTGGTTGGCCGTGCTCACCGCCCTGAACACGGGGATGCGAAAAAGCGAGATCCTCTCTCGGAAGTGGGACGACATCCGCTGGCGGGATGGGCCCCTCGGTTCGATCCTCGTGGGGGACCAGCCGGACATCGGCTTCAAGCCCAAGACGCGGAAGTCGCGGGTGATCCCGCTCACCCCCGAGCTGCGCGAGGCGCTCTGGAGTGCGCGATCCTGGTCCTCGTCACCCTGGGTGTTCCCTCGCCGCGCAGACCCTTCCCTGCCGCGCACCTCGTTCGCGAAGGCGCTGAGCAACGCCTGTGTTCGCGTGGGTATCGAGCCCATCCACATCCACGGCCTTCGCCACAGCTGGGCCAGTCGACTCGCTCGCTCGGGTGTCGACCGGCGCACGCTCATGGAGGTCGGCGGCTGGGCCTCGAGCCAGATGCTCGACGAGGTCTACAGCCACGTCAGCGACGATCACAAGGCGGACGTCATGTCTCGGATGGGGATCGACGCTGGGATCGACGACGAGGATGAGGACGAGGTCGAGGACGGCGAGGAGTAGGCGACGGGCTACGCTCCCGGTCGGAGGGAGCGTGGCCGTCACCACCTGGTACTTCATCGAAGACGACCAAGGTCGCGTGCAGCGGACCCCGGTCACCGAGCTGGACCGGTTCTTCGATGGCGACGAGGTGCTGCCCCACGCCTCCGGTGCCGTGCGAGCGTGCGAGGTGACGCTCTCGGTGAGAGGGCGTCGCGTCCAGAGTGTGCATCGTGTGTTGTGGCTCCGGTTCGCTGTCGATGGCGATGGGCGTTGTGACCTGGACGCGCGAGCCGCGTACGCCCACCTCGCGGTCGTGCACACGGCCCTGGTCGATCAGGAGGCGGATGTCGTCCCGCTCGGGCCCGCGATCGCCGGGGAACGACTCCGTCAGGAGCACGCCTGGCAGCCCACTGCCGCTCACCTCGCCGACGTGGGCCGCGTCCTCAACTCCGCGGCGGTGCGCGCTCCCGTCGTGGCTATCGATGCGACCGACCTCCGCATCCTCTGACCACCGGATACGACTCTGCTCATGGCCGAGCCTCTCCATGTTGCACCCGACGACGCCCCGACTCCCGACAGCGCGCTGCGGGAGGCGTCGAAGCGGTGGGGACCGTCCTGGCGAGGATCCGCGAGATCCATGCGCTACTCGCAGTCGACCCCGAACCTGATGGCCCATTGGAGACCGAGCTTCTGGAGTTGCTCGAGCAGCGACGGACGCTGGGCCAGCTCGCCGGAGACGCAGTGGTCCGAGCGCTCGCTCACGGCATCACTCTCGAGGTGAGCAGCCCTTCCGTCGCCGGACCCGAAGCTTTGGTGCATGGGGACCCGGAGCCCTCCGAGCCCCTCGACGCCACGGATGAGATGTCGCGCACGGACTCGAAGAGTGCCCCGCTCCACCGTTCACCCGACGCGGAAGCAACGCCTACCGAGCCGCCTCCATCGAAGGGTCCCGAGCCAGAGCCTCAAGCCGCGCCTCCCGCAGACCGAGCTGCTCTCGAAGCTCTCGCGCAGCGGGGCATAGGAGGAGCTCCGTCGGCAATCCGAGGGTCGACCGCGCACCACGATGCGTTGCGCGAACTCCTGAAGGAGATCGGGCGGCCGCAGGAGGTCAGCAATAATGCCGGGGCCGAGAGCCTCGCCCGCCGCGTCGATGGCGCGGTGAGCCGAATCGACGCCTGGTCGGCACAGCCGCAGGACGTGCAGCAAGCACTGCTCGGTCTCCTCTCGTCGCTCGCCCGCCATCTCCAGGACGAGCAAGAGGGCTCACCGTCACTGCTCGTGTCCGACGTCCTGAGTGCCGCGTTCAGTCGCATGACTCGGTTCTCCGCCGTGGAGCGCCCGGGCTACGTCAACGGCCTGTCGCGCCACAACGGCCCGCATGGGAAGACGTGGATCGACGACGCGAAGCACTGGTGGACTCTGCTGCGCGAGCACCTCGGCGACGTCAGCGACGACGTCGAGCAGAGCCCGGAGCTCGCTCTCAACGAGCTCGAGTCCCAGCTCGCCGAGGGGTTCGAGGACCGGAAGCAACTCGTCGCGCTCGTGCAGGAGGCCCTCGCGGCGGGACTCTCCCAATCGGACGGACGGCTCGTGTCACTCCTCACCCCGCACCAGTCCGTACTGAAGGGGGCTCGCGGGTTGAAGACCCTGAAGACGGCACTGAAGGACGCGCTTCGGGACGAGGAGGACTTCGAGCAGGTGCAGGATGCTCACAGCCCCGTGCCGACGGACTGGCCACACTTCGGAGCCACCCTCGACAAGCGGGCCGTGGTGCTCGGCGGAGACCCGCGGCCACAGGCGCTCGACCGGATCCGCGACGCCTTCGGGTTCGCGGAGATCGACTGGGAGCTCACCGATACCCGACGAGTGGATGCCCTCGCGACCCGCGTCCGGAAGGGCAGCGTCGACATGGTCCTGCTACTGAAGCGGTTCCTGCCGCACACCCTTCAGGGCATGGTTCAGCCCGCCTGCGCGGAAGCGGGGATCCCGTGCGTGCTCGTCGACACCGGCTACGGGGTGGCGGCGGTGCGGCGCTCCATCGATCGCGCGCTTCGATAGCAGTGACTCATGTCGACCTGACCGCTCATTGGGGATCGATGGTCTCGCCGGTGAACCCGACGACGACCATCTCCCTCCGACCAATCCTCGAACCCCTCAGGGCTGCTGTGTCCAACAATCGAGATCGGGAGGATTGTCCTCCTGATACTCGTAGACGACGTCCATCAGGATGCGACCATCATCGCGCATCACGTGCACGTACTGGCCGGAGGCGAAGGGGGGATCGCAGCGTGCGTCGAGAATCGCGTAGATGCGCCATCCCTCAGGGTACTCGTTCGTCCACACATGCACGGCCTCGTCGATGGGGAGCCCTCCCTGGCCAGCGAGGCATGTGGCGACCGTCACGTCGGGAACTGGACCCGTCCCGCTGTACCCACATCCCATGTCACTGGGCCCATCGGCCGAGTCGAGCGCGCCGATGTGGATGGGCTCCGCTTGGAGGGGCTGAAGCCCTGCCGGAGTCCCCGCCTGCTTGTTGCAGGCCATGGCCGCGAGCGGCGGAACCAGAAGCGGTAGCGCGATTCGCGTGGTCATGGAACGCAGCTTTCGTAGGGAGGCGCGAAGCTGTAGCTGTTCGGGTAGATGTATTCCAAGGCTTCTTCCGTGATTGAGCCGAGCGAGCCAGACGGATCCAGATTGTATCCCAGACGCGCCGTACTGTTCATCAGGTCACCACTCTCGAAGTTGTGGTACATCCCCAGCCAATGGCCCACCTCGTGCGCGATGATGTACTCGAGGTCGGCCTTCGGGTAGTCCGGGTCGGGCGGTCCAACGACGCCTTGACCGTTCTGGGTGTAGACCAAGTCGCGTACTTCCCAGGAGGTCGCCGAGGTCGGGACCACCGTTTGCGAGTAGATGACGATGTCGCGCTCGAAGTCGAACGAGGCCAACACCGTACCCTCGGGACTCCGACCCAACGTTGCATTCGTCTGGGGCTGCGCCGATGCAGGGCCGTCCTTGACGAGAATGGTGTTGCGACCGTCGAGGGGATTCGCGTCCGGGATCCCGGTGTTGGTGAGTTGGACGTTGATGTCGACCAGAGCGCTCGAGATGTTGTCCCACGGGGTCTTCGCAGAAACCACGAGGTTCCGAATGTCGCTTGCGGTCAGCGGCGTACCCGCCGTGAACGGGTATTGGGCCTGGAGCGGCGGCCCCAGGACCGCTGGGTGCGTGAGCCGGAAAGGTTGTGTCGGATCGACGATGACGAGACGGTCCACGAAGGTCTGGCCCTCCACCTCCAGAATGATCTCGGTCGGAGGACCGGGATCGGGCCCAGACGGGGCGGTTTCGCAGCTGAAGTTGTGGTCGTCCAGTGCCAGCGTGCCGGCATGTGGCCAAGCCCGTCGATCGAACTCGAACGGGCAGGTGTAGATGTCGCGTCCCGCGCCGTTGAGCGAGGTGTCCTGCCCTGAACAGTTGTCGCGAAGCTCAGCCTCCGCACGTAGAGCTCGGCAGTCCACATTGCAGTTCGACCCGTTCGTTGTCGTGCCGACTACCAGAGGAACGGTCATCGCCAGGGCCCAGACTCCAACGCGCCTACCACACCACTGCATCACACACCTCGTCCGCGAACTCGCGCAAGTCGCCCGCATTTGGGAGCTTCTCTCCGTCCGGGATGTACTCCACGGTGCCGACGAAGCGCTGGCCGGCCACCCAGCCCTTCGGCAGCGGTGCAATCGTCTGGAGTGCGATCAGGTACCGCTGCCCATCATCGACCCTCGGCAAGATCCGGTCCCGCTTTGGCACAGTGACCACCACCGTCTGGCCGGCCTCAGAGCCGCGATACGGGATCAGAACCTTCATGCTGATGTCGTAGTACTCGTGAACGTTGTTTGGTCCTGGCTTAACGAAGAACGACTCCACTCCCGTGATCTCACCGATGAACGACTGCTCCGACGCACAGAAGTACTTCGCGAGAAGCTCTGGAATCGGTCCTTGGTCCGTCTTGATGAAGCTCCCATCGTCGTTGCCTACACCGGCTGTGGCGACGGAAAGTAGCGTGGAAACAAGCATCTTGTTCTGCCCCCCTTCTGACACGGTTCTGGCCACGGTAGCACGAGAGGACGGCTCAAACGCGCGGATGCGCGTTAACAGAGGACTTATCTCTACTATCCAGAATCGGAACAACTCGGGAGTTTGGAGCGCCGGTGTGCGCACGGGCGAACCGCAGACCGCCGAAAGAGCTTCGAGAGCGCCCCAGCACCAGCCTCCTCCGGGACTTCTGACCTGACTCCACAGAGCGCGGGGTCGCCGAGCCGTTCAGCCCGCGAACCACCGCGTTTCCGGACCCTTGCCTCGCCGGTAGACCACGCCGAGCGCCTCGAGCTCTTCCAGCTCCGTCCGCACGGCGCGATCGGCGAACCGAAGCGTCGTCGCCAGCGTCGCCACCGACAACCCGGGCTCCGCCACGAGCACGTCCACGAGTCGCTCGGTGAGCACGGCGAGGCCCTTCGTCCTCGTCTTCGTGGGCTTGGCGGCCACCGGCGCGGCGCTCTTGCTCTTGGACGTGGGCTCCGACCGCTTCCGGTACGACGAACCCGCCTTCAGCTGGCTCTGCCACCACTTCAGCGTGCGCGGGTTGAGGCCGTGTGTGCGCGCGAAGTCCTCGGCCTCGCGCCCCGAGGACTCGAACTGCAGCACGAGCTCGGCCCATTCCGCCTTGCTCCTCCGCTTTCGCTGCTCATCGGGCACGCCGACCTCCATCGCCTCGCCACCCAGTGTCGCACACGGCCAGATATCCGGGCCCACATCTCCCATTCGCGCCGTCTATCCTGAACTTCTCTCGCCTCGCGGCGGACGGCGATCCCGTACTCCGCCAGACTGTTCGCGAACCGCCCTCTCGGGAGCCCTGCCCACACGGCCCAGGATCGAAATGCAGGACAAGATGCAGGACAGATTGCAGGACAAACGAAAAACGCCCGGATCTCGCGATCCGGGCGTTTCGTGAAAACCCACTCGGGAGGCGGGCTCTGATGTGGTCGGGGTAGCTGGATTCGAACCAGCGACTTCCTGCTCCCGAAGCAGGCGCGCTACCAGGCTGCGCTATACCCCGACGACCCGACTCCCCTATCTTGCCCCCTCCCAACGTCAAGCCCCGAGACCCCCATGCCCGCCCCCCGATGGCTCCGATCCCAGCTCTCCGGCCCGCACGGCTGGCTCGCCCGCCCCATGGCGCACCTCCTCAACCGCGGAAACCGAAGCTCCTACGCCCACGCCCTCGCACGGCTCTCCACCGGTCCCGGCGATCACGTCCTCGAGCTCGGCTTCGGCGGAGGGCTCGCACTCCCCCCACTCCTCGCGAGCGGCGCCCACGTCACCGGCGTCGAGCCCGCCGTCGCCATGCGGGCCCGCGCCCTCCGCAAGCACGCCTGGGACATCGCCGAAGGGCGGCTCCAGATCCTCGATGCCCGCGCGGAAGCCCTGCCCGACGGGCCCTTCACGCACGCGCTCTCGCTCAACACCGTCTACTTCTGGGACGACGTGCCCGCCGGGATGGCCGAGCTCCACCGCACCGTGCGTGGCACCGTCCTGCTCGGCGTGTCGTCCCCCGAGCACCTCGTGCACATGGGCTTCCCGGACTCCGGGTTCCGCGTCGAGCCCCCCGCCTTCTACGGCGATGCGCTCGCGGACGCCGGCTTCACCGTGCGGCTCGAGCCCCCCGACGCCGAGCCCGGCTGCACGCTGGTGATCGGCGTGCGGCGAGCCTACTCGTCGAGGTAGCCGAGGATCTTCAGCTCGTCGGCCATCTCGGCGTTCGTCGTCGGCACGTCGACCTCCGCCGGGAGCGGCGTCAGCTCCACCGCCAGCACCGCCTGCTGCCCCTGTGGACCGAACCGGAGCCAGGCGTCCGGCTGCGTCTCGTCCGGCCAGACCGCGCGGAACTCCTCCGCCCCCCGCTTCAGCACGACCTCCACCCGACCCAGCTCGCCCAGCGCGACCTCGGGCAGGATGTAGATCTCGTTCGGCAGGAAGCCCGGCCCCTTCACGACGACCGTGTTCCCGCTCGTCTCCGGCGGGCGATCCGGTGCGTTGGTGCCCAACCAGGCCGCGCGGACGGGCGTGTCGAGCGTGACCGTGAGTTCCGCGTCGCCCAGCGCCCACACCTTGTCGGGCGCCGGACCCCGGATCCGCAGCGTCGGCACGAACGGACGCCCGAGGCCGTCGGTCATCTGGCCGCGCACGTTCGTGAGCGCCTCGACCGACACCTTGTGGGGCGCCCGCTCGGATGGGTCGGTCGCGAGGTCGTACGCGAGCACCTCCCCCTCCGTCGCGACGTACTTCGTGTCGCCGCTCAACAGGCCCCACGCGTCGCGGTTCCGCAGCGTGCGCCCGAACACCTGCGGACGCGCGCCGAACGCCGCCACCGCGTCGGCCTCCGAGCGGGCCAGCGGCACCAGGGACGTGCCATCGAGGTCGGGCGGCGGCGTGATGCCGACGAGGTCGTACACCGTGGGCGCGATGTCGAGCAGGCTCACGGGCGTCTTCACGCGCGCGGGGTCGAGCCCGGGGGCCTTCACGAGGAGCGGCACGCGGAGCACCTCGTCCCACAGCGCGTGCCCGTGCTCGATGCCGCCGTGCTCCCAGAACTCCTCGCCGTGGTCGGAGTACACGATCACCACGGCATCGTCGGACAGCGAGGCGAACAGCGGGCCCAGGCTGTCGTCGAGGTAGCGCACCGTCTGGTCGTACCGGTCCGACAGGTACGCCTTCGCCGCGGGGTTGCCCTCGAACTGGTCCATGTCGAGCAGCCCGAACCGCTGCGGCACCCCTTCCGGGTGCGCACCCGCGTACAGGTTCTGGTGCGACGGCGGCTCGCGGTACGGCAGGTGCGTGTCCATGAAGTGCACCAGCAGCAGCTGGTTCCGCCCCGAGTAGCGCTCCATCACCTGCTGGCTCGCGGACACCTGGTCGGCCGCCGGGTTCAGGAACTCGTACCGGTACGTGCCCCAGTCGCGACCCATCCCGAACGGACGCGACAGGAACGCGTTCGTCACGTAGGCGGTCGTCGCCCAGCCCTCGTCGGACAGCGTCGCGGCCAGCGTGCGGGCCTGGTCCCACTCCTCGGGCTGACGCCCCGTGAGCACCGAGCGGGCCGCCGGGAGCGTCCACGGCGACACCGAGCGTGCATGGTCGAACACCACCGACCGCTCCGCGAACGCGTCGAGGGAAGGCGTCTTCCGGGCGTAGCCGTAGAGCCCGAGACGGTCGGTGCGGAGGGTGTCGACGAACACGAGCACCACCTGCTTCGGGTGCTCCAGCACGCTCATCACCACGGGGTCTTCGAAGAACACGTAGTCGAGCTCGGACGTCTCGCCGGGCTCGCTGTACAGCGTCACCGTGACCGTCTGGTCGTCGAGCTTCACGAGGTCGAGGTCGAGCTCGCACTGCCCACCGGCCTCGAGCGCACACGACTGCTCGGCGAGCACGGTTCCGTCGGCCCCGGTGACCCGGACCCCCGCGGTCGCGCCGTCGCTGCGGTCGCGGATGCGGACCTCGGGCGTGAGCAGGTGCAGCCGGGACCGGAAGTGCGCGTGCGCCGGCACCGTGAGCTTCCACGAGACGCGCGCCGGAGCGGGGGTGTACACGCCGCGGACCGTCTCGTTGCCCACGTCGACCGTGCGGAACACGAAGTCGGCGCCCGCGAGGTCGGCCGTGGCGCGGTTGCGGTTCTTCTCGATCGCGTAGGCGGGCTCGTAGCGCAGCTTCACGCCGTCGGTCGTCGGCGGCACGTCCGGCGGCAGGCGCACGAACATGTGCTCCTGGTTGGCGTTCCACGTCCACGGCGCGTTGCGCGGCCCGTACGCGAGGTTCTGCGCGTACTCCGTGTGCAGCTTCAGCCCCCGCGGCAGGCGCGACGCGGAGTGGCCCAGGTACACCGACCGGAACGGCATCCGGATCTTGTACTCCACGAAGGTCTCGGTGCGACGCACCTCCTGGAGCTTCCCGAGCACCGGCACCCAGGCCGGCAGGGGCTTCGCGCGGTTCGAGTCGGGAACCTGCATCTCGACCGTGGTGCGGTTGCGTGCCAGCGGGACCGCGCCCTGGGGACCGATGGGGATCGGCAGCGGCTCCGGCCCGCACCCCAGCATCCCCAGAAGCAACCCCACCGTGACCACGCGCACCTCCCGCGACCCCCCTATCCTCCTGCCCCCGAGCAGGTTACCCATCCGGAGTCCGCACTGGCGGGCGCTTGCTTTTGTCCTTGCCTTGAAACTCGTTGAACCCGACCCCGTCTCGTGGGGTGCGGAGGTTTTCCATGTCTGTACGCACGACGTCCGTCCTGCTCTGCCTCGCTGTGGTCTCGGCCTGCTCCGAGTCCGGTCTGCGCGCGCTCTCCGAAGCCCAGCGCGATCCGACGCCCGACCCCGTCCCCCAGCTCCCCGACGACCCCACGAAGCCCGACGATCCCACCGACCCCACGCCTCCCTCCACGCCCACCGAAGACCCCGGCACACCGCCCACACCCCCCGCACCGCCGACGCCGCCCGCCGATCCCGACTGCTGGACCGAGCCCCTCGATCGCCTCGCCCCCGTCGACGATCTCCGCGCCCAGTTCACGCCCGGCAACGCCCGCGCGCTGATGGAGCAGGTGCTCGAGCGCCGCTTCCCCGCCTGCGCCGACCTGCTCGACGAGATGGCGAGCGACCCCTACATCGACGTCTTCCTCGACAGCAGCTCCTGGCAGAACGCCATGGACTCCCTCGGCACGATCTGCCACGAGGAGACCCACGGCTACGACTACGAGCACGCCATCAACCCGGCGTACTTCTCGTACTGGCAGACCGCCGACACCGTGCACCAGACCGACTGGATCGACGCCCTGCCGCGGTCGGTGATCTGGTCGGAGGTGGAGGGCCCGAGCACGAACCTGTACCGCGACCTCTATCTCACGGGCACCCAGGGCACGTACGGGTTCACGGAGCTGCTCGACGAGACCACCTGCTACGTCAACGGCCTCGGAGGCAACCTGGCCGGCGCCGAGAACGGCTTCACGTGGGGGATCTCCGCGCGCGACGGCGCGGTCGCGTTCCTCTACTACATCGAGCTCTACCTGCAGGTGCTCGAGACCGACACCCCGCAGACCTACGCGTCCCTGCAGGCCGATCCGGAGGTCACCACCCTCGTGCGCGACCTGTGGCTCCGCACGCACTTCCTGCTCCAGCAGGCCGACCAGGACCCGCGTCTCGGCATCCACGACGGCGAGATCCGCCAGCTGCTGTACCGGTCCGACAACCAGGGCGCGCTCGAGGACTTCCTCGGGTTCCCCCTGGCGGCGTCGAGCTGCCTGCCCTGACGCTCAGCGACGACGCGTGAACAGGCTCCACAGGGGCGTCGTGGCGCGGGTCTCCGCAGACCCACAGCCGCACGCCCCGTGGATGTCGGCGGCGGGCTCCGGGTCGCCGTCGCAGTTCAGATCCCGGCCCCCCACGTCTTCCACCGCGAACGGGAACACCTCGGGATCGGTGTCGTCGCAGTCGCCGCCGTTGGGGGTGACGCCGTCGCCGTCCTGGTCGCGATCGCCGTCGATGCCCGTGTCGGTGTCGCTGTCGGCATCGCTGTCCGAGTCCGCATCGCTGTCCGCGTCCGCATCCGCGTCGGTGTCCGCATCCGCGTCGGAGTCCGCGTCGGCGTCGGTGTCCGTGTCGCTGTCGGCATCCGCGTCGGTGTCGCTGTCGCCGCCCGTGTCGGACGTGTCGGCGTCGGTGTCCGTGTCCGTGTCCGCATCGGCATCCGTGTCCGCGTCGGCATCCGTGTCCGCGTCCGCGTCGCTGTCGGAGTCCGCATCGCTGTCGGCGTCCGCGTCGCTGTCGGCGTCCGTATCGGCGTCGGCGTCGGCGTCCGCATCGCTGTCCGCGTCCGCGTCGCTGTCGGCATCCGCGTCGCTGTCGGCATCCGCGTCGGCGTCCCCGCCTCCGTCGTCGGTGTCGGCGTGGTCGGGGATGCCGTCGCCATCGGCGTCGGGGAGCGTGCCCGCACACGAGACCTGGGCCAGACCGTACTCGTCGGCGTCGTCGACCCCGTCTCCGTCGGCATCCCGATCGTGGTCGGCCGGGAACCCGTCGCCGTCCTGATCCGACGTGCCCTCCGCCGCATCGGAGAGACCGTCGCCATCGGCGTCGAAGGACGTGAGGACCAGGCGCCGTGCGCCCCGCAGCTCGTCGACGTCGACCCGGATGGAGTGCTCCTCCCCCGTGGACCAGCGGTAGCGGACCGTCGTGTCGCCCGACACCCCGCCCCAGTGCATCACCGGCCAGGCCGAGCCGCCCCGGCCCGTCCCGGACATCACCTCCTGGCGGACTCCGGCCACCGTGGCCTGCGCGCCGAGGTCGTCGCGGAAGGCCGGCGCCGAGCACGTTCCCGAGCCCGACCGTCGGATCCGCACCTGCAGGTTGGACGCGCTGGCGTCTCCGTCGTTGAGGTACAGGTGCGTGGACCCACCCGCGCGGGTCACCAGCAGGTCGATGTCGCCGTCGTCGTCGATGTCGCCGGGGACCTGGGAGAGCGACACCCCGAGGGACGTCGTCATGCGGAGCGCGGTGTTCGTGGTGGTGCCGGTCCAGTACACGCGGTCGGAGAAGGCCCCCCCGAGCACGATGTCGAGGTCTCCGTCGTTGTCGAAGTCGGCGCAGGCCACGGACGACGGATTCGTCATCGACGTGCCGAAGCCCACGTCGGTCCACGTGGACCCCGACAACGCGAACGCGCCGTCGAGGCCCGAGGCCCCATCGGCGTCGAACACCTCCAACGCACCCCCCGGGACGAAGTCACAGGCCGCGACCTGCCCCTTCGGGAAGCTGTTCGAGCCCGCCATGTCCGACACGACCCAGTCGTCGACGAACGGCAGCCCGACGCGCCCCCGCACGATGCCGCGGTCGAGCAGCTCGGTGCGAACGACCAGATCCTGCGCACCGTCCTCGTCGAGGTCGGCCACGAGCCCGTGATCGGTGTACTGCGCGAACACGGTGTCGGGGACCACCACCCCCGCGAACGGCGTGAGGCCCGCCGGCTCGTTCAGGAACAGGAACGCGGCGTCGTTGGTGCCGATCATCCCGTCGAGATCGCCGTCGTGGTCCCAGTCGAACACCGTGAGCAGCTCGAGCGAGCCGCTCACCGGCACCTGCTCGGACACGAAAACACCCGGAGACACCTGGGTGATCAGGAACGCCACCTCGGAGTCGAGGTAGGCGAGGTCGAGCAGACCGTCGCCGTCGAAGTCGGCCCACGTCGCCGCCCGCGGATGGAGCGGCTGGGGCGTCATCTCGGACGACAGCCCGTCGGACAGCGTGGCGAGCAGCGTCGGCGTGTCTTCCGTGAACACGCCCAGCGGACCCTGGTAGTGGATCGACAGCCCGTCGGGCGTCATCGCGACGATGTCCCACAGCCCGTCGCCATCGACATCGGTGATCGTGGAGCTCCCGTACGACGAGTCGGTCAGGGCGGGCAGCGACAGGCCCGCGTCGACGAAGGACTGACCGCTCGCGAGCGGGATCAGGAACCACACTGGTAGACCTCCTACCGTCGTCCGGGTGCCGAAGCACCGATGGATGACAGCAGGAGGCCCCCGTTCGAACCGTGCGTGCGGTTTTTCCCGCACACGGCTCACCGATGATCTCTCGGGTCGTGGCATTACACAGCTCCAGGGTAGCGGGTGGTGCCGAGCAGACGGAAGTAGCCCGAGGCTCCAGAAGAATTTGTGGGACCACTTCGCGCTGTCCCCCGCCTTCAGGTGTCGGCCCTTGCGAGCCTTCATCAGGCGGTTGAGACGCCACCACGGGTGGTGGTCGATCTCCTGGAAGCGCTCCGAGGCATTCCCGGTCCGGAAGTAGTTGCCCCAACCACGGAGCAAAGGATTCAGGCGGGAGATGACCTCCCGTACGTCCTTGATCCACAGCCAACGTCGGTCGGTCAGCTCTCGGATGACACGGCGCATCTCCTTCATCGAGGACCGCGACGGCCATCGTTGTAGGTAGTAGCGACGTTTCCCGTACTTCTCCCAAGAGTCGGCCGCTCATCCGCTTCCGCAGGTGCAGCGCGGGAAGTCGAACCTACCTCTGCCTTCGGTGAGATCGACCCGTTCGGTCTTCTCGGGGTGCAGCTCAAACCCAGTTCGCCTTCCAAGATCCCCCGGACGACGCCCTCGGCTTCCTCGCATGCCTCCGCGGTGTCGCACATCACCACGAAATCGTCGGCGTAGCGGACGAGTGTACCCAGATGGGCGTGCTCGTCCGTCCAGCGCTGATCGGGACGTGCAGGTAGATGTTGGCGAGAAGCGGCGAGATCACGCCGCCCTGTGGGGTCCCCGTCGTGCTCCGAAGGACCTCCCCGTCTTCCATCACCCCTGCCTGGAGCCACTGGCGCAACAGCTTGAGCACCCGACGGTCGCTGATCCGCTTCTTCACCTGCTCCATCAGCACCGACTGGTCGATGTTGTCGAAAAGCTTCCATATCGGCGTCCAGCACGTGGTTCCCTCGCGATCGCGGCAGGCCCGCTTCCGGAGGGTCTCCAGCGCATCGGTCGCGCTCCGGCGAGGGCGGAACCCGTGCGAGCACGGAGGAAATCCGCCTCGAAGATCGGTTCGATGACCATCTTCGTCGCCATCTGCCCGACACGATCACGCACCGTGGGATGCCCAGAGCCGCCGCTTGCCATTGGCCTTCGGGATGTACCGCCGTTGGACCGCCGACGGTCGGTACCTGCCTGCCCGGAGATCGGACTGGAGGTCCGCGAGGAACACTCCGGGTCCCATCTCCTCGATGTCGGCCAGTGTCTGTCTGTCGACGCCGGCCGCACCGCGGTTTGCCCTCACCTTCTTCCACGCCGCCCACAGGATGTCACTCCGGTGGACACGGTCGTAAAGAGCGTGGAAGCGGCGCTCTGGAGACCGCTTGGCTGCGGCCCCTGGACGTCGTTGGAGGTAGCGTGCTTTGGCACCGCCTGATGGGACGATGGGGGTTGGACCGGATCTGATGCCCGGACATGCCCTCACACGTGGCTCCTTCTTCGCCGTGATCAAAGTGGGGACCCTTCGCTCCCTCCAGCGTTCTGTTCCGCCGGTCTCAACACTACTATGGACCCCTCGGACTCCCGCTGCGCAGCGACCGACTTCACACTCGGCTTATACGGCGCGCCTTGCCCTGACACAGGCGACGCAGACGGGTCTCTCGCGTTCCGTGCTCCTCCTTCCACACGTTCCACCACCCTTACGCCGCCGAGGCCCAACGAGCGTTTCGGAACCAGCTCGATGGAGGTCGCCTTCGCCGTGACATGACCGGCTCGGCCCTCGGATTGTGAATCTGTCGACGCTGCGGTGTTCGCTTGATGCTGCGGACCGCGTGCTTGCTCCCTCTCTCGGGGCTTTCGACATCCCGCTCGGGTCCCGGGATCTCTCCCCGAGCCTGGGATCTGCTACCCGGCGCTCCGACGTCTACCGGGGCTGGACTCTCACCAGCTGGAGGAGCGCAGCGTGACAGGACGCCCATCAACCCGAAGGGCAGCGGGAGCTGTTCGTCCTCGTCGTCGCGACGCACCATGGGCGCATCCTAGCGCACGGGATCACCGTCCACTGGCGGGATGCGCAGCCAGCCCACCCGGGAGCTGCCGACCCGCACCGCCTCCGCGGCGCCCTCCAGCGTGAAGTGCACCACCCGGCGTCCGGACGTGCCTCGGGTGCGCTGGAAGAACAGCGCGTCGGACCCCTCCCAGCGGCCGCGTCCCCAGCCATCCAGGTGCCCGACCTCGATGCGCGTGGGCCCGAGGCACGGCCCATCTGCGATCAGCTCGACGAACACGGGCTCGTCGTGGACCAGCTTCGTGCCGTGCGCGCACACGTGCGTCGGCAGGTAGCCGCGGTTCTCGACCGTGACCGTCACGTGCGTCAGCCCCCCGCGCACCTCCGCTCGCGCTTCCGCATGCAGGCGCGGCGCGAGCGCGGCGGCATGCAGCAGCACCTGGACCTGCGCGGCACACACCTCCGCCAGCCGCTCCGGAGGTGGGTTCCAGAACCCGATGCGCGGATCGAGCCCGCCGATCTCGACCTTCCCGAGCTGAGGGTGGTCGAACGGGCGCCAGGGCCGCACGATCCGACCCTGGTTGTGCGTGGCGTCCCAGCGCGCGAGCGCTTCGAGGTCGGCGCGGTCGAGGTGGGTGTACCGGTCGACGAACCGCTCGGTCTTCGCGAGCCCCACCTGCTCGAACAGGTCCCAGAGCTCGACCACCCAGGTGAACGCACCCCGCTGGTGCCAGGCGTAGTCCGTGAGGTCGCCGCGCAGCGGGGTCTCGGGCTCGTACACGAACTCCATTCCGGGAACCGTGGGGTACCCGGTGAGATCGGTCGCCCAGGCCTCGATCTGCCGGTAGATCGCGAGGTCTCCCGGGTTCATCGCGCTGTCGGGCGTGTCGCCGGGCGGGCGGATGAACACCCCGCCGAACGTGTGGAAGTCGACCCAGCAGAAGATCTCGGGATGGGCGGAAGTGAACGCCACCACCCCGTGGACCTCCGGCTCGCTGGCCGGGAACGCCCCCGCCCCCACCTGCCGGTGCTCGGGCATCCACTGGTACGGGAAGTTCCGGTTGAAGTCGGCGCGGTTGTCGGACAGGAAGAAGGGATTCGGCACGTGCGAACCGTCGAACCCGGCGATCCGGCCCTCCGGGTAGACCTTGTAGAACGGCCCCGTGTCGCCGAGCGACCGGCCCACGAGCAGCCCGGGAACCTCGGTCGACTCCACGAGCTCGCCCGTGGGGTCTTCCACGCGCATCACCATCGCGAGCCCGTCTCCGTCGAGGTCTTCGCTCACCCAGTACGCACGCTCGCGCGCCGTGCGGTCGTCGCGGGGGGCGCTGCGCACGTACGCACCGGTCTTCAGTACGTGCTCGGCTCCGTCGGGCGCCATGCGCGGCACGACGTACACGAGCGACTCGCGCACCACCTGGAGCAGCGCGGGCGGGAGGTCGTACGGGCGCTCGCCGCGATGCACGCGCAGCACGTCCTCCGCGAACGCCAGCGCCACGCTCGAGCCCGCCAGCTCCGAGGCGTGCATGTTCCCGTCCACGAAGATCGCCGGACGGATCCGGTCGGGCTCGGAGCCGAGCGTCAGGCACCACACCTCGCGGCCCTCCGGCGTGGTGGCAAGGCTGTGGAGCCGCGCGACACCGGGGCTCTCGGACACCCATCGCTCCAGGAGTGCCGTGATCGCGGCGTAGTCGAGGTAGTCGGTGCGATGCGTCATCAGGGGCTCCGCGCGGTCGGGAAGGGCCGCGTCCCCTATCGACTAAAAACTTCGTTGACGATCGACGAAAGCTTTAGTAGAAGATCGACATGACCGACCGACTCCTGACCGACGCCGAGCTCGAGCTCATGTCCGTGCTCTGGGCCCACGGCCCGTGCACCGCCCGCGAAGCCATGGCCGCGCTGCCCGAGGGCCGCGCGTACACCACGGTGTCCACGATCCTCCGGATCCTCGTCGACAAGGGGTTCGCGAGCGCCGAGCCCCAGGGGCGCGCCCATGTGTACGGGGCCCTCGTGTCCCGCACCGACTACCGGGTGCGCAAGCTCCGGTCCGTGGTCGACGGGCTGTTCGACGGCTCCGCCCTCGATCTCGTGCGCCAGCTCGTGCGCTCCGAAGACCTGTCGGCGTCCGAGCGCGATGCCCTGCGGTCGTTCGTCGAAGACCTCGACGACGGGAGCGGCGAGTGAGCGCCTGGTGGTCGCTGCAGGCGGTGGTCGTCGCGCTGTGCGCGGTGTCCGAGTGGGCCGTCCGCCGGGGCGGGCCCCGGTCGAACCGCGCCATGCGGGGTCTGTTCGTGCTCGCCCTGCTCGTGGCGCTCGCGCCCCGGCCCGGTCCGGCGGTGGAGCGGCTCGTGCCCCTCCAGGTGGCCGCCGAGCGCCTCGAGCCCGTGTCGGCGGGGGTCTCCGCGATCGCGCGGGTCACCCGGCCCGCCCGCGACCGGGTCGCCTGGCTGCCGTTCCTCGCCGGAGCCGTCGTGCTCGGCGCCTTGGGCCTCCAGATCGCCCAGCGGGCCCGGCTCGTTCGCGGGGCCACTCCGCTCCACCGCGTGGGGTCCGTGTCCCTCGCGGTCAGCCCGCACCTCGAGACGCCGTGCGCGCTCTGGCTCGGCCGCACATGGATCCTGCTCGACCCGCACACCGCCACCGATCCCGCCCGGCGCGATCTCGCCGTCCGGCACGAGGTCCGGCACGTCCGGCACGGCGACGTCGCGTTCGCATGGCTCGGTGCCGCCCTGCTCGCCGTGTGTGCGCCGAACCCCTTCGCGTGGCGCCTCGTGCGCAACCTCGCCGAGCTCGACGAGCACGCGGTCGACCATGCCCTCGTGCACGGCCTCGGCGTGTCCGCGCGCCAGTACGGGCGCCTCCTGCTCGACACCGCCACGCGCCCGCCCTTCCTGCAGACCGCCCCCGGTCTCGCGCCCACCTCCCCCCTGAACCGGAGACTCACCATGCTCGCATCCGCCCGTCCCTCCCGCCGCCTCCCGTGGCTCCTCGCCGCCGCGCTCGTCACCACCGTCGCCTTCGCGGGCACCCGTCCTGGCGGGGTCCCCGAGCCCAGCGCCATCGGGTCCGACGACTACGCGGCCCTCCACATCCCCCGGCATGCCGTGGTCGACACGGCGGTCGACCGCCTGCTCGGCACCCCGAAGGGCCGCGCGTTCTTCGCCCGGGCCCTCGAGCGTCGCCCCGCGCACCACGGGTCCATCGCGAAAGCGCTCGACGCCGCCGGGCTCCCCGCGGAGCTCGAGGCCATCGTGCTCGTCGAGAGCGGCTACGACGACCAGCTCACCACCGGCGACCTCGACTCCGCCGCCCCTGCTGGAGGTCCCGTCGGCGCGGGCCTGTGGATGTTCATCCCGTCCACTGCGCGCACCTACGGGCTCCGCGTCGACGCCGAGGTCGACGAGCGGCTCGACCCCACCCTCGAGACCGAGGCCGCGCTCGCCCTGCTCACCGACCTGCACGACGAGTTCGGCGACTGGGGGCTCGCGCTCGCGGGCTACAACCAGGGTGCGGCCCACGTGCGGCGCGCGATCGCCGAGCACGGCACGCACGACGTGCCCACGCTCGTCGAGGCGGGCGCCCTGAATCGCTACGTGCCCACCGTGTGGGCCGCGATGCTCGCGATCCGGGCGCGCTGACGGCGGCGCCGCGGGCGCTTCCTGTACAATCGTGCGCGTCACCCCTTGGTTCCTCCTCGACCCGGAGCTCGCCGACGCCGTGATCCGTACGCCCACCGGGGGCTGAGCTCAGGCGACCGGTGCCAACAGGCCCATGCTCACGAGCTTCGCCACCGCGGGCTCGCTGCCGGCAGGACGCGCTCCGTCCAGCAGGTCCGCCAGCAGCGGCGTGATCGGGCCCGTCACCAGTCGACCCTCCACCGCCGCGTACAGGACGGGCGCTTCACGCGGCCCCCCCACCGCGAACCAGCCCTGCGGGGCCCGCCGGAAGCCCTCCGGGATCGCGAACGGAGGGTCGGGGTGGAGCAGCAGGAGGCGCGCGCACGCCAGCAGGTGTGCCGGAGATCCGCGGGACAGGTGGCGTCCCAGGGCATCCTCGAGGGCCCGCCCGGGCACGGCCCACGCGAAGTCCGACCAGGCCCGCCCCTCCGCGGACTCCAGGAACCCCGTCACCTGGGCATCTCCGTCGCCCATCAGCACGTCCGCGTACAGCTCGCGTGGACGGGGCAGCCCGCGCGTCTGCCGGTCGAGCACCTGCGCGCGGCACCGGCGTCCGTAGGCGTCGTCGCCCAGGAAGCCCGCCTGCAGGCTGTCCGTCCACGGGACCGTCTCCGCGGGCCTCCCCGCGGTCCGACGGCCCTCGGGCCAGGCTCGAGCCGGAGTCCACGCGTGCACGAGCGCCTCCAGCGCGTCCAGGCTGGCGGTGGCCTTCTCGGGCAGGTCGCCGCGCTCGTCGAAGCGGGGGTCTTCGTACGTCACCAGGCGGAGGTGCGGGCAGCGGTCCATCAGGCGGGCCGCCAGCTCGAGCTGGATGTCGATCAGCACGCCATGGTGGGCGTCGATCAGCGAGTCCCCCGTGAGCGCCACGCCGGCGCAGTGGATCTCGACACAGCGGTCGAGGGGCAGCAGCTCCAGGTCACCGAGCAGGTCGGCGCCGCGGAATCCCCGCAGCCAGCGCCAGGTGAGCAGGTGCCCGGTGTCGAGGTTGCAGGCGCACCCCGAGCGCTCCACGATCGTCCGGAAGGCGCCGTACGCATCGAGCGGACCCTCCGGGATCGCCTCGTACCCCGGGAACTCCACCACGAGCGGGGCGTCCAGCGCGGCGTCGACCTCCGCGCACACGGCCGCGCAGTGGTCGACGGCCTCGGGCGTGAGGGGGGTGGGCTGCGGGTACGGCAGGGGCCAGCCCGCCACCGACCAGCTCCCGAGGTCTTCGTTCACCCACGCGAAGCCGTAGCGGGCGATCAGCGCGTTCGTGAGCTCGAGAATGGGACCGCGATCGTAGCCTGCCGCCGCCAGGTTCAGGCCGGTCTGGTGCAGGCACCGGGCTGCGTGGGGCAGGCGCGCGAAGAACGCGTCCCACGGTGCGAACACGTGCTCGGGCTCGGGGACCCCGCGGTCACGGGGCTGCCAGCTGACGAACGCGCTGTCGAACCGGTGCCCGTGCTTGTCGAGGAAGGCCAGGGTGCGGGGCGACAGGGTCTCGCCCACGATGCCGTACGGACCCCGCCAGGGCAGGTCGAGGCCCAGCCCCAGCCCGCGGGGCTTCAAAGACCCTGCGCCGCCTGGGAGAGCGCTTCGATCCGACCCCGCTTCTCGTCGTCTCCCGGGCAGACCGACACGTAGCAGCTGCCATCGGACGTGTAGTGGGGCCCGGACACCTCGACGATCGCGAGCGCATCGAGGGCCTGCACGGCTTCCGTCACGTCGGCGGTGGGCTCGGCGGGTGCGGAGGCGACCTGCTCGGCGAGCTCGACGAGCGCTTCGAGCCGGGCGGCCTGACGGGCGTGCTCCTGCATCCAGGCCTGCGCGACGGGGTCGTCGGCGCAGGGCCCGTAGCAGTTCTGCGAGCCGGCGGGCGCGTCGACGATCAGCTGCCCGACCTCGAGCAGCTCCAGCTGGGCGAGGCGGGTCATGCTGTCGGCGATCGCCTGGGTGTTCGCGGACCACTCGTCGTACGTCACGTGGCCGTCGGCGAGGGACTCCGGCGTCTCGACGACCGGCGCGGGCCCGGACGGGTCGGGGGTGCCGGCAGGCGTCTTGGTGGCGCATCCAGCGAGGGTGGCGAGCACGAGGGGAAGGACGCTTCGGTTCATGAGACCTCCTGTACTCAGCATCGCTCGCGATGAACGTCCCATCCACTCGAATGATACGAACACGATAGTTCTGTTTGCACGAACTCTAGTCGGCCGGCGCGACGGGTGCGGCTCGTACAGCCGGGCGCTCGAACGGGACGAACCGCTTGGCGGGCCAGGGATTCGGGCGCAGCTGCACCCTGGGCCTGCGCATCGCATCGACGCGGTGCTCGTCACCTTCGGGCCCGCGGACATGCCAGGCCCCGTCGCGGAGGACCAGGGCTTCGGGCAGCACGGACGCGTGCCCGTTCGCGCCGAGGTAGCGAACGGGCCGGTGGGAGTAGTACGCGCGCCGGCATGCGGTGAGGACGCCCGCTTCGACGGGCTGTTCCTGGGTTGGAGCCTCGACGATGTCGAGCAGCGCGCGCACCTCGGACTCCACGGTGTTCGGCAGCGCGCCGAGCAGCTTGGCGAGCAGGGCGCTCCGCTCGTCGGGGGTCTCGCCGGGTGCGGCGCACATCGCGAGGGCGAGCCGGGTGATGTCCTCCACGTCGAGCGCCACGGGGACGGGCCGACTCTCCGGGTCCATCCAGAATCCTCCGCCGCGGCCACCCATCCCGCCGATGCGGAAGCCGCGGGCGCGGAGGGCTTCGACATCGCGGTAGACGGTGCGGGCCGAGGTTCCGGTGGCGCGGCCGAGCTCGTGGGCGGAGACGCGGAAGGTGTTTCCGACCCGCCACGGGAGGCGCGGCACGTGGCGGATGGGCCGCCGGGTGTGGGTTCGGAGCGTGGCGAGGATGAGATCTTGGCGGTCGGTCGGGGTCATCTGGGGAGTGTAGCCAGGGGTGCGGACAGAATTTGGTCCCGGGATCGGGGGTGCGATCCTTTTGGGCTGAGCATTCGTTGCCACGGGATGGCAGCGAATGCTGAGCGTGTGGAGGAGGGGGGTCGGGGTCCTCGGGAACTTCGGTTTGGGATCAGGCTTCGGAAGTCCAGGGCGCGGTGGTGTGGGTGTCGTCGGGTTGTTGTTCTGGTCGAAACGCCAGATTCAACGCAGAAGGAGCATGAGGGACGCAAAGGCCGAGCTGGAAGGTCGGGCGTCTTCGGAAGCCCGGGATTGGAGAGGGACGCTGACGATGTCGACGCGACCAGCGTGGATTCTGGCGCGGACCGGTCCGCCGGGTCGCGGGTCGCGGGGATCCGTGGGGAGGTCTCCGCGATGCCACGTGGGGGTCGAGGCGGGACGGGCATCGTCGGGATGTTGTTCTGGTCGAAACGCCAGATTCAACACGGAGGGGCACGGTGGGGCACGGAGGGGGCACGGAGGACGAGCTGGCGGGGCCGGCGTCATTGGATGCCCGGCGTTTGGAGAGGGACGCTGACGATGTTGGTGCGACCGGCGTGGATTCTGGCGCGGACCGGTCCGCCGGGTCGCGGGTCGCGTGGATCGGTGCGGAGGTCTCCGCGATGCGCTCGTCTCCGCGCGTGGACAGGCCCACGCTCGGGCAGATCCAGGCGTCCGCACGCCACGTGAGGGTCGAGGCGGGATGGGTTTCGTCGGGCCGCAATTCTGGTCGAAACGTAAGATTCAACGCAGAGAAGTATGAGGGACGCGGAGGACGAGCTGGAAGGTCGGGGCGTCTTCGGAAGCTCGGGATTGGAGAGGGACGCAGACGATGTCGGCGCGACCGGCGCGGACCGTGTCGCGGAGGGTCTAGAACTCCCAGGCCATGCGCGACTGCACCGTGAAGAAGTTCCCCTCCGGATTCAGGCCTGCTGGCGCGAGCGACACGCGGTCCGTGGCCTTCGCGACCCCACCCTCCAGCGAGAACAGCAGGTGCTCGTGCCACCGGTGCTTGATCGCGGCATCCACCTCCCAGCCCAGCAGATCCGTGGTGGCCTGCTGGCTGGCGGCGAGCGCGCAGTCGACGTTGTCGGTGTCGCGGCACTTGATGATCGCCCCGTCGGCCTTGTCGGGCCAGGCGAACAGGAGGCCCGCGCTGAGCTCCCAGTTGTCGAGCGGGCGCACCGCGGCGGTCGGGAAGATGTACCGGGAGTTGTAGACGCCGCCGTTGCTCCACAGGCCGCGCGCGGAGTCGGTCCAGAACGCGGCCGTGACCTCCTTGAGCACCTCTTCGTACAGGAGCAGCCCGACGTTGTAGTCGCCGGCGAGCGCGCGCCCCGTGAAGGAAGCGTCGTTCACGGCAGCGTCTCCCGACGCGTACCCGGTCTCGAACACCGCCTGGTAGCCGGGCCGCTTCCAGCCGGCGCGCGCGACGTAGCCCCCGATGCCGGCGGTCTTCTGGAGGGGGTCGTCCTGGGAGAAGTCGGGCAGGACGAGCGCACGCGTGCGCCCGGTGATGAACACGCCCTCGGCCTCGACGTACAGCCCGCCGATGTCGATCTTGGTGTGCCCGTCGAAGATCCACGCGTTGCTGTCGGTCTCCCGCTGCACGCGGTTGACGACGTAGATGCCCGCGGTGAGGTCGCCGGACTTGCCGGCCACCTTCACGTCCTCACCGCGGTACGCGAGCACGTACGTCATCTGCTGCACGTCGTCGTTCTGGTCGGCCCACCAGTCGCGCCCGCGCCGGTCCTCGTCGCGGTCCTCGTCGAAGTCGTGCTCGATGTCGGTGACGCCATCACCGTCGCGGTCGCACCGGGGGTCGTAGTCGTCGTCGGTGTCGGGGACGCCGGTGTCGCAGCGGAACCCGTAGTACTGGATGAGGGGGTCCTCGACGACGCGATCGACCGCCACGGCCGCGATGATCGGGATCTCGGGGCCCTCGGAGCCGAGGATCGTCTGGAGGATGGTGACCGGACGGGTGGCGAACAGGATGCGGTCGGTGGTGGTCTGGTAGTGGTTCTCGCCGAAGGTGTCGTCGAACCCGTTGCCGTCGTTCGCGAGGAGCCCGAGCCCCCAGTCGGACGGCTGCCGGCCGACGCGCAGGATGCCGACGGGCACGCTGAACTCGGCCCACATGCGGCTGAAGCTGACGCTGGGGACCTGGCGGCCCTCGATGCCCGTGTCGGACGGGTTGAACGCGAACAGGGCCGTGGAGTTGAGGCTCTGGTTGTCGCCGAACACCACGCCGTCGAGGGCGCGCACCTCGAGGTTGAGCGTGGCGAGCTCGCGGTACTTGATGACGGGCTGCAGGCGGGTCTGCATCGCCATGTACCGGGCGTCGCGGTAGTCGTCGCCGGTGCCCTGCGACGCCCACAGGTGGTTGAACACGTACCCGCGGATGCGGAAGTGGCCCTCGAGGTCGAACGACAGGTCGGGCACCTCGAGCAGCTTGAGACGGTTCTTCGTCACCTTCCCGTTGAGGTCTTCGAGCGCGCGCTGCTGGGCAGCGACCTCCTCGACGAGCGCGGTGTTCTGGGCCTCGGTGGCCTCCCGGGCCGCTCTGAGCAGCGCGAGCTCCTCGCGGAGGGCCTTCATCTCGGCGTCGAGGGACTCGAGGGTCGCGGGGACCTCCGGCTCCGGCTCCGGCTCCGGCTCGGCCGCGGGCTCCGGCGCGTCCGGCACGACGGGCGTGTCACCTGCAGGCGCAGGACCGGACTGACCGAACGCCAGCCCGAGGGTCAGCAGCCACATCTAGAGCGCCGGCGGGACGAGGCAGGAGTCGGGGTACTTCACGCCGTCGGCGTAGCCCGCGAAGATGTTCGCGATGTTGATGGAGTCGGCTTCGGAGTCGAGCACGGTGGCCCCGACGAGCGTGAGGGTTCCGCCCACGAGACCCCAGGCCTCCACCCGCAGACGGCCGGTCGGCACGTTGCTCGCGACCCACAGCCCGTCGGCGGAGGTGTGCTCCTGGAAGCGGTCGGGGAAGCGCTCGGTGAAGTAGTTGATCTGCATCTCCTGCGGGATGTTCCCGTCGGCGTCGTACACGATCACCTGCACGCCCTCGACCTTCTCGGTGTCGTCTTCGGACGGGAGGGACGGGTTGCGGCCGCAGCCGTACATGGTGCCCGCGATGATGGCCTTGTCGGGGTCGACCGCGACGCCGAGGATGGTGGGGATGAGGCGGTACGTGATGTCGGACACCGACAGCATGTCGCCCGTGACGGCCCCCGTGGCCGGGCCGTACAGGTGGTGCGCCTTGTAGGTGGTCTTCGTCTCCACGACGTTGGGATCGGTGTTCACCCGGTACGTGTGGGGCTGGCAGGTGGGCGAGTCGATCGTGAGCAGCCCACCGCCGTCGCCCGTGACGGACGCATCGGGCGCGCCGGACACGGCATCGCCGTACCACAGGTCTACGGTGGGCATGGAGACCGGATCCTCGCTCTCGAAGTCCTGCACGGCCACCGCGACGGCCGCGGTTCCGACGAGTGTGGGATCGACGTTCTGCTCGAGCCACTCGGTGCTCTCCCAGTCGTCGCCGGGCGTGAAGCACGCGAGACCGCCACCAGACGCTTCCACCGTGGGGTGGATGAAGACCTCGAACGGATCGACCGGCGTGGTGTCGGTGTCGGTGTCCGGAGAGTTGCCATCGCCCTTGCAGGCGACGAGCGCGAAGGCGAGCAGAACAGAGCGCATGTTCGGGTCCTCGTGGAAACGCACGGTACTACGGGGTCGCTCGCGGTCTGTCAAGGTCTGGGCGGCCCTCCGATTTCGGGCTAATCGCGTGTGTCCGATCGGAGTGACCCATGCTCATCGCCCTCGCCCTCTCCTGCGTGAACGACACCTGGGAGCCGCCGGAGTACCCGCCCGTCCAGGCCGGAGCGCCCGTGGTCGGGGCCGCGGAGGGCTTCCTGAAGCTGCCCGTCGGCACGCCCCTCGGGGGGTTCACGAACCGCTGCACGTGCCTCGGTGGCGACCTGTTCAAGCCCGACGACCGGAAGAGCAACTACACCACCCGGTTCACACCGAGCGGCGGTGTGCACACGCACCCGCTCATCAAGGTGATCTGGATCGAGAACGGCGACGAGCACCTCGTCATCACGAAGACCGACACGATCTACAGCTACGACGGGCTCGTCGAAGACCTCGAGAAGCGCCTGGGTGAAGCCACCGGGCTCGATCTCGACGGGCGGGTCATCCACACCGCCAACCACAGCCACAACAGCTACGGCGACTTCTCCGACCAGATCACGTTCTACCTGGGCAGCGACAAGTACAACGAGGAGATCTTCCAGCGGTTCAGCAGCCAGGTGGCCGACGTGGCGCTGGAGGCGTTCGAGAGCCGCGTCGAGGCGAAGATCGGCCTGAACCTCGCGCAGGACTGGGACCCCGACGACCGCGTCTACCGCGACCGCCGCGGAGAGAACGACGACCTGGTGGTGGGCGGCGACGACCCGTTCCCCACCGGGAAGGACCCGCAGCTCGCGCTCATGCGCTTCGACACGCTGAACGACGACCCCATCGCGGTGATGGTGAACTTCGGCATGCACGGCACGCTGCTCGACATCGACAACACGATGATCAGCACGGATTCCGGCGGCGGGATCGAGTCCTACCTGCAGGAGGCCTTCGACGACGAGGTCGTGGTGATGTTCACCCAGGGCTCCGGCGGCGACCAGAGCCCGGCGGGCGAGCAGGACCCGTTCGCGCACATCGAGTCGGTCGGCGAGCGCGCCACTCCGCTGCTGATGGACGTGTGGGAGAGCACGCCCACGTCTGCCGATGCGCTGCGCATCCAGACCGCCGCACGCGCCATCCCCGAGCACCCCACGCAGATCCACGTGACACGCAACGGCACGGTCGACTGGCGCTACACGCCGTACGACGCAGAGGGGGTCGCCGACAACGTCGTGTACGACGCGTCCGGCGAGATCGTGAGCCCGATCGACGAGTTCAACACGACGTACGGCTCGGTGTTCTGCGGCACCGGCGATCTCGACCTCCCGGTCGGCCGGCTGCCCGGCGTCGACGCGTACCCGTACACGAACTGCCTCGAGGTCGAGCTGATGGGCCGGCTGATCTCGGTGTTCTTCGACATCGACCCCGACCTGTACGGGCTCGACATCCAGAACGAGGAGTTCCTTCCGCTCCCCATCCCCGACACGCTGAAGGCGAACACCACGGCGAGCCGGTGGGAGGGGCTGCTCGTCACGACGCCGGAGGGCTCCGGGCCGGAAGACGTGCTGTTCGGGTTCTTCCCGGGTGAAGCGACCCACATGTTCAACGAGCAGTTCCGCCGCCGCACGAAGGCCGAGCTCGGGGTCGATCACGGCGTGATGATCTCGTACGCGCAGGACCACGAGGGCTACATGCTCATCCCCGAGGACTGGCTGGTGGGGGGCTACGAGCCCGACATCGCGGTCTGGGGTCCGCTGCAGGCCGAGCACGTGATGGAGCGCACCCTCGAGTACTCCGCAGAGCTGCTGTTCGACGACGTGCACCAGCCGTCCGACCCGCTGAACCAGTACCAGCCGACGAGCTACCCGGTGCGCCCGCTCCCCGAGCTCGCGCCCGACCTCACGCCCACCGCGGGCATGCGCGTGGCCGTGCCCCCGGAGTCGCTGTACGCACCGGCCCCGTTCGTCGTCGACCTCACGATGCCCGCGCAGGTGCCGCGCGTCCAGGGCCTCGTGCAGCTCGCGTGGATGGGCGGAGACCCCGGTGTGGACGAGCCCGTCATCACCCTCGAGCGCATGGAGGGCGGCTCGTGGACCCCGGTCACCTCGCACTCCGGGCGTCCGATCTCCGACTCCACGCACGACATCCTGAAGACGCACACCCCCGACCCGCTGTTCCCGGCCTCCGCCCAGCAGGACCACTACTGGTGGGCCGCCTGGCAGGCCGTCGGGCACGTGCGGGATCGCGCCGGGCTCCCGCTCGGCACGTACCGCCTGCACGTCGAGGGCAAGCACTTCGCGGGTGGCAGCACGACGTGGCCGTGGGCCTTCGAGACCTACACGCTCGACAGCGAGCCGTTCGAGCTCGTGCCGGGCGAGATCGACATCGAGGTCGGCGGAGCGGGACTCGTGGTGAGCCTGCCCTCCCCCGAGGACGGCTACCGGTACGTGGCGGCCGGCGGAAACGACAAGGGCGACAACCCCGTCCCCGGCGAGCTCACCGTGGTGTGGTCCACGCCCGCGGGCGACGTCAGCGAGACGATCACGGGCACCCCCACCGGAAACCGCACCGAGCTCGCGGTGTCCGAGCCCGTCGACGCGACGGCGGTCACCGTGACGGACGTCTACGGGAACACCGGAACGCTGAGCCTGCTGCCGCCCGTGTAGCCGCAGGGCGGGGCGCCAGCTACGGTGTCCCCCATGCGGGAACTGCTCCGAGCCCTCCTCACCGTCGTCCTGTGCATCGCGCTGATGCCGGGGTGGGTCGAGGCGCTCGAGAACGCGGAGCACCTCGTCCACGACGGGCATCTCGCCCATTCCGGGGATCGAGAGGCCCACGACGACGACGAGGGCACCGCGGCTCACGACGCGCTCGAGGCCGAGCACGGCTGCACGCCGATGAGCCACTCGTGCGGCTGCCACGTGTCCGTGCCCGTGATCCTGGCAGACGCCCTCGCGCTCGAATCCCGCTCGACCCTCCTCGAGGAAGTCGACCCACCCGAGCACCGCGTCCGCATGGTGCACCGCGCGAACGCGCCTCCGGTCCGCACCCCCATCGCCTGACGACCCGGCCCAGAACCCTCACGGTCCCGTCGACAAGGCTTCTCCCATGCACTCCCCCAACCCTCTGGGGTGGGTCGCGCTGGGCGTCTCGCTGCTCCAGGCTCCGGCCTGGGCGGACGTCCCGTCGCTCCCCCCCGACCAGGCGGTGGCGTACGCGCTCTCCGCACATCCCGATCTCCAGGCGGCCCGGGCGGCCGTCTCCGTGGCACAGGCCGACCGCCGCCGTTCGGCGGTCCTGCTCGCCAACCCCACCCTCTCCGGGTGGGCCTCGACCGACGCCGCGCGCGCAGAGCTCGGCCTCAGCCAGCCCCTCTCGCTCACGGGCGAAGGGGGGTACGCACGGCAGGCGGCCCGGTCGTCCCTGGACGCGGCCGACCTGACCCTCGCCCGGAAGCGCCGGGAGGTCGCGGCCCAGACCCGCCTCGCCTACGTCGATGCCGTGGTCGCCACCGGTCTCGTGAGCGTGGCGAGCGAGGGCGCAGACCTCGCGGGGCGCCTCAGCTTCGCGGTCCGCCGGAAGCACGAAGAGGGCGAGGCTTCGACCCTCGACCTGAGGCTCGCGGGCCTCGCCGAGGTCCAGGCTGCGACGCGCCTGTTGCAGGCCCGCCGGACCGAAGCGGAGGCCCTCCGGGCCCTGTCGTCCTGGGTCGTGCAGCCCGTCGCCGCAGAGGCCCTGACCCCCGACCCCGCTGCGGCGACCCCCGAAGCGAGCGCGTCCCGGTCGCCCCGATCGGACGTCCTGGCTGCGGAAGCGGCGGTCCACCGGGCGCGAGCCGAGCTCCGGCGCGCGCGTGCCGGCACGCTGCCCCCCGTGTCCCTCGGCGCCCGCGTGGCCGTGGAAGACGGCGAGACCTTCGTCGGACCCTCGGTCGGGCTGTCCCTTCCGCTGTTCGACCGGAACCAGCCGGAACGCGCGGCGAGCCAGGGTCGGCTCGACGTGGCCACGGATCGGCTGCAGCAGGTGCGTGCCCGGGCCGCGACCGAGCAGGTGACCGCGAGCCAGCGCGTCTCGGAAGCCGCCCGTGCCGCCGAGCGCGCGCGGGCCGACATCGACGAAGCCCGCGCCGCCCTGGCGAGCATCGAGGCCGGCGTCCTGGCCGGCCAGATCGACCTCTCCACGGCCGTGCTCCTGCAGACCCAGGTGCTGGACGGCGAGGCGGCGGTCGTGCAGCTCCGCGGCCTGCTCGCCGATGCCCGCATCGATCAGCTGCTCGCCGACGACGACGACGCGCTGCTCGGAGGTGCCCCGTGACGTGGACCTGGATGGCGATGCTCGCCTGCTCTCTCCCCACGGCCCCCGAAGCGAACGACGCGCACGATGGCCACGACGACCACGGGCCGGAGTCGCGCAGCGTCGTGCTCTCGCCCGCAGCCCTCGCGTCGGCGCGCATCGTCGTCTCGACGGCCGAAGAGGGGGCGCTGTCGAACGGGATGTCGGTGCCCGCCCGCATCGACCTCGACCCGCGTCGCGAGGCCATCGTCAGCGCCTGGATCGCCGGACAGGTCGACACGATCTCGGTACGCCCCGGAGAATCGGTCACGAAGGGGCAGCAGCTCGCCCAGGTCCAGTCTCCCGAGCTCGGCACTGCCGTCGCCGCGTTCCGGACGGCGCAGGCGCGGGATCGGGCCGCCGACGCCCGACTGGAGCGCCTGAACCGCCTCGAGGCGGACGGGGTGTCCTCCCGGGCCCAGGTGCTCGAGGCCGAAGCCGACCACGCCGAAGCCGAGGGCGAGCTCGAGGCGGCCGAGGAACGACTCCGCATCCTCGGCATCCCCCTCTCGTTCGGCGATCCCCACAAGGGGGAGCACTTCCCGTCCCGGGTTCCCGTTCGGAGCCCGATCGCCGGCACGGTCCTCACCGCCGACGCATCGGTCGGAGAGCGCGTGGAGCCCGGCCAGGCGCTGTTCCGGGTGGGAGCGCTCGACGAGGTCTGGCTGGTCCTCGACGTGTACGAGCGCGACCTCGCGGCCGTCTCGAAGGGTCAGTCCGTCCGGTTCTCGGTGGAGGCGTGGCCCGGCGAGACCTTCGAAGGCGAGGTCGCCTAGGTCGGGGACTGGATCGAGCCCGACGCACGGACGGTCGAGGTCCGCGTGGGGGTCGCGAACCCGGACCACAAGCTCAAGCCGAACATGTTCGCGACGGCCCGGCTCGCCGCGGACGCCGCGGTGCAGGAGCGCGGCATCGTCGTGCCTGCGGAGGCCGTACAGCCCGTGGACGGCACCGAGGTGGTGTTCGTCGAAGGAGAGCCCGGCCACTTCGCGGCCCGCCCCGTGGTGGTCGCGGAGCGGACGCCGACCCGGGTGCGCCTGGCATCCGGGGTGGAGATCGGAGAGCGCATCGTGACCGACGGAGCCTTCGCGCTCCGGAGCGAGCTCGAGAAGGGCGAGCTGGGAGAGGGCCATGCGCACTGAGAACGAGACCCTGCTCGCCGGGAGCGGTCCCGGAGCCCTCGATCGCCTGCTCGCCGCCGTCCTGCGCAACAAGGCGCTCGTGCTGATCGGCGTCGTGCTGTGGGTCGTGCTCGGGACGCGCGCCGCGAACGAGCTCCCCATCGATGCCGTGCCCGACGTGACGAACGTGCAGGTGCAGATCCTCACCGACTCGCCCGGGCTGTCGCCGCTCGAGGTCGAGCGCTTCGTCACCTGGCCCATCGAGACGGCCATGTCGGGGCTGCCGGACACCCAGGAGGTCCGCTCCCTGTCGCGGTTCGGTCTGTCCGTGGTGACCGTCGTGTTCGAAGACGGCACCGACCTGTGGTGGGCCCGCCAGCTGGTCGCCGAGCGCCTGGGAGACGCGCGGGAGAACATCCCGGCCGGGTTCGGAGATCCCGAGATCGGCCCGCCGTCCACGGGCCTCGGAGAGATCTTCCAGTTCGAGGTGCGCGCCGAGCCGGGCTTCGAGGACCGACACTCGCTCATGGACCTGCGGGACGTGCTCGAGTGGCAGGTCGCACCGCGGCTGCGCTCGGTGCCCGGGGTGGTCGAGATCAACGCCTTCGGCGGCGAGCTCCGCACGTACCAGGTCGAGGTGCGTCCGGAGCGCCTGGTCGCGCACGACCTGCTGCTGGCCGACGTGTTCGAGGCCCTGTCGACGAACAACCTCACGGTCGGTGGGGGATACCTCGAGCGCGGCCGCGAACAGATGCTCGTGCGCGGCACCGCGCTGTTCGAGGATCTCGACGACATCGCGGCCGTCTCGGTCACCACCACTCCGGAAGGCACGCCGGTCACGATCGGTGCGCTCGGCGAGGTGCAGTTCGCGCCGCGGATCCGCCAGGGCGCCGTCACCCGCGACGGGCGCGGGGAAGCCGTGATCGGCATCGCGATGATGGGCTACGGCGAGAACGCCCGGGTGGTCGCGGAGGCCCTCGCGGACGCCGTGGACGAGCTGGAGCCGAGCCTGCCCGAGGGCGTGACGCTCGAGGTCTTCTACGACCGCACCGAGCTCGTCGACCGCACGATCCACACCGTCCAGAAGAACCTGCTCGAAGGCGGCCTGCTGGTGGTCGCCGTGCTGTTCCTGCTGCTCGGCAACGTCCGCGGGGGACTCGTGGTGGCGATCGCCATCCCCCTCTCGATGCTGTTCGCATTCATCGGGATGGTGTTCTCGGGCCTCTCGGGGAACCTGATGAGCCTCGGCGCCATCGACTTCGGCATCATCGTCGACGGCTCGGTGGTGATGGTCGAGAACGTCGTGCGGGTGGTCGGTGAGCGGCGGCGACGCGGCGAGGAGGTCGACGACGCGACCCTGCTGGAGGCCACCCGGGAGGTCGCCCGACCCGTGGTGTTCGCCGTCGGCATCCTCATCCTCGTGTACCTGCCGCTGCTCGCCCTCACCGGCATCGAGGGCCGGATGTTCGGTCCGATGGCGCTCACCGTCGTGTTCGCGCTCGTCGGCTCGCTCATCGTCGCCCTGACCCTGGTGCCCGTGCTCGCTTCGATGTTCCTGAAGCACGGGTCGGAGAAGGAGACCTGGGCGATGCGCGCGGCCCACCTCCTCTACGACCCCCTGGTGGGCGGGGCGCTCCGCCACCCCCACGTGATCGGGCTCGTCGCCGTGGTCACATTCACCGCCAGCCTCGCGCTGACGCCGTTCCTCGGGGCCGAGTTCGTGCCCAGGCTCGACGAGGGCAGCATCGCGCTCCAGATCATCCGCCCGCCGTCCGTGTCCCTCGAGGAGTCGCTGCAGCAGGCCACGGCCGTCGAAGCGGTGCTGATGCGGGGGTTCCCGGACGAGGTGCGCACCGTGATCTCCCGGACCGGGCGCGCCGAGATCGCCACGGACCCGATGGGTGTGGACTTCTCGGACGTGTACGTCATGCTCCATCCCGAGTCCGGGTGGACCCGGGCCGGGGACCAGGCGGAGCTGGTCGCGGCCTTCCAGGAGGAGCTCGAGGCGTCCGTACCGGGCGTGAGCTTCGCCTTCTCGCAGCCCATCGAGCTGCGCGTGAACGAGCTGATCGAAGGCGTACGCGCCGACGTGGCGCTGTTCCTGTACGGCGAAGACCTCGCGCAGCTCGAGCGGGTCGGCGACCGGCTGGTGAAGACACTGTCGTCCATCGACGGGGCCGAGGACGTGAAGGCCGAGAAGCTCGCGGGGCTGCCCCTCCTCGACGTGAAGATCGACCGGGCGGCCATCGGCCGCCTCGGGATCGACGCCCGCGACGTGCTGGACGCCGTGGAGGCCATCGGGGGGCGCCCAGCGGGAGAGGTGCTCGTCGGACAGCGGCGGTTCGCGCTCCAGGTCCGCTTCCCCGACGCGATGCGCGCCGATCCCGAGGTCCTGGAGCGCGTGCTCGTCGGGAGCCCGGGCGGGGCCCAGGTGCCGCTCGGCCAGGTCGCGGACTTCACCGTGTCCGAGGGGCCTCTCCAGATCGGACGCGAGAACGTCCAGCGACGCCTGACGCTCGAGATGAACGTGCGCGGGCGCGACATCGCGGGCTTCGTCGCCGAGGCCCAGGAGCGCATCACCGCCGAAGGGCTCGTCCCCGCGGGCGTGCTGCCGCGCTGGGGTGGGTCGTTCGAGAACCTGCAGGAGGCCAGCGGACGGCTGGCCCTCCTCGTACCCCTCGTCCTGCTGCTCATCTTCGTGCTGCTCCAGGCGAACTTCCGGTCCACCCGCATCACGGCGCTCGTGTACGCGAACGTCCCGCTGGCCGTCACGGGAGGCCTGGTGGCGCTGTTCGCGCGCGGACTGCCGCTGTCGATCTCGGCCGCCGTGGGCTTCATCGCCCTGTTCGGGATCGCGGTGATGAACGGCGTGGTGCTGGTGACCTGCATCCTCGACCTGCAGCGCAAGGGGTTGGCACCCCGGGAGGCCTCCCTGGAGGGAGCGAAGCGCAGGCTGCGTCCCGTGCTCATGACCGCGCTGACGGATGCGATCGGCTTCCTGCCGATGGCGCTCTCGACGTCGGCGGGCGCGGAGGTCCAGCGCCCCCTGGCGACGGTCGTGATCGGCGGCCTCGTGACGAGCACGCTGCTCACGCTGTTCGTGCTCCCGGCGCTGTACGCGCGCTGGGTGCCCGACGACCGCGAGGTCACCGGAACGGGAGACCCAGCTCCTTCGTGAGCCGACGCAGCGCGGACTGACCGGTGCCGTCGACGAACACCACGGACACGCCCGTGCGCCCGGCCCGCCCCGTGCGGCCCGCACGGTGCACGTACGCCTCGGGGGCGCGGGGCAGATCGTAGTGCAGCACCCAGTCGACCTCGGGCAGGTCGAGCCCGCGGGCGATCGCGTCCGTCGTCAGCAGCAGGCGGGCGCGGCCCTCGCGGAAGTCGTCGAGCCCCCGCTGTCGCTGGGCCTTGCTGCCCTCGCGCGCCACGACGACCGGCGCGAGCCCGTGGGCGTCGAGGTACCGGAACAGGTGGCTCTGCATGCGCGGGTCGTTCGCGAACACGACGGCCCGGCGGCACTTGTGGTCCTGCACGAACCGCGCGAGCGCGACCTCCTTGCCCTGGCGCCCGGTCACGTGCACGACGCGGTGCTCGATCGCGTCGACCAGCGGGCCCTCTTCGGGCCTCACCCGCACACCGTCCGCCATGAACCGCGCGATGAAGGCCTCGGAGCGCGTCCCGAGCGTGGCGGACGCGACCACGATCTGCACCTTCGGCTCCGACCGCGACAGCAGCTCGGACAGGAAGCCGGCGTCCTTCGACGCGAGGATGGGGTCGAGCTCGTCGAACACGATCAGGCCGACCCGCTTGAGCTTGCCGCCGCGAAACCGCTCGATCAGCCGGTCCGGCGTGCCGACCACGAGGCGGGTGCTCTGGGTGAGCCGCTTCTTCTGGCGCTTCGCGTTGGTGGTCGACACCGCGGGCGCGACGCTCAGATCGTCCGGTGCGACGGCCCCGATCACGCGGAGCACCTGCATCGCGAGCTCGGCACCCGGCGCGAACACGACCGCCCGGAGCGTGTCGCTGGCCTGCAGGTGCTGGATCACGGGCAGGACGTACGCGAGCGTCTTCCCGGTGCCCGTGCCGGAGTGCATGACCACGTGCTGGCCCGCGAGCACGGGCCCGATGGCCTGTGCCTGCACCGGGGTGGGCTCCGCGAAGCCCGCCGCCGCGAGCGCGGACGCCAGGCGCGCATCGACATGGAGCCCCGCCTGCGCGAAGGGATGCTCGGAGATCGGTTCTGAGCCTTCGGACATGCCGCTCAGCCCGGCGGGACGGGCTCGGGCTCGAGGAACGCGGGGATGGCCTCGAGCTCGAAGCCCAGCGAGAGCAGCGAGCACTCGCCGGCCTCGTCGCGCACGTCGGCCGCCGACAGCACGATGGGCACGAACTGCTGGAGGTTCACGTCGTCGCGCTCCAGGATCTCGGTGATCTGGCGGATGGGGATCACGCCGCCCATCACCCCGGTGAGCGCGCCGTCGTAGCGCTTCTGCACCTGGAACTGGCCGCGCGTGACCTGGAAGTCGAGCTCGGCGTTGAGGACGTCGAGCGGCAGGTTGAACGCGAGCCCACCGGCCGAGATGCGACCGCCCTCCGAGAATCCCTCGGCGGACACGGACGCGATGGTGGGGTGCGCCCCGAGCGTCTGGTCTTCGAGCAGCGTGCCGTCGGGCGCCACGAGGGGCACGCCCCCCGCCCGACCGAGCGTGAAGTCGACGCAGTCGTCGTCCATCCAGCTGTCGATCCCGTCGAACGAGAGCGTGAGCAGCAGCTCGCCGCTGGCGATGGACTGCTTGATGAGGCTCTCGGCGGCCACGGCCTCGGTGGCCTCGAGGATCGGCACGAGCGCGCTGAAGTTGTTGTCGACGCCCGGAACCCCGCGCGGCGACTCGAGATCCGGCAGGCCGCAGCCCTCGGCGTCGCCGGACGGGCCGCTGTCGTGGCCATCGACATCGAAGCCCGACACGACCCCGCCGTCGCGGCGCGCGAAGGTGAGCGAGCTGACCACCCACGTCTGGACGTGGCCCGTGCCGCACTCCCCCACGACCTCGTCGGGCTCGGTGCAGCCCGTCGCGAAGCCCGTGCCCAGCGCGAGGATCGCGGCCCCCCGGCGCACGGCGCTCATGCCTCGAGCTCCGACAGGCCGTCGGTGACCTCGTAGGCGTCTTCGCCCCACGAGCCCTGCACGAGCCCCATGCCACGCAGCAGCGTGAGCCCGAGGTGGTTGCTGTTGAGGCGGTTGTACCGGAGGTGCTGGCCCATCACGAGGTTGCCGCACCCGCTGCCGGCCACGATGACGGGCATCTCGTCGAGGCTGTGGGTGCGCCCCTCGGACACGTCGGTGGTCGCGAGGCAGATGCTGTGGTCGAGCAGCGTGCCGTCGCCTTCCGGGATGGCGTCGAGGCGCTGCACGAGCTCGCTGAAGCGCTCGATGCAGAACGTGGTGATCGCGTGCACCTCGGGCTGCCCGCCGGGCTCGTTGTGCGTCTGGTTGTGGTGGCCGTCGCTGGCGTCGGGGTAGAGCGTGTTCCCCACGGGCTTCGCGAACTGCACCGTGACGACGCGGGTGAGGTCGCACGCGAGCGCCATCGCGACGAGCTCGTTCTGGGCGGCGTTCCGCGCGATGAGCTGCGGACGCCCATCGATGTCGGGGTACTCGGGGAACGGGCTGTCGGGACGCACGCAGGCCTCGTAGTCGGGCGGGTCGTCCTGCAGGCGCGCCAGGCGGAGCTCGAGCTCGCGGACCCCGGTGAGGTGCTGCTCGAGGCGCTCGCGGTCTGCGGCCCCCACGCGGTTCTGGAGCCGCGTGATGTCGGCCATGACGGCATCGAGCGCGCTGCGCCGGTAGCCGAGCGAGGGGTCGACGAGCCCGCCGGAGCCGGGCTCCACGAAGGTGGGCCCGAACAGGCGCTCGTACAGCGCGAACGGATCCTTCTCGGCCGGGTTCTGGGCGTTCGGCCCGTTCCAGCTGAAGCACTCCTCGGTGTCGATGCCGACCTGCAGCGACCGGTAGATCGTGCCGTTCCCGACCTCCGCGGCCACGAGCTGGTCGAGGGTGGGCGCGTGCACGACCCAGTCTTCGTCGTCTCCGCCGACCTCGGCTCCCGTGAGCATGCCGCCGATGCCCGACCAGTGCGGCACGTTGTTCGGGTACAGCACCGACAGCCCGGTGACGATGCTCACCTTGTCCTTCACGGGCATGAGCGGCATCAGCTCGTCGGACAGGAGCCACTCGGAGCCCTCGCCCATGGGCGTCCAGCGCTCGGGACGGTTCCCGTTCGCCCACATCCACGTGACGAAGCGCTGCGGGAAGCCGCCGGTCGCCGATGCGGTGGACTCGAGCCACGGGAGCGCCACGCACACGGCGGAGCCGCCGAGCATGCCGCGGAGGAAGTTGCGGCGGATCATCGTGCACCCCCCTTCGCGAACGCGTCGGAGACGGCGATCTGCCGCATCAGCCGCTTCACGTGGAAGCCGTTCCCGACGAAGTCGTCGGCGAGCCAGTGGATCCATTCCTCTTCCCCATCCGTCGGCAGGTGCCCGATCGCGTAGCTCGCGAGGCGGTCGGCGAAGCAGGGACCGAAGTTGTCGTGGCTCGCGATGGCCGCGCCGAGCTCGACGGCGTCGGCGAACTCCTGGCCGTCGAGCACACCGCTCGGGTCGATCGGGAAGTCGTTCTCGCGATCGCGCCAGCGCCCGACCCCGTCGAAGTTCTCGAGGCCGAGCCCCACGCTGTCGAGGATGATGTGGCAGCCCGCGCACGTGGGATCCTCCTGGTGCACCTGGAGGCGGTCGCGCAGGGTGGGCGCGTCGTCGGGCTCGGGGATGGACGTGTCGACGTCGGCCGGCGGCGGCGGCACGATCTGGCACAGCAGGGTGCCGCGCATGAACTTCCCGCGGCGGGTGGCGCTCGAGCTGACCGCGTGCGCGTGGAGCCCGAGGACACTCGCATGGCCGAGCAGCCCGCGCCGGCCGGAGTCTTCCGGCAGCGTGGCCCACGCGAAGCCGTCGAGCGTGGGCGCAGGGATGCCGTACAGCGCGGCGAGCCGGCGGTCGATCCACACGTCGCGGCTCGTCATCAGCTCGCGGTAGTCGGCATCGCGGTCGACCACGAGGTCTTCGATGCCGTACAGGGTCTGCTCCTTCGCGCTCGCCCACAGCTCGGGCGAGGCGTTGGGGAACACCATCGGATCCTTGCCGAGGGACGCGAGCCCGCCGAGCTGGAACAGCTCGATGAAGTAGTCGCGCACCCCGCGGCGGAAGCGGGGATCGTCCATCATGCGGTCGACCTGCGCCGAACGCCCCTCGGCGGTGGCGAGCTCACCGGCCTCGGCGGCCGCGAGCAGGGCTTCGTCGGGCGGGCCGTTCCACAGGAAGTACGACATCCGGGAGGCGAGCTCGAACGGGTCGAGGGTTCCGGCGGCATGCTCGGAGCGGTACACGAACGCCGGCGACTGCAGCATGGCGACCAGCGCGAACCGTGCGCCCGCGCGGAAGTCTGCGGCGTCGGACGCGACGGACGTGAGCAGGCCGACGTACTGGCCGATCTCCTCCTCGGACAGGGGGCGGCGGAAGATGCGGCGCCCTTCGGCCTCGATGTACGCCGTGGCGCACGCCGTGTCGGACACGCCGGACGGCTGGCACGGGAGCGGATCCACCGCGCCGGCGAACCGCTGGTCGGCGAGCTGGATGGCCCCGACCTCGTACCGCTCGACGCCGAGCGGCGACGTGCTGCTGATCGCGGCCCCGAGGGACGGCAGACCTTCGAGCGTGGCGTCGGGCTCGAGGCTCGACGGGGGCACGATGTCTTCGCCGAACAGGTCGCGCACCGTGTTCTGGTACTGGCGGATGGTGAGCCGCCGAAGTGCCGGTTCGGGCGCGGTGACGGCGGGCTCGGGGCCGGCGTCGTAGCCCTCGTCCGGACCGGAGCAGGCGAGCAGGAGCGTGATCAGGGTCGACATGGGCCCAGTCTAACCGCTGAAGGGCCCACCCGGACCTTGCATCCACGCGCGCATCAGGCGATGGTGTGCGCGATGGAGGCTCCCATGAAGCTGTTCGCGATCGCCCTGCCGATCCTGCTGATCGTCAGTGCATGCAAGAAGGGTGGAGACGACACCGATCCCGATGCTGTGCGCTGCCCGATCTCCCCCGTCGAGGTCCCGGTGACGGTCACCGACACGAACGGGAACCCGCTCGACGCCACGGTCGAGATCTCCACGATCAACCCGAACAACCCTGACGGGTTCGACCAGACCCAGCCGATCACCGTCGAGACGCCCTGCCCGGGCTCGAACGGCAGCTACACCTGCACGGCCTACCCCGGCGACGCGAGCAACCAGGTCACGGCCACGCTGTTCCCCGGCTACCAGATCACGGCCGCGCAGGCGAACGTCGACGGCGAAGACTGCGAGAGCGTCACCGTGAACCTGCGGATGCAGCAGCAGCAGAAGTAGGGCGACCGCCCGGCGGTCACCAGAACGGCCCGCTCCGCGCGGGCCACGAACACGAACACCCGCCCGGGGCTCCCCCGGGCGGGTTTCGTCGTCTCGGGGACCCGCTACGCAGCGAGCTCGAGCGCGACGTCGTCGCCAGCGGGATCCCAGCCGGCCGCGCAGTGGTGCAGGTGGACCACCGGGGTGTGGGCACGACCCGGACGAGAGAAGAACTTCCAGACACGGTGAACCGCGTGGGTGACGGCCATGGGCAGCGTCATGCAACCTCCAACAATCAATGCAATGCGCCGACGGCAATCGCCGACAGCCCTCGCATCATAGCCGATCGGAGGACGCAGATCCGCGAAGTTCGGAAAACCCCCGCCTGGGGCGCTCAGCGCTCCGGGAAGGACCGCGCGAACAGCTCTTCGAGCGCGGCGCGACCGTGGGGCTCGAGGTAGCGGGTGCCCGTGCCGCACACGTGCAGCGCGTCGAGGGTGGTCTCGCCCGGCTCCCAGCGGTGGCCGTCCCAGTGGAACCAGCCGCGCTGCTCCTGATCGTAGACCCAGAGATCCTTGTTCCACATCCGGGCCAGCTCGACCGACCAGCCCGTGCCGCCGACCACCGTGCCGTCGTCCTGGATGGCGCCCACGACGAGCACCTTCTGGCTGCGCGACACCATGTGCCACAGCATCTGCAGGACCTTGCGGATGAGCGTGCCTTCGGTCGAGTACGTGCGGTTCAGCCGACGCGACACGTACACCAGGCTCACGTCGCCAGCGGCCAGCTCGCGGGGCGACAGCTCGTAGGACCCGACCGTGCGGTCCTGCTTGTGTTCGGGGAACGTGAAGTTCACCTCGTTCAGGCCGTATTGCGCGGCCAGCTCGCCGAACGCGGCCTCGGCACCGCGCGCTCCGCCCGCGTACAGCGTCACCGTGGACGGGTCGAGCGCGGCGCCTGCGCTGCCGGCCCGGCTCGCGGGGATCAGCGCGGCATCCGCGGAGAGCACGAGGTCGATGGGGTTCTCGGCGCCCTCCCGCAGCACGGACAGGTGCACGAGCCCGCCGCGCGGGGTGAGCCGCACGCCCACCGTGCCTGCCGCGCGCACTTCGTCGGGGATGGCCCCGTCGATCAAGCGCATCGACATCCACAGCGGCACGCCCAGATCCCCCGCCAGCGCGACGAGGTCGGCGACGCTGGCCCGGGCGGTCTGGTCGTCCATCCCGTCGACCACGACGAGGTCGGGCGCGAACTGCGCGACCTCGGACAGGATCTTCAGGTGCGCCTTCAGCTGGGCCACCTCGAACGTCTTGTCGAGGTAGCTGTGGATCATCCGGTTCCGCTCGGCCTGGAGGAGCTCGGCGGCCTTGATGCCCAGCACGGAGGTGACCTGCTCGTAGTGCGCACGCACGTGATCGACCGTGTCGGACACGGCCACGTGCAGCACACGGCGCCCCTCGAGCATGGACGCGAGCGCCGCATGCACGAGGAGGGCGGTCTTGCCCACGCCCGGAGGTGCGAGCACGACGGCGACCTGCCCCGAGAGCAGGTCGTCGCCGAGCGCTGCGGTGAGCGCGGCGATCGCGCCGCGCCCCTGTGCACCTTCGGGCTGAGCCACCGCCTACTTCTTCTTCTTGGCCTGCTCGGCCTGGTACTTGGCGATGAGGTCGTCCTGGACGCTCGACGGCGCGGGCGTGTACCGCGCGAACTCCATCGTGAACTCGGCCTTGCCCTGCGTGTTCGAGCGAAGCGCGGTGGAGTAGCCGAACATCTCGGAGAGCGGGACCTCGGCGTCGACTCGGCAGAAGCCGTCTTCCTCGGTGGTGCCCGTGATGAGGCCACGGCGGCTCATGATCGTACCGACCATGTTGCCCTGGAACTCGGCGGGACCCTCGAGAGCGACGGTCATGATGGGCTCGAGGATGACGGGCTTGCACTTGTGGTACGTCTCGCGCCACGCGCCCTTGGCCGCAGCCTGGAACGCCATGTCGCTCGAGTCGACCGCGTGGGCCGCACCGTCGTTGATCGTCATCCGCACGCCCATGACGGGCTGGCCGATGAGCAGGCCCTTGTCGAGCATCTGCTGGAAGCCCTTGTCACAGCTCGGGATGTACTCGCGGGGGATGGAGCCGCCCGTGATGCTGTCCACGAACTCGTACTGGCCTTCCTCGAGGGGCTCCATGAACCCCGCGACGCGGCCGTACTGACCGGAGCCACCGGTCTGCTTCTTGTGCGTGTAGTTGAAGTCGGCGCGCTGGGTGATCGCCTCGCGGTAGGCCACGCGGGGCGGGCTGACCTCGATCGGCACCTTGTACTCGCGCTTCATCCGCTCGATGTAGACCTCGAGGTGCAGCTCGCCCATTCCGGAGATGATGGTCTCGCCGGTCTCGGGGTCGGAGCTGACGCGGAAGGTGGGGTCTTCCTTGCTGAAGCGGGCCAGCGCCTTGGACAGGTTCTGGCTGTGCTTGCTGTCGGCCGTGATCGTGTAGTGGATGACCGCGACCGGGACGTGGATGGAGGTCATCACGACGTCGACCGAGCCGTCGGTGAAGGTGTCGCCCGAGTGGCAGTCGACGCCGAACAGCGCGACGATGTCGCCCGCGCAGGCGTCTTCGATGTCTTCCATCTCGTCGGAGTGCATCCGGACGAGGCGGCCGACCTTCACCTTCTTGCCGTCGCGCATGTTGTAGATGAACTCGCCCTTGCGGAGCGTGCCCTGGTAGATGCGCAGGTACGTGAGCTGGCCGTACTGGCCCTGCTCGAGCTTGAACGCGAGGGCGATGAGCGGCTTGGCGGGGTCGGACTCGACCTTCACCTCCTGCTCGTCTTCCTTGCGGTCGGTCTTCGTGAGGCCGAAGTTCTCGACATCCGGCGGGCTCGGGAGGTACGCGCGGACGCCGTCGAGCATGGGCTGCACGCCCTTGTTCTTGAAGGCCGAGCCGCAGAACACCGGGCAGAGCTCACGGGCGATGACGGCCTTGCGGACCGCGGCCTTGAGCGTCTCCTCCTGGACGTTCTCCTCCAGCATCTCCTCCATGAGCTCGTCGGAGAACATGGAGACGGCGTCGAGCAGGATCTCGCGATGCTCCTCGCACACCTCGAGCAGGTCGTCGGGGATGGCGGCTTCGCGGATGTTCTCGCCGTTCTCGCCCTCGTTGTAGTAGGCGACCATGCGAACGAGATCGACCACACCCACGTGCTCGTCCTCGAGCCCGATGGGGTACTGGATCATCACGCTGTTCAGGCCGAGCTTCTCGCGCAGCTGCTTGCAGACGCGCATCGGGTTCGCACCCTGGCGGTCGAGCTTGTTGACGAACGCGATCCGCGGGACGTTGTACCGGCGCATCTGGCGGTCGACCGTGATGGACTGCGACTGCACGCCCGCCACACCACAGAGCACGAGGATCGCGCCATCGAGCACGCGGAGCGCGCGCTCCACCTCGATGGTGAAGTCGACGTGTCCGGGGGTGTCGATGATGTTGATGTGGATGTCCTTCCACTCGGTGTGCGTGGCGGCCGACTGGATCGTGATCCCGCGCTCCCGCTCGAGCTCCATCGAGTCCATCTTCGCGCCGACACCGTCCTTGCCACGCACCTCGTGGATCGCGTGGATGCGGTTCGTGTAGAACAGGATCCGCTCGGTGAGGGTGGTCTTGCCCGAGTCGATGTGGGCGCTGATTCCGATGTTTCGGATACGGGAAAGGTCGGTGAACACGACCGCCTCCTTACGTCGTTGACGGATACCGGCTGGTTCCGGAGGCGCGGCATAGCCCGGGCCATGGGGGCGGTCAACGCCCCGCGAGAACAGTCGGTCCGGCACCCCGTCCGCCTCGTCGTCCGGCGCCTCGACGGCGTCCCCAGAGTACACACGGGCACCGGCCAGACAACCTCGCGAGCGGGGTCGAGGTTGGCGTGGTCCTGAGCGATGCGCTCGCCTTCGACGAGGCGAACGCTGCGATGGATTCGCTGACATCCGGTGGCCGCGAATGCGCAGCGTCTCCGGCCCCCCGTCGACGTCCTCCGGCGAACGCCAGATTTCAACACGGAGAGTCGCAGAGGTCCACAGAGGTCCAGGGCCGACGGTCCACCCGGACGGTGGAGAGACTCGTCTCTGCCGTCGCGGACGCTGTTCGGACCGACGCGCTCGTCTCTGCCGATGCGGACGCTGTCCTCACCGACGCGCTCGTCTCTGCCGATGCGGACGCTGTTCGGACCGACACGCTCGTCTCCGCCGGCGCGGACATTGGCCCCATCGACAGCGTTCAGCGAGGCCGCAGGCGTCGGGCACGGTCCCCGCCCCATCGATGATGCACACGCCCCGGTCGAACCGTGCTCGATGCAGGCCGCAGCGGTCTACAGAACCGCAAACGGAGGCGAAGCCGAAGTGCGCAGCGCGCTTGCGCGCGGAGTAACTGGAGCTGGTTGGCCCCTTCGGACGGCCCGAGGGTCGAGGCTCCGTCCCCAGCCCTCGTTGCGGGGACCGACAGCGTCCTGGCAGGGCCGGTCGAGCAGACGGTGTCCTGCCAGGGCGGGTCGAGCAGACGGTGTCCTGCCAGGGCGGGTCGAGCAGACGGCGTCCTGCCAGGGCGGGTCGAGCAGACGGCGCACCGCCAGGCCGGGTCGAGCAGACGGCGCACCGCCAGGCCGGGTCGAGCAGACGGCGCACCGCCAGGCCGGGTCGAGCAGACCGCGTCCTGCCGGGGCGGGTCGAGCAAACGGCGTCCTGCCAGGGCGGGTCGAGCAGACTGCGGCCTTCGCGGGCTCCAACGTCCGAGCTCAGTGACTCCGGCTTCGCCTCCGCCTCGCTTCGCTCGTTGGCATCCCGCGCGTAGACACGAGAGTCCCACATACCCCGCACCTGCGACGCCCCTGCCACTACGGGCTCTTTCCGCGGGGTCCGTCGGACTCCCTGCGCCTCGATGCGGAGGGTCGAGCGCTCGCCAGACGAGGCCTTCGGCGGGACGTCAGGAGACCACGTCGAAGCCGCCGACACGGACGCTGTCCCACCAACGCCCTCGTCTCCGCCGACGCGGACGCCGTCCTCGCCGACATCCTGGTC
>JAWKRP010000025.1:0-149981 GCA_041389565.1 Myxococcota bacterium
CGCTCACGAGGTCGGAGAGGTCGGTGGCCCCGAGCTTCGCGGGGGGCCGTCGCGCGAGCTGCAGGTAGTGCCCGGTGACGTCCGTGAGGCGCTGGATCTCGGACGCGATGATCGCCAGGATGTCCCACCCCTCCGTCTCGCGCTCGGGGTCGTACTGGGCGAGCTCGTCGGCGAGCATCTCGGTGTTCAGGGACAGGGCGTTCAGCGGGTTCCGCACCTCGTGGGTGATCTGCGCGAGCATCTGCCCGACCAGGGCGAGCCGCTCCGACCGCGCGAGGCGCTCCTTGGCGCGCGTCTCCTCCGTGACGTCGGCCGTGACCACGACCGCACCCTGGCTCCCGAAGGCCGTGACGCGGACCTCGTGGAGCGTTCCCTCCGGACCATCGACCTCGTAGCGCCCGGGCTCGAGGACCTCGCTGAGGCCCGCGGGGACGGCTCCGTCGCGGCGAGCCCCCCACACCTCGCCGGCCGCCGGGTTCGCGAGCGTGACCCTCCCGCCTTCGAGCACGAACAGGCCTTCCTGGAGGCTGTCGAGCACGCTCGTGAGGTACCGGGAGAGCGTGTTCAGCTGCTCGGCGCGGTCGACCAGGGCCTCGTCGCGGACCTTGAGCGCCTGAACCATCTTGTTGAACTCGGTCGCGAGCCCGGCGATCTCGTCGGCTCCGCGCACCTCGACGCGCCCGGAGTAGTCACCGGCGGCGAGCCGCTGCACCTGGTCGGTGAGGCGACCGATGGGACGCAGGGCGTACAGCACGAGCCCGAGCAGGCCGAACGCGAACAGGAAGGCCACGAGGGACAGGATCCCCGCGATGGCCGTCGCCCGCACGCGCTGGGCTTCGGTCTCGGCGGTGAGCTGTGCGATGCGCCCGTCGATCTGGCGCGACAGCGTCTCGATCTCGTCGCCGAGCTCCGTGGAGAGCTGCAGCAGCTGCATGCCGCCTGACTGGGCTGCGGCGCGATCGCCCTTCTCCGCGAGCGACACGATGCGGCCGGACTCGTCGCGGTAGTTCGTGAACAACGCATCGATCCGGCCGAGCTGGATGAGCACCTTGTTCAGGACCGCCTGCTCCTCGGGCCGCTGGGCGATGCGCTGGCTCGCGCGTGCGTGGATGCGGGCGGTCTCGAGCTGCTCCTCGAGCTCGTCGGCGTAGATGGCCGCCGCCGACCGGGCTCCCGTGCCCGGACGCGCCTCGTCTCCGAGCAGCCGCCGCACGTCGTTGTCGATGCGGGCCTGCCACGTGGTGAGCCGGGCGACCGTCTTCGCGAGCGGCAGGTAGCCGTTCGTGATCAGCTCCTGCGACTGCGACACACCGCGGTACTGAACGACGAGCACGCCGATCGCGGCGAGCATCACCAGCATGCCCGCCATGAAGGCCGCGATGATGCGGAACCGGATCGACGCGAGCATCATGTCGGGGGCTCACCCGCCCGGATGGAACGACGAGCCGCCGCCGCTGACCTCGGGCATGCGGCCCTCGGCGAGCTGGACCACGACCTCTCCGGCCTGGTGCAGCTCGAGCCGGCCGGTGGCCCACACGACCGTGCCGGTGCCGGAGCGCACGCTCATCCGGTAGCTGCCGACCGGCACCGTGATGCCCTTGTAGCCGTGCCCGTCGACCTTGTAGCGGTCGTCGTCGAGCTGCACGAGCACGTTCTGGTCGCCCGCGACGCGGAACTCCACCCTGGCGTTGCCGTCGGCATCGTCTTCGTCGAGCACCTGGCCCGTCGTGAGCCCGGTGCGACCGATCATCACGGTGGCCTGCCCGTCGGAGAGCACGTCGACCGCGGTGAGACGGGGCGTGCCGTTCGTGAGCACCATCACCTCGTGCTTGCCGACCGACGCGTTGATCGAGAGCCTGCCGCCCGTGTAGAGCTGCGCGACCGTGTGGCCGTCGACCCGGATCTCGGCGGGCAGGCGGGAGTCGAACAGGATGCGGCCCATCTTCGACGGGGCTTCGAGCTCGTCGAGGGTCTCGACCTCTTCGTTCACGGAAGCGGGGTTGACAGCGAAGCAAACGGACGTGGCGAGCAGCAGGCTGAGCATGCCTGGTAGTAACAAGGTCCGTGTGATAGGGCGCCGTGTCCGGAGGAGTCCCCACCGATGCGTCACATTCCCGCGTACCTCGCGATCGCCGCCGTCCTCGTCGGCTGTTCTGGAAGTCCGAAGGCGAACGGAGGCGGCCAGGGCGCCCCGAACGACGGGGTCACGCTCGGAGCCGGGCCCAAGCGCGAGGTCGGCGAGACCCTCGCGAAGGTGGGCAGCGCCGTCGTGGGCTCCGAAGACTTCAAGCACGAGGCGTCGCGCAAGCAGCCGGCCGATGGTCAGGCCCTGTCGGCCGAAGAGCGGGCCGAGGTGCTCGACGAGCTCGTCACCGAAGAGGTCCTGTTCCAGGAGGCCCTGAAGAAGGGGCTGTACCAGGACAGCAAGGTCCGGAAGATCCTGGTCAACCTGCTCCTGCGCGAAGAGGTCTACGCGAACGTCAAGAACGACGACTTCGAAGAGGCCGAGCTGCAGGCGTACTACGACGAGCACAAAGACGACTTCGTCGTGTCCGAGAAGGTGCAGGTCAAGCGCATCCTCATCCGCATCGGCCCCGATCGCGACGATGCGGCGGCCAAGGCCCTCGCCGACCAGCTCTACGGGGAGCTCCAGAAGGATCGTCGGGTGTTCGGCGAGCTCGCCGCGCAGCACTCCGATGGCCCGTACAAGCGCCGCGGGGGCGAGATCGGGTTCATCGACGCCAACGGCAAGCCCGGCATCGACGACGAGGTCGTGTCGAAGGCCTTCGAGATGAAGGTCGACGAGATCTCCAAGCCCTTCAAGTCGGGCGACGGCTACCACATCCTGTGGGTCGTGAACCGCCGCGATCGCGTGGAGCGCAGCTTCGACCAGATGAAGGGCAGCGTCGTCCGGATGGTGAAGCAGGAGCGGTACAAGAAGCTCACCGACGACTACATCGACGCCGCGAAGAAGCGCTACGCCATCGAGATCGACCAGGCGAAGGTCGGCACCATCGAGCTCGGGCGCCCGATGTCCGATCCGCGCGATCGCGAAGACGGCCCCGGGTTCGACCCCGACGCGCTGGCGCCCGGCGACGAAGCGCACCCGTAGCGCTGGAGAACCGCGCAGGCGCGCGCTAGGGTCTCCGACCGCACGGTCAGGAGGACCCCGATGAAGTCGCGCGCCGCAGTCGCATGGGAAGCCGGAAAGCCCCTCGAGATCGAGGAGATCGACGTGGAGGGGCCGCGCGAGGGCGAGGTCCTCGTGCAGATCAAGGCCACGGGCGTCTGCCACACCGACGCGTACACGCTGTCCGGGATCGACCCCGAGGGCCTGTTCCCGAGCATCCTCGGGCACGAGGGCGGCGGCGTGGTGGTCGAGGTCGGAAAGGGCGTCACCAGCCTGAAGCCCGGCGACCACGTCATCCCGCTGTACACGCCCGAGTGCGGCAAGTGCAGCTTCTGCACGTCCGGCAAGACCAACCTGTGCCAGGCCATCCGCGCGACGCAGGGCAAGGGCCTCATGCCCGACGGCACCTCGCGGTTCTCGAAGAACGGGAAGACGATCTTCCACTACATGGGAACGTCCACGTTCTCCGAGTACACCGTGCTCCCCGAGATCGCGGTGGCCAAGATCCGCCACGACGCGCCGCTCGAGAAGATGTGTCTGCTCGGCTGCGGCATCACCACGGGCATCGGCGCCGTGCTGAACACCGCGAAGGTCGAGCCCGGTTCCACCGTCGCCATCTTCGGGCTCGGCGGCATCGGCCTCGCGTGCGTCCAGGGTGCCGTGATGGCGGGCGCCAAGCGCATCATCGGCGTCGACCTCAACGCCTCGAAGTTCGAGCTCGCGCGCCAGATGGGCTGCACCGACTGCGTGAACCCGGCCGACACGCCCGACACGCCCATCCAGCAGGTCATCGTCGACCTCACGAACGGCGGGGTCGACTACAGCTTCGAGTGCATCGGCAACGTCCACGTCATGCGGGCTGCCCTCGAGTGCTGCCACAAGGGCTGGGGTGAGTCCGTCATCATCGGCGTCGCGGGGGCCGGCGAGGAGATCGCCACGCGCCCGTTCCAGCTCGTCACCGGCCGCGTGTGGCGGGGAACCGCGTTCGGCGGGGTGAAGGGCCGTTCGCAGCTGCCCGGCATGGTCGACCAGGCGATGGACGGCAAGATCGCCATCGACCCGTTCATCACCTACAACCTCCCGCTCGAGCGCATCAACGACGCCTTCGACCTCATGCACGAGGGCAAGGCGATCCGCTCGGTCATCCACTTCTGATGGCTACCCGTGACCGGGAGCCTTCAGCGAGCCTGAACGCCGTCGAGAAGCACGCGTGCTTCGGAGGCACGCAGCTCGTGGTCGAGCACGACAGCGCGGTGCTGGGCTGCAGGATGCGCGTGGGCGTGTTCCTGCCGCACGAGCACCGCGGAGCGCCCGTGCTGGTGTTCCTGGCCGGGCTCACCTGCACCGAGCAGAACGCCATCCAGAAGTCCGGGGCGCAGAAATACTGCGCCGAGCACGGGCTGATCCTGCTGTGCCCCGACACCTCGCCCCGCGGAGACGGGGTGGCCGACTCGCCCGACTGGGATCTCGGCCAGGGAGCCGGGTTCTACCTCACCGCCACGCAGGCGCCGTGGTCGGCCCACTTCAAGATGGATGCGTACGTCGTGTCCGAGCTGGCCGAGCTCGCGCGGGCGTACACCGACAACCCCGCGCGCGGCATCACCGGGCACTCCATGGGCGGCATGGGCGCGCTCAGGCTCGCGTTCGCGAACCCGGGTGCGTTCCGGAGCGTGTCGGCCTTCGCGCCCATCCTGCAGCCGCTCGACGTGCCATGGGGCCACAAGGCCTTCGCCGCCTACCTCGGAGACGACCGCGACGCGTGGGCCCACCACGACCCCGCATCGCTCGTCGCGAGCGCGGCCGAGCGCCTGCCGATCCTCATCGATCAGGGCGACGCCGACCCGTTCCTCGAGAACCAGCTGCACCACGCGCGGTTCCTCGAGGCGTGCGAGGCCGCCGGGCACCCGGTCACCTTCCGGCTGCAGCCCGGCTACGACCACAGCTACTACTTCATCGCGAGCTTCATGGAAGACCACGTCGCCCACCATGCCGCCGCGCTGAAGGGTTGAGCGCCCTCGAAGCCATCCGTGCCGCCGGGCTGCACGACCCCCGGCACGATCGGGGCGAACTGCGGGCCGAGCTCCGCACGGATCGCGAAGGGACGGGAGCCTCGCTCACGTTGCGGGAGTCGGGAGGCCCGGAGCCGGCCGGCCACTACCACTGGACGCTCACGCCCCCCACCGACCACCGGATCCGGCTGGAGACGCCGTCTCTGTTCAGCCAGGCGGTGAACCGGGTGGCGGGCGTGCGTCCCCTCCCCGCGGTGTACTTCGGGCCGCCCGACGACCGGATGAACGCGTTCCTGCTCACGGATGCCGTTCGCGACCTCGCGACCGAGCTGGCCGCGAAGGTGTCGATGTTCTCGCTCGCCCGCGGGTCGCTCGAGGTGCTCGAGTACCAGGAGGTCGGGCCAGGCCCGACCGCAGACCGCCCGGCCACCGAGTCGCTGCCCTCGCAGGTCGCGCTCCTCGAGGCGGTGATCGACCGGTGGGCGTCCCGTTTCGCGGCGCTGGAGTCCCTGGGGCTGGTCCCGGCCGGGCCCGGCGAGTGGGCGGGCACGATCGAAGGCGTGCCGGTGCGGGTCGTCGAGACCCGGCGCTACTCCGCGTACACCACCACCGTGTACGCCACGCTCGCGCAGCCCCTGCCTCCCGACACCTGCCTCGAGAAGAAGCGGAAGACCCGCGAGGCGCGCAACCGCCACCGCATCGGCGACCTCCTGCTCGACATGGTGCTCGAGGGGCGCAGCTCCGACATGGCCGCGACGCACGCGCGGGTCGCGCACGAGCCCGTGCGGGCGAGGCTGCTGGGCCTGCTCGGCAGCTGGCCGGGGTCGTACCTCGGGTCGGAGGAGGTCGTGCTGCGGCTGCCCAGCGCGGTCGTCGACGACTGCGAGGTGCCCGCGGTGGTCGCGCTGTGCCGGGCGCTGCACCCCTGACGCGCTAGCGCGGCACTCTCAGCACCGCGCCATCCGGTACCCAGCCACGATCGCCCTCGCCCGTCTCGATCAGCAGGAAGTCGCGCATCTCCTTCACCACCGCGACTTCGGCGCCCGGCTGCAGGGTGAGCCGCTTCTCCGCCTGGATGTCGGGGGTCGCGCGCGCCACCGCCGGCGCATCCACCACGACGGCGATCGGCATGGACGTCTGCACCCACCAGCCCCACGACGACAGCGCCACCAGCGCGATCCCGAGCAGCTGTGCGCCCACCCACGGCGTGCGCAGGCCCTCCTTCCGCCGGCGACGCGCCACGAGGCCCGCGCTGCCGAGCATCGCGGACAGCAGGCCCAGCAGCCCGACCTCACCGGGCGTCAGGATGCGCATCCACAGCATCGGCGCGCCCACGGGCGTCGGCACGCCCGACAGGTCGCTGCGGGCGAGCGCCAGGTTGTGCGACACGCCGGAGGTGCGCGGACGGTAGTCGCCGGCGGCCCGCCAGTATGCGATGGCGCGCGGCAGGTCGCCCCGGCGGTAGTAGGCATTGCCCACGTCGAACTTCACGGGGCCCGAGCCCCAGCCGCCGTCTGCGCTGGGTTTCCAGGCCTCGAGCGCGCCTTCGATGTCGCCGGCCTCCCAGGCCGTGGCGCCGTCCTCCACGGGGCCCGCCCACGCGAGCGAGAGCCAGATCAGGGCGGTCATGCGGCCTTCTCCAGCCGGTCGATCGCGAGCTTCACGCGCACGACGGCGTCTTCGGGCACTGCACCCCCCGCGAACCGCGCGCGATCGAGGCCCACGAACGCCTGCTGCACGTCGTCGGCCACCGCGGGCGGCAGGGACGACAGCGCTTCGTCGCGCCTCAGCTCGCCCACCGACACGCCCGTGCGGTCGGCGAGCGTCTCGCGCAGCGCCAGGTCGCACACCGCGAGGAGCTCGCCCGAGTCTGCGGGCGGCGTGCGGAGGCGGGCCTTCCCACGGATCTCGACCCGACGGCTGCGACGCCCGGACCACCACCCGCGGACCACGCCACCCCCGTCGGCCACGAGCACCAGCACGCCGGGCGCGAGCGCGAAGATCAGGCCGAGCGGGATCACGGGCGCGAGCGGCACGGTGGTGGCGAGCCCCCAGGTGTAGACCTCCTCGAGATCGACGGGCTCCACGGCCTCGATCTCGGTGGGCCCGCCTTCGGACCCGAAGTCCTCGAACTCCAGCTTCGTGCCGCTGCCGAGCACCGACAGCTTGCCGACCTCGACCTTCAGCGTCTCGTACGCGCCCTTCGACGGCGAGAACACCACGATCGAGAGGTCGGGCAGCTCGATGACGCCGCGCTCCGTGGGCACGAGCACCATCGAGAACACCTTGCGCCCGACGTAGTCGCCCTCGACCATGCCGCCCGCCGAGTGGCTCTCGTCGCGGTACACCCGCACGCCCTTCAGGCCTTCCAGCTCGGGTACGTCGAACCCGTCGACCACGCCATCCCCCACGACCGTGACGTTCCAGGCCACCGACTCGCCGACCTTCACCTTCTCGGTCTTGTCGAGCGTGGAGTACACGTTGAAGTCGCCCACGAGCCCCGAGAAGTCGGGCGGCGGCTTCGGGAGCGGGCGGATGTGCAGCGGGGCCTGCGTGCCGGGCTCGTTGCGCGACCGGCTCGTGGGGAGCCCGAACGGGCTGTTGCGGTTCGTGAGCTGCGACACGCGCGCGACGGCCGGGGGCTGCGTGCGGTCGCCCGTGCCCGCGGCGATGAGCGGGATCACCGACTTCACGAGGGTGATGTCGCCACGCGGGTCGCCGATGCGGGTGGTCGTGTTCTGGGCGCTCACGTCGGCCGGCACCTGGAGCCCTTCGAAGTCGGGCCAGCGCCACTGCACGTCGCGGATGGGCACACGGGCTGTCACCGTGGCGTCGTACAGCACCACCTCACCCTCCCACACCGTGTCGCGGCGGAACGACGAGGTGACCACCAGATCGGCGGTGCTCGCGACACTCGCCGTGCGCGGGCCCACCTTCAGCGTGACCGTGGGCGTCTGCGCGACCCCCTGGTTGCGGAACACCACCTCGGCGGGCCCGATCACGTACTCGCCTTCGCCGTCGGGCGTGGCTTCGTACACGTAGCGGTACGTCTGCACGATGCCCGTGCTGGGCGTGCTCACGAACTCCGACGCGCGCTCGCGGAACCGGATCCGGATGCCCTCCTGTTCCGGGAAGGTGGGCAGGCTCGCCGGCTGCTCGCCCACCACGGTGACCGTGACGCGGGTGGTCTGCGCGACCTGGATCTCCGGAACGCCCACCGACAGCGACACGTTCGCCGCCCACGCGGGAACGGCCACGAACATCGCCACCAGCACGGCGAAGACGGCGTGGACACGCATTACTCGACCTACCAGGGCTTGTCCGACGCGCGGCCGTTGACGCGCACGCGCTGGCGGCCCTCTTCGACGCCGTCGAGCATGCGCGACGCCTGGGCCGGCGTGATGTTGCCCGACGGGTCGCCCACGCCCGAAGACTCCGCGCCCGCGTTCCCGTCGGTGCTGTCGCCCTCCTGACCCTCCGGGTTCTCGTCGAGGTCGCCGGGGTTCGTGGACTCGGAGCCCTCCTGGGGCTCGTCGTTCGAGCCGTCTTTCTGCGTCGGGTTCTCGGCGGAGCCGTCCTGGTCCTTCGGGTCGGCGTCGCTCTCGCCCTGCTGCGGGTCGCCCTCCTGGGACTCGCCGTCCTTCGGGTCGCCCTGGGGCTCGCCCTGGTCGGTGCCCTCCGACTTGCCCTCGTCCTGACCGGAGCTCTCCTTGTTCTGGTCGGACTCGTCCTTGCTGTCGCCCTGGCCCTTGCCCTCGTCGTCCTTCGACGAGCCCTCCTGCGGAGGCGGCGGCGGCTTCTCCTCGCGCCGGAGCACCAGCTCGCCCGACACGAGCTCCTTGTTCTGGCGGGCGCGCTCGTGGTCGGGGTCGTCGAGGAGCGCGGAGTCGTAGCGCCGCAGCGCCTCTTCGAGCTGACCGGCCCGGTAGCGCGCGTTCCCGGCGTTGTAGTCGGCCTCGGCGTCTCCCCCGCGCAGACGGGAGGCCTGCTCGAACGCCTGCGCCGCCGCAAGCCAGTCGCCGAGGCGATAGCGCGCGGCCCCCAGGCGCTCGTACAGGCTCGCATCGCCCGGAGCATCGAGCGCGAGCTCCTCGAGCATCTTCTCGGCCTGGGTGTACTTGCCCTCGCGGTACAGGGCATCCGCCTCGGGAAGCGAGTCGGCGTGCGCGGCCCCCGGAGCGAGCGACAGCGCCAGGAGCACGGCGGCAGCGGCCCCGAAGCGACGGCGACCCTCTCCGAGCCAGGCGCCCCCGAGCCAGAGCGCGAGACCGAGGCCCAGCGGGTACTGGTAGGCCGACTGCCACTTCTCGGTCTGCTGGGTGTCGCGCTCGACCGCGCGCAGCGAGCCCCGGATGGCGTTGCGGTAGAGGTCTTCCATGTCGTTCGCCGATGGCACGGAGTTCACGAACCCTCCACCCGTGATCCTAGCGACTTCGCGCAGCGTCACGAAGTCAGGCTTCGTCATCACCTGCTTGCCCTCGTGCTTGAGGTAGCCCTTGTCGCCCACGGGGATGGGCGCTTCGTCCTCCCCGACGCCCACGGCGTACACGATCACGCCCTCCTCCTTCGCTTCGCGGGCCGCCCGCTCGGCGTCTTCGGGATCGTGCGTCTCACCGTCGGAGAACACCAGGATCGCCTTGCCGGCCTTGCCCTCGTCGCGGCGCAGCAGCTCGCGCGACACGTCGATCGCCTTGCCGAGCGCGCTGCCCTGCGACTTGAACATGTCGGTGTCGGCCTCTTCCAGCACCCACTCCACGGCCTTGTAGTCTTCGGTGAGCGGCAGGCGCGGGTAGGCCTCGCCTGCGAAGAACACGATGGCGACGCGGTCTCCGGTGAGCAGGTCGAGCAGGTCGACGACCTCGCGACGGGCCCGCTCGAGACGGCTCGGATCGACGTCGCGGGCATCCATCGATCGGGACAGATCGATCGCGAGCACGAGGTCGACGCCGCTGGTCTTCACCTGGACGATCTCCTTGTCGAAGGCGGGCTCGGCGAGCGCGATGCACCCGAGCAGGAGGCACGCCAGGGAGAAGACATCGCGCACGCGGCGGCGGTTCCGGACCGATCGCGGCAGCACGCGCGCGAGCAGGTCGCCGGCGAACACCGCCTTCAACTTCCGGTAGTGCCACCACGACCCCACCATCACGACGAGCGCGACCGGGATCACGAGGAGCTGGGTCCAGAACCAGCCGGGCTCGATCCAGTTCACGGACCCCTCCGGAGCCAGGTGTGGGACAGCACCAGCGACGTGCCGAGCGCGAGCAGACCGGGCACGAGCGGCCATCGGTACCGATCCGTGGGGTGCAGGCTCACCCACCCGAAGCCCGGGCTCGGCACCAGCTCGTCGAGCCCGGCGAACGCGTCCCCGAGCTCCCCCCGCTGGTAGCCGGGCGCCCGATCGATGCCGATGGCATGGACCCGGTTGCCGCCGCGCCAGCGCCTCCACGCGAGCACCGCCCACACGGGCGGGAGCGCGGCCAACCACAGCGGAGAGCCGAAGATCACGGGCCCCTCCGCAGCCAGGTGTGCGACAGGAGCAGGCTGATGCCGAGCAGGATCAGGCCGGGGACGAGGTAGCGGCGGAACTCCTCGTCGTAGTCGACGACCTCCTTCACCTCGGCGGTGCTGGGCTCGAGCTCGTCGATCTTCTCGTAGATGTTCTGGAGCGACCGGGTGTCGGTGGCCCGGAAGTACTTCCCGCCCGTCATCTCGGCGATCTGCGTGAGCCCACGCTCGTCGAGCCCGTCTCCGCCCCACGGGGTGCGGGCCCGCTGCGCCCCGACGCCGATGGTGTAGACCGTGATGTCGAGCGCGGCAGCGGCCTCGGCGGCCTGCGTGGGGGTGATGCGCCCCGCGTTGTTCTGCCCGTCGGTGAGCAGGATGATCACGCGGTCCGGGGCCTCGAGGTCTTTCAGGCGCTTGGACGCCACGGCCAGCGCGCTGCCGATGGCGGTGCCCTTCGCACCGGCCACGCCGATCTCGACCTGGCGCAGCGCGTCGAGCAGCGTCTCGTGGTCGAGCGTGAGGGGCACCTGCGTGAACGCCTCCTCTCCGAACACCACCACGCCGATGCGGTCGTGCGGACGGCCCTCGACGAACTCCCCGATGACGCCCTTCGCCACCTGGAGCCGGTTCACGGGCATGCCCGACTTCTGGAAGTCCTCCGCGCGCATCGAGCCCGACGTGTCGACCGCCAGCACGATGTCGAGCCCCTCGGACTCGACGGACACCGAGCGGTGCGCGACCCGCGGCCGGGCGAGCGCGAACACGAGCAGGGTGAGCCCGACCAGCGACGTGATCTGGGGCACCCAGGCGAGCAGCAGGCGGAGCGTCCACCGGCGCTTCAGCGTCGAGAAGCCCGGAACGGCGAGCTTGTTGCGCCCCGTGATCCAGCGCTGGGCGAGCAGGCCCCACACGGGGATCAGCAGCAGGAAGGCCTCGGGAGAGCCGTACTCATGCATCGGCCGGGCCCTCCGGGCTCCAGCTGCGCGGGCGCGTGCTGCTGACGAAGGCGCGCAACGACGCGTCCATGCCCTCGAAGAAGTCGTGCTCGGGCGACACCTCCGCGTACTTCACGAGGTCGGTGGCGCGCAGCAGGTCGCGAGCGCGCGGCACGTTCCCCTGCGGGAGATGCGCCATGCCCTCGAGCTTCTGCACGATCTCGGTGGTGGTCCACGACACGGCGGGGAACTGGAGCACCTCCTCGACGTACTCGCGGAAGATGCGCGACAGCTCCTTCGCCTTGTCGTCATCCGACAGCGCGTCGTCGGCGCGGATGGCCTCCCACGCCTTCAGGCAGCGGACGTCGGCCGGAACGAGCTTCTGGACCTTCGTGCGCGGGCGCCGCGCCATCGACGCGAACCCGACGAGCACGCCGCCGACCATCAGGAGCGTGACCCCGCCTCCCGCGCAGATCCACCCCCACGGGATCTCCCACACGGCCGCTGGGTCTTCGATGTCGGCGATCTTGTCGACGTTCGGGCCCTGCACGCCGAGATCGAGCCACACGGGCAGCGACTGCGCTTCGACCTCACCCCCCGTGACGACGAGCGGAGGAACCTCGTAGAACCCCTTCTTCCCGGTGAACCGGAACCGCTGGGTGAGCACCGAGCGGCCGCCGAGCTGCTCCGTGGTGAGGCCTTCCTGCGTGAACACGAGCCCCTCGACCTCGGGCTCGGGCAGGCTGACCGCCACCCCTTCCGGATGGGTGGTCTGCACGACCAACACGCCGCCGGACGCGTGTGTGTCGACCGCCCAGGCGCGCACCTCGATCCCCGAGGGGTCGGGCTCGTCCGTCGCGCTGCATCCCGCGAGGACCCAGAGCCCCGCGACCCCCACGGAACCGAGCCTCACCGGCGCGCCTGCTGCTGGAAGTACGTGTGGAGCCGGGCGAACGGGTCTTCGGCGGTGTCGATGGAGATGGCGCCGGCTCCCATGCGGCGCACGCGGCGGAGGCGCTCGTCGACCGACGTGGTGCCGCGGTACTGGCGGCCGTCGACGAGCATCGTGCGGCCCGTCTCGCTGTCGACCACCTCGATCAGCCCGAGCTTGCCGAGCCCTTCGTCGAGGCGGTCGTGCACGAGCATGGCGTGCACCTTGTGCTTGCGTGCCAGGGAGCCGAGCAGGCTGTCCCACGGGCCGGGATCCAGGAAGTCGGACACCACGATGATGGTGGCGCGCCGACGCTGCACCTGGCGCACGAACCGGAAGAGCTCGACGAGATCGGTGCCGCGGTGGCGACCCTCGGCGGCGAACACGGTCTGGATGACCGCCCACGCGTGCCCCCGGCTCCGTCGGGGCGTGAGGAACTGCTCCACGCGGTCGGTGAACGTGACGAGGCCGATGCGGTCCTGGTTTCGGATGGACGCGTACGCGATGCCCCCGGCCACACGGGCGATCTGCAGCCTGCGGTCGGTGCGGCCGTCGCGCCCTCCCGAGCCCACGCGCGTCGACCCGCTCACGTCGACCAGCAGAAGCACCGTGAGCTGGCGCTCCTCGCGGAACACCTTGATGAACGGCTCGCCGGAGCGCGCGGTGACGTTCCAGTCGATGTGCCGCACATCGTCGCCGGGCATGTACTCGCGGACCTCTTCGAACTCCATGCCCTGCCCGCGCACGGCCGAGCGGTAGTCGCCCGCGAACAGCGAGTCGACCTTGCGGCCCGCAACCAGGTGGAGTCGGCGTAGCTCCCGCAGCTCTTCGGCGGTCAGGCTCGGCATGGGCGCCCCATATCACCTTTGCCGGACGGTGGCGGAGGCCGGACGGCACGGGATCTTCGACACCCCGCGCATCCCGGTGCTAAGGGGGGTCCCGCCTGGCCGACCGGCCTCCGCGGAACCCTTGACCCGCGCGCGGCAGGTGCCTAACCAGCTCCCGGGCGAACTCTGGAGGAGGATTCGATGACGGCGCTCGTCCGCTCCGAGACTCACGGCACGTCCACGCGGGCGCACGCGACGCTCCGCACCACGCAGGACGAGACCACCCGGCGCTGGCTGAAGTACGTCCGCTCGATCCCCCGGGTCGACGACGCCGAGGGACTGGAGCTCGCACGGCGGTTCCGCGACGGCGACAAGGAGGCCGGCGAGCAGCTGGTGGCCGCGCACCTCTACGTGGTGCTCCAGGTGGCGATGCGCCTGCGCGTGCAGTCCGATCTCGCGTTCGACCTGATCCAGGAGGGGAACGGCGGCCTGCTCGACGCCCTGCACCGCTTCGATCCCTCCCGAGGCATCCCGTTCTCGGCCTACTCCCGCTACTGGGCCCGTGCGCGCATGCTCGCGTGGGTGTCGTCGCACCACCGCATCGTGCGGGTCGGCCGTCCCACGCGCGAGCTCGCGTTCCGTCTGGCGAAGGAGCGAGAGCACCGCGAGACGCTCGGGCTCCCGATCGATCTCGCGAGCCTGGCGGAGGCCTGCGATGCCACGATGGCCGAGGTGGAGCGCGCCCAGCAGCTGATGATCTACGGTGAAGACGCCCTCGGGGCTCCGGCCGCCGACGGTCAGATCGCGCTGGCCGAGCGGATCAGCGACGACGACGGCCTCACGCCGGAAGACGAAGCGAGCCGTCGCGAGATCTCGAGCCGTCTGAGCGACGCCGTCGTGGCGTTCGCCGACACCCTCGACGTCGAGCGCGACCAGGTCATCTTCTTCGAGCGCATCACGAGCGACGACCCCGTGTCGCTCGCCGACCTCGGGCGGCGGTTCGACATCAGCCGCGAGCGCGCGCGTCAGCTCGAGGCGCGCATCGTGCGGAACTTCCGGGCCTTCCTGCAGGAGTGGGCGGGAGATCTGGTGTGGGCCGCGTAGGTGTAATGGTGCTGCAAGTGCATCCGGGATCGCCTCCCATAGGATGTCTGCATGAACGACCAACCCACTCTCTCCGAAGCCGTCATGGTCGGCATCCTGCTGTCGGTTCCCGGTGCGCTGCTCGCCTGGATCGTGTTCGGTCTGGTCGGCATCGTCCAGATGAACGGGATCTGAGCGCGCACGGGGCTCCCTCCGGGCCCCGGAATCCGTGAGCTACTTCGCGGGCGCCAGGTCCGAGCAGGTGAGCGAGCCGGTCAGCATCTTCTTGCTGCCCGTCCATGACGACCCCACCGCCATCGACTTCCACTTCGAAGCCGGCACGGAACAGGTCTGTGCGGTGCCATCCGCCTCGACGAGCGCGACCTCGTAGCGCTCCGTGCGCGAGCCCTCACGCGTGCACCCGAGGGTCTTGCAGCCGTCGACCTTCACGGTCGGCCACTCCGGGGTGGAGTCGAGCCCTTCGCCGCTCGTGCGCTTCGTGTCGTGGGTCTTCCATTTCTCTTCGTCCCACCGGCACCACGGTTCCATCACCGGCTCGTCGCGGTACTTCGGTGTGCACTCCTGCTTCGTCTTGAAGGTGCCGTCGCCGTTGTCGACGTTCTTGGTCTTGCAGGTCTCGCCGTCCTTCACCTTGCGGGTCTTCCGCTCCTTCTCCGACCGCTGCACGTTGGTGGCGGAGGCCGGCATCTTGTCGCACCAGTCGTCCTCCTTGCTCGTCTGGAGCTTCTCGATCTCGATGGATCGGGTCCAGGAGTGCCCCTTCACGGTGAGGTCGGCGTCGCTCGTCCAGAACACGTTGAGCAGGCACACCACGAGGAACAGCGCGAACACCCCCACGATCAGGGCCGTGCAGCCCATCCCGAGCAGCCCCATGCCTGCGGCAGCCCCGGCGCGGCCGGACGATTCGGGCTCCGGCTCCGGAGGAGGTGCGGGCTTCGCGGGCTTGCGCGTGCCCGACTGCGCCCCGGCGTCGACCTCGCCCTTCGTCGAGACCGCCGAGCCCTCCTCGAGCACGTTCCCGCAGTTCGTACAGTAGTGCGCGGCCGCCGAGTTGGGCGTGTCGCAGCTCGGGCACCGGAGGTCGGCGCCGACGAACTGGTGGTCCTCCACCGCGACCTTCTCGTCCTCCGGCGGGAAGTACCGGCTGTCGGGATCCTGCGGTGCACCGCACTCCGGGCAGTGCCGGTGGGTCTTCCCGAGCAGCTTGGCCGTGTCGCAGTACTTGCAGTCCCAGAACATCTCGTAGGTCGGCATGCGCGTCTCCCGGCCGGAGGATGGCACGGCTCGGCCGTCGGGTCGACCTCTGGACACCCCGCTGACGTCGCGCGCGGGATCCTCTGGACGCACTTTTGTTTGCATCATGAATATGTCTGCAATATGCTCAGTGCATACAAACGCTGGAGGCCCCATCTACGCCCAAGACAAACATTCGATTCCGTCCATCGCGTCCGACCTCGGCCACAACGAGGGCGAAGGCCCGATCACCCCGTCGTTCCTCGTGGACGTCGACCGGGTCGTCGCCCTGCTGAACCAGGCCGTCGCGTCGGAGCTCACCGCATTCCTCTCCTACACCGCGCACGCCGCCGCGGCCGGGGGTCTCCGCGAGGAGGTCGCCCAGCGCGAGTTCGCCGAGCACGCCGAGCAGGAGCTGGGACACGCCCGTGCCCTGATCGCCCGCATCGACGAGCTCGGTGGGATCGCGGATCTCGACCCGTCCACGTTCGCCAGGCGCTCGATCGCCCCGTTCTGCGGTGCGACCGGCCTGGATGAAATGCTTGCACACCAGATGCAGGCAGAACGCGGAGCGGTCGAGCTCTACCGGAACGCCATCCAGTGGCTCGGAGACCGCGATCCCACGACCCGTCGCCTCCTCGAGGACATCCTGTCGACCGAGGAGCGCCACGCGCGCGACATCCAGACCCTGCTCGACTCCCTGACCAGCGGGGGCGCATGAGCACGGTCGACCAGCTGCACGCGTCCCTCGTGAGCAAGGCCGAGGCCGAGGTCCGGGTCGCGCCGACGAGCCTCTTCTGGAGCGCTCTCGGCGCCGGCCTGGCCATCGCGTTCTCGTTCCTCGCGGCGGCTGCGGCGGCTGCGGCCGCGCCCCCCGACTGGTCCGCCCTCGCCGGCTCGATGGCGTACCCGCTCGGGTTCCTCATCGTCGTCGGCGGGCGCTACCAGCTGTTCACCGAGAACACCCTGCCGCCCGTCGCGCGGGTGCTCGAGCGCCTCGACAGCGTCCCGTCGCTGCTGAAGCTGTGGGGCATCGTGCTGTTCGGAAACGTCGTCGGAGCCGCGGCCATCGGGATGGTGATCGCCATCCCCGGCGTGCTGCCCGAGCACGTGTCCGAGGCCGCCGCCGGGCTCCTCACGCTCACCCACCACACCGGAATGCTCGCCGTGTTCGGTCGTGCCGTGCTGGCCGGCTGGCTCGTGGCCGCGATGGTGTGGTTGCTGCACCGGATGTCCGCGAAGGCCACGCTCCCCGTCGTGTGGGCGTGCACCTTCGTGATGCCGCTCCTGTCGCTGGAGCACGTGGTCGTCGGCAGCGTCGAGGCCACCTGGGCCGTCGGCGCCGGGCTCGTCGCACCCGCGTCCGCCCTCCGCCACCTCGGGGTCACGCTCGTGGGGAACACCGTCGGTGGCGTGCTGCTCGTCGCGCTGCTCAACCACGCGCGCACCGGGACGCCCGACCCCGACCTGCCCCGCCTGTCCCTGCGGCACTGGCTGCTCGGTGGCGCCCCACCCGACGGCGTCTGCGAGCCGCACGTGGGGGCGATGGACCGGCGTCCGTGGTCGGCGTGACCCGCCCTCCAGCTTGACCTCGGGGGGCTCCTTCGATATGATTGCAACGCGGCACGATTCCATCCGTGCCCCGCGATCCGCAGTCCGATGCCTCCGGCCCGACTGCGTCGAACGCGCTGCCGTCCACCATCCACAACCACGAGGGAGGCCGCCATCCTGGCTCGAGCCCGCATTCGTTTCAGCTATTCCGGCTACCCACATCCTCGAGTCGAGCGCGTTCCGGACGCCTCGCGTCCGTCCCGAACGACGGCCCGGCGGCCCGCTCCTCCACCCCCGCAGGCCGCTCCCCGCATCGCGGCCCTGGCGGTCCGTGCCGCCGACACCGGCTGGAGCCTCGTGGTCGACGACCTCGCCGAGCCCGCGTGGACGGTGTCCACGAAGAAGAAGGCCGTCGCCGCGGCCGTACCCACGGCTCGGGAGCTCGGGGCCCGACTCGTCATCGAGACGCGCACCGGAGGCGTGCAGCGCACGCACGACTTCACGAACGAATCCCCCCACCAGGAGGCCTGAATGGTCGAGAGCAAGAAGAACCGCACGTTCACCGTAGGGAGTGGCGACGAAGCCGTCGTCGTCGGCACGCGACAGAACGCCGTGCGCAAGGCACGCGAGCTGTCCGAGACCACCTGGCGCCCGGTGCGCGTCCTGCGGTCGGACGAACGGATGGAGATGACCTTCCGTCGCGGAGAGCTGCTCTCCTACGCCTGGACGTCCCGCTCAGGACGGTGAGGCCGGGCGGAAAGACGCCTGTAACTGCCGCGGTCGCCCTTCGGCGCTATACCAGGCACCGGAGGACGACATGAGAGGACTCGCGTTCGTCGCCCTGCTCGGGCTCGGCTCGGCAGGCTGCAAGGGTGTCTCGATCTCGGTCTCGGACAGCAGCGAGGTGCTGGTCGAGCGCGGAACGCCCCTCGAGATCCTGCTGAGCGACCTGTCGTTCGGAGAGTTCGCCAACCTCGACATCACGTCGCGTGACGCCGTCGCGAACCAGGGCGTCGAGCCCGGCGACATCAACTCCGTGCGCTTCGACGAGCTCGTGCTCACGGCGACCGACCCGTCGGGCTCGGATCTGTCGTTCCTCGACAGCCTCGAGTTCTACGTCGAGGCCGACGGTCTGCCGCAGGTGCTCGTGGCGTCCAGCAGCGACTTCCCGGTCGGTCAGGCCGAGGTGCCGCTCGACCTCGAAGACCTCGACCTCACCGAGTACGTCGTGCAGGACTCCATGACGCTCACCACGGATGTGTCGGGCAGCCGGCCCGATGTCGACACCGTCGTGGAAGCCGCGTTCACCCTCCGTATCCGCGCGACGGGCAAGGGTATCTTCGGCCAGCTGAAGAAGAAGGAGTAGCGCGCCCTCAGCGGGTGGCGGCTACGTCCAGCAGGGCCTGATCGACCCGGAACAGCCGGGCCAGCAGCGCCACGCGCATCCACATGCCGTTGCGTTCCTGGCGCCAGTACGCCACACGCCGGTCCTGCACGTCGTCGACGGCCGGATCGACCTCGTCCCGCTTCGGCAGCGGGTGCAGCAGCGCCGCGTGGGGACGCATGCGGTCGAGGTGATCGAGCGTGAACCGGAACCGATCCTCGGCGCGCACGTGGGAGCCGTGCGAACGGTCTGCGTCGTGCTCGTCCTGGATGCGGGTGAGGTAGATCGCGTCGGCCTCGCGGATGCCCGCATCGAGGCTGTCGACCTCAGACCACAGCACGCCCCGCGCATCGAGGAAGTCGCGCACGTCCTGGCCCATGCGGTACTGCTCGGGGGCCGCGAAGATCAGGCGCACGTCGCGGAACTCAGGCATCAGGAACGCCAGCGACCGCGTCGTGCGGCCCCGCGCGAGGTCTCCGACCAGCAGGAGGGTCTTCCCGTCGAGCCCGCCGACCGGACGCAGCGACCGCTCGAGGGTGTACACGTCGAGCAGGGCCTGGGTGGGGTGCTGAGTCGTGCCCGACCCTCCCGACACGATGGGCACGGGCACCTGGGAGCCGTCGGGCAGCGTGATCCGTCGGTGCGCGCGGGTGGCCGTCCAGAACGCCGTGGCCGCGGCATCGTCGTCGGCGTGCCGCATCACGATCAGGTCGACGTAGCTGATGAACGTGCGGATCGAGTCGACCAGGCTCTCGCCCTTCGACATCGAGCTGATCGCGGGATCCCGCACGCTCATCCGGTTCAGCCCGAGCATCGCTTCGGCCGCGTTGAACGACATGAACGTGCGGGAGCTCGGCTGCACGAAGAAGTTCAGGGCCATCCGGTGCCGGAGCAGGCTCGCCAGGTAGGACGCCCCTTCAGGGCGCCGCGCGAGCGACCGTGCGGCGTCGGCGAGCTGGTTGTACCGGTCGAGGTCGGCCCGGGTGAACTGCTGGGCGTACAGGATGCCGCGGTCGCCGATGTACGGGACCTTCTCGGTGTCGGGCAGAGCGAGGAAGTCTTCGAGGGACAGGTCGATGCGCACGGAGCCTCCGCGGCCCCGACTATCACGGCGTGACCTTGACCCCCGCCATGAGCTGGAACGGAGACGTCGGGCGCGCGCCGAACGGGCGCCAGGACTCCACGACGTGCGTGTTCGTCGCGTTCACCACCGTGCTGTACACCTCGAAGTGCTCCGCCGGACGCACCCGCGCGGACACGTCCACGAGCAGCTGCGCCGGGATGTCCGTCGTGGCGAGCGGCCCCTGGCTGGCGGTGTCGCGCATCCCGCTCCGCGCGGACGCCCCGACCGCGAGCCCGAACCGCGGGTGCTCGAGCGCGATCCGCGCGCCCCCCTGGTGCTGCGGCACGTAGGGCAGCCGATCGCCCACCTCCACCGTGCCGAACTGCGGGAAGCCCGACACGAAGCCCGTGCGGAAGCGCGTCTCGGTCCACGTGTACGCGAGCGACACCGGCAGGCGGAGCTGACGGGGCAGCAGCCACTCGTGCGCCGCGCTCCCCTCGGCCCCGTACACCCAGGCCTTTCCGCCGTTGTACTGGGTGTCGAGCTGCTCGCCCACGCAGCCACCCGAGATCGTGCACTGCCCCGTGATGTTGGCGTAGTCGTTCAGGAACCCGACCACTTCGAGCCGCGAGCCGAGCCCCCCGATCCGGAGCCCGGCTTCGGAGCTGATGCTGGTCTCGGGCGACACGTCGGCGTCCTGACCGGGCGGGACCGGCGAGAAGCCCCGATACACCCCCGCGAACACCTGCAGGTCGTCGAACACCTCCGCGAGCGCACCGAAGCCCGGCAGGACGCTCGTGCGGAGCTGCACGTCGTTGTCCGAGCCCAGGTTCACGTAGCCCGTGCGCACGGTCTCGGTCCGGAGCCCGGGGAGCAGGTGCACCGCGCCGATCTGGAGGTCTTCCTGCACGTGGACCGCGAGCGCCGTGGCCGTCGCGTGGCTGTCGAGGGTCGTCTCGAGCTTCGTCTCGTCGCGGGTGAGCACCCCATCGGTCTGGGTGTGCGCGCCCTGGGTGTGCGTGCGGTCGACGATGTCGCCGTGCACCCGCACGCCGGCTTTCAGCTGGCTGTCGATGCGCCCGGCCTTCGTGCGCCACTGGAGCCGCGACTGCACGCCCAGGGCGTGGAACCGGCGGTCGTTCGTGCCGATCATCAGGGCCTGCTCGGACCGGGTCGTGTCCGCACCGCGCAGAACGTCGAGGAACTCCGACGTGGCGCCACCTTCGGGCTCCTGGAGCAGCTCGTGCACGGACGGCCCGTTCCGGAAGCCGTTGAACTTGAACCACTGCCGGCTCAGCCAGTGATGGTAGGCGGTCGTGCGGATGCGGACAGCGGGCGACAGGTCGAGCTGCCACGTGGCTTCGGCCTGGGTGCGTCGCCACGACATGTCGTCGAGCCCGCTCGCGCCGTACCGGGCGTACGGATCCTCCGCGTAGTCGTCGACGTGGAGCCCGAGGTACGTCTCGTGCGAGTGCTCCTGACCGAAGCCGAGCTTCACCGTGAGGGCGTTCTTCACGACGAGCGCGGGGTCGGACGACACCGTGCCCTTGAACATCACGTCGGTGCGCTCGAACCCCGTGGGCCCGTCGTCCGGCAGGTGCTTGAACCCGTCGGTCTGCAGGTGCGAGACCTCGCCGAGCACCCCGCCCCGCTCCGTGCCGCTGCCGGCCCAGGCGTGCAGCTTCGCGGTGTTCCGCATGCCGTACCCGAAATCGACCATGCCGTCGGGCTTCTGCGGCACCCGGCGCGTGAGGAGGTTGATCGCGCCGCCGACGGTCTGCGGGCCGTGCGCGATGGCCGCCGGCCCCTTGAACACCTCGACCCCCACGAGACGGGTCGCCATCGGGAAGTAGTACGCAGCGCTGGCGGCATACGGAGCCGGCGAGACGGGCACGCCGTCCTCGAGGAGCGTGATCTTCGCGGACCGGTCGGAGTTCGCGCCCCGCAGACCGATGTTCGGACGCAGCCCGAAGCCGTCTTCCCCACGCACGTAGACGCCGGGCGTCGCCCCGAGCACCCGCGCGATGTCGTTGTACTCGAACCGCTCGAGCTCCTCTTCCCCCACCACGTGCGCAGACCCCGCCACGCGCGGCGTTCCGTCGGGCTCGTACACGATGACCGTGTCGTCGGCTTCGGGGTCTGCTTCCGGATCGCCCGCCCACGCCGTGCTGGACGCGAGGACGACAACCGTGAGCAGCGAGCGGGACATGGGGGATTCACGCCTCAATGGAAATGAAATTCATTTTCAACCGATGTAGCGGAACACAGCAAAGCCGTCCAGTCGAGCACACGCGCGCCGGTGGGACCAGCGTCCGCGTCGGCGAAGACGGCCCGATCGGCGAGGTCGGCGCCAAGCGAGCCGCCGACCCGGTCCGCGCCAGAATCCACGCCCATCGCGCCGAGATCGCCAGCGCCCGTCTTCAATCCCGACTCCCGACGTCGCAACGCCCCTGCAGCGCGCCCTCCGTGCCCCCTCCGAGCCCTCAGTGTCTCCGTGGTGAATCCGCCGTTTCTACCTGAACAGTGGTCCGACACCCCCCGAATCACCGCGCCCCACCTCCCCTGTCGGCGGAGGCGCCCGGGGGTCATCGCCGTTCGCCCCGGTCCTCTGCGGCGCTCGGCATCTCCGCGGTCGAACCTTGCGTTTGGAGCGGATCGGCACAACGGGGCTTCCGACCGGTCCCCACCTCCACTCCACGCGCGACAGGCTACACTTCGCGCGGAGGCTCGATGATCTCGCCGACCCTGCTGGTCCTCACGCTCGCCGGATGCCTGACCACCATCGAGAAGCCGGTGGTGGAGGAGTCCGACACCGACACTGACGCCGATACGGACAGCGACGCGGACTCCGACACTGACGCCGACGCCGACGCCGACGCCGACACCGATTCGGACGCGGACGCGGACAGCGATGCCGACGCAGATGCGGACAGCGATGCCGACGCAGATGCGGACAGCGATGCCGATGCAGATGCGGACAGCGACGCCGATGCAGATGCGGACAGCGACGCAGATGCAGACAGCGACGCCGACTCAGACGCTGACAGTGACGCAGATGCAGACAGCGACGCCGACTCAGACGCTGACAGTGACGCAGATGCAGACAGCGACGCCGACTCAGATGCAGACAGCGACTCAGACGCCGACGCAGACGCAGACAGCGATGCCGACTCAGATGCAGACAGCGATGCCGACGCAGACGCCGATGCCGATGCCGACGCAGACGCAGACAGCGACGCAGACGCAGACAGCGACGCAGACGCAGACAGCGACGCAGACGCGGACACCGACACTGGCCTCGACCCGATCGAGGTCACGATCTACGACATCCAGCAGAACGTCGCCGACGGCACCGAGGTCGTCGTCCGGGACGTGACGGTCACGGGGATCGGACCGTTCGGCGTCTTCCTCCAGGAACCCGCCGGCGGCACGTACTCCGGAGTGTACGTCTTCCTCGGCGGAGGCTGGCCCTCCGACTTCCCGAACATCAGCCTGTACGACCGCGTCGACGTCCGAGGTCAGAAGGGCGAGTTCGACAACTACGGCGGCTGGGTCGACTCGCAGACCCAGATCCTCGGCCTCGGCCGCATCGACGCCCTCACCCGCCTCGGCTCGGGAACCGCCCCCACGCCGGCCACCGTCTCGGTCGGCACCCTCGGGAGCCCCGCCACCGCGGAGCCGTACGAGGGGGTCACGATCCGCGTGAACACCGTCGAGGTCACCGCGTTCGACGCGTTCGGCGAGTACTTCGTGACCAACGCGTCCAACCAGTCCGTGCGCGTCGACGACGAGCTGTTCGACTGGGCAGCCGACCCCGACCTCCAGTACCTGTGCGTCGGCGCCACCTTCACCAACATCACCGGCCCGCTGCACTACACGTTCGACCACTACAAGCTCGAGCCCCCCCAGCGGTCCTCGTACGCGGGCCTCTCCGAAGCGGGCTGCGGGTCGGGCTTCCCCACGCCCGACCAGCTCTCCCCGGGCGATCTCGTGGTCACCGAGCTGATGTACGACCCCAACGCGGGTCCCGACGTCGACTGCGAGTGGATGGAGGTCCGCAACGTGTCCGGGCAGACGGTCGACCTGCTCGGCCTCGAGCTCCGGAACCCCCAGGTGGGCGGCTCCGTCGGCAGCCACCGCATCAGCCAGTCGATCCTCGTGCCGGACGGAGGGCACGCGGTCATCGCGTCCGGCTCGACCGACGACTGGACGTTCCTCGGCACCTGCACCCTGTACGCGTCGGAGTTCACGCCCGACGCGCACTGGCCCGGCATGGGGCTCGCGAACAGCGCCGAGGAGTCGCTGGAGGTGGGCTACCTGTCGACGGGCGTGTTCGTACCGCTCGACAGCACGGCGACGTGGCTCGACCCCACGCTGGCCGGCACGTCCTGGCAGCTGTCCTCCGCAGGAGGCGCGTACACGGCCGTCGGGAACGACTCGTCCGCGAACTGGTGCGCCGCGACGGCACCGATCGGCTTCACGGGCGACTACGGGACCCCGGGGTCCACGAACAGCGCGTGTAACTGACTGCAGCCCCCGCCCCGCGTCCCGATCCGGTATGGTGCCCGTCCGGAGACCCCATGCGGAACGCACTGTGGATGCTGCTCGTCGCGATGCTCGCGTCCGGATGCATCAAGAAGATCGCCATCAACTCCATGGCCGATGCCCTCTCGGGGAGCACCGGCGGAACCTTCACGCAGGACGACGATCTCCAGTTCGTCGGTGAAGCGCTCCCCTTCGCGCTCAAGACGATGGAGGCGATCAACGACTCCGCGCCGAAGCACGTGGGCATCAAGGAGACCCTGTGCTCCGGCATGACGCAGTACGCGATGGTGTACGTGAAGTGGCCCGCCGATCAGGTGCGGTACGACGACTTCGGCACGTACGAGGCCGGCATCGAGCGCACGAAGAAGTTCCTCGACCGCAGCGAGACCTTCTGCCTGTCGGCTCTCGATCTGAAGCACGAGGGCTTCTCGGATCGCGTGTTCACCGACACCGACGCCGTGCTCGCCGAGATGGAGGAAGACGACGTGCTCCTCCTGTACTGGACGGGCGCCACGTGGCTCGCGCGCATCTCGATCTCGAAGGACGACATGGAGGCCATCGGCCAGCTCCCGTTCGCCCAGGCGCTCCTCGAGCGCGCGCTCGAGCTCGACGAGGACTGGTCGAAGGGCTCGCTGCACGACATGATGATCCTGCTCGAGCCCAACACGCCCATGCCCGGCGGGCTCGACCGCGCTCGGGAGCACTACACGCGCGCCCTGGAGCTCTCCGGCGGAAGCCTCGCGTCGCCTTACGTGTCTCTTGCAACGAGCGTGAGCTACTCGAATCAGGACAAGGACGAGTTCGTAGAGCTGATGGAGAAAGCCCTCGAGATCGACCCTGCGGCCAGTCCCGAAGACCAGCTCGCCAACCTCTATGCGCAGGCCCAGGCCCGCTTCTACCTCGACCACCTCGACGACCTGTTCGTCGAGTAAGGAGACCCGGAATGCAGTTCCTCCGTCGCACGATGCTGAAGACCCTCGGCGCCCTGGTCGCGACCAGCCTGTTCTTCACGGCCTCCGCCAACGCCACCACCGTCGTGAAGCTCGCCACCCTCGCGCCCGAAGGCAGCACCTGGCACAAGGGCCTCGTCCGCATGGGCGAAGAGTGGAAGGCCGCCACGAACGGCGAGGTCGAGCTGAAGATCTACGCGGGTGGCGTCACCGGGAACGAGACCGTGATGCTGCGCAAGATGCGCATCGGTCAGCTCCACGCCGCCGCCATCACGAACCTCGGCCTGCTCGAGATCGACCCCAGCAGCCAGGCGCTCAACACGCCGATGCTGATCATGAACTACGAAGAGCTCGACTACGTGATGGACGCCATGCGTCCCGAGTTCGAGAAGAACATCGAAGACAAGGGCTACATCGTGCTGGCGTGGTCCGACGCCGGCTGGGCCCGCCTGTTCAGCAAGCAGGCCCTCACCGACCCCGCCGACGCCGGGAAGCTCAAGATCTTCACGTGGGAGGGAGACCCCGGCGCGGTCGAGATGTTCAAGTCGGCCGGCTTCAACCCCGTGGTCGTCGCGGCCACCGACATCCTGCCGAGCCTCCAGTCCGGCCTGATCGACAGCTTCCCCACCACGCCCCTCGGCGCGCTCGCGTTCCAGTGGTTCGGCCTGGCGCCCAACATGATGGACGTGCCGTGGGCCCCGCTCGTCGGAGCCACGGTCATCAGCAAGGAGGCGTGGGAGTCGATCCCGGAGCAGCACCGCGACAAGCTCCGTGAGATCTCGCGCACCACGGGCGCCGAGATGAAGGCCACGATCCGCAAGCAGGACGACAAGGCCATCGAGGTCATGAAGAAGTACGGCCTCAAGGTGAACACGCCGACGCCCGAGCAGCGCGCGAAGTGGGAGAAGCTCGCGGCCGCGACGCACCCCATCATGCGGGAGAAGGTCGCTGGCGCCGAGTCGTTCGACCGCGTGAAGTCGCTCGTCGAAGAGTACCGGGCGAAGAACAAGTAAGCCTCGCAGAACCCGTCCCGCCGCGGTACCGGGGTGGGCATGACTGGTTCGATCCCCGAGGAAGAGAGCAACGGCCCGATCCCGTGGTGGCACTCCGTCGAGAACGGCGCCGTCGCGGTGATCCTGGCCCTGATGGTCGCCATCCCCGTGGTGGCCGTCACGATCCGCATCGCCACGGGCAGCTCGATCCCGGGCGCCAACCTGTGGGTGCAGGCGCTCAACCTGTGGCTCGCGTTCCTCGGCGGCGGCATCGCAGCCCGCAAGGGCACGCACCTCGCCCTGTCGACGGGCACGATCTTCCAGCTCGAGGGCCGGAAGAAGGAAGCGCTCACCGCCATCACCGCGTGCGTCGCGGCCACGGTCACGGCCTTCCTGGCGTACGGCAGCGTCGATCTCGTGCTCTCCGAGATGGAGAGCGCACAGGTGCTGCCCGGCGGCGTGCCCAACTGGGTCATCCAGATCGGGATGCCGCTCGGCTTCGGCATCATGGCGGCCCGGTTCCTGTGGCGCGGCCAGGGCTGGCCGGGTCGCGTGGCCGCCGGGGTCTGCGTCGCGCTCACCGCCTGCCTCAACTTCGTGCCGGCCGGCAGCCGCGACCCCGTGCTGTACCTCGGGGCGTTCGCGCTGTTCGTCGGCGTGGCGCTCGGCGCACCGCTGTTCACCATCATGGGTGGCGCCGCGATGCTCCTGTTCTGGGGCGCGCCCATCCCCATCGCGATCACGGCCGTGCCCGCCGAGACGTACCGGATCGTCGCCGACCCCACCCTCGTCTCGCTCCCCCTGTTCACGCTCGCCGGCTACCTGCTCGCGGAGGGCGGGGCCTCGAAGCGCCTGGTGGCCCTGTTCAACGCGTGGTTCGGCTGGCTCCCGGGCGGCGTGGCGGCCGCTTCCGTGCTCGTGTGTGCGTTCTTCACCACGTTCACGGGCGCTTCCGGCGTCACCATCCTCGCGCTCGGCGGGCTCTTGCTGCCCGCGCTCGAGGAGGCCGGCTACAAGAAGTCGTTCGCGGTCGGACTGCTCGCGGCGTCCGGCTCGATCGGCCTGCTCTTCCCGCCGTCTCTCCCCGTCATCCTGTACGGCGTCGCGGCCAAGATCCCCATCACCGACCTGTTCGTCGGCGGCATCGTGCCGGGCATCCTGCTCGTGTTCCTCCTCGTCATGATGGGCATCGTGGCGGGCATCCGCGAGCAGGGCTTCCGGTATTGGCTGCCGGCCGAGGGCGCCGACCGCGGAGCCATCGTGCAGGCCCGCCTCGGCGAGATGCGCACCAGCCTGTGGGACGCGAAGTTCGAGGTCCTGCTGCCCGTGGTCGTGCTCGTCGGCATCTTCGGCGGCTTCATGACCATCTTCGAAGCCGCTGCATTCACGGCGTTCTACGCGCTCACGCTCGAGACCGTCGTCCACCGCGACCTGCACCCGCTGCGCGACGTGCCGCGCGTCATGGTCGAGACCGCCACGCTCATGGGCGGCGTGCTGATCATCCTCGGCGTGGCCCTCGGGTTCACGTCGTACCTGGTGGACGCGGAGGTCCCGCTCGCGGTGCGCGACTGGGTCCAGCTGCGCGTCGAGAACCGGCTCGTGTTCATCCTGCTGCTGAACGTGCTCCTGCTGCTCGTCGGCTGCCTGATGGACATCTACTCGGCCATCGTGGTGGTCGTGCCCCTGATCATCCCGGTCGCCGAGGTGTTCGGCATCCACCCCGTGCACCTCGGCATCCTGTTCCTCGCGAACCTCGAGCTCGGCTACCTCACCCCGCCGGTCGGCCTGAACCTGTTCCTCGCGAGCTTCCGGTTCAAGCTCCCCCTCACGTCGGTGTACCGCTACGCCATGCCGTTCCTCGCGATGATGACGTTCGGCGTGCTGATCATCGCGTACGTGCCGATCATCACCACCTGGCCGTTCGATCCGGCGGACCACCAGCCGCAGCCCGACTTCTTCAGCGAGGATCCCACGGCCCAGCCGAAGCCGTTCGACCCGAACCAGCTCGACGACCTGATGAACGAGCTCGAGGACGACGGTCCCAAGGTGCCCGACATGAAAGACCTCATGGACGAGCTCGAAGACGACGGTCCGGTCGTGCCCGAGCCCGCGAAGGCCCCGCCGGCACCGGGCTCGCTCGACATGAAGGACCTCATGGACGAGCTGGAGGCGGACTGATCTCCGGCTGTCCCCGCTGCGGTGCGCCCCTGCTCGCAGGGCGGTGCCTGCGGTGCTTCGTGCGGGGCTCCCAGGGTCTCGCCCGCGCTGCGCAGGTCCAGCGCAAGGCCCGACGCAAGCGGGCTCCCCGGCCCCGGAAGAACGCCGACGTCATCGCGGGCGTCGCCCTCACCCCGTGGCTCGAGCACATGGCCGGGCTCCAGGCCTTCGGCGGCGACGACAGCCGCCTCACCGACCACCTGCCGAAGCTCCATGTGCGCCGGGCGTCCACGAAGCCCCGCCGACGCCTCGCGTTCGCGGACTACGAGCGCCACCTCATCCACATCACCGACTACCCGGGCATCACGCCCGCCGACGCCCTGGAGACCCTCCTGCACGAGGTCGTCCACCTGTCGGGCCTCGAGCTGCGCCATCACGACGGGCGCTTCAAGCGCATGCTCGCGCGTGCGGCCCTCGAGTGCTTCGGCGTCGACTGCCGCGCCGCGGTGAAGGGCCCCGTGTACGCCCTCGACGTGGCCATCGTCGAAGCCCTGCAGGCCCGTCCCACGCCCACCCTCCCGGAGGAACCATGAGCAATCCCTACAGCGCGCCCACCCACGACATGGGTCCGTCCGAGCAGGCCTTCGCCGACGAGCTCGCCGAGATGGTGCGCGAGTACCGCATCTGGCACACCGGCCTCGGAGGGCTCGGGCTGCTCCTGGTGCTGCTGATCCTGCTCGGTGCCGCCGGCATGCTGTTCGCGGGGCTCGCGGCGGGCGGCGGCGAGGCGGCCATGATGATGACGATCTCGGTCGTGTACCTCGTGATGGCCGCGATCTACGGCATCCCGGCCGTGCTCCTCCTGCGCTCGGGGCTCGCCGCCATGCGCGTGTTCTCGGGCAGCGAAGACCGCGAGCCGATCCTCGAGTCCATCCGCATGCAGCTGTACCTGTGGCGCGTGATGGGCGTGCTGACCTTCGGCATCGCGGCCATGTACGCCGTGCTGTTCGGGCTGATGCTGCTCGGCGGGCTCGCCTTCGGGCTCTGACGGCGGTCCAGGGCCCGGCTATCCGTCGATGGAGCGCGCCAGGCGCAGCCCGATCCGGCCGGACCGGCTCTCGGGTGGAGCGCGCCAGCGGCTCGCGCAGCGCACGGCCTCCGGACCGTCGCGGTACGACCCACCCCGCACGCTCTTGAACCGCGCGTTCGCCGACCCCTCGTCGAGCACCACCGTGTCGCCCGCCACCACCGGACCTTCGGTCTCGTAGCTGTCGGCGCACCAGTCGGCCGTGTTCCCCGCGAGCCCCCGCACCCCGTAGGGGCTCGTGTCGGTCGGGAAGGCATCGACCGCCACCACCCGGGGCCGACCTTCCAGGCTGCCCCTCAGGTTGCAGAACGCCGGATCGACACTGTCGCCCCACGGGAGGGCCCGACCGTCGACCCCGCGGGCCGCCTTCTCCCACTCGAGCTCGAAGGGCAGGCGCCACGGGAGGTCGTCGCGGTCGGCACGCCAGGCTGCGTAGGCCTCGGCGGACCGGTAGCTCACGTGGGTGACCGGCGAGTCGGGCACCCAGGGCGTGCCGTCGGGGCGGACGAGCGTGTAGCGACCGGCGTCGTCGGGCACGTACAGCGCGTCTCCGTCGTCGTTCCGCGGCACGTGCGCGGACGGGTCGGGGTTGCGCACGAGGAACTCCAGCCACTCGGCATGCGTGACCGGGAACACCTGGATCGCGAATCCCTCGCACCAGAGCCGCCGCTCGCGGAGCCCGTACGGCGCGCGCTCGTCTCCGCCGGCCTGGAACCACCCCGCCGGCACGAACACCTCGCCCGACTCGATGTCTTCGGGGAGCACGAGCGGAACGGGCGCGTCGCGACCGGGAGGCTGGTGCACCTCGCGCCCCTGACGGCGCACGTGCACGGGGTGGAGGAACGAGCTCCCGGCGTCGTCGGACAGCTCCACGAGGTAGCGGCCCATCTCGAGGTCGAGCGACAGGGGCGTGGAGCCGAGCTCACCCACCCGGACCGGCACCAGGCGGCGGTTCTGCAGGGTGTACCGGTACAGCACGGCATCACACGGAGGCGTGGTGTCGAGGGCCAGCGAGCCCGTGCCGACGAGGTAGGCCTCGAGACGGTCGCGACCCGGCCAGTGGACGGGCAGCGCGTCGAGGTGGGCGCGCAGGAGCAGTCCGAGGCGGTCGGCCGCCAGCGCATCGCCCGAAGCCTCCGCCTCCTCGTGCTTCTTCTGGTACATGCGGGCCATCATGAGGTGGCCCTCGGGGAGGTCGGCCTCGTGCGCGAAGGCCGCGTTCAGCTCGCGCTCGACGGCCAGATCGTGCGAGCGGGCGTCGCGCTCGATGAGCTCGGCTTCGTCTTGCTTGCGCCAGGCCGGGCCCTTCTCGGACTCGGGAGCCCACGAGGGGATCGCAGCGAGCGCCTGCTCTCCGGCGTCGCGCAGCCGGGCCGCCGACCGACGCAGGCGCTTCGCCTCGCGCCGACGGTCGGCCGCGCGCGACACGGCGCGCAGCGCGGACTCCCGACGCTCGGCGCCATCGAGCCAGTTCGCGATCTCCACCCCGAGCTGCTGGGCATCCTGGAACCGGCTCTCGGGCTCGGGATCCATCGCACGCTCTGCGATCCGCACCAGATCCACCGGCAGCAGCGGACCGTCCTGGCGCCCCACCAGCTGAGCGGGCTCCGCCCGGGCGACCTTGACGAGCACCTCCGCGGACGACGGGCCGTCGTAGGGGGGCGCGTTCCGCAGCAGGTAGTGCAGCATCGATCCCAGCGCGTACACGTCGGTGCGGCGGTCGATCCGGTGGATCTCGCCACGAGCCTGCTCCGGCGCCATGAACGCGGGCGTTCCCGCGACCAGCCCGTCGCGGGTCTGCGTGGGATCGGTCGACTCCACGGGCATGGCCAGGGCGCTGCCGAGGATCTTCGCGATGCCCCAGTCCATCACGCGGACCTCACCGAACAGCCCCACCATCACGTTCGCGGGCTTGAGGTCGCGGTGCACCACGCCGCGGCTGTGGGCGTACGCGACGGCCTCCGTCACACGCCGGAACACCTCGAGCAGCCGCCTGAGCGTCCAGTCGTCGCCCGTGCGGCCCCACACATCGATGCTCACGCGGTGCACGGCATCGACGACCGCGGAGAACGTACGCCCGCGCACCTCCTCCATCGTGAAGAACATGCGTCCGTCGGGCAGCACGCCGAGCTCGTGCACGGGCACGATCCCCGGGTGCTGGAGCTGGGCCGTGGCCTGCGCCTCCTGCACGAACCGCGCGCGCAGCGACGTGGACACCGTCGCCCCCTCCTTCCGGTCGAGGATCTTCATCGCCATCACGCGGTTCAGCGCGCGGTCGCGCACGCGCCGCACCTCCGCGAAGGCCCCGCGCCCGATGAAACCGAGGTCGTCGTACCGCTCCGCTGCGCCCTTCGAGTCGAGATCGGCGCCCAGCGACGCCACCCCGGCGATGTCTTCCGGCTCGAACATCAGCGTCGAGTCGGAGTGGCTGTCGGGGAGCGCGTTCACGGGCATCCCGTAGCCGGACAGCATCTGCTCGAGCTCCCCCCTCGCGGTCTCCGGGAGACCGTGGCGGGCGAGGAACGCGGCGAGGCGGTCCTCCATGGTCAGAGCTCGATGCCCAGCAGCGAAGCGGCGATGTCGAGCACCTCGTCGGGATCGAACGGCTTCGTGACGTAGCGGTCGGCGCCGACGTCGAGGCCGACCTGGCGGTCGAGATCCTGCCCCTTCGCTGTGAGCATCACCACCTTGATGCCCGCCGTGGAGGGGTCGCCCTTGATGCGCCGGCACACGTCGAGCCCGTTCACGAACGGCATCATCACGTCGAGGAGCAGCAGATCCGGGCGCTCGTCGGCCACCGTGTCGAGGGCTTCCTGGCCGTTCGTCGCGGTGAGCATCTCGACGTCGTGGTCTTCGAGCTCGTCGAGCGTCTGCTCGAGGAGGAGCCGGATGTGGGGCTCGTCGTCGACGATCAGGATCTTCTTGGACAACGGGTCCTCCACGGCCATGGTGTCACGGTTCCACCGGAGTGCGCAGGAGATCCGCCACTGCACGTGCGATCTCGTCGGCGTCCGCGGGCTTCGTGAAGTAGCGATCGACGCCGATCCGGTACCCGCGGTCCTCGTCGCGCACGATCGACAGGATCAGGATGGGGATCGACTCCGTGTTGGGGTCGTGCTTGAGCATCGCCGCGACGTCGAAGCCCGACAGCACCGGCATCATGATGTCGAGCACCACCAGCGCGGGCCGCTGGGCCCGGGCCATCCGGATCGCTTCGTAGCCGTTGGCAGCGAGGCGCACGGAGTAGCCGCGGTCGGTGAGCTGCTGGGACAGGAGCTCGCGGAGGTTGGCATCGTCGTCGACCACCAGGATGTCCTGACCGGTGGCCTCGGGATCGCTGGACCGGCGCCCGGCGCCCCGCAGACCGACCTCGTCGGGCGGGGCCTTCGGCTGCGGCGCGACCCCTTCCCCCCGCAGCACGAACGAGAACCGCGACCCCGTCCCGAGCGCGCTCTGCAGCTCGAACGTGGACCCATGGGCGGCGACGATCTGTGCGCAGATCGGCAGCCCGAGCCCGGTGCCCTGTGGCTTGTCGGTGAGCGTGTCGCCGACCTGCTTGAACTTGTCGAACACGGCCGCCTGCATGGACGGCTCGATGCCCCGGCCGGTGTCGGTGACCGCGAGCTCGACCCCGCCGTCGACCCGCTGCACGGACAGCGTGACGCTGCCCGCCTCGGTGAACTTGGCGCCGTTGGACAGGAGGTTGATGAGCACCTGGAGGATGCGGTCGGCGTCGGCGTGCACGGACGGCAGGTCGGACGCGATGTCGACCCGGAGCTCCGTACCCCCGTCGAACAGGGACGACGTGGCCCGCTCCGCGCGCTGGGCGAGCGCGCCGATGTCGACGCTGTCGAAGCGCCACTCCATGCGCCCGGCCTCCATCTTCGAGATGTCGAGCACGTCGTTGATGAGCGCGGTGAGCCGCTCGCCCTCGCTCACGATGATGTCGAGGTTCTTCTCGGCCTGCGAGATCGCCCGCTGGGCCTTGCGATCCTCGCCCGACACGAGCGGGAACACGTTCTGCACGAGCTTGTTGCGGGTGATCTTCGCGAAGCCCAGCACCGAGGTGAGCGGAGTGCGGAGCTCGTGCGACACGGTGGCGATGAAGTCGGTCTTCATCCGGTCGACCTCGCGCTCGAGCGTGACATCGCGGATCAGCGCCACGGCGCCGAGCAGGTCGTCTCCGGCGACGGTGGGCGAGACCACGACCTTCGCGATGCGGTCGCCGGACAGGGCGAGCTCGCCGTCCACCACCCCGCCTTCGTCGAGGCTGCGCGACACGAGCTCGAGCAGCTCGTCGGGCAGCACCGCCTGCGCCGACGCGCCGACCTCCAGCTCGACACCCAACAGGGCCGCGAGCGCCGGGTTGGCGAGCTTCACCCTGAATTCTCTGGATTGCGCATCGAAAGCGACGATACCGTCGACCAGGTTGTTGAGCACGGCCTGGCGCTCGGAGAGCGCATCGCGGACCTCCGTGGTGCGCAGGGCCACCTCCTCCTCGAGGTTCGAGTTCAGCCGCTCGAGCCGCTCCTCCACCGCCTTGATCTCCGTGATGTCGCGGCAGATGGCGAGCATCAGCACCTCGCCGCTCTCGGTCTCGAACAGCCCGAGCCGCACGCTCACCGGGAACTCCGAGCCGTCCTTCCGCCGGTGCCGGCCCGTCACCGACATCGGCTTGCCGAGATCCAGGCGGTTCCACACGCCATCCTGCCGGCCGGGCTTGATGGTGGTCTCGAAGTCGGCCACGACGAGCTCGAGCATCTCCTCGCGGGAGTAGCCCAGGCTGCGGGCCGCCCACGGGTTCGCGTCGCGGATGCGGCCCTCCATGTCGTGCACGAACCACGCATCCGACGCGAAGTCGACGAGCGTGGCCATCTGGCTCGAGCTCGACAGCACGGCTGCCCGCGTGCTCACGTCTTCGACGACCACGAAGATCCCGTCGCCGTCGCTCTCCATCCGGAGCACGACATCGAGGGTGCCGTCGCGCTTCACGAGGCGGGTGCGGACGTTGGCGCTCGGCGCACCCAGCCTCACGTTCGACATCCCCTTCTCGAGGCGCGCGCGGTGTTCCGGCTCGAACACGTCGAACACGGTGCGCCCGACCAGTGTGGTGGGGTCGATCTGGAGGATCGGGCGGCACCCGGTGCCCGCGCGGTCGATCCGCCCGTCGGCGGAGAGCGCGAGCGCCGCGCACAGCTCTGTGTGGAAGGGGTCGAACGGCATTCCCCTACATACCGCAAACGGGTCGCGGAGATCAGGGTTCCGCGAGGGGAACCCCGACGACGCACGCCGGATCCGGGCGGGGGATACGGGGCGGCATGCTGACCGCCCTCCTCCTCGCGTGCCGCGTCGAGCCCGTTCCCGGGATCGACCCGCAGATCGACCTCCCCGCGCCGCGCTGCCTCGACCACGCGTACCTGTCGATCGACGGGCTCGGAGAGCTCGTGTTCGCGCGTCCCGACGAGGCGCTCTCGTTCACGCCCGACGAATTCGAGGCCATCCTCGACGTGCTCGGCGACGACATCGGCCTCGCGCCCTTCCAGCACGCCGTCGACACGTGGCAGATCCGCTACGCCACGCAAGACCGCGGCGAGCCCGCCCAGGGCACCGGCGTCGTGGTGGTGCCGCGCGACCTCCCCGGCCCGCACCCCGTGGTGCTGTGGCTCCACCCCACCGCCGGCGCGAACGACGTGTGTGCGCCCTCCGGGCTCGGGGTGTACGGCGCGGGCCTGCCGCTCGCGATCGCCGCCCACCTCGGGGTCGTGGTGGTGGCGCCCGACTTCCTGGGCCTGTCGCACGGTCCGCCCGCCTCCACGTCGCTCCATCCGTACGTCGTGCCCGAGCCCACCGCGATCGCAGCGCTCGATGCCGTGCGCGCCACCCGACGCCTCGCGGAGCGCGAGGGCTTCGACGTGCTCACCGAGGCGTTCGTGCCCTGGGGCGTCAGCCAGGGTGGGCACGCCGCGCTCTGGGTCGACCGGTACCAGCCCGGCTACGCGCCCGAGCTCGGCATCGCGGGGGTCGTCGCGGCCATCCCGCCCACCGACATGCTGCGCCTGTTCGAGCGGGCCTCCACGTCGTTCAGCCGGGCCAGCGAGGCCCTACCCGCCGTGATGATCGCGACCTCCGACTGGTATTCGCTCGACGCCACCGCGCTCCTGCAGCCCGGGATCGCCGACACCGTGCGCGACGCGATGGAGTCCGGCTGCGACGTGCTCGACCCCGCGGGCGAGCTCGACGACCTCGATGCCCTGTTCACCGAGGGTCTGCGCGAGGGCGACCTCCCGGACGACTGGCGCTGCGCCCTCGAAGACAACCGCATCACGACCAGCCCGCTGCAGCCGAGCGGCGCGCCGATGCTCGTCATCCTCGGAGAGGACGACCAGCTCGCGTGGTCCGACATCGCCCGTGCCGACGCCGAGACGCTGTGCGCCGAGGGTGCACGCATCGAGCTGCTCGAGTGCGCGGCGTCCGACCACGAGGATGCCGGCATCCGCACGTTCTTCGTGCAGGAGGCCTGGGCCGCCGAACGGTTCGCCGGGCGCGACATCACGGGGTCATGCGAGCTCCCCGGTCCTGCGGCGTGCCCCGAGCTGTAGCGACGGGACGAACCCCGGGGTCCCGGACGGGATCCCCGCGCCGCTGCGGCTCCAGCACCTGGGGGAGAGCTGGAGCGCGGCCCGGGGATGCCCGCCAGGGACCGGCATCGTTCAGGGTACGAACAACCTAGCGCCCGTCCGCCCGCCGTGCAGTCGGCGCAACGACCGACGAACACCTGTTCAGTCGAGCTGACCCGTCGCGTGCGCGCGGGCGACCGCTTCGGCCCGCGAGCGGGCATGGAGCTTCTCGAGCAGCCGCTCCACGTGCGTGCGCACGGTGGACGCCGACACCCCCAGCCGGCGACCGATGCGGGCGTTCGTGAGCCCCTGCGCGATGAGCGCGACGATCTCCCGCTCGCGCGGCGAGAGCAACGCACCCTCCGGAACCTCCGCGCGCGCCGGCACGATCGCGACCACCACCTCGTCGCCGAGCGGCGAGCAGACGAGCTGCGCGGGCTCCCCCCGGATCCCGACGCGGGCCAGGTCGGACGTGCGCCCCTCGCGGTGCAGCCCGCGTGCGCAGTCGGGCCGGCAGGCCAGCCCACCCGCGGAGCTCGCGGACACGGCCTCGCAGCACGCCGACCCCACGCTCGGCCCGAGCAGCGCGGACGCCGCTTCGTTCTCGGCCGTGACGACCCCGCTGGAGTCGACCCGGAGGAGCGGTACTCGCGCCATGCGGCCTCCCCTGCCAGGGTATCCGGTCCAAACGAGAACAGCCGGAGTCGCGAGGACTCCGGCTGTTCGGGTTCGATGCGGAAGGGGGGACTCGAACCCCCACACCCTCTCAGGCACAGGAACCTGAATCCTGCGCGTCTACCAATTCCGCCACTTCCGCAGTGACCGTCGGGAGGTATCCCCGCCTCCGGGAGGCGTCAAGACGCCCACGCACACCCCCGATCCTGGGGTACAACACGCTCGGAGGTCGGATGCGCTTCGTCGCCCTGCTCGCTCTCGGAATCTCGAGCCCAGCCCTCGCTGGAACCCAGCTGCACCTCGGCGCAGCGCACGAGTGGGGCGTGCCGATGTCGGCCGAGGGAGGGCGTCTCGGGCCCGGAGTCGCCGCGTCCATCGGCCCGAGCTTCGGGCTGAAGATCGCGCGCCTGATCCCCGAGGTGGGCGCCAGCTACCACTACGAGTCGGGCGTGCTCGTGCCCCGCGCCGGAGGTCGCCTGATCCTCGGGTGGATCGTCACGCCCGGCGTGTACGCCCACGCGAATTGCGCGGTGGGCGGCCCGTTCGCGGATCCCACGCTCGGATTCGACGCCGGAGTCAGCGCGCACCTGTCCATCCCCTTCGTCCGCGTCGGCGGGTACGGGGGCATCGAGGTGTTCGGCGGCGAGTCCGGGCCGGGCATCCCCGACCAGAGCTTCATCGGCGCCGTGGAGATCGCCGTGTCGATCCCCCTCGGCAAGAAGTCCGACGACGAGCCGGACGACGAGACGCCGCCCCCGGCAGAGTAGGGTCGGGCCTCAGGACTCCGCGCGGGCGCGCCGCGCGATGAAGGCCCCACACGCGACGAACAGCAGCAGGCTGCCCCACTGACCCGGCGTGAACGGGCCGTAGCGGGCGTCGGTCGCCTCGGGGCGCAGGAAGTCCATGCCGAACCGCACCGGCCCGTACATGAGGCCGAACAGGAGGACCTGCACGCCGTCGCGTGTCTGCCGCACGCGATCGAGCGCCGTGAGCACGAGGAACATCGTGAGCGACCACAGCGCTTCGTACAGGCCCATGTCGTGACAGGCGACGCTGGCGTCCTGCTGGCCGTGGCAGATGCCGTACACCCCGAGCCAGAAGTTCGTGGGGGTGCCCGGGTGGTCGTGCGCGACGAAACACCCCATGCGCCCGAAGAACCAGCCGATCGCCATCCCGTGCGCGAGGTGGTCCATGTAGCGCCACACCGCGAGCTTCTCCTTGTAGAAGAACCAGATCGCGAGCGGCACGCAGACCACGAAGCCACCGAAGCTCGACAGGCCCTGCCAGAACTTCAGGAACTCGATGGGGTTCTTGAGGTACTCGTCGGGCTTGTACATGAGCCCGTACCCCACGTGGCCGCCCACGAAGGTCCCCAGCACGAGCCAGCCGATGAGCCGGTTGATCGCCTCGGCGTCGTCGCCCATGCGCCGTGCGCGCCGCTGCGCGATCGTGCCGCCCACCATGAACCCGAGCGCCACGAGGAACCCGAACCCGTGGAGCTCCAGGGGGGGATCCGTGACCGGGATCTTCAGCACGGGCGCTTCGAACCAGGGGATGAGGGGGTGCACACGAACTCCCGTCGAGGTCCGGGGTTCCGGAGGACCTCACCGCGCACGGTATAGTGCGGTTGGCAGCACGCGTCCGCGTCACCGGGTCTCCTCCCCCAAAGGACCATGGCCGTCATCAACTTCGCACACCGTGAGATCACGGCGAAGATCGTCTACTTCGGCGCGACAGGTGCGGGCTGCAACACCAACGTCCGGGCGCTCTACGAGATGCTCGATCCGAGCGAGGCAAAGAGCCGCCTCCACAAGTTCGGGCCCGGCGACACGCACGAGCGCAGCTGGTACTTCGATCTCCAGATGCCCGCGCAGGACATCAGCGGGTTCACGGTCCGCTACCGCATCTACAGCATGCCCGGCGGCCTCGATCTCCCCGTGCACCGCGACGAGGTGATGGAGGGCGCCGACGCCATCGTGCTCGTGGCCGACAGCCGCGCCGACGCGAGCACCGCGAACGAGAACGCCCTGCTCGAGCTCGAGGAGCAGCTCGCCGGCCAGGGCCTCGAGCTGGCCGGGCTCCCGGTGGTGCTCCAGGTCAACCACACCGACCGAGAGGGCGCCCGCGAGGAGTCCGCCGTGGTGTTCGACCTCAACCCGTACGGGTTCCCGGTGTTCTCCGCGGCCGCGAAGTCCCACGTGGGCGTGCGCGAGACGTTCGACCGCATCACCGAGCTCGCGATGGAGCGCATCCGGCTCGCGATCGCCGGAGAGGGCGGGGCCATCGCGCTCCGTGCCGTGCACCGCCCCGACGAGGAGAACGACGACGACGTCGTGCGGCGCCACCTGGCGGCCATCCTGAAGGAGAGCTCGTCGGCGCAGAGCTCCGTGCTCGACGTGCCGCCCGGCGCGCCCAGCACCAGCACGCCTCCCCCGAGCCAGGTGGAGGTGCCGTTCCAACCTCGCGAGTTCGCCGGGTCGTACCCCGTGCGCATCGTCGAGGCGAACATGGAGGACGGCCAGGTCTACGTCGACGTGGAGTTCGAGCGCATGGGGGGCGGTGAGACGCGGCACCTGCGGGTGAAGCTCGCGAACCGGCCCACCGACTCGCCCGCCGTGCCGCGTCCGGTCGCGGCCACCGTGTCGAGCGCGAGCCCCGTGATGAACGTCACGAGCGGCCTGCCCGACAGCGTCGACCTCACGCCGTGGGTCGAGGAGCGCGACATGCCGCCCGTGCTGTACGGGCTCCTCGGGGTGTCCGGCGGGATCGCCGCAGGGCTCATGCTGGGCTTCCTGCTCTTCCACTGAGGCGGGTTATCGCAGGGGGATGGTTCCTCTGCCCCCTTCGCCCGCGCTGTCCTGGACGGGCTCGATCTGGAAGCTCCGCGACGCCGACCCCGAGCGCGTCGCACGCATCGCGGCCTCCACGCGGCTCGGGCCGGTCGCCGCCCGGTGCCTCGCGCTCCGCTGGGATGGCGAGGGCATGCCCGATGCCGACTGGCTCACGCCCACCCTGGCAGCGCTCCACGATCCCGGGCGCATGCACGGCATGGACGCCGCAGTCGCCCGTCTGGAACGGGCCATCGCGAACCACGAGCGCGTGCGGATCATCACGGACTACGACGTCGACGGCACCACGAGCAGCCTCATCCTGCAGGCCGCCCTGCGCCTGCGCGCGCCCGATCTCGAGATCGACTACCACATCCCGAATCGCTTCGACGAAGGCTACGGCTTCAGCGTGAAGGCCGCGGAGAAGGCCGTGGCCGACGGGATCGGCCTGATCGTCACGGCCGACATCGGCGTGCGCGACCACCTCGCGGTCGACGCCGCGGTGGCGGGCGGCACCGACGTGCTGATCTGCGACCACCACCTGCCCGCCGGCGCCGACGTGCCGCCGAACGCGCTCGTCCTGTGTCCGCCCCAGGCCGCCTGTGCGTACCCCAACCCGTCGCTCGCCGCGTGTGGCGTGAGCCTGAAGCTCGCGTCGGCCCTGCTCGCGAAGCACCCGAAGCTCGACCGCATCCTCGACTCCCTCCTCAAGCTCGCCGCCATCGGCACGGTCGCCGACCTCGTGCCGCTCACCACCCCCGAGAACCGCGCGATCGTCGCGCTCGGCCTCCAGCAGCTCAACAAGGGCGGCCATCACGCCGGTCTCGCAGCGCTCCTCGAGGTGTGCCGGATGGACGGCCCGATCTCCGAGTCCGACCTCGGGTTCCGGGTGGGTCCGCGCATCAACGCGGCCGGGCGCCTGCAGGATGCCCGCATGGTCGTCGAGCTGCTGAACACCCGCGATCCGGCGCGCGCCAAGGCCCTCGCGCACGAGCTCGACACGCTCAACAGCGAGCGCCGCACGATCCAGAAGCAGGTGTACGAAGAAGCCATCGGGCAGGTCGATCCCGAGGCCCCCGCGCCGTTCGTGGTGGTGTCCGGCCCCGAGGAGGCCGGTTGGCACCGCGGAGTCGTCGGCATCGTCGCGAGCAAGGTGAAAGATGCCGTGCACCGCCCCACCGCCGTGGTCAGCATCCAGGGCGACACGGCCGTGGGCAGCATCCGCAGCATCGACAGCGTGCATGCGGTCCGCGCGCTCGACTCAGCGGCCGATCTGCTCGTGAAGTACGGCGGGCACCCCGCTGCCGCCGGGTTCACCGTGCCCACCGCGAAGCTCCCCGCGCTCGCGGAGCGTCTGGGCGCGTTCGTCGAGGCGCACACCGAGCCGGCCGACCTCGTCCGTCAGCGCCGCGTCGACGCCGAAGCGAGCGCCGAAGACCTCACGTGGCAGCTCCACGCCGAGCTCGCCGCGCTGGGCCCGTTCGGCATGGGCAACCCGCGTCCCCGCCTGATGGTGCGCGGAGTCACGCCCGTCGCGCCGGGCTCCCGCGCGGGCGGCAAGCTGCTGAAGTTCCTCATCGGGCGCGGGGGGGGCGGGGCGGTCAGCGCGATCTGGTGGGGAGAGGGCGAGCGCGCCGAGTCGTTCGGGGCCCGACCCGTCGATCTGCTCGGCCAGCTCGGCACGAACACGTACCGAGGCGAGACCACGCTGCAGTTCGAGGTGAACGACGTGCGAGACGCCACCCCCGACTGACGCCTACCGACGCCTACCGACGCCGAACCGCCAGCCCGAGCGCGCCCAGCACGAGTGCCCCCAGGAACGAGCCCGGCGAGGCGGACGAGCAGTTGCAGGTGCCCCCGTTCCCGCCGGTGTCGGGCGGCGGGATGATCACCGTGCTGCAGCCCTCGTCGGCCGTGCCGTTGCAGTTCTCGTCGACCGAGTTGTTGCAGACCTCGGTGGCGCCTTCGTGCACCCCGGCGTTGGTGTCGTCGCAGTCGCCCTGCACGTCGACGTGGTTCGGCGGAGCGTCGCACGCGATCACGGGCTCGGTGTCGTCGCGACCGAAGCCATCGCCGTCGAAGTCGGCGTACCACTCGGGCCCCTCGGTGATGTCGTTGTCGACGCCGCCGAGGCAGTCGTTGTCGATGCCGTCGCAGACCTCCGACGCGCCGGGGTTCACGTCGGGATCGTCGTCGTCGCAGTCGCCGCCCACCTCGACCGCGTCGACCACACACGGCGCGGGATTCCCGGAGTCTCCGTACCCGTCGCCGTCGAGGTCGTAGTACGCGAAGTCGTTGCCCACGAGCGGATCGGTGTCGTCGCAGTCGAAGCCGCCGCACACAACACTCTGTGCGTTGTCGTCGTCGACGTCGCACACCACCGCCCACAGGCTGTTCCAGAACGACCGCTTGGCGATGATGCCGCACGCGTTGCCCGTGAAGAAGTCGTAGTCGGACGTGAGCAGCACGCGCTCCTCGAGCACCAGCAGGTCGCTCGAGAACGTGGTGGTGTCGATGGTGACGCTGTAGTTCTCGAGGATCGAGCCCACACCCGGATCGATGTCGCCGCAGGACTGCACGCTCAGCGGGTTGCTCGAGCTCAGGACGCCGCCCGTGTTCACGACGGAGCCGGGCGTACAGGCGGGCTGGCCGGTGCCGACGTCGACCTGGTTGATGAACTGGTAGCCCGACACGAGCTGCATCGAGCGACCGATGCCCGTGAGCAGCCCGTTGATGGTGGTGATCTGGAGCTCGCCCGCGGCCGCGGAGTCGCCCGCGACCACGAGATACCCGCCGCCGTCGAGGTAGGCCTCGACATCCGCGATCTGGCCGGCGTCGAACGCCAGCGTCGGACGGGCGAGGATCACGTACCGGTAGCCCGAGAGATCGAGGTTCGCCCAGTCGTTCCGGAAGTCGACCGAGCCGTTCAGCTGGGTCTGGACGTGCGTGCTGAAGTCTGTGGAGTCGGTCGTGGTGCCGCCGTTGCCGTGGTACCAGAGCACCGTGTCGGCCTGGCCGAATGCGGCGGCGGGAGTGGACAACAGGGCCGTGAGGCAGAGAGACCGGAACAAGGACACCTCCATCACCCGAACCCTACCCGATGGAGCGCACACCGGTCCTGCCGAGGATTACGGTGGGCTTACAAGCCCAGGAGCCGCCGTCGGGCCAGCTGGCCCACGCGGTGCGTGCTGATCGAGGGAACGCGCTCCTCGGTGCCCACCCGGAACGCGCCTTCCGGCACCGGACCCTCCACGACCCCGCCCAGCACGAGCCGGAGCGCGAGGTCTCCGTCGGTGAGCACGACCCCGTCGGCCCGACGCGTCAGGTGCCAGTCTCCGACCGAGGCCACCCGCACCTCCCCCTCCCGGTCGAGGCCGGCCACGAACCCGGGGTGTGTCGCCACGAAGCCCGCGCCCACGGGCCGCATCGCGACCGGAGCGTCGGGCAGGCGCCCCCACAGGAGCGTCGGGAGCGCAGACGCATCGAGGCCGCCCACCAGGTCGCCCAGCGACACGCCCGCGTCGGCCTCGACGATCTCGCGGTCGCCCACGAGCTCGAGCCCCACGGCCCCGTCGGCGATCCGCAGGATGGCGGTGGGCTGCCCGAGCGGGTTCCGGAACGCCACATGGTGTCGCGCGCCCTCCACGAGCCAGGTGCCCGACCCCACCACGCGCCCCTCCGACCGGATCTCGAACGCCCGGCGCCCCGCGGGCAGCGGCTGGGAGGCCCGCTCGAGCACCGAAGCCGCCGTGAACCTCGCCGGCACGGCCTGGAGTGCGAGGCAGAGCGCGATCAGCGCCCGCGGCACGAGGCCTCCGCGCGCAGCCGGAGCTCGGATGGACCGCTCGTGGCGATGCGGCACGCGCCCATCGGGAGCAGGGGCTCGAGCACACCCGCTGCACCGACCGGATCGGAGCTCGTCATCGCGAGACCGAGCCCGAGCTGGGCCTCCCACATGCCCGGCCTGCGCGCGAGCGCCCCCTCGAACGCCTGGCGGGCGTCTTCCGGACGTCCGGCCCTCAGCAGCAGCTCCCCACGGTGCACGTCGGCCCACGCCCCGGAGTCGAGCCGATCGACCCACTCGTGCGCGCGCTCGGCCGCGGCGAGGTCTCCGCGAGCCTCCGACACGGCGCCCTTGAGGTACCAGCCCAGCGCCAGGGGGTCGGGCCGCGACGAAGCCGCGGGTGCCGCACTCTCGGGGGGAGACGCCGGCCCGCAGGACACGATCGTGAGGAGGACGGCCCACCGCATGGGAGCACGATAACCCCCAGCGTGGCGTCTCCCGACCCCGAACCCGCGCTCGTCCTCCGGCTGATGGCCTGGTACGTCGGAACCGTCGGCGCGCTCGCGCTGATGCCGTTCCTCGCGGTGCGCCTGACGTCGGCGGGCTTCACGGATGCGGGCGCGACCGCCGTGCTCACGCTGTTGCCGCTCGGCACGCTGGTCGGGGGGCCGACCTGGGCGTGGGCGGTCGACCGCATGGGGCACGCGCGGCGGGCGCTGGTGGGCGCGCTCCTGATCAGCGCGCTCGCGCTCTGCGGCCTGCTGTCCGATCAGCCCTGGGTGGTGCTCATGGCCGTCGCGTGCTTCGCGTTCGGGCGCGCGCCGATCTTCCCGCTGGGCGACGCGCTCACGGTGTCCGCGATGGGGGCGCGGTACGGAACCGTCCGTGCGGTCGGGTCGATCGCGTACATCGCCGTCGTACTGTCGACCGGTGCGCTCCGCGACACCTGGCCGCTGTGGCCCGTGATCGCCGCGATCGCGCTGTTCTCTGTGGCCGCCGTGATCTCGGCCGGCCTGCCGAGCCCGTCGGTCACCCGACGCCCGGAGCGCGCCGACCTGGTGGCCCTGCTCCGCGATCCCGGCGTGGCGGGCCTGCTCGGGGTGGCGTTCCTGAACGGGCTGTCGCTCACCACGTACGACCACCTGTTCACGCTGCACCTCGAGCGGTCCGGGGTGCCGTCGTGGCTGTCGGGCGCGGCCGTGGCGTGGGGCGTGGCGGTCGAGGTGGCCGTGATGTTCGCGGCGGCACCGCTGATCGCCCGGCTGGGGGCGCCCCGCCTGCTGTTCGTGGCGTGCCTCGCGGGCCTCCCGCGGTTCGCCATCACGGCGCTCGCCATCGACCATCCGTTCGTGGTCGCGGCGTGCCAGGGCCTGCACGGGCTCCAGTTCGGCGCGTTCTGGGTGGCCGCCGTGCACCACATGTCCACGCTCGCGCCCCCGAACCTACGGCAGTCCGCGCAGGCGCTGCTCCCCGCGTTCGGGTTCGGTCTGGCGACCCTCGTGAGCCTGGTGTCGAGCGCCACATGGCTCACATTCGGCACCACGCGCACGCTGTTCGCGCTCCTCCTGGTCCCGGCGGCCCTCGCGTCCGTCGCGGCCTGGCGTCTCGCGCGCTCGACCCCCTCCGCGCGTACCGGATCGGGCGTGCCTTCGCCCACCGAGCTGCGATAGACTCCCAGGTGGCCCCCCGCCCAGTGGAGTGCGCATGGATTCCCGCGGAACCGTCAGAGCGCTGGTCGCCCTGTTCATCGCTGTCGTCTTCGGCGGCGTCTCCGTCGTCGCCCTGTTCCAGCTCATCACGAGCTACCAGGCCCGCATCGACGAAGCCAAGAAGCCCGAGGACACCGTGATGGTCATCGTCGCCGCGCGCGACCTCTACCCCGGTGTCACCATCACCGAAGACGACCTCGTCGCCGTCGAGATCCCCCCGCGGTTCCTCGCGGGCGGCGTGTTCCTCTCCCCCGAGCACGTCGTGGGCCAGCGTCCCCGCGAGCGCATCCTCGCCAACGAGTTCGTCCGCGCCTCGCGCCTCGCGAACCCCGAGTCCGGCGAGGGTCTCAACGCCATCATCCCCCGTGAGATGCGCGCCATCTCCGTCGAGGTCTCCGACGGTGCCGCCCTCTCCGGCTTCCTCGACCCCGGCAACTACGTCGACGTCCTCGTCACGATCGACCCCGAGGCCACCACCGGCCGCGGCGGCGAGGTCGAGACGCACACCCTGCTCCAGGCCGTCTTCGTCCTCGGCGTCAACAGCAAGGCCCAGAACGAGGCGATGGACGGGGGCGGACGCGGCTCCACCCGTCCCAGCGTCACCCTCCTCGTCACCGCCCAGCAGGCCGAGCAGATCGCGCACGCCGAGAACCAGGGCGAGCTCCGCCTGGCCCTCCGGAACGACCTCGACAACAACTTCGTCGAGAGCCAGGGCGCCGACACCGAAGACCTGATCGGCTTCCTCAAGAAGAAGGAGGTCGTGCGCACGCGCGTGGCCGCGAAGCCCGCGCCCGCCGCGCCGGCTCCCGTCGAGCCCGCACCGGCGCCCACCGTGCTGCTCATCCAGGGCAACAAGGTGAAGACCGAGGAAGTCACCGCGGAGTAGGCCGCGGGTCGCATCCCCTCGAGCCTTCGTGAGCCAGGCCTCCCTCCGGATGCCTGGCTCTCGTGCGTCTGGGACCCCGCATGCGGGGACCCGGCGCCGCCTACGAGATGCTGGAGGCCTCGTCGAACAGGGCGCGGAGCTCGCTCGCCGAGAGCGACTTGAGGAAGCCGCCCTCCGTGCCGATGGCAGCGTCGGCGAGGTCTCGCTTCGAGGCCTGGAGCTCGAGGATGCGCTCCTCGACGGTGCGCTCGGCGATGAGCTTGTAGCTCACCACGGGCTTGTCCTGGCCGATGCGGTGGGCGCGGTCGGTGGCCTGCTGCTCGACGGCCGGGTTCCACCACGGATCGAGGTGCACGACGTAGTCGGCGGCCGTGAGGTTGAGCCCGGTGCCGCCGGCCTTCAGCGACAGCAGGAACACGGGCGGGCCATCGTCCGACTGGAAGCGGTCGATCACCGCCTGGCGGTCGCGCGTGGACCCGTCGAGACGGACCCAGTTGATGCCGAGCTTCTCGAGGCGGGGCTCGACGCGGTCGAGCAGGCCCGTCCACTGGCTGAACACGAGCGCCTTGTGGTCTTCGAGCACCACCTCGACGAGGAGGTCTTCCAGACGGTCGAGCTTCGCGGCGTCCACGCCGAGACCGATGTCTCCGGGCAGCAGCGCGGGATCGCAGCACGCCTGACGCATGCGGAGCAGGGCCTCGAGCACCTGGAGCGCGGAGCCCCCGCCCGTCTTGTCGGCCAGCGCGCGCTGCACGTCTTCTCGAGCCGCGAGACGCACGGTGTCGTACACCTTGCGCTGATCGTCGGAGAGCGGGCACCGCACCACGATCTCGGTGAGCGGCGGCAGCTCGGTGGCCACCTGCTTCTTCATCCGCCGCAGGACGTAGGGGCGCACGCGGGCCCTGAGCGCCTTGCGAGCCCGCTCGCTGCCCGACTCGATGGGGCGCGAGAACCGCTCCCGGAACGCCTCCAGCGGGCCGAGCAGCCCGGGCATCAGGAACCGGAACAGGCTCCACAGCTCCTCGAGCCGGTTCTCCACGGGCGTTCCCGTGAGCGCCAGCCGGTGGAGCGAGCGCAGCTTGCACGCGGAACGGGCCGTCTGCGACGAGGGATTCTTGATGGACTGGGCTTCGTCGAGCACCACGTACGTCCACTCGCACTCGCGGAGCTGCTCGAGATCGAGCCGGAGCAGCGCGTACGTGGTGAGCGTGAGGTCGGCGTCGTCGAGCTGGCGCTGGGGACCGTGGTAGACGTTCACCTTCAGCCCGGGCGTGAACCGCTTCGCTTCCGACTCCCAGTTGAGGAGCACGGACGTCGGCGCGACCACGAGGTGCTTCCCGCCGGCCTGCAGCATGGCGGCCAGCGCCTGGACGGTCTTCCCGAGCCCCATGTCGTCGGCGAGCACGCCGGAGAGCTGCATCTCGCGCAGGAACCCCATCCACTGGAGGCCGGCGCGCTGGTACGGGCGCAGGTCGGCATCGAGGCCCTTCGGGATGTCGACGTCGGGCAGCCCGTCGGCGCCTTCCAGCCACTCCCGCAGGCGCCGCAGATCGGGCGGAACGGTGCCCTTCGTGTCCTCCAGCAGCTCCACGAGCGCGGCCGTGGCGTGGCGCTCGATCCGCCCCGTGGCATCGCGCCCGTCGAGCAGCTCGCGCAGGAGGGCCCCGTGTTCCTTGAGCCAGTCGAGGGGCAGGGGCGCGTAGCCGCCGTCCATCAGGGGCACGAGCGAGCGGTTGTTGCGCCAGGCCCGCATCACGGTGTCGGGATCGGCATACAGCGCCGGACCGTCTTCCTCGCCCGTGTCGAACGCGACATCCAGGCGCCAGCTGCCGTCGTCGGTGCGCGCCACCTCGACGCGGGGCTGCACCGGACGGTTCTCGATCTGGAACCGCGCGGGGTCGACCCGCCCCTTCACGGGACCGTCGTGCTGCGCGAGCTTGTCGCGCAGGAACGCCACGGCGCTCTCGGGCGTGAGGCGGTGCTTGTAGCCCACCGGCATGCCGAAGCGCGCCTCGAACCGCCGCACCACCGTGCGCTCCGCCGCCATGTCGCGCCCGGCCACCACGGTGCCGGACAGGCGCTCGAGCGAGCCGCCGGGGGTGATCTTCGCCACGGGAGGGTCGCCGTACACGAGGGTGGCCTCGACGGTCATCCCCTCGGGGACCTCCGCGAGCGCCAGCAGCACGCGCGGCTCGAGGTGGTGGTCTTCCGGGAGGCGGTCGGTCGCGACCTGCACCGGGATGCGCTCCCTGAGGCGCGGCAGGTAGTCGCTGACGAGCCGGGCGACCTCCTCGGCGGAGAACGTGACGCCGCGCAGCAGCATCTGCCGCTGGTCGCGGGTGAGCTGGCCGTGCGAGGTGGGCGTGAGCACGCCCTTCGTGAGGGCCGCGCCCCGGAACAGCTTGTCGATCCCGGAGGGCCGGTACAGGCCGACCTTGAACGACTCCCCTTCGTCGGTGACGCGCACCTCGAACTCGGTCGGCTCCGACGACAGCTGCACGGGATCACCGTCGAGCGTGGCGGTCGCCTGGCCCTCGAGGATGCGGAGCAGCCGGCGCAGGGCCTCCCCCGACAGCGGACCGCCCGGATGCATGGACAGCAGGCTCTCGGCCTGTGCATCGGCCCGCTCGACCAGCACGTTCGCTTCGGACAGCGTGGTCTCGAGGGGCACGACGCGGCCCGTCTTGTACACGAGCATCCGCTGCACGGACAGCGCGCTCTTCACGCTGGTGAACGCGTACCGGAGCGTGACGGCGTACGTCGCGGTGGGCTCCGGGAGCGCCTGTCCCTTCTTCTCGGAGCGCGTGGAAGCGATGGCTGCGGCCGCCACGTGGATGCACGCATCCCCCGGCAGCTGGCAGTCACAGCCCCAGTCGGCCTCCTCGGGCCACAGGTAGACCTCGTGGGGCAGCGCGCGCCCGTTGGCCTTCACCTTGAGGTGGATCTCCTCCCCGTCGTCGCTGACGCCGAGAACCGCGCCATCGCGGGCGAGTTGCACGGCGACACCCCAGACGCGCGGCCCGGCGGCATCCCGCACCGCTTCCAACAGTCGGTCGAGGTCACTTCCCATCCCGACAGCACTAACGGGCCCGGGGCCCGCGCTCACCGTCCGCGTCGAAGTTGCTTGACATGACCGGGTCGGCGGGACACCCGGAACACATGGATGCCATTCCCCTTCCCTCGGCCGTGGGGTCTCTCGCAGACCTCTCGGGCCGCCTCGACAACGCAACCCACGCCGAGCGGCTCGCCTGGGCGTACACGCTCGATCAGGCCGAGCAGCTCAAGCTGTACGACCTCGCGCGCGGAACCACGATCACGGTCGACGACGTCGTGCTCCCCGACGGTGCGGTGTTCATCCACTCCGGCAAGAACGGGCTCCCCGTGATGAACCGGTTCGAGAAGCGGTTCGCGCGGCTCGGTGACGAGATCGTCGGGTACAACCACCAGCCCACCCTCGGCGGCCCGTTCAACTTCATCGCGAAGCGGATCACCGGTCCGGGCCACTACACGGCGTACAACAGCCCCGACGGCGACGGCGGCATCTGGATCGACTACCGCCGCATCCCGTCCCGCCGGCACCCGGAGTTCCCGGCCCTCATCGACAACGACCACGGCCTGCGTGCGCTGATCTTCGGCAACATGGTCGACGTGGTGCGCCGCGCGAGCCGCGACGTGCTCATCGGCAACGCGTTCAAGAACAAGGGCCGCGCGAAGACCTTCCTGTCGCGGTTCGGCTCCCGCTTCCCCACCGCTCCGTTCGTGCTCGTCCAGAACCGCTGAGCATGGCGGAGTTCGAAGAGAGCACCGCCACACCCGCGCCGATCGCGGGGGCGCTGCTGATCGGGGCCGGAGTGGTGCACCTCTGTACCGCCCTGATGCACGGCGGGTTCGTGATGCTCGGCCTCGGCATGGTGGCGGTCGACCCGGAGATCCATCGCGATCCCGACGCCCTGCCCCTCGTCACCGGCGTGCTGCTGTGCTTCCTGGTGCCCGACGTGGTGTCGTCGGCCGTGGGCGCGCTCCAGGGCGTGTTCGGGCTGCGGGCACGCCAGATCGGCCCATCGTCGCTGTCGCTCGCCGTCGCGCTGCTCGGCGTGCTGTGGCCGATGTGCCGCGTGGTGATGGACGTGCTCACGTGCCAGTGCACGACGTTCGTGCTCTACCTGCCGCCGATGCTGGTGAGCCTCGGCGCGGTGGTGTTCATCACGCGCAGGGAGTGACGGCCTGCGGCCTCAGGAAGCGACCAGCTTCTCGAGCTCGCCGTTCTCCCACAGCTCCATCACGATGTCGCTCCCGCCGATGAACTCGCCGTTGATGTAGAGCTGCGGGATGGTGGGCCACTGCGCGAAGTCCTTCACGCCGTTGCGGATCTCGGGATCCGACAGCACGTCGAAGCTGCCGTACGGCACGTCGAGCGCCTTCACGATGGCGGCCGCGCGCATCGAGAAGCCGCACTGCGGGAAGTCGGGCGTGCCCTTCATGAAGAGGAACACCTTGTTCTCTTCGACCATCTTCTTGATGCGGTCTTGTGCACTCATGTCGAGCTCCGAGCTGGGGTTGCGGCGGGTTCAGCCGTTCCAGCGATCCGGGGTGAAGGTCTTCAGGGCGAGGGCGTGGATGTCGCGCTTCATGTGGTCGCCGAGCGCCTGGTACACGAGCTGGTGCTGTTTCACGAGCGACTTGCCCTCGAACGCCGACGAGACGACGCGCGCCGAGAAGTGCTCGCCATCGTTCGCGTCGTCGGACACGAGAGCGGTGCAGTCCGGGAGGGTGTCCTCCAGGATGGTCTTGATGCGCTCGGCGCTGAACATGCGGCCTCCGGGGGACGGACCTATTCAGCGGCCTTGCCGAAATCCAGCACGGTGGTGCGGGAGTCGTTCTCGCGGTGCACCGCGTAGCGGCCGGGGGGCAGCGCATCGCCCTTCACCCACGCCACGTTCCGATCGCCCTTGGCCTTCGTGACCACACCGGACTCGGTGGGCGCGGCCTCCTTGCGCTCGAACTGCTCGTCGGAGGTGAACTCCATACCGATGTACGACCACGGGTCCATCGTGATGATGGTGGTCTTGTTGCTGCCGAACTTGCGCTCGCCGCTGGGGATGAGCGGGTAGTACTTGGTCTTCTCGACCGCGCCTTCGCCCACGAGCACGAGGTAGTCGGTGGCTTCGATGCGCACGGGCTCCTTCGGGAGCGTGGCCGGGTAGAACACCTTCTCGGTGTCGCTGTTCCAGATCGGCTCCGACTTGATGTCGGCGCTCGTGCGGATGCTCTGGAGCGTGTCGCCGGTGAGGCGGTAGAGGCCGCTGCCCTTGGGCGCCTGCCAGGCCTTCACGTCGAGGTTCTCGGCGCCCCCGTCGGGGATGGCATCGACGTCGGCGAGCCACAGGTTCTCGTTCTCGGCCTTCAGGCTGTAGCCCGTGCCTGCGCAGAGCTTGTCGAACGTGAACGCACCGCTCGCATCCGTGGTGGCCTCGAACGCCGAGCACGTCATGCTGGCTGCGCCCGTCGCGCTCGCGATCAGCCGCATCTCGGCGATGGGCTTGCCCGAGATGCCATCGGTGAGCGTGCCCTTCGCGGTGGGATTGGAGCACCCGGTGACCAGGGAGAGGGCGAGACAAGTGAGCGCAACGCGCATGCAGAACCTCCGAGACTGAAAGTGCAGATAGCGTCGGCGCTACCGCGGGGCAAATGCAGCGGCTTCGGCCCGGGCCCGCCTGGACACCCCTTCGACCCAGTCCTCCCCTTCGCGAGCGACCTGTCCGAAGAGCACGCCGCGCGCCGACACCGCGAGCAGGCCGCCTCCATCGGGTCGACAGTGGCCCTTCACGTCCTCCGGGCCGGCTCCCTGCGCTCCGATGCCCGGTGCGAGGAACCAGGCAGCCGGCATGCGAGCGCGCCACGGAGCGCCCGGGAGCGTCGCGCCCACGACGGCCCCGATCGGACCGGGGTCGCCGCCGAGCTCCGTGTTGGTCTGCCGGATCCAGTCCGCGACCTGCTCCGCGATCCCCGCCTGCCAGGCGCCCGCGCCGGGATTGCTCGTGCGCACCAGGAGGAAGAGCCCCTTCCCGGACCGGGCCCTCTCCACGAACGGCTCGAGCGACTCCGGACCCAGGTACGGCGACAGGGTGACGGCGTCTGCGGCCATGGGCCCGTCGTCGTCGAGGGTGGCGCGCGCGTAGGCCTCTGCCGTGCTCCCGATGTCGCCGCGCTTCGCGTCGAGGATGACGAACAGGCCGGCTTCGCGGGCGTAGGCGCAGATCTCCGCGAGCGCGTCGACCCCCGCACCGCCCCAGATCTCGAAGAACGCCACCTGCGGCTTCACGGCCACGGCGACGCCGCGTACGGCATCCACGATGCCGCGACCCCACGCGGCCAGCGCGTCACGCGGATCGCCCATGCGGGCCGCGATGGGCTCCGGGAGGCGGGACGGATGGGGGTCGATCCCCACGACGAGCGCACTCCCCACGGACTCCACCGCTGCCTGCAACCGCTGCCCGAATGCCATGCCACCCTCCCCCGCACGGTGACCCGTATAAGATGTTCGCGGAGGTGACGATGAGAGCCCTGCTCACTCTGGGTCTGACGGGATGCGTGGCTGGCGGCGTGGTGTCCAACCCGCCGGGCGATACCGACGCCGCGTGCGATACCACCGTGGGTCCCGAGTACGTCGAAGCCAGCAGCGCCACCTTCTCGTTCAACAACCTGCTGGTGAACCAGGCCACCGTCGGCACCGACGTGTCGAGCGTGCGGGCGTGCGTGCGCGCCGACGGGTTCGGGGCCGCGTGGCTCATCAACGACTTCAACGGCTCGCCCTACATGACGGTCATCAACGAGTCGTCGACCGTGGGCTCGCTCGCGATGTCGTCGGGCACGTTCTTCGTCGACATCTACGGGTACGACCCGCCCATCTCGTTCACGGGCAGCGACTTCTTCACGAACCAGTGGGTCGTGAACTCCACGTCGCCGTTCTCGGCGTCGTTCACGGGCAGCGCCGTGAACTCGGGCAGCCACCAGCTCGAGCTGTCGTACTTCGCCACCGCGTCGCCCTGAGATCCGGCGTTCCGCGAACGGTGCCCTGAGCAGACGAGCCCCCTGGAGGGGCTCCAGGAGGCTCGGCTCGCGTCACGGCGACGGGCGCTACTCCGCGCGGGCCGTGACCTGCTTGCGCGCTTCCCGCCACTCGTCGAAGTAGGTCTTGAAGGCCTCTTCGTCGGTGGGGAGGTCGGGCAGCGTGTACGTGAGGTACAGCGTGACCTCGTTCGGCGCAGGCTTCTCCTCGCCTTCGGCGGGGAGCGGCGGCTTCGGCAGCTCGTCGAACGAGAGCTTGCGGAACCGACCCGCGGCGCAGCGCGAGATGTCGTTGTTCTGCAGCTTCGACTTGTCTTCGACGTAGGTGCCGTTGATGCGGCCGCGATCGTTCACGACCACGGAGAGCTCGAGGCGACCGGAGGTCTCGGCGAGCTTCGACTCCTTGTCGTCGGGGTCGTACTCGTCGAGGGCCTTTTCGTGCGCCAGCAGCTGGCAGTACGCGATGGCCGCGGACTCACGACGGAAGATGTCTTCCATCTTCTCCACGTCGACCGGCTCTTCGCCCTCGCGGATCTGCTTCGGGCCCGGAGCTTCGGTGCGGATGCGGAGCCACTTGTCCTCGGCCGGGAGATCCCACTGCTCGCGGGCCTCGGCGCGCCATTCCTCGACGTCGCCGGCCTTGATCGAGCACCACTTGTCGCTCGGCACGACCTTGCCGTCGTCGTAGTTGTTGAGCGCCGCGAGGCAGGAGCCCGCGATGCCCTCGACGCGGGCCTTCTCGCTGATGAGCACGTGCACGCCGGGCGCGCTGGTCTCTTCGAAGATCGCGTCGTTGTAGAAGATCGGCTCCTTGTCCTCGCCCTCGCCGAACCACTGCGTGGGGCCCCAGAACATCTCCTTGTAGCCGGCGTCGACCCAGAGGTGCTTGGTGAGGTCGACCTCGGCCTCGACGCGCACCGGGATGAAGCCGAGCTGCTTGTGGGCGAGCTGCGACGGCACCGGGTGGTCGGCCTCGATCTCGGTGGAGCGCACGAGCAGCATGAACTCGCCGCCCGGGAGGGTCTTCGCCATCGACAGGAGGTTCGTGGCGTCTTCACCCTTCCCGATGGCCACGAGCGGGATGCGCTCCGTGCCGATCGTGGGCGGGGTGCAGCCGGCCGGGTGGCCTTCGCAGTCGAGCGGGGAGTCGTCGGAGTACCAACTCGACCCGCTCCACTCCGACGTACGGCGCCACTCGCGCTTGGTGATGGGGTTGCCTTCGTCGTCGTAGCCCGCGATGAAGTCGTGGAACACGATCACGTCGCCGTAGCCGCCCTTCCGGGGGCTCGCCGACACCGGCACCTTCTCGATGGTGAGAGCGCCCGTCGCGAGGTCGTTGCCCCACTGCTCGAAGATGGCGCGGGCCGGGCCGTGCGTGCCGACATCGAGCAGCGCGTTCGTGCGGCTCTCCTCGACCACGCGGACCGTAGCGAGGCCGGCGACCAGCACCAGCGTCGCCCACACGTCGACCAGGGTGAAGCGCTCGACGATCTCGCCGAGCTCGCTGAAGAAGCCGAAGAACGCGATGAGCAGGGCCACGCCGAACGAGGCCCAGGCGATCGTCCAGACGGGGTCGGCCACGTCGCTCCACATCACGACGGCAGAGGCGAGATCCGCGCCGTTGGCGGAGCCGTTCGGGCCGAACATCGCGATCTGGGTGCCCATCGACACCGCGCGACCGCCGTACATGACAGCGAGCACGAAGCACGCGGCGCTCGTGAAGCGCATGCCCGCGACGCGGAACGCGTGCTCGTACATCGAGCGGCGCACGCTCGAGAACGCGACGCCGAGCCCACCGAGCAGGACGACGCCCGCCACGAGGTAGGCCTCGAGGCCGAGGTAGTTTCCGAGGCCGTACGCGGCGAGCCCGATCGAGCCGATGATCGAGGTGATGCCCGCGAACGCGGCGGAGAACGGGGTGAGGCGGGCCTCCTCCGACGGACCCACCGCAATCGTGGCGCCGATGCCGGCACACCAGGAGCAGAGCACCAGGAGGAACGCGGCGACCCAGCGGGACAGCCAGTCGACCGTGAGGGACTGCCACAGACCGGACATCGCCGTGGCGTTGATGACGTCGCCATCGGCGTTGGCGAGGTCGGCGAACACCGAGCCGGCACCGCTCCACGCGCCGATCGCGCCGACAGCGCAGACCAGGATGGGCATGAGGGCGAAGGCCGCGAGCGGAACGCGACGCTTCGTGAACGCGAGGCCGGCGAGGGCGAGGGTGACCAGCGCACCCAGACCACCGAGCGCCATCACGATCATGGCCATGGTGCCGCCAGCTTCCAGGATCTCCGACATGGATGTCTCCTCTAGACCGGCGCGGAGTAACCCACCCCCGCAGCGCCGGATCCGGACCGAACCACCAGCGCGACATACTCCAGCTGATACCTATACTCTCGCTGTGTAAAGGTCCTGTCTGGAGATCCGCGGGGGCTCGAGGCGGTAGGGTGTCGAACGGAGGCCCGATGTGGATCCTGAGTCTCGTCACCGCCCGTGCAGAGCCGCCGGATCCCGTGCTCGAAGCCCTGTCCCGCGAGCTCGAGGTGTCGGTGGAAGGCTGGCGGGAGGAGCCCGACCCGCCCTACTACCTGGCCTATCGGTCTGTCGATCGCCACGTATGGCGCATCGAAGCCCGCTACGGGGCACTCGCCTCGTCGAGTGACAGCCGTGTGCGCGTGCTCGATGTCGTCGCCCGGGTCGGCAGCTTCGAGCTCGACAGCACCCACCCGATCCGCGACGCGAGCGCGCTCCAGGCGCCGTACCACATGGGCCAGCAGATGCCGGTGTCCGGGCCCCCCGAAGCGCTCCAGTCGGTCGTGTGGGAGGCCACCAACAAGGAGGTCCGCGACGCCCAGGAGCTGTGGCGACAGCTCCAGACGGTGCAGAAGGTCAAGGTCGAGGAGATCCACGAAGCGCCAGATTTCTCCCCGGCAACCGCAGTGGTCGACGTGCGGCCCCTGGCGGAGCTCGAGGTCGACCGGGGGGCCTGGGAAGACACCCTGATCGAGGTCTCCGCGGTCCTCGACGCCCACCCCGACATCCTCCGCTCGGCGGCGGAGCTCAGCGCCGAAGCCGAGAACCACTACATCGTCACGTCGGAGGGAACGCGCCTCCGGCACCCGCGAACGTGGCTCCGCGTCGACATCCACACCGAGGCCATCGCCGACGACGGCATGGTGCTCCGCATCTACCGCTGGAAGGACGTTCGGGTCGCCGAAGCCCTGCCCGACGCCGACGAGCTGACGAGCTGGGCCGAAGACCTCGTCCAGCGCACGGTCGCCTTGCGCGTCGCGCCGCTGGGCGACGCCTACGACGGCCCGATCCTGCTGCGAGGCCCGGCCGCCGGGGTGTTCATGCACGAGGTCATCGGTCACCGCGTGGAAGGCCATCGCCAGAAGGACGAGAAGGAGGGCCAGACCTTCCGCGAGAAGATCGGCACGCAGCTCCTGCCGCCCGACATCAGCATCTTCGACGACCCCACGCTCGACACATGGACGGGCACGTACCTGAACGGCTCCTACGCGTACGACGACGAGGGCCAGCCCGCCCAGCGGGCGTGGATCGTGCGCGACGGCGTGTTCGAGGGCTTCCTCATGAGCCGGTCGCCCATCGACATCGAGGGCTTCCATCACTCGAACGGCCATGGGCGGGCATCGTCGTACAACACGCCCACCGCGCGGATGGCGAACACCATCGTCTCCTCGAGCCGTCCGGTGCCCGTCGCCGAGCTGCGCGCGATGCTCCTCGCCGAGGTGCGGGCGCAGGGACGGGAGTACGGCATGATGATCGAGGAGCTCGCCGGCGGGTTCACGATGACCGGCCGGGTGTACCCGAACAGCTTCAACGTGCGGGCCACCTACGGATGGCGGGTGTACGCGGATGGCCGCCCCGACGAGCTCGTGCGCGGGATCGACCTCGTCGGCACCCCACTCGTCGCGCTCTCCAACGTGATGGCTGCGGGCGACGATCCGGGGGTGTTCAACGGATTCTGTGGCGCCTCGAGCGGGTCGGTCCCGAACGCGGCGGTCTCGCCATCGCTGCTCATCCGGCAGCTCGAGACCCAGAAGAAGGAGTCCAGCTCCGACCGCCCTCCGCTCCTGCCGAAGCCCCAGGGGCCGGAGACGGGCACGTGATCGCGCTCCTCGCGGCGGCATGGGCGCAAGACCCCATCGTGACGGCCCTCCAGGAGGAGCTCCAGCGCTCGATGTCCGAGCTCGTCCTCCCCGATTCCCCCCGTCCGTACTTCGTCGCCTATCGCATGAAGGAAGCGTGGAACATCGAGGTGAGGGCGTCGCTCGGCGGGGTTCTGCGCGACACCGTGGGGCCCGACCGACGCCTGGTCGCCGAGGTTCGTGTGGGCTCGCCCGAGTACGACAGCGTGAACTTCCGATCCGGGTACGGCAGCGAGAACGGGCTCGTCGCGACCGACCTCGTGATCGGCGATGCCCCCCTGGCGGTCCGGAAGGATGCCTGGCTCGGGAGCGATGCCGCGTACAAGGAGGGAGTCGCGAACCTCTCGGCGAAGGAGGCCGCCGACGCGCGCCGTTCCGAGGGCGACACCACGCCGGACTACACGCTGGGGGAGCCCCTCGAGCACCTTGGGCAGAAGGGGGCCGCGCCAGACCTCGCCCGGCTGCGGGAGCTCGCCGTCGCCATCTCCGCGCGGTTCGCGAAGCACCCCGACGTCGAGCTGTCTTCCGTCACCGCGTGGGCGTCCGGAGGCCGGTTCGTCGTGATCGACTCGCTCGGCATGCATGTCGAGCGCCCGATCGAGAGCGTCGACCTCGAGATCAGCGGCAACGCGCGGGCCGCCGACGGTTCGCGCACCTCCGATCTCCGGTCGATCCGCGTCCGCACCCTCGACGATCTCCCGAGCCTCGCCGAGCTGGAGCGGTCGGTCGACGACATCGCCCGCGCGCTCACCTCCTGGCAGGCCGCGACCATCCCCGAGGAGCCGTACATCGGGCCGCTCCTCGTGGAAGGGTCGGCCGCCGTCGACCTGTTCCGCAGGCGCATCCTGACCGAGCTCCAGGGCACGCCCGATCCCGAGCGCCCCGTGAGCGGCACGCGGCGCATCTCGTTCGGGAGCTCGGGCTCTCCGGAGCGCGCCTATGCCCTGAAGCGACGCATCCTCCCCCGGGGATGGACCATCACCGACGATCCCCAGTCCGACCCGCGGTCCCCCGCCTGGCGCACGCACGACGACGAGGGCACCCCCACTCAGGCCATCGAGCTCGTGACCGACGGCATCGTGCGCACCCACTACATGTCGCGCACCCCGTCGAGCGCGATCGCCCAGAGCAACGGGCACGGGCGCTCCGACCGCGACTACACCGTGCGTGGGAGCCCCATGGTCACAGAGCTCCACCCCGACCGCACGGCGACGCGCCGTCGGCTCCACAAGGAGGCCCTCAAGATCACGGCCACCTACGGAAACGACCACTACCTCGTGCTCCGTCGGTACGAATCCGACATCCCCGACCTGTTCCGGATGCGCGTCCCCGGGCACGAGCCCCTGGAGCTCGTGCGGGTGTTCGCGAACGGTCGGGAGGAGCACATCCGTGGAGTCGAGCTCGAGGGTCTGACCCGCAGGGCGCTCCGCGACGCCGTGATGGCCGGTGACTCGACCACTGAGGTCTTCCGGTCGGGCAGCGATCACTTCCAGATCACCGCCCCGTCCGTGCTCCTCGACGAGGTCGAGGCCAAGCCCCGGCACGGCAGCGCCGAGAAGCCCCCGCCGGTCGCGAGCCCACTCGCACGCGAGCCCTCGACCGGCCGCTGAGCCCTACGGGAGCGCGCTCACCACGTCGCTCTGGCCCACCCACGTCTCGCGCATGAGCACCTCGGCGCCCTCGCCCAGCAGGTGCATCGACGGCAGGTAGAAGGTGCCGGGCCCCACGAAGCGGGAGGTCACGCTGTAGCCCGCGTCGCGCACGACGGGGTGCTCGAGGTCGAACCACCCGGCCCAGTCGTCCTGATCGCCCTCTCCGAGGAGCGTGATCACGATGAAGCCCTGCGCCTCGTACTGCTGGAACCACTGCTGCAGCTCCGGGGCCTCCGACTGGCACGCTCCGCACCAGTCCGCGCTGCTGACGAGCAGCACCTCGCGGTCGCAGAAGTCGTGGAGTCGCAGCGTGTCGCCGTACTGGTCGACGAGCTGGAAGTCCTGGGCGATCTGCCCGATGCCGTTCCCCGTCGACTGCACGTCCCAGCGGCAGGCCCCCTTGCGCCAGCCGCCGATGTAGGGACGGTCGGACGCGTCGGTCGGGATCGTGTTCTCCTCGAGGAGCTCCACGGCGTCCGACCAGCCGTCTCCGTCGGTGTCGGGGTTCTGGGGGTCGGTCCCGTAGCCCGCCTCCTCGCTGTCCAGCAGACCGTCGCCGTCACTGTCGACGTCCTGGACCTGGGGTGGGGGCGCCCCGGGGTCGGCCGGGTCGGGTTTGTCGTCCGGAGCGCCGGGCTCGGTGGGGTCGACCACCGGACGGTCCTCCAGGGACGTGAAGCTGCGATCGGGCCCACAGGCCACGAGGAGCGTGATTCCAAGAGCTGCACCGAAGAGTCGCATCGATGCCTCCGCAATCCGCGGCGAGCGCGGAACAAATGGTGTTGTTCAATGCAAACGGCCCATGCGGCCGTGCCGTGACCCAACTGGCCCCAGCGACGCTGGACTAACCCACCACCGGTCCATAGGGCGGGTGCCTACGGAGAATTCACAACTGCCCCGAGCCGCGCAGCGCGCTCGCTACAGCGGGACCTCGTACACCTTGTACGTCTTGTGGATGCGGAGGCCGAGCTTCTCGAGCGCGCCCCGCATGCGGTGGTTGTCCTCGAGGATGAGCGAGGCTTCGACGCCGTTCATGCCCATGTCCCACGCGACCTCCCACGTACGGAGGTACAGCGGCGCGCCGAGCGGGAGCTTCTGGAACTCCTTCTTCACGCCCAGCACGAGCACCCGCAGCCGGTCGATCTTCTTGCGCCCCGTGAGGAAGTGCCACCAGCCGAACGGGAAGATCCGCCCGTTCATCTTCACCGCCACCTGGTTGTAGTCGGGCACCGTGAGCGACGCTGCGGCGGGCACCCCGTCGACGTACGCCATGAGGGCGAGCTTCGGCTCGATGATCTGCTTCAGACCCCGCGCCTTCTCCATGAACTCGTCCTTGGCCATGTGGATGTGGCCCCAGTTGTCCTCCCAGGCGTCGTTGTAGAGCTGCCAGAACTCCTCGCACTGCTCCCAGTACCGCTTCATGTCGAGCGGGCGGATCTCGACCTCGGGATGGCGCTTCATGAAGCGCTCGGCGATCTTCTTCACCACGTCGGGCGGACCGTTGCGGTCCATCCAGTACGCGTACCAGTCGCGGACCTTCTCGAGCCCCAACGCCTCGTAGTGATCCGGGTAGTACGGCGCGTTGTAGGGGTTCGCGACGCAGGGGATGTCGTCGAACCCATCGGTGAGCAGGCCGAACTCGTGGTTCGTATTGAAGTTGAACGGCCCGCGGATGTGCGTCATGCCGCGGCCCTTGAGCCACGTGCGCGCGGCTTCGTAGAGCGCAGCCGACACGGCTCGGTCGTCGATGAACTCGAAGAACCCGAACAGCCCCACGCCCGGCTCGGTCGTGGCCAGCTGCCGATCGACCGTCGCGGCGATCGTGCCGACCGCGCGCCCGTCGCGGTACGCGATGAACGGCTGGACGTCGGCCGTCTGGAAGAACGGGTTCTTCCCTGGATTCAGGAAGCGGAGGATGTCGATGCGCAGCGGCGGCACCCAGTGCGGATTCCCCTCGTAGATGGGCCACCAGGTGTCGATGAACGCCTTGGCGTCTCCCGGGAACTGAACCTGGCGCACCTCGATCGCGGACACGACGACCTCCAACGGACACGCCTGTTAACCTCCGCAGCGATGAAGGTCGCCATCACCGGTGCCACGGGACTCCTGGGAGCCAACCTCGCGGCCCTGGCCGTCGAGGCCGGGCATCAGGTCGTCTGCACCCGGCGGGCCTCCTCTGACACCTCCGTGCTCGACGGGGTCCCCGTCACCTGGGTCGAAGCGGGACTCTCGGACCCCGAAGCGCTCGTGCGCGCCTTCGACGGGTGCGAGCGGGTGTTCCACTGCGCGGCGATGACCAGCCTGTTCCGCTCGGTCACCCCCGCGCTCGAGGCCTCGAACGTCGCGGGCACGGACCATGTCGTCGAAGCGTGCATCCGGGCGGGCGTTCCGCGGCTCGTGCACACCTCGAGCACCGTGGCCGTGGGCATCTCGACCGATGGGGTCCCGTGCGACGAGACCACCCGCTGGAACCTGCCCGACCTCGGGCTCGACGACGGGTACGCCACCACGAAGCGCCGCAGCGAGGAGAACGTGCTGCGCGCCGTCTCCGACGGGCGGATCGACGCGGTGGTGGTGAATCCGGGCTTCATGTTCGGGCCCTACGACGCCCGGCCGAGCTCCGGGCGCATGATCGTCGAGGTCGCCGCGGGCCGGGCCCGGGTGTTCACGCGGGGCCGGAACTGCTTCGTCGACGCCCGGAACGTCGCGCAGGGCCTGCTGTTGGCCGCCGACTGCGGGAAGCGCGGCGAGCGCTACATCCTCGGCGACGAGAACCTCACGTACGGCGCGATCTTCGAGCGCATCGGCCACGTGGTCGGGCGCCCGCCGCCGAAGTTCCTCGCGCCCCGCTGGCTGTCGTACCCGGTCGGCCGGGTCGGAGACCTCCGCGAGTGGTGGACGGGCGAGGAGCAGGCGCTCACCTCGATGACCCTCGCATGGGCGTACACCCCGGGCTTCATCGCCAGCCACGCGAAGGCCGTGCGCGAGCTCGGGTGGGACCCCGGCTCCGTGGACGCCGGGATCCGCGCCTGCTGGGACTGGTTGCGGGCGCGCTGACCGCCGGGTGACGAAGCGGAAACGCGCCTTGCATTCCCGATCCTGGGGATTACACGGGACCGTTCTGGAGGAACGGATGAATCTCGGCATCGACTTCGGCACCACGCGCACCGTCGTCGCCGTGGCAGACCGGGGCAACTTCCCGGTCGTGGGCTTCGAGTCGGCAGACGGCGACGTGTTCGACCACTTCCCGAGCGTCGCCGCCAGCGATGGCACCTCGCTCGTGTTCGGCCACGAAGCGCTGGCGAAGCTCGACAAGCCCGGCTGGTCGGGCCTGCGCAGCTTCAAGCGCCTGCTCGCCCGCCCCGACGCCGCGAGCTGCCCCCAGGTGCGCATCGGAGCCCTCTCCATCGGGCTCGACGAGCTGTTGGTCAGCTTCCTCACCGCGCTCCGCGAGGCGCTCGTCCACCGCAGCACCTGCCCGGTCACGCCCCGCAAGAAGGAGGCCTTCCGCACCTTCGTCGCGGTCCCGGCCCGCGCGTCCAGCGCACAGCGCTTCCTCACGCTCGAAGCCTTCCGTCGCGCCGGGTTCCAGGTGGCCGGCATGCTCAACGAGCCCAGCGCGGCCGGTATCGAGTACGCCCACCGCTACGCGAAGTCGTTCACCGCGGCCCGCTCGCACGTGCTCGTGTACGACCTCGGCGGCGGCACGTTCGACATCTCGCTCGTCGAGATGGGCGACGACCAGCACACCGTGCTCGAGAACGCCGGCGTGAACCACCTCGGCGGCGAAGACTTCGATCGCCTCCTGCTCGGCCTCGCGCTGGAGCAGGCCGGAGCCCAGAGCACCGACGAGACGGCCCTGCTCGAGCGGTGCCGGGTCGCGAAGGAGGCGCTCACGCCGAACAGCCGCAAGATCGCCGTCGATCTCGACGAGGAGACCGTCCAGATCGACGTGAAGGCGTTCTACGAGGTCGCGCGTCCCCTGGTCGAGAAGACCATCGACACCATCGGCGAGGTGCTCGCGCCCGGAACCGACGAACGCTTCGACACCACCGTGCTCGCAGGGGTGTACGTCGTCGGCGGCGGGTCCGACCTCCCGGCCGTCACCCGGCAGCTCAAGGAGGTCTTCGGGCGCCGCGTGAAGCGCAGCTCGTACGCCTCCGGCGCCACGGCGGTGGGCCTCGCCATCGCCTCGAGCGACCAGGCGCCCGTGCTGCACGAGCGGTTCTCGCGCACCTTCGGCGTGTTCCGCGAGCTCGCCTCCGGCGCGGACGTCGCGTTCGACCCGATCCTCACCCGCGACGCGCGCATCGAGCCCACGGGCTCCGAGTGGACGCGCCGGTACCGTCCGGTCCACAACATCGGGCACTTCCGGTTCGCCGAGTGCGACCGCATGGGCGACCACGGCAACCCGCTCGGCGACCTCACGCCGTTCGCGGAGCTCCGGTTCCCGTTCGACCCAGCGCTGCGCGACGCCGACCTGTCGAAGGTCGAGATCGCCCACCAGGCGGGCCTGCCGGTGGTCGAAGAGCGCTACCGGGTCGACGACAACGGCATCGTGAGCGTGAAGATCACCGACCTCGACAGCGGGTGGAGCCGCGAGCAGCGGCTCTAGAGCGCTAGGGCACGCGGGTCAGGCGCAGCACGTCCCACGTGTTCGCGCCGTGGTTGTCGATCCGCAGCACGAGCTCCGCGCCCCCCACGGAGGCCTCGAACCCCTCGGTCCACGCGGCCGGAGGGCCCGGGATCACCTCCGCGCGCTCGTAGAGGAGCGCTCCGTCGACGTACAGCGAGAGCACCCCGTCGGCGGGCTCCTCGGCGAACAGCCAGTCGTGCCACCACACGATCTCGAGCGAGTCTCCCGGCTCGATCGGCTCCAACAGCGTCTGGCGGAGCGCGACCGGCGAGCAGCCCTCCGTCTCGATCTCGACGGCCATGCCCTCCTGGCGCCACGCATTCTCCGAGCACGGCAACCCGGCGAGCGGATCCCCCGTCGGGACCGGGGCCCACGCGCCATTGTCGAGCAGCTGCACCGGCTCCGCCGAGCCGCACGCCACCATCAGCACCGGGAGCCACGCACGCATCGCCGTCCCCGTAACCGGCCGCCGTGTTACGCCGGGCTGCATTCTCATGGGGGAATCATGCGCATCGTCGCCCTCGCGGCCACCGCCGCTGTCGCCGTCGGCTGCACCGACCCCGCACCCACGTACTACGCCGACCTCAAGCCCATCGTCGACAACCGGTGCAACAGCTGCCACGACGCCGGTGGGATCGGGCCGTTCCCCCTCGAGACGTACGCCGACGTCGAGCGGGTCGGCGAGCTCGTCGTGAACGCCGTGGAGTCCCGGCAGATGCCGCCGTGGAAGGCCAGCCCCGGTCGCGCCTACGATGGCGACCCCAGCCTGTCCGACGACCAGATCGCCCTGTTCCGCGCCTGGCTCGACGGCGGGATGCCCGAAGGCGACCCTGCCGAAGAGGGAGAGCCGCTCCCGCCCATCTCGGTGCAGCTCCCCCGGGTCGACGTGCGCCTCGAGCTCCCGGAGCCGTACTCCCCCATCGCCACGGTCGACGACGACTACCGCTGCTTCCTCACCGAGTGGCCCGAATCGGGCACCCGCTACGTCACCGGGTTCGAGGTGAAGCCCGACAACCAGACCGTCGTGCATCATGTGGCCGCCTTCCTGGTGCGCCCCGACGGCATCGCCGGTGCGGGGGTGATCGACACCTTCCGCGACTTCGACACCGCGGAGGAGGGGCCGGGGTACACGTGCTTCGGCGGTCCGAGCGGGGCGGAGGGCACCCAGGTCCCCATCCAGCAGGTCGCGCAGTGGGTGCCCGGGAACGGCGCCGTGCTGTTCCCGGAAGGGGTGGGCATCGCGGTGCCCGAGGGCAGCCTGATCGTGCTCCAGCTCCACTACAACACGCCCGCGTGGGACGGAACGCCCGACCAGACCTCCATCGAGCTCATCACGGAGTCCCAGGTCGAGCGGCTCGGTGCGTTCGCGCCCTTCCTGAACCCGCTGTGGCCCCTCGGGAACATGCCGCTGCCCCCCGGTCAGGAGACCACCCACACCCAGGGCGGCGACCCCCGGCCGTTCTTCGAGCTGCTGAACGAGGAGCTCGATCTCACGGCTGGCTTCGACATCCACGCCAGCATGCTCCACATGCACGAGCTCGGTCGGAAGGGTCTCGTGCGGATCGACCGTGCCGACGGCTCCGAAGACGAGCTGCTCCGCGTCGAGGACTGGGACTTCGACTGGCAGCTCAACTACCGGTTCATGGAGCCCGTCGGGTTCGAGCCGGGCGACGAGATGTTCCTGTCGTGCACCTTCGAGAACGACCGGTCCGATGCCGCGAACTGGGGCGAGGGCACGGAAGACGAGATGTGCGTCGGGAACCTGTTCATCTCGCAGCGCTGATGCGCGCCGCGACTACGGATCGAAGCGCGCCATCGCGATGCGGTCGCCCGACGGGCCGTGCTCGATGGCGAGGACGGTGAGGTACCCGTAGTAGGCCCCGAGGTGCACCTCGTCGGCGTAGAACCCCACGGGAACGGGCCCGTCGGACAGCATGGCGCTGTCGGAGCGGACCGGGAGCAGCGGCCCGACCGCCCCGAACGCGCCCTGGACGTACACCTGGCCATCCTGGATCCAGGCGGCCGCCCCGCCCGACACCGCCGCGTCGTCGGCGCCCGTGATCGCGAAGGGCTGCGACCCGTCGGGCGCGAACACGCGGCCTTCGATCAGCGCGGTGCCGCCCGAGATCCGGGTGGGAGACGACCACGGCAGCGGATCTTCGCCCCGCCCCGTGTGCGCGACACACTCCGGACCGCACAGCACCGGCACGCTCTCGACCGCCCCGCACTGCTCGACCGACGGGGTGGTCTCGCCCGCCTGCAGCCAGCGTGTCGGACCGCCCCCGCACACCACGTCCCCGTCGACGAGCGCGACCAGGCTCTCGCCCGTCACCACCTCGTCGGTGTACTCGAGCTCGTCGACCACCGGGCCGAACCCACCCGTGCCGAGCTCGAAGGTGCCCCACCGCTCCGGCTCGACGACCGTCACCGCGAGCCCGTTCCACAGGGGACGCATGCCCACGAGCGACGCGCGATCCGGGAGCAGCCGCACCACCGACTGAGGGTCGTCGAGATCGGGCGTGAGGGGCAGCACCAGCCCGAAGAGGCCCGATTCCGCGGGGGCTCCGACGGCATCCGCCGAGAACAGCAGGGCCTGGTTGGTCGGACCCTGGAGGAACGCCGCGGCGCCCATCCCCGTGATGTCGAAGTCGAACACGGCCAGGCGCCCCGACCGCGGATCGCCGTCACAGTCGATGTCGCGCGGAGACAGCACGCGCTCGGGCGCCCCGGGGTTCACGAAGTCGTTGTCGTCGTCGCAGTCGCCGAAGCCCTCGACCGGGTGCTCCATGCCGTACGCTTCCGACCACGCGCGCCACGCATCGGCGTACCCGGCCGCGATGTAGTGGTCGCCATCGATGTCGAAGTCGTTCCGGCGATCGCAGTTCGTGTCGTGCCCGTCGTACGGCACGTCTTCCATGTCGGGGTTCACGAACGGATCCGCGTCGTCGCAGTCGCCCTCCCGCACCTCGAACGTCGCGAAGCCGTCCTGGTACTGGGCCACGAACCACGCCACGTCGTTCCAGTACCCGACGGGGATCCACCCGTCTCCGTCGACGTCGAAGTCGTTCGCCCCGTCGCAGTTCGTGTCGATCGCGTCGTACGGCTGCTCGCCAGGGGCGCCGGGGAACACCGCCGCATCGAAGTCGTCGCAGTCGCCGCCCTTCACGTCGAGCGGGTTCAGTCCCTGGCTGAGGGCGTACGCGCGGGCCATCGGGAGCGCGTCGACCCAGCCGTCCCAGGTCCACAGGCGATCCGTCACGAACCCGTCGCCATCGAAGTCGAACTCGTTGCCGACGATGCAGTCGCCGTCGAGCCCGTCGTAGGGCTGCTCCCAGTCGTCGCAGAACACCGGACGCGGCCGCTCCACGGCCTCGGGAGCGCATCCCCCGAGCGTCACGAGAAGCAGAACCGGCGCGACCGCGTGCATCCGACGCCATTGTACGGTACTCGGGACCCGTGTCATCGCGCGTCTTCCTGAAGCAGTTCCTGGCCGACCCCGTCACCATCGGGGCCGTCGCGCCGTCGGGCACCCAGCTCGCGCGCATCATGATCGACGAAGCCGACATCCGGCCGGGTCACGTGGTCGCCGAGGTCGGCGCGGGCACCGGCCCGATGACCGCCGAGCTCGTGGCGCGGCACCCCGACAACCCGCTGGTGGTGCTCGAGCCGAACGCCGAGCTCGCGGTGTCCCTGCGCGCGCGCTTCCCCGAGGTCCGCGTCGAGGAGCGGTTCGCGCAAGACCTCCCGGACATCACGGCTGCATGGGGCCACTCCCCCGTCGATCGCGTCGTCAGCAGCCTCCCGTGGGCGATCTGGCCGGTCGAGATGCAGAAGACCATCCTCGACGGCATCCTCGACGCGATGGCGCCCGACGGCCGCATGGTCACGTTCACCTACTGGCACGCACAGCCCCTCCCCGCCGCGCGCCGGTTCAAGGCCTTCCTGAGCGAGCACTTCCGTACGGTCGACCGGAGCCGGGTGGCGTGGGCCAACGTGCCGCCCGCCTTCGTCTTCCGCTGCGACCGGTAGCTACCGGAGCGGCCAGGGCGAGAAGCGCTCGAGGCGGTGGAAGTCCGGGTGGGGACCGGGGACCGGCGTCATCGCGAGGTACCGCCGGGACGCGCCGGTTCCGTGGATGGCGTACGCGTTGAACCGCGCGGGACGCGCCGGGAGCAGGCGCCACGGGATGCGCGCCGACCCGTGCCAGCGATCGCCCATCCGCCGCACCACGTACTCGATGGGGAGCTCGGTGCGGACGGGGTTCCGCACCCCCATCAGGTCGAGCACCAGGTGATGCCCGTGCGGGCCCAGCTCGACCTCGAGGTACGGCACCGGCTTGCCCGCGGGCGCCAGCCCGGCCACGAACAGCTCCACCACCTCGTAGTCCCACAGGCCGGGCGTCGGACCGGGGGGCCCGGACGGCAGGGGGTCTCCGTGCAGCGGCGCCTCCACCTCGAGGGCCAGCGCGTCGCGTTCGGGCTGGAGCGCCAGACGCACCCGCTCCTCCGGCGGAATCGGGATGCCGTCCCACGTGAAGCCCACCTCGACGATGGCGCTCAGCGTTTCCAATCCGACAGCCCCAGCTTGGCCTTGCTGATCTCGATCCCGAGCTGCTTCTGCGCGTCGAGGTGCAGCGCGAGCTCGTTCTCCGCGACCACCTTCGGGCTCGTCGTGGCGTCGACCTTCGCCTGGAGGAAGGGCTTGTCGCGCGCCGGCGGCACCACGAACAGCTCCGCGTCGACGTCGGTCGCGAACCCCGCGGGATTGAACGGCCGCCCGCGCTTCTCCTCGAGCACGACCACGAGGGCCGCGTGGTCTTCCGGCACCTCCACGAGCAGGTCGGCGAACGGGTCGACCACCTTGCCGCGGGCATCCACCACATCCATCCAGTCGACCTTGAACCCGGAGTCGCGCAGCCACTTCCCGAGCGTGGTGTCGAGGTTCGACTTCCACGTCTTGACGGAGTCGCCGCGCTGGGTCGAACGGACCACGAGCCGCACCGCCACGCCCGAGAACTTGAAGCCCTCCACCGCGCTGCGGGCCTCGTCGGCGTGCGTGCCCTTCGGGAACTTGTCGAAGTAGATGCGGTAGTCGAGCGGGCTGTCGGATGCGACGGCCTTCTGCCAGAACAGCTCCTCCCGCTTCCGCTCCGCTTCGGCCGCGTGCGGACCGTTCCGGTAGCGCACGATGTACTTCGCGTAGCTCTCGATGGTGCCCTCGCGATCCGCCTCGGCCCAGGCGATCTCGTCGAGCCGGCCGCGCGCTTCGTCGGCGTGCGGGCCCGTGGAGTGGCTGCCCAGGTAGAGGTCGTAGCCCTGGCGGGAATTCTGCGCGACCGCCGACTTCCAGCGGGCTTCCTCGAGCTTCGCGCGCGCTTCTCCGATCCGCGCCGAGCCCGGATGGAAGGCGACGTACGTGCTCCACGCCTCCTCGGAGTCGCGGGTGAGCGCGTGCTGCCAGTCGAGCTGCTCGGTGCGCTCGAGGGCTTCGGACCGGTGCGGATCCGTGGGGTTGGCGTGGGCGAAGGCCCGGTAGGCCTCCGAGGTGTTGGAGCGCTTCGCGAGGCGCCAGTCCCGCTGGGCAGGAGAGCAGGCGACGGCGAGGAACGCGAGGACGACGAGGGAGGAACGCATGCCTCTAGCTACCGGAGGTGCGGCCTCCAGCGCAAGCGCGGATCAAGTTGCCGCACCTCCTGGGGACACCGGGGCCCGGGTGGGACATGCGCGCCCCACTTCCCCTGCGAGCACCGCGATCGGGTCCGACGGCGTGATCTCACGGTCTGACGCCCGGGATTCCCCACCCCGACCCCATCTCCGAACCTTTGGCACGGACACTGCATCGCCCCTGGGTGAGCGCAATGTCGCGCACTGCTTGACCCTTGCACGTGAGGACACACCGATGATCACTCCCCAGCAGATCCAGAAGGATGCGATGAAGCTCGTCGAGGGCGGCGTCGCCAGCACGGTCATCACGATGCAGGCCGTCTTCGTGCTCCTCGCCGTGTGGATCTACTGGTAGATCCTGCCGTGCCGGACGAGCGGGAACCCTCCACCGGGTCCCCGCCGCCCGAACCGACCTTTCTCGCCCGCGGAGTCGACTACGTCATCGTCGACAAGCCCGCGGGCGTTCTCGTTCATCGAACCCAGCTCGCGCCCGATCGCGACGTGATGCTCACCCGGGTGCGCGACGCGCTCGGGATCCACGTGTTCCCGGTGCACCGGCTCGACCGCCCCACCAGCGGGTGCCTGCTGTTCGGCCTGTCCGCCGACGCGGTCCCGGCGCTCCAACAGGCCCTGCACACCGGCACGAAGCGCTACCTCGCCCTCGTCCGGGGCCGTGCCGACCGCTACGACGGCGCGGTCGTGTCGCGTCCGCTCCGCCGCGAGGGCACGGAACAAGAGGCCGTCACGCACCTCGAGGTGCTCGCGAGCGGTCCGGATCCGCGGTGCTCCGTCGTGGTCGCGCGCCCCGAGACCGGGCGCTACCACCAGGTGCGCCGGCACCTCGCGGGGCTCGGGCACCCCATCCTCGGCGACTCCACCCACGGCGACACCCGCGTGAACCGGGAGTGGCGACTGCGCGGCCTCGAGCGCCTCGCGCTCCACTGCTGGTCGCTCGATCTCCCCCTGCCCGACGGGCCGGTCGCGGTGGTCGCCCCCCTCCCGCCCGACCTGCGGGCCGTGCTCGCCGCCCTTCCCTTCTTCGCAGACCTGCAGGCACGGTTAGAGCCCTCGACATGATCGAGCGGATCGGAGCCTTCACGGATTTCGTCACGTCCCGCACCGCGCCGTGGTGGGTCTGGCCGCTCGTGCTCGTGGGGCTCGCGTCGATCTCCGACGGCCTCGCGCTGTTCTTCCAGCCGATGGGCCCCGAGTGGGTGGCCTTCCCCACCGGCGAGAAGTTCGGCGACACCTGCGCCATGATCCTCGCCACCGGCCAGCCGTGCCCCCAGTGCGGCATGACGCGGGCCTGGGTGCACGCCGTCCGCTTCGATCTCATCGCCGCGTTCTTCTACAGCCCGTCGGGCCTGGCCCTGCTCGCGTGGATCAACGCCGCGGGCGCCATCGGGCTGGTGCGCCTCGCCACGCGCAGCCCGCGCCGCTTCGAGCCGCCCGCCTGGCTGCTGATGGGGTGGACGCTGTTCTGGCTGGTCCCGCTGTACATCGGCACGTGGATCCTGCGGATCCTGGGCGTCAATCCTCTTCCGTAGGGGCCGGCACGGCCAGCAGCAGGCCCGTGATGCACAGCCCCACGAGGAACGACGGCAGCCCGCCCATCCCCACGGCGACGAGCTCGAGGATGGCGGTGCGCTGCACGGTGCGACGCGCGGAAGCGCCCGCCAGGATGGCGTGAAGACCCGACAGGATCTCCAGCGGGCCCAGCACGAGCAGCCCGCAGCCCAGCAGGCTCGCGAACCAGCTCATCCACACGAACACCCCGGGCAGGCCGAGCACGGTGAACACCGCCGAGAACACCCAGGGAAGGCCCCAGCACATCACCATCCACAGGGCGAAGGTGTTCAGCAGCCCGGCGAGCACCTGCGCGGCACCGGCCGCGCGGACGGCGATCTCGTGGCGCTCGTGCGTGATCGCCGTGGTCGGCGCCCGCGCCGGGAGCTTCGGCTTCTCCTTCACCACCTCGGGGATGAGGACCGGTGGCGGATCGGCGAGGGTGAGCGCCTCGTCCTCCACCTCCACCTCCGCGACGAGGGGTGCCGAGGACCGGACGGTCTCGGGCGCGCTGTCGGTGGGGGCGTCGGACAGGGTCTCGATCTCGGTCGGCGCCTCCGAGAGGGTCTGGAGACCGGCCTCGAGGTCGTCCGCATCGAGCGGCATGCCGTTCCACGTCGCCGCGGCCGCCCCGCCCAGCAGGACCGGAGGGGGCGCTTCGACCCCATGCCAGTCCTCGAGCACGAGCAGGTCTTCGGGGCGCACGTGCTTGCGCAGGGCCCCCGCGAAGGCCGCGCAGTCGGGGAAGCGGTCGGCGGGGTCGAGCGCCAGCGCACGGGTGATGGCGCCCTCGAGCGATGGCGGCAGGTTCGCGCCGTAGTCGGCGAGCGGCGTGTGCTGGCCCGACGCCACCTTCTGCATCGTCGCGAAGTCGGAGTCGCCCTCGAACGCCGGGTGCCCCGTGACCATCTCGTACAGCACGGCGCCCAGCGCGAAGACGTCGGACCGCTGGTCGACCGCCGACGCATTCCGGATCTGCTCCGGGCTCATGTACGCGTACGTGCCGACGGTCTCGTCGATCAGGGTGCGCGCCTTCCCCGTCAGCTTGGCGATGCCGAAGTCGAGCACCCGCATCGTGCGGCGCGTCGGCGCGGGGGTCTCGCCGCCCGACCGGGGCTCCGGCTCCACGATGAACAGGTTCGAGGGCTTCAGGTCGCGGTGCACGATGCCGTGCTGGTGCGCGTATCCCACCGCGCCGAGCACCTGGAGCATCCACGCGGACGCGCGCTCGACGGACAGCGCCCCCCGCTCGAGCTCGACGTCGAGGGGCGTTCCGTGCAGGAGGTCCATCACGAGCCCCGCCACGCCGGGCTCGCTGACGAGGTCGGTGACGCGCACGATGCCCGGGTGCTGGAGCTGGGCCTGTACCCGCCCCTCGTCGAGGAACCGCTGCCGGATCCCCGCGTTCGCCACGAGGTCGCTCCGCAGCACCTTCAGCGCGTGTCGCGAGCCCAGCACGAGGTGGCGCGCCCGGTAGACGGACGCCATCCCCCCGGAGCCCAGGAGGTCCAGGACTTCGTATCCTCCAACCTGGGTCCCCGGTTCGAGCGCCATCGCGGTGATGATATCCGTCTGGGACCCACCGCACCCTGTTCCGGGGCGGCTACGGCAACGGGAGCTCCGGGAGGAGCAAGCGATCCAGCTCCCGGCAACCGGAGCTCAGGGCGCGAACGACCCCGCGATGGCGTTCGCGAGCCTGGGGACCGCCGCCTCGAGCGCTGCGTCGGTCATCGGGACCACCGCCACGACGACCCCATCCAGCCGACGCACCTCGAACCCGATCGGCAGGCACGCCGGGAGCAGCTCCTCGCGTCCGAATCGCTCGAGCCAGTCGGCGTCTTCGAGGGTCTGCACGTCGGCGAGGCCCTCTGCGACGGCGGGATCGGCGAAGGGACGCATACAGAACAGCCGGTCGCGCGCCGACTCGGAGGGCAGCGCGAACACGTACCAGGGCCCGTGGGCATCGTGGACGTACACCGCCTGGACGGGGCCCTCGAACCAGTCGAGCGGAATCGTCTCGTGCGGGGTGGTGAAGACCTCGCGGGCGGCCGGAGCATCGTGTGCCATGCCACACGATACCGCGGTCAGGCCGCCGTGGGGCGCCTCTCCGTCCAGTCGGCAGGGGTCAACGCACGCAGCCCGTGACGGGCCCGGGCGCGATCGCACATCGCGTTGGGCGTGCCATCCTCGAAAGAGGCCGAGAACTCCCGACAGGTCGACGATCGGGCCGCGTAGATCGAGCACTCCACCTGCACGCCCACCTCGCCCTGCAGCGCGACACACCGCGGGGGCGCGCGCTCCGTGCCCACCATGGCGCGCAGATGCGGCGAGATGGGCACCGTGAGGTCGGCCGGCACCGAGCCGTGACCGTCGTCGGCCTCCGCCCAATAGAAGCTCACCCGGAATGCCGCACAACACGCGCCGCACTCCAGACAGGGATGCAACCGTTCCGCCGCCCGCCGCATGCTCGCGCCGCACGACCTCCTGGACGATCTCTCCCCTGGTCCGCGGACTTCGTCAATGGGCGGGAGGAAAGATCCGAATGAAGTGACACGGAGCGCGTCGAACGGTGTCGTGCTGCTGGAGGCCCCGCCATGCGCCATCGTCCGTCGTCCGCTCCCCGTCTCGCCGCCCTGGCGGCCCTCGCCCTGTTCTCCACGTCCGCAGCGGCGCAGAGCTACGGCGGCGGCGGCGTCACCGTGCACCAGGCGGTGCTCCCGTGGGACGTCCCCGGTCAGCTCGGGCCCAACGTGCTCGGATGCGTCGGCGGCATCGGGTACGGCGTCGGGAATGGCCGCCGCAAGGGTGGGGAGGGCCACTTCTGCAACGGTCCGTACGCCAACATGGCGATGGGCGGCGCGCACTTCGGGTTCCAGAGCAAGCGCGGCGGGCTGTGGCTCACGGGCTACAACACCGTCGGGGCCGGGTGGATCGGCGTGCACGGCGAAGGGTCCGGCCGCTTCGACGCCGGCTTCGTGTACACGCGCCCCTCGTTCGGTGCCGGGGTCGCCGTCGGGCACTGGGCCGGGCTCGAGGGCAACCTCTACGCCATGCTCCCGCTGAACGTGATCGGCGTCGCGAGTGGCGGAATGGACCCGAAGTTCACGTTCCCGCACGTCGGCCTGCAGGCCACCCTGATGTTCGGCGACTTCTCCCGACGCCGCGCCACGAAGCCCGAGCCCCAGTACGCGCCGCCTCCGCCGCCGCCCCCGTCGTCGCGTCCGCCCCGTCCCCAGGCCGCGCCTCCCGCACCGGCTCCGAGCGGCCCGCTCCGTCCGGGCGATCTCCCGCCCGCAGGCAACGACGACGCGCCCCCGCCGCCTCCGGGCGACAGCCGCCCGCTCGCGATCCCGGGCTGACCGGCCGCTACGGCGTGCGCACGAGGCGGAACCCCACGGTCTCCGCGCACTGCCCCTTCCGGAGGACCCGGCGCACCGCGATCTCGCTGCGTCGGGCGTCGTCGAGCCACGAGCCCCCGCGCGCCACGTCGCCGGGCCCCTCGCACCAGTCCGCCAGGTTCCCCGCCATCCCGCGCACCCCGTAGACACTCACGTCGAGCGTCTCGGCCGTGACGGACGCCACGCGGGGTCCGTCCGGAAGGCTGTCCCGGAAGCGGCCCCACGCCGGATCCGCGTGGGCCCCCCACACGAACCTGCGGCCGTCCACGCCGCCCGCGGCCTTCTCCCACTCCGGCTCGGTCGGCAGCCGCCACGCATGCCCATCGAGCTCGGAGACCCACGCCGCGTAGGCCCGCGCCGCCGCGATCGGCACGCTGTGGACCGGGGTGTCCGGACGCCCGGGTGCAGTGTCGGGAGCCCACTCCGGTGCGACCTCCAGGAACCGGCCGTAGGCATCCCAGGTGACGGGGTCCCGCGCGATGACGAACGCGTCGCACCAGTGCCAGCGCTCCCGCGTCCGTCGGCTCGCGTAGTGGCCCGCGGGCACGAAACACTCGTCTGCGCCGAGCGATCCGGGCGCAGGCAGGCGAACCGCCTCGGTGTGCTCGGCCTGGAGGGGCGGCCACAGGCCCCGACGCCGGATCAGCACGGGCACCGGGATCACGGGGAGACCGGGGGACACGAGCTCGACGACGTACGCGCCGAAGGCCAGCGAGCGCGGCTCGATGGGCGTGGGCCCGAGAGGCACGGGCTTGCCCGGCACCAACCGCCGACCGACCTCCTCGAGCGGCACGAGCGTGGCGCTCGCTGCGGGCTCCGTGCGCAGGCTCAGCGTGCCTTCGCCCTCGAGGTAGGCCGTGTACCGACCCGCATCGTCGTGGAACCGGAGCGTGTGGCCCACACGGGCCGCTTCGCGCATCCGGCCCGCTGCCTCGAGCCGCAGGTGGCTGTCGCGCAGCGTCTGGGTCAGCAGCTCCGCCACCTGGGTGTGCTCGGGCACGTGCACCTTCGCGCCCAGCAGGAGGTCGAGCGCGTGCTGCTCGGCCAGATCGCCGGCCATGTCGGCCGCTTCGGCATGGTCCTGCAGCGCCCACACCCCCTCCTTCTCGGACAGCGGGGAGTGAGGAGCGAGGGTCTCGCGGCGCAGCGCGGCGTCCTGACGGAGCGAAGAGGCGCGCTTGCGGGCCTGGCTGGTCTGCTCGAGCAGCACCTGGGCTTCGGCCACGAGCTGGTCGGCCTTCGCCCACGCGACCTCGCGCTGCTTGTTGCCCTCGAGCCACTCCTCGAGGTCGCGCGCCATGTCGCTCGCGCTGGCGTACCGCTCCGACGGCTCCCAGGCGAGCGCGCGCCTGCAGACCGCCGCCAGGCCGCGCGGGATGTGCATGGTGCCCCGGATCGCCCGTCTCCGACGCTTCTTCAGCGCCATCAGGATCTCGAAGGTGCTCTTGCCCCGGAACGCGCTCCGGCCGGTGAGCGCGTTGTACAGGACGGAACCGAGCGCGAACACGTCGCTGCGCGGGTCGTGGTCGCCGTCGGCGAAGTTCTCCGGAGCCACGTACCCGGGCGTGCCGAGGATGCCGTCCGTCAGGGCCTGTGCACGAACGATGTCGGTGAGCCCCGCGTTCATGCGCTCGACCTCGGGCTCGTCCTCGCCCAGCACCTTCGCGATGCCCCAGTCGAGCACGACCACCTCGCCGTGCGGCCCCACCATCACGTTGTCGGGCTTCAGGTCGCGGTGCACGACATCGCGTCCGTGCGCGAACCCCACGGCCCCGCAGGCGATGCGGAGCGCGTCGATCACGCGGTGGAGCGTCACCGGGCGCCCGTACACGGGCTTCCCCGCGAACCGCGCCCGCATCAGATGGCGCAGCGTGACGCCCTCCACGATGGGCATCGCGAACGTCAGGGCTCCGTTCAGCAGGCCGGCATCGAGCACGGTCACGATGTTCGGGTGGTCGAGCCGGGCGGTGAGCAGGATCTCGTTCGCGAAGCGATCCTGCAGGTCGGTGCTCTGCTTCAGCGCGACCTCGCGACCCAGCACGCGGTCGCGCGCCCGGTACACCACGGCCATGCCGCCCATCCCGAGCTGCTGGAGGATCTCGTACCGCTGCTCGAACGGGAGATCGGGGAAGTCCTGCATCCCGCCAGCATACGATCGAGAGCGGCTCCCTTGACGGGATGAACTTTCACAAGTTAGTGAAAGTTCGACAACTCGGAGCCCTCGTGGACCCAGAAGGCCGGATCCTGCTCGAACACTTCATCGAGGAGATGGCCCTGATCTTCGAGTCCGAGGGGCTGCCGCGCATGTACGGCCGCGTCATCGGGCTGTTGCTCGTGTGCGATCCGCCGCGCCAGTCGTCCGGAGAGCTCGCTGAAGCACTCCAGGCATCGCGCGGAGCGATCAGCCAGGCCACGAGGGCCCTCATGCAGATCGGTCTCATCCAGCGTGTCCCCGTGCCCGGCACGCGCGCCATGTACTTCGAGCTCCACCCCGCCGGGCTCGATCACGTGCTGCGGAGCGCGATTCCCCGCCTGCGCATCGCACGCGAGCTGGCCGATCGGGGCCTCGCGGTGATGGCCGACGAGCCGGCGGAACGACGCGAGCGCCTCCAGGCGTTCAGGGATGTGTACGCATTCATGGAATCCGAGTACCCGAAGCTCCTGGAGCGGTGGGACGAGGTTCGAAAGGAGTCGAGATGAAGCGCTTCCGTGCCACCACGCTGGGGCTGTTCGCCCTGCTCACCCTCGCCGGGCCCGCGTTCGCGGCCGATCCCGAGCCCACGATCGACGAGCTGCTCGACGCCACCGACGACGTGGCGCGCGGCGAGAGCTCCCAGGCGACCATCTCGATGCAGGTCAAGACCGACCGGTTCGAGCGCACGATGAAGATGCGCGCGCTCTCCAAGGGCACCGACAACAGCCTGATCACGATCCTCGAGCCCGCGAAAGACGCCGGCACGAGCACGCTGAAGGTCGGCGACAACCTGTGGAACTACCTCCCCAAGGTCGACCGCACGATGAAGATCCCCGCCGGCATGATGGGCGGGAGCTGGATGGGCAGCCACTTCAGCAACGACGACCTCGTGAAGCAGTCCCGCATGTCCGAGGACTACACGGCCACGCTCACCCAGAAGCCCACGCCCGAAGCGAAGGAGCAGCCCTGGATCATCGAGCTCGTGCCGAAGCCCGACGCACCGGTGGTGTGGGGCAAGGTGGTGGTCACCATCGCGGCCGACCGCGTGCCCGTCTCCATCGAGTACTTCGACGAGAAGGGGGGTCTGCAGCGCACCATGGGCTTCTCCGACGTGAAGGAGATCGACGGCCGCAAGGTGCCGATGCTCATGACGCTCACGCCCGGCGACAAGCCCGGCGAGTACACGAAGATCGCGTACGAGGAGCTCCAGTTCGACGTCGACCTCCCCGACAAGACGTTCACCCTCCAGGCCCTGAAGCGCTGACATGCTCGTCCGGCTGGCCTGGAGGAACCTCTGGCGGCACAAGCGCCGCTCGCTGATCACGGCGTTCGCCATGGCCATCGCGGTGGCGCTGTGCATGGCGGTCACCGCGTTCACCGATGGCATGTCCGCCACGATGTTCGACGTCATGGTCGAGCAGCAGCTCGGCCACCTCCAGGTCCACCACCCGGCGTACCCCACGAGCCGGCGGATGTACGACACCGTGCCCGAGGCCGACGCCACCCTCGGGTCCATCCGGGCCCTGCCCGAGGTCGCGCGCGCGGCGGGGCAGCTCAACGGCTTCGCGCTGATCGGGGGTCCCGAGGAGACCACCGGCGGTCAGCTCGTCGGAGTCGAGCCCTCCCACGAGGCGGAGGTCACGCGGGCCGACGAGCGCATCGTCGACGGGCGGTTCCTCAGCGACGACGGCACGGGGGAGATCGTGCTGGGCGTCGGGCTCGCGAGCGAGATCGAGGTCGGTGTGGGCGACACCGTGGTGGTCGTCACCCAGGCCTCCGACGGGAGCCTCGGGAACGCGCTGTACGAGGTCGTGGGGCTGTTCCGGAGCGGGAACACCGCGCTCGACAAGACCGGCTCGATGATGCGCCTGGCCGACCTCCAGGAGCTGCTCGTGCTCCCCGATCAGGTCCACAAGATCACGGTGGTCGGGGTCGACGGCGATGATCTCGTGCCCCTCAAGAACGCCGTGGTGAAGGCCGTTCCCGACGGCACCGAGGTGCAGACGTGGGAGGAGGCCAGCCCGCAGACCAGCCAGATGCTCGCGATGACGAAGTTCTCGTCGGCCATCATGCTCGGCCTCGTGTTCACGGTCGCGAGCTTCGGCATCCTCAACACCATGATGATGTCGGTGTTCGAACGCACCCGTGAGCTCGGGGTCCTCAAGGCCATCGGGCTCCGGCCCGCCCGCCTGGTGCAGCTCGTCGTGGCCGAGAGCGTGTTCATGGCTGCGCTGGCGGGGTCGATCGGGCTGTCCATCGGCGCCCTCCTCGACTTCTGGCTCGTGCGCTACGGCTTCGACATGTCGGGCGGCAACCCGAACGGCATGTCGTTCCAGGGGGTCACGCTCGACCCCGTGATGCACGGCAAGGTCGAGCCCCTCACGGTCGCCAGCATCCTCGGCGCGCTCCTCCTCGTGAGCGCCGTCGCGAGCCTCCTGCCCGCGTGGCGCGCTTCCCGCCTCGACCCCGTCGAAGCCATCCGGACCGAATGATGCGCCTGCTGAAGCTCGCTGCCCGCAACCTCACCCGGAACCTCCGGCGGTCCCTGCTCACGGGCGCGGCCATCGCGTTCGGCCTCGCCATGATGGTGCTGATGATCACCCTCCAGGAGGGCTCCTACAAGGAGATGCTCCGCAGCGGCATCTCCACCCTCGCGGGCCACGTGGTCATCGAAGACCCCGAGTACACGAAGGAGGAGGAGCCCGAGTACGTCGTGCACGACGTCGCCGCGCTCTCCGCGAAGCTCCAGGAAGCCCTCCCCACGGCCGTGATCGCGCCCCGCATGCAGGTGGGCGGGCTGCTCACGAGCCCCACGAACAGCGTGGGCATCGGCCTGCGCGGCGTCCGTGCGGCGGCCGAGAGCCAGGTCACGGACTTCGACGAGAAGGTCGTCGAGGGCGAGTGGCTCGACGACGCCGACGATCGGGGCATCCTGATCGGGGTCGCGATGGCCGACCGCCTGGGGGTCGGGCTCGGCGACAAGGTCGTGTTCATGGGCCAGAGCCGCGGCGGCGAGGTCGAGAGCCGGCTGTTCCGCGTGAAGGGGCTGTTCCGGACCGGCGGCGCCGAGCTCGACAGCTTCGTCGGCATGACCACCCTGGGTCCCGTCCAGGAGCTCAACGCCACGCCCGACGCCGCGCACCAGATCACGGTGCACCTGCAGAACCCACGTGCGGCCCACGAAGCCCGCGAGATCGCGCGATCCGTCACGCCGGCGGGCCTCTCCGTGCTCACCTGGGACGAAGCGCTGCCCGACATCGTCGCGCTCATCAAGCTCGACCGCGTCAGCGCCGACGTGATGATGATCGTCATCGGCCTGATCGTCGCGATGGGCGTGCTCAACACGGTGCTGATGAGCGTCATGGAGCGCGTGCGCGAGTTCGGGGTTCTGCTCGGCATCGGCATGCGCCCGGGCCGGGTCGCCACTCTCGTGCTCGCGGAGGGCCTCGTGCTCGGGCTGATCTCCACGGGCGTCGGCATCGTGGTCGGGCTCGCGCTCGCCTGGCCGCTCGTCCACTACGGCCTCGACTACTCCGCGTTCATGGGCGGCGACACCATGGAGATGGAGGGCATCGTCGTGAGCGCGGTCATCAAGGGCGCCTACGGATGGGGCCGCATCGCGCAGTACTCCTTCGGAGCCATCGTGTTCACGGTGCTCTCAGCGATCTACCCGGCCTGGTACATCACGCGGCTCGAGCCCGTGCAGGCCATGCGAAACGTGTGACGGGAGCGGGAATGGCCATCGTGAGCGTGCGGAACCTCCAGCGCACCTACCAGCAGGGCACCATCACGGTACGGGCGCTGAACGGCGTCGACCTCGACATCGACCCGGGCGAGTTCACCGTCCTCATGGGCCCCTCCGGGTCGGGAAAGACCACCCTGCTGAACTGCATCGGTGGGCTCGACACGCCGAGCGGCGGCACGGTCACGGTCGACGGCGTCGAGCTCGGTGCGCTGTCGAAGGGCGCGCTGTCCGACATGCGGCTCGCGAAGCTCGGGTTCGTGTTCCAGTCGTACAACCTGATCCCCGTGCTGTCGGCCTACGAGAACGCCGAGTTCGTGCTGCTCCTCCAGGGGGTCCCGCCAGCCGAGCGCCGGGAGCGCGTGCTCCAGACCCTGAAGGACGTCGGGCTCGAGGGTCTCGGAGACCGCCGTCCGAGCGAGCTCTCCGGAGGTCAGCAGCAGCGCGTGGCCGTCGCGCGGGCCATCGCGGGCAAGCCTGCGCTCGTGCTCGCCGACGAGCCCACCGCGAACCTCGACTCCAAGACCGGGCACTCGCTGATCGAGCTGATGAAGACCCTCAACGAAGAGCACGGGATCACCTTCGTCTTCGCCACGCACGACCCCAAGGTGATGGACGCCGCCAAGCGCGTGGTGCACCTGGTCGACGGCCGGATCGAGACGGACGAACGGCGGTGATCGCGCTCGCAGCACTCCTGGGAGCGGCGTGGGCCGACGAGGTCGAGGTCACCGTCCACGGCGACCTGAAGACCTTCTTCACCGCCACGTTCCCCTACGAGAGCACGCTGCTGCCGTCCGACCCGTCGGGTCAGGGCGTGTTCGACAACCGCATGAAGCTCGCCGCGAAGTGGAAGGACTGGTCGTTCGAGGGCCACCACACGGTCACCGCGCTCACCGCGTCCGCTTCGACCGGCGGGTTCGGCGCCTCCACGGGGGTGGGCCTCCAGGCGCCCGAGCTGGTCGACCTCTCCTGGGTGGCGTTCGACGAAGACCTCACGCTGCGCGGGCGGGTCGACCGGTTCAACGTCTCGTGGCGCCCCGACGGCCTGGGCCTCACCGTGGGTCGTCAGCCCATCACGTTCGGGAACGCGGCCATCTTCACGCCGCTCGACCTCGTGAACCCGTTCACACCGGCCGTGATCGACTCCGAGTACAAGCCCGGCATCGACGCCCTGCGCGCCGACCTCTACTCCGGAGTCGCGACGAAGCTCTCGCTCGCGGCGGCGTACGCGGGCGCGTGGAGCCCCGAGGGGCTGATCGTCGCAGCCTATGGGCAGACGACCGTGGGCGTGACCGACCTCGGCCTGTTCCTCGGCAGCGTGCGCGGCGATGCCGTGGTGGGGACGAGCGTCGTCACGGCGGTGGGACCGGTGGGGATCACCTCGGACATCGCGGTGACGGCGCCCCAGGGAGGCGGAGACCCCTTCGTGCGCGGCACGGTGGGGTTCCTGTGGCGTCCCGGGCCGAACACCACGCTGTCCGGGGAGGTGTACGTACAGACGCTCGGGGCCACGAACCCCGACCAGTACGTCGCGAAGGCCGCCAGCCCGCGGTTCTCGCGCGGCGAGGTGTGGCTGATGGGCGTGGGGTACGTGGGTCTGGCGGTGTCCCAGCAGATCCGCCCGACGCTGTCGGCCTCGCTGGCCGTCGTGTCGAACGTGCTCGACCCCTCCGCGTTCGTGGCGCCGAATGTCGCGTGGTCGGTGTCGAACAACGTCGACTTCGCGATGGGCGGGTTCGTGGGGGTGGGGGCGCGGCCCGACGACGTGCAGCTCACCGACCTGATCGGGCCGAACGGGCCCCTCCCGCCCGAGGAGCTCACATACCTGAACAGCGAGTTCGGCACGTACCCCGGGGTGGTGTTCGCGCAGGCGCGGATGTACTTCTGAGGCAATGGGTGTGTCGCGCGCTCCGTATGCGGGGTGGGGCGACGAGGGGGATCCGATGTGGATGTTCGTGTGGGCTGCCGTGGCGGCACCGCCAGAAGTGGTGGTGAACGACGACAACTCCGTGCACGGTGAGGTGGTCGTGCCGCTCCCCGTCGATGTGGTGCGCGCGAAGCTCGCCGACCCCGTGTGGATCGCGAGCATCGATGGCAGCGGCACCACGGTCGAGGTGTTCGAGCGCAAGGGCGACTGCGTCGTCACCGACAGTGTGAGCCCGAACGCCGTGAAGACCGTGCGGTACCGGGTCGAGCGGTGCCCGACCGCCGATGGCTACGCGGGCAAGCTGGTGTCGTCGAACGCCTTCGACGCGTACGCCACCCGGTGGTCGTTCGCCGCCGACGGCACCGGCACGCGCATCTCGTACGACCTGATCACGGAGACCAGCCTGATGGTGCCGCAGTTCGTGATCAACCAGCAGACGAAGAAGGGCGTGCTGAACCTGCTCACGAAGCTCCAGGGCGCGCTCGCGACCCCCTGACGCCTACACCCGGTGCTGGCGCAGCACGACACCCGACGGGAGCTCGACCCACACCACCCGCCCGCGGTCGTCGAAGCAGCCCAGCCTGCTCCCCTGCACGCGCAGCCCCACCTCCACGGCGCCGAGCAGGTCGACCGTGCCGCGCACCCCTCCGGAGAGGTCGTAGACCGTGACGCGTACGCCCTCGGGCGCCTCCCGTGCGATCGCCACGGAGAGCCCGGCGAGCGCCAGAGCGACGACCGGCCCGTCGTCCCGCGCCCCTTCGAACACCTTCTCGCGGCCGTCCGACGTGAGCCACACCACGTGCCGCTCCGAGCCCGTCGCCGCGAGCACGGTTCCCCCGTCGAGAACGGCCGTCCCCGCGGGCTCCACGGGCCGTCGCCTCGTGATCGAGCCCAGCGACGGGGTCCACTCGAGCATTTCGGGGCTCGCGCCGCCCATCAGGAGGGCGTGCCCCGAGGACGTGGTCGCGGCCAGACGGCAAGGCGCGCGCAGCGGCTCGCCACAGTGCAGCCAGGTCCAGCCCGTGCCAGCGAGGTCCATCACGAACGGGCGCACCTCGTCGACGACCAGCCAGCGGCCCTCGCGGCACGTCGGAGCGAACGCGGTCATGCGGACGCGCGCCCACGGCTGGACCTCCGACGCGCGGAGATCGACGCGCGACAGGCGGAACAGCGCGTCTCCCACCCGATGCACGCCGATCGCGACGAAGCCCTCGTCGTCCGGCACCCAGTGCGTCACCGGGGTCGGGTCGCGCCAGCGCACCTCTCCGGAGCGCCCGAGCAGCACGCTGCCCACCTCGCCCAGGGCGCACAGCACGCCATGGGGAAGCCACACGGCGTCGGTGATCGGCGTGGTGCCGGTGTCCTCGAGCATCAGGCGCACCGGGAACCCGACGCCGGCGACCGGCTGGGGCAGCACCGGGAGGTCGGCCCGGAGGTCCGCGAGGTAGGGGTGCCGCACCAGACCCACGAGCGGCTCGGGCTCCCAGCCCGGCTCCCCCGCATCCCGGAGCAGCGCACGGGCGAGGCGCCTCCCCCACCGCTGCGCGCCTCCGTGCACGAAGTGCCGCGCCAGGGCGGTCCGCGCAGCGACGTCCTCCGGGTGCCGCGACGCGAGCAGCGCGTCGAACGCGGCGTCCGCGCGCGCAGGGTCCACCGTGGCGAACTTCACCAGCGCGTCCATCGCTCCGGGCCCACCCCGATCGACGATCCGCTCGAGCCACGGCACGGCGGCCGCACGCAGCGCGGGGTCCTCCCACACCACCCCCACCGCCGCATCGAGCCGTCCGCACTGCACGAGGTGCGCTGCGAACGCGGCCCGCAGCGCGTGCTTCGAGCCCGCGTCCGGCATCGACAGCAGCGCCTGGGCGAACACACCATGGGTGTGGGTGAGCTGGAGCCCGCGCCGGATGTCGCCCGCGAGCAGGTGCAGCCGAACGGCCCTCGACCAGTCCCGCAGACGGGTCTCCGCCAGGCGGGCCGCGAGCGTGTACCGCCCGTGCTTCTCGAGCAGATCGACCGCCGCCGAAGTGTCGCCCAGCAGGTCGGCGTGCACGAAGGCCGCCTTCTCGACCTCCCCCTGGGCCTCGAGGGCCTCCACCGCGCGGAGGTAGGCCTGGCGCAGCGCGTCGTACATGTCGGACGGCGCCGAGAAGCTCCCGCCTCCTCCACCGCCTCCGAACAGCGCCGGACTCAGCAGGTCGCGAGGCGGTGGCAGGCGCAGCGCTGGACTCCCACGCCCGAGCCCCCCGGTCCCTCCGAGCGGGATGGCGTACCGCAGGGCTTCCTCGAGGTCACCGTCGAACCGCCCCAGCAGCTCGGTGAGGATGCGTCCCTGCCGACTCGGCACGTCCGTCGGCGCCATCCCCTCCCCAGCGCCGAACCAGCGCTGGAGGAGCGCGGCGAGACCGCCCAGCAGACCCGGCTCGCCGGGCTCTCCGGTGGGTGGGAGCGCGACGGGCTCGATGGACACGGGGCGATCGGACGCGGAAGGTGCGCCCCCGAACCACCCGCCGAGCGCACGACCGAGCCACCCGCCCCCACCCGACGGGGTCGGGGGGACCGGCGGCACGTCGCGCGGGGGAAGCCGGTCGTGGCGCAGTAGGTCCACCACCGCCTCGAGCTCGGCGGCGGGCGGAGGCACGCCGAACCCCTCGCGCCGCACGGGCTCGGGAGGAAGCGCCGCCACCGTGCGGCGCGGCGGCACGCCGACGGGGTGGACCACCGCCACGGGGAGGTCGACCGCCAGCCAGTCCGCGGGGTCTTCCGCGACCGCCGACACCGCCTGGAGCTCCCCTCCGCGGACCTCGAACAGGCCGACCCCGGAGGGCTGCTCCGCGTCGCGGAGAGGCGCCGAGACCAGCGCGCCCTCGCGGGCCACGAAGGGCAGCCCCGCGGAGAGCCCATCCACGACGCGCGTTCCGGGGAAGCGGAGCAGGAGGCGACCGTCCACGCGCTCCAGCCGACATCCAGGCTCCCAGGCGTCGAGAACGCGCCGCCGACACGCGGCTTCGCCGAGGTGCTCTGGGTCGAGCAGCACGGCGGAGGCCTCGACACGCCCCCGATGGACCAGGCTCCACGGCTTCATGGGTCGCTCGACGGCAGGAACGAGAGCCAGGGCTCGCCGCCCGACAGCGGCTGGAAGTGTACCCAGCCCGTGGTGGTGCCCACGGCGACCATCGGGGCCGACGGCCGCCCGCCCACGGCCGCCACGTGGATGGGGGCATCGAACGCGGCCAGCACGCGCCGTTCGCTCGCGCTCACCCGCCACACCTCGGTACCGACGACCTCGATGAGATACCGGGGCCCGCCCGCGCCCGACATCACGGCCGCTCCGACGACCTCGCCGCGCGAGCGCACGACGTCCTGCTCGCGCACCACGCCCCACCCGCCCGCGAACCCGAGCCACCACACGCCCGACTCCATCTCGAGCGCACGTGGGACGCTGTGCTGGACGTCGGAGGCCACGGGAACCGACCGGAAGGCGCGGTCGCACACGCGGTGCTCCGTGCGCGAGAAGTCCTGGAGCGCGGGAAGCCCGCCCGACGAGACCGGATGGAGCTGGACGAGCCGTCCCTGTCGGTCGATCCACGCGTACGTCGACTGGCACTCTCCCGGATCCGTGATGCTGTCGCCCAGCATCGTCGACCGCCGGTTCGAGAAGTCGAGCAGCCATACGCGGTCGGCGCCGTCGCGCACCAGGGCGGCGTCCCGGAGGGGAGCCCGGGTGTGCCGGGAGACCAGGCGCGCGGGCAGCCTCTGGACGAGGTGCAGGGTGCCGGGACGCGGCAGCACGAAGTCGGGATCGATCGGGAGGTCGCACGAGCCGTCGCGGCCGGCGAGCCGGAAGCTCGTGCCCGCCGCACCGGTCTCCGTGATCCGGAGGGTGACGGTCGCCTGGCGGCTCCAGCCCACGGCGACGAGGGGGGTGGACGTGCCGTACCACGGGTCGCGCCACCGCACCTTGAAGGCCTTCCGGGGCCCCGAGGGCACGGCCCAGGCCCGCAGCACGTCCCCGCGGCGCTCGAGCAGCGCACCTCCACCGGGCACGAACCGAAGCGCCTCGACGGCCACCCCCGAGCGGGGCGGCACCACCACCGGGCGCGCCCGTGGACGGGGCTCGTACAGGGCCCGCGCCACGAGCTCCACGGGAGGCAGGTCGAGACGCAGGGTGGCGCCCGGCGTCGCGACCTCGAGCTGGCGACCCGCGATCTCCCGCACCACGACGGTCGATCTCGCGCCCTGTACCGGTTCGGCGGCCACCACGAAGGCCTCGTCGCCGGGTGGAGGCGCGAAGCGCCCGGGACAGCGGGTCGTGCGCTGCGCGAGCACCTCGACGGGATCGAGGGAGTCCCGCTCGCGCTCGGGGTCGTGCAGGGCCGCCCACAGCAGCGTGCCGCCCGCGGCCTGCGCCCGTCGCTGGAGCACGAGCAGGAGGGCGAGGTGTGCGAGCCGCGGTGCGCCCAGCGAGTCGGGCCCTCCGTCCAGCCAGACCCGTGTGCACGGGGGCGCCGCCGGCACCTGGCGCTCGAGCTGCAGGAACAGCTGCTCCCCCATGGCCACGCGCCGCACGAACTCGTCGGGCACGGCCTCTGCGAGGGCCCACTCCGTGGTGAGCAGGCGCTCCCAGCTCCCGCGCCGCGCGAGGCCGCCGTAGCCGTTCGGATCGCCGTCCGGATCGCGCCGGGCCGGCTGGCGCCACGGGCCGAACGCCGCCTGGAGCTTCGGGAGCCAGTCCGCGTACAGCGTGGCGAGCTCGGGCGTCAGGGCGGCGAGCTCCACCGACCAGTCGGCGACGACGTGGCTCACGGGACCGCGCGCTCCAGCCACGCCGAGAGCGCGGGAGGGTGGATGGGCTCGGCATCGGCGAGGGGGACGAGCACGTCGGGTGCGTGCAACCAGGCCACGAGCCCTGGCACACGGGCGTGGATGCGCCTGGCGAGCAGATCCGGGGGAACCGACGGCATCAGGCGGGAGTCGTGCAGCAGGCGCGGCGCACGAGGATCGGCGCCGAGGTACACCACCCCGTCGACCCACGGGAGCGCGTCGCCCAGCACCACCAGCAGGCGGTCTCCGACCACGGCGCGCCAGCCCGGAGCCCCCCGCGACGCGAGCACCCGGCGGGCCAGGCGAGCCGCCACGTCTCCACGCCCGGCCACACCGAGCGGCAGGAGCGGAGGGTCGCGGGGCGCCCAGTCCACCGGGATCATCCGGCGAGCGCTCCCACGATGCGCTCGCGAACGGCGGCGAGCGCAGGCGGGAGCGAGCCCGGCGCGAACCCGGCATCGACCTCGCGCACGACGCCCTCGAGCTTGAGCCGCCACCCGAGGTCGCGCTCGGGCGCCGCGAACAGGGCCTCGGCCGCGCGAACCAGGCGGTCGGCGCGGGCTGCCGGGCCGCGCGAGGCTTCTTCCGCCGCGGACGGGAGCGCGGGGTTCGACGCGCTGGCGAGCAGGTCGCGCAGCACGTCGCGCGCGAGCTCCTGGGAAGCGGTGTCGGGCACCACGTACACGAGCGGCCACAGGTCGGCGTCCGTGGCGCGCTGGCGCCCGGCGAGTACGGCGGCGGCCGCGATCACCCGCTGGCTCTTCACGGCGCGCCGGTCGGAGAGCTGGATTCCGGAGCCGCGCAGCGTCCGGATGGCCTCGGCGAGCCGGGGCCGGACCCCATCGAGATCGACCGCGCGCGCGGCCTCCGCGAGCACGTCGAGGTCTTCGACCGACCCCGCCACGAGGTCGCCCGGACCGGTGGGGGCGTCGACCGTACGTCCCGACGCGAGCAGGGTCTCGAGCAGGTTGTCGGGGATGGGGGCCACGAACGCCCGCAGCAGGAACCGGTCGGAGAAGGCCGCCAGCGCGGGGTCGTCGGGCAGCTCGTTGCTCGCGCCCACGCACACGCGGAGCGGAACGGGCGTCACCGTGTGACCGCGCCGGAAGGTGCGCTCGTTCAGGAGGCCGAGCAGGGTGTTCAGGATGGCCGTCGACCCGAGGAACACCTCGTCCAGGAAGGCGATCTCGGCTTCCGGCAGCATGCCGTCGGTGCGGGTCTCCACGACACCGTCACGCAGGCGTGCGAGGTCGACCGGACCGAAGATCTCACTCGGTTCCGTGAACCGGCCGAGCAGGTACTCGAACCGACGGCCTCCGAGCGTACGGCTGATCCGGCGCACGGCCTCGCTCTTCGCCGTTCCGGGCGGGCCGATCAGCAGCACGTGCTCCCGAGCGACCGCCGCGAGCGCGATGAGCTCCACCACGGCCTCCCGATCGACCAGGCCCCGAGTCGCGGCCTCGATGGCCCTTCGCACCCGCTCCGCGGCGTCCATGCAGTCCTCCTGTGGCCGGGAATGTACCCGTAGCCGCGAACCCGAGGCGACTTGCCCCCACTGACGAAAAACTTCTGTATTCTGGGGGCGGAGGTGCAGTGCCCGAGAACGGCGAGAACCCCGAGGTCACCGAGACGGGGTACGTATCCACCACCGATGGCCCCGCTCAGGACACTGCTGCGTACTACAAGGCCACGCCCGCGCCGGGTATCCGGAGCGACTGGCGCGAGCCTCCCCCCTCCCCGGTCCCCACGAAGGAAGAGCCGCAGCGCCTGTCGCGCAGCCAGCTCACCGACAGCCGCGACCCCACGAAGCCCGGCGCCGTGGCGGCGAACCCCGCGAAGCCCTCCACCACCCCCACCGAGGCGGGCGGATTCCCGTGGGTGTGGGTTGCCGCCGCCGTTGGCGCGCTCAGCTTCTTCGGAGTACTCACGGTCGTGGTGGTCGTGTACGCGCTGATGACGGGCGGGGGCGACACCGCGCCCGCGGAAGTGGAGCAGGAGAAGACGTGGGAAGGCCTGAAGGTGAAGAAGGGGCTGCGGTGAGCGAGGGTGACGACGCGAAGCGCGCGTCGAGCTCCCCCGTTCCGCTCGACCTCGACGACACCATGCCCGAGCGTCCCCCTTCGAGCTCCTACGCACCCACGTCGCTCACACCGTTCCGTCCGCTCGAGGTCCCCGAGCTCCCCGACGAGTCCCCGTCGGCGGGCGCCAACGTCCGCAGGCTCGGCGGTGCGGTGCTCGGCGTGCTGCTCGTGGCGGCGCTGCTGGCCGGCCTGCTCGTCATGGCGGCGTCTGGCTGACGCCCCGGGGGGAGTTCCGTGCTGAGACTCGAGAACGCGGTGGTGTCCGCGGGTGGGCACGACCTGCTGGTCGACGCCGAGCTGCACCTGCGTCCGGGCGACCGCGTCGGGCTCGTCGGGCGGAACGGCGCCGGGAAGACCACGCTGCTCCGGGCCCTGCTCGGTCAGGTCGACCTCGACCGCGGCACCCTCCACCGCCGGAAGGACCTCCGCTTCGGCTACCTGCCGCAGCAAGCGGTGGAAGGCAGCGAGAAGCCCGTGTGGGACGAGGTGCGCGGGGCCATCACCCGCCTCGTGGCCCTGCAGGACGACATGAAGCGGGCCCAGGCGGCCGTGGATGCCGCCGAGTCGCGCTCCCGAAGGGACGAACCAGGTTCGCCAACGGGCGCGACGGTCCGTGATTCGGGGGCGATCGAGCGCCTGGCGAACGCCGAGGCCGCGTTCAACCTCGCGGGCGGGTACGCGTGGGACGAGAAGGTCGGCACCGTGCTCCACGGGCTGGGCTTCGAGAAGGCCCAGTGGTCGCGTCCCTGCGCGGAGCTGTCGGGGGGCTGGCAGATGCGCACGGCGCTTGCCAAGCTCCTGCTCTCGGAGCCCGATGTCGCGTTCCTCGACGAGCCGACCAACCACCTCGACCTCCAGGCGCGCTCCTGGCTCGCGGAGGCGCTCCGTACGGCCCCGTGGACCACCGTGCTCGTGAGCCACGACCGCCACATCCTCGATGTGGTGTGCAACCGCATCGTGGAGGTGCGGAACCGCACGCTGCACAGCTGGACGGGCAACTTCAGCCGGTTCCTGGTGGCGCGCGAGGAGCAGCGGGCCCAGCTCGAGTCCGAGAAGCGCAAGGTCGACGACGAGCTCGCCCACCTGCAGAAGTTCGTCGACCGGTTCGGTGCGAAGGCCACCAAAGCCACGCAGGCGAAGAGCCGCGCGAAGCGCATCGAGAAGATCGAGCGCATCGAGATCGAGCGCGACCCGTCCCTGCCGCGCATGCAGCTGCCCGAGCCCCCGGCGAGCGCGCAGCGGATGGTCCGGCTCGCGGCCGCGGATGTCGGCTGGCCCGACCACGAGCCCCTGATCCGCGGGCTCGAGGTGGAGATCGAGCGCGGCATGCGCGTCGCGCTCATCGGGGAGAACGGCAGCGGGAAGTCCACGCTGCTCAAGACCCTCGCGGGTGAGCTGGCCCCGCTCGCCGGGCGTCGCTTCCCCGGAGACCGCCTGCGTGCCGGGGTGTTCCACCAGGACCTCGCCGCCGCGCTCGACCCCGACGCGAACGGGCTCCAGCTCGTGTCCGAGCAGGCACCGCTCCTCGAGACGTCCCGTGTGCGCGGGATCCTCGGCGCGCTGGGCCTGTCGGGCGACGCCGCGCTGCGTCCGATCCGCGCGCTGTCGGGCGGAGAGCGGGCCCGGGTCGCCCTGGCGTCGCTCACCGCGAAGCCGCACAACCTGTTGCTGCTCGACGAACCCACGAACCACCTGGATGCCGAGACGGTCGAGGTGCTCGTGCGTGCGCTGCGCGACTGGACGGGCGCGCTCGTGCTCGTGAGCCACGACCGGTACGTGGTGGAGCAGCTCGCGACGCACGTGCTGAAGCTCTCGGGCACCACCGACGGTGCGCCCCTGCTGAAGGAGGGCGTCGACCCGTCCGACTTCGAGCGGGCCTCCGAAGGGGGCGGAGCCGAGGTCGATCGGTCGAAGCGGCTCGACTACGCCGAGCGCAAGCGCGTGCAGCGCGAGCTGGAGCGGAGCCGCAAGCGCCTCGAAGCCCTGCCCGCCGATCTCGAGTCCGCCGAGGCCGAGGTGGAGCGCGTAGACGCTGCGCTGTTCGAGCACGCCGACGACTGGGCGCGGGCGTCCGAGCTCGGCACGGAGCGCCAGGTGAAGCAGGCCGCGGTGGACGCCCTGTTCGCGGAGTGGGAGCAGCTCGAGGCCGACATCGCGCGCCTGGAGGCCGAGCTGTGCTGAAGCCCGCGCTGCGCCAGCGGATGATGGCGGTGCGCGAAGCCGTGGCGGCCGACCACGCCGCCTCCGTCGAAGCGCGCGTGTGGCCGTACCTGCAAGCGCTGGCGGGCCCCGTGCTGGTGTACATCAGCATCGACGCCGAGCTGCCCACCCGCGGGCTGATCCGCCGGATGCTCGACGCCGGCGTCCCCGTGGCCGTGCCCCGGCTCATCGGGCGCGGGCGCATGGAGGCCGCAGCCCTCACATCGCTCGACGCCCTGGTTCCGGGGGGGTTTCGCGTGCCGACCTCCGAAGGGCCCGTGGTGGAGCCCGTGTCCGCGATCGTTCCGGGCCTCGCGTTCGATGCCAGCGGGGCCAGGCTGGGGTACGGCGGCGGCTACTACGACCGCTGGCTCGCCGATCATCCGGTGCACACGGTGGGTCTGGCGTACACCGTGCAGATCCTGCCGTCCGTGCCGACCGAGCCCCACGACCGCCGCCTGGATCGCATCCTCACCGAAGACGGCTGGGTGCGCTGACCTACGGTTCGAGGCCCTTCTTCTTCAGGCACGCCCGCAGATCCGCGAGGCCGCGGTACACGAGGTTCTCGGCCTTCTTGTCGGAGAAGCCGAGCATCTTCCCGGTCTCGGGCACCGAGTGCCCCTGCAGGTACAGGGTGACCGCCCGCCTCCGACTCTGCGCGAGCTGGCCCAGACAGTCGACGATCTCGACGCCGATCTCCGCTCCACCGGTCATCGCTTCGGGATTGGTCCGCACGCTGGGCTCGACGGGGTCCGGCAGCTTCGGGTCCATCCCGGTCTCGTTCCGTCGGCGGTGGCTCCGGATCTCGTCGACCACCACACTGTGGGCGATGCGGTAGAGGAACGTGTTGTTCATCTCCACCTGGTCTTCGACCTTCCCGGATCGCAGCACCTTCATCAGCGCGACCTGCACGAGATCGTCGACACGGTCGGACATCCAGTGGGGCGCGATCTTCCGGCACGCACGCTCGAGCCGGTCTCGCAGATCGGCGTACTCCTCCCCGGTCGGGAGCTCGGCGGCGGCCCGCGAAGAGACGGAGGGGCTCGACTCAGTGCCGGTCTGGGCCACTCACGCGCTCGCTCGCCGGAGGGGGGGTGTTCCGGGCGAGCCGGTAGGCCTCGGCACACACCGGGCACCGCGCCATGTGGTCGGTGACCTCGGCGAGCTCGGCGGCCGTCAACATGCCGTGGTAGGCGTTGTACAGCACGTCGGGGTCGGGGCACTGCTCGAGCACCTCGTCTTCGGGGTCCAACGAGTCGAACGCGCTCGCAAAGGCTTCGCGCAGGCGCTTCAACGACATCGGACCCTCCCCAGGTGACGGCCGGCTCCCCCCCGGGACCGAACCGCCGGATGCTGTCACATCCTCTATCGCCGGTAACGACGCTCGGGCACGTACTCGGGAGCATCGTAGAGGAGGCCCATGGACTCGCCGCCGAGCGCCCAGGCGTTCTCGGTGTCGGGCGACATCACGAGCATCCACACCTCTTCGCGCGCGCCGAAGGCCGTCTGCACGTACATGCCCTCCCCGTCGACCCGGGCCAGCGCCGCGAACAGCGCCTCGCCGTTTCCACGCTCCTGGAGCTCGAGCAGGCGCTCCTCGTTGTCGTCGATGAGGAAGCTGGCTTCGGTCTCGCCGCCGCCCGCGATGAACAGGCGCTCGCCGTTCACGGTCTCGAACGAGTCGAAGAACCAGTAGTCGTCCCACGGGTAGAAGGTGCTGGGACCATCCCCGGTGGTGGTGCCATAGCCAGGCGGCTTGCCCGGGTTGATGCCGTCGTCGCAGTCCTCGTCGACCAGCCCGTCGCCGTCGTCGTCCTTCTGGTTGTCGCAGATCTCCGTGTTGAGCGAGGGCGTGGACTTGCCCGTCGTGCCCCCGTCGAACTGGATCTTCGTGCCCCAGGCGCTGGTCGCGTCGTCGGAAGCGGCGAGCTCGTCCTGGGAGCAGGCCACGAGGGCGGTGAGGGCGAGGAGGAGAGAGAGGCGCATGGTGTGGACTCCGTCAGCGATTCACACCCCAGCAACGGAGGCCACCTCCGATCCCCCTCACACTTTCTCCACTTTTTCCACGGATCGACACATCCGGCAGCCATGGGCATCGTATCGAGCAGCACGGTTGGCGGATCGGCGGTACCACAGCGCGCTCTGAAACGGTGGCATGTTCCAGGAGGCGCCCCGCAGCATGCGGTGGTCGGACGGGTGCTCGAAGGGGCCGAGCCGCACCATTCCTCCGATTTCGCCTCCACCCAACGGAAAGGGGTCGGAGAGCCACGCAAGCGCCTGCCCAGCCGTATGGCGAACCGAGAACACGGATTCGTCGTTCGGATAATCCGTGACCTCGGTGGGTCCGGCCCGTCCCCGGCCACTGAAGATCACCCGCGACCACGTCGGCTCCGAGAACCGTCCCCACGGAAAATGCCGCCGGTCGACGCCCCGTGCGGCCTTCGCCCACTCGAGCTCCACAGGGAGCCGCCAACCCAGACCGTCGAGTGAGGACCGCCAGGCGGCGAACGCCACGGCATCGTCCCACCGGAGCAGGACCGCGGGAACCGTCGGTAGCCACTCGTGCCCGTCGGAGTCCACGCCGAGGAAGAACCGCCCGTCAGTGTCGCGATTGAGCACGTGCTTCCCGCCCGGCAGCTGCGGAGCGCGGTCGAGGGCCTCCGCTTCGCGGCCCTGCTCGAGCAGCGCGTTCAGGAACTCCACGAACTCCTGGTTCGTCACCGGGTACCGCTTCATCACGAACGCATCGCACCACAGCCGTCGGATCGGCAGCGGAACGGTCGACTCCCCCTCCGTGCCCGACCAGAAGAACCCCGCCGGCACGTAGCAGTCGTCGGGCGCCAGCGTGCCTCTCCGCGGCAGGTGGATCGCGAACGGCGCGTCGGAGCCGGGCCGAATGCCGTCCCAGTGCTCCATCCGGCCCACCAGCACGGGGTAGCGCACCTCCTCGCACCCGTCGGCCCGCACCTTCAGCAGGTAGCTGCCCATCGGGAGCGCGACCTCGAGGATGGGCGTGACCCCGAGCGTCTTCACGTACTTCGGCACCAGCCGGCGCTTCTCCTCGACGTACCGGTACAGGTCGACGATGGCGCCCGGCGGATCGGTGACGAGGGTGACCGCCCCCTCCCCGCGCAGGTACCGGGTGTACCGGCCCGCGACATCGTGCGTGCGCAGGTACGGCAGCACGGACTCCGCGCGCACCATGTCGCCATCCGCCTCGGCCTGCGCGTGCTGAGCCTGGTACTGGTCGGCGAGAAGCACGTGGGCCTCGCGCAGATCGGGCGCATGCGTCAGGGCCCCCTGGAGCTTCTGGATGAGCTCGTTCCGGAGCTGCCTCGCTTCGCGCTCCAGGCGGTCGGCTTCGTCTTCCTTCTCCCACGACGGCCACTTCTGCTCTTCGGGATCCGCGCGGTCGACGCCCTCCATCAGCCGCTTCGCATCGGACCGGAGCACGGTCGCCATCGACTGCCGCTCCTGGATCTGCGGACCGAGCGCGCGGGCCTGTGCGACCACCTCGAGAGCCCGCGCGCGCTTCTGGGCGCCGTCGAGCCACGCAGCCAGCTCGGACGCGAGCTCGCCGGCCGTCGCGTAGCGGTCGCGCTGGCGCTCCTCCAGCGCGCGCATGCAGATCGCCTCGAGCTCGGGGTCGACCGGGAACGGGCCCGTGTCGGAGGGCGGATCGAACGGTTCGCCCGCGATCACGAGGTCGAGCAGGGCCCGCACGTTGTCGGCCCAGCGCGGCGGACGGGCCGCCAGGATGCAGTACAGGATCGCGCCGAGCGCGTACACGTCGCTCGTCGGGTCGACCAGGTGGTTCTGCCCGCGCGCCTGCTCCGGCGCCATGAACGCGGGCGTGCCCGTCACCGCGCCCACGCGCGTCCGCAGCGAGTTGTCGAGGCTGCGCTCGGTCTCGATCGAGTCGAACGGGTCGTCGAGACTGGAGAACTGCTCGCCGAGCACCTTCGCGAGCCCCCAGTCGAGCACGAGGACCTCGCCGTAGTCGCCGAGCATGATGTTCGCGGGCTTCAGGTCGCGGTGCACGACCCCGCGGCTGTGGGCGTACGCGACCGTCTCGCAGACCCGGTGGAACAGGCCCATCAGGCGGCGGAACGACACCCCCTCGCCCTCGCGGCCCTCGTCCATCGCCTCGTGCACGTCGGAGATCACGTCGTCGAAGGTCTGCCCGCGCACCTCCTTCATCGTGAAGAACACACGCCCGTCGGGCAGCACGCCGATGTCGTGCACCGGGATGATGCCCGGGTGCTGGAGCTGCCCGGCCACCTGGGCCTCTTCGCGGAACCGGGCCAGGCTGCGCGCGCTCTCGAGGAGGCGCGGCTTCAGCACCTTCATGGCGACCGAGCGCTTCAGCTCGCGGTCGCGCACCCGGAGCACCTCGCCCATCCCGCCCACCCCGAGCGTGTCGAGGATCTCGTACCGCGACGGGCCCCCGACGATCTCGACCTGCTGCGTCGGAGGGTCGTCGTCGAGATCGGGCAGCACCAGGGGCTTCTCGTCGGCCGCGATCTTCGGGATCTCGTCCGTCCAGGTGTCGTCGGACACGTCTTCGAGCTTGTGAGCTTCCGACGCCGGGATCTCCTCGGTCGCCCAGTCCCCGGACTCCATGTCGATCGTCGCACCGTCGACCAGCGACCGATCCAGCGTGGCGCCGGTCTGACCCGGGTCCTTCGGCTTCTTGTCGTCTCGGCTCATGGCGCGGGTTCCTCGGGCTCGGCGTTCCCGGGCGTGGCCCGCTCCCGCGCGAGGGTGACGATAGCGTCCGCCAGGTCGGGCTGTCCGCTCGAACGCGCTCGATCCGCGGCTGCGGCGCAGCACGGCACGTTGCACGACAGGGCCGCCCAGCTCCACGAGCCGTGCTCGCGCACCCGCTCCAGATGGTAGGCGGCATGGTCCCACGACCGGCGCTGGGCCGCGATCGCGAGCCCGGCACAGTGGAGCGGCACCAGGTCGGCCTGGCGATCCCGACCCGCCGGCAGCAGATAGCGGTGGCGCTCGAACAGGTCGACCGCCGCGTCGAACCGCCCGAGCCGCAGATCGAGCGACACGGCGTTCGCGAGCACCACGGCGGCGCGCACGGAGCGGAGCGCCAGTGCGAGCGCCAGGGCCTCGCGGAACACCTCGCGGGCCTCCTCGAGCCGCTCGGCCTCCAGCAGGGTGTGCGCCCGGGAGCGCAGCACCGCGAGCCTCCCGCGACCCGACCCCTCCGCGAGGGCCGTCTCCATGGCCTCGTCGAGACACCGGAGCGCTTCGTCGAACCGACCGGCGGTCTGCGCTTCGACCGCCCGGCCGAGCGGCGCGATGTGGCCGTGATCCGGCGCTCCCTCGGCACACCGACCCGCCGCCGCCATGCACCGGGACCACTCCGCCCGATCGCCCAGCGCGAGGTGGGCCTTCCCGAGCTCCACCCACCAGGACGCCCGTATCTCCGGGCGCACGGCATCGTCGGCGAGCTCCAGGGCCTTCGCGAAGGCGTCGGCCCGACCCGTGGAGTCGAACCGCCCCGACGCCACCGAGCCGAGCGCGGCCCAGCACCGCGCTGCCAGACCCCGGTCGCTCAGGAGCTCGGCCGTCCGCAGCGCCCGGCGGGCACACTCCTCGGCACCCTCCAGCTGGTGGGTCCCCGCGAGGAAGGACGCCTCCAGCTGGTCCACCACGGCCGCCCATCGGAGACGCTGCGGACCCGAGAGCGCCGCCACCGCGCGGCGCAGATCGGGGAGCGCCGCGAGCCCCGAGCTCCCCCCCGCACGCTCTGCGACCCGCTCGCAGCCCCGCGCCAGCGGCACGAGCGCGCCCTCCACGTCGCCGGACGCCAGGCGGTGCCTCCCGAGCGCCAGCTCGTCCGCGCCCTGCCCACGCGCCGCGAGCACCTCGGCACAGCGTCGATGGTCTTCCGCGAGGTCGACGGCCCGCGCCAGCACGGCCTCCCGGAACGGCACCGACAGGAAGCGCCATCCCGGCGGGGCGTCCACGGCGAGACCCTCGTCCAGGAGCACCGCACGCACGGCATTCCGGAGCCCCGCCCGATCGGGCCCGTCCACGCGGTCCCACAGGTCGGGATCGACCGTGTCGCCCAGCAGCGCGGCCCGCTGGAGGCTGCGCGCCGCGCCTTCCGGGAGCCGCTGGAGCACGGCGTTGAGCCGGATGGTCGACACGACGGCGAGCGTCGGGGGCATGCCCCCCTCCACGTCCGCCACACGGAACCCCTTCGGCCCGGGGAGCAGGAGCCCACGCGACGCCCAGTGGTTCAGGGTCTGCACGAGGAAGCCCGGGCTGCCGCGTGTGCGCGCCACGAGCGCGGATCGCACGTCGGAGTCGAGGCTGACGAGCGAATCGGCGAGACGGTGCATGCTGGCATCGGACAGTGGACCCAATGCGATCGCCGACACCCCCTCCATCGCGCGGTCGATGGTGACGAGGACGGGCGCGTGGTCGATGGACCGGAGCTGGTCGACCAGGCCCTGGAGGTCGGTCTCCCGTTCCGTGCCTTCGATGCGCAGGACCAGGGGACGCCGGCGCCCGAGGGCGGCCAGCGCACCTGCCAGGATCGGCTGCCAGGAGCGGTCGGCGGTCTCTCCGCGCACGAGCATCGCCGCGGTGTCCTGGAGCCACGGACCCTCTCCGAGCCAGGTCTCGAGGTGAGCGGTGGTCTCGGCCAGATCCCGGGACCCCACGCGGAACCACAGCCGGAGCGCGGCGACCAGCTGATCGCCCAGATCGCGCCCGGGCACGCACCGCACGACGAGCGCGACGGCCTGCCCGCTGCGCTCGGTCGTCTCGGCCAGCCACTCCAGGAAGCGCGTTCGGCCCACACGGGGCGGGCCCGTCACGGCGAGGACCGCCGGGCGCCCCGACCGGGCGACCCTCCGCAGCAGGCGCCACGCGAAGATGCGCTCGTCACGGCGCCCGATGAGCGCGGGCCTCCGGAGCGCCAGCAGACCGAGCCCGGCCGCGTGCATCTGGATGTTCGCCTCGGACTCCGGCGGCGGATCGTCCATGGGCTGCACGATCGCGGCCCGTGGGGTCGGCACGACCTCCGTGTCGTCGTCGAACGGGATCAGGGTTCCGAGCAGACCGGTCGGGGGCAGCCACAGGCCGCCCGTGTCGCGATCGGGGAGCTGCTCGAGCGCCTGAGCGGCGTCGGCCGCGAGCTGGAACCGGTCTGCCGGCGCCTTGGCGGTCATCCGGGCGATCCAGTCGGACACTCCGGGCGGCGCGGAGAAGCGGGCGCCCGGCCAGCCCAGCGGCTCGCGGAGCATCGCCATCGCGAGGCGAGAGCCCGACAGCATCCCGAACGGGCGCTTCCCGGTGACCAGGCGCCACGCGAGCACACCCAGCGCGTACAGATCGGTCCACGGGCCGTGGTCCTCCCACTCCCCCACCACCTGCTCGGGCGCCATGTAGCGGGGCGTGCCGACGCTGCGGGTGGTCTCGTCGCTGTCGCCGAGCACGTGCGCGATGCCGAAGTCGGCGAGCTTCACGCCGGGCCGCACGTCGGCCGTGGTGGACACGAGCACGTTGGCGATCTTGATGTCGCGGTGGAGCACGCCGTTCGCGTGGGCGTGCGCGAGGGCGTCGAGGAGCTGCAGGAGCACGGAGCGAACGCCGGTCCAGCCGAGCCCGGCGGCGATCGACTGGAGGTCGCCGGAGCAGTACTCCATCGCCAGCCACGGCCCACCGGGCATCGAGCCCACCACCGCGGACGCTTCGGGCGAAAGCCGCCCATGATCGTACAGGTACACGATGCCGGGGTGCCCGAGGCGCGCCTGGTAGCGGACCTCGCGCTCGAACTCCCACTGGCTGCGTTCCGTGAGCAGGTCGGGCCGGATGAGCTTGATGGCGACGGGGAGGCCGCTCGACACGTGCTCTCCGCGCCACACCTCGCCCATCCCACCTGCATCGAGCCGGTGCATCAGGCGAAAGGCGCCAGCGCGGGGGTCGTCCACGGCGCAAGCCTACACCGGGCGGATCTCCGCGAGGGGGACCCAGCCCGTGCGACCGTCGTAGCAGACCATCACGGGCCCGACGGGGGGCAGCGCCGTGAGGCGGACGGGGCCCACCACGCCGCCGTCGGTGGAGAGGTACCACTTCCGCCGGTGCGCGTTCTCGGCGGCCAGCGCGCGCACACGGCCGCACTCGGCTTCGTACCGGGCGCGCTCCTCGTCGTCGAGCACCCCGTTGGCGTCGGTGTCCCAGTGGGTGAGCACCGCGGCGTCCTGCTCGGCGAGCTCGCGGGCGTCGGCCTCGACCTCGAGCTGGTGCTGGAGCGCCTCGACCTTCGCGGCCTGCCGATGCCGGCCTGCGGCGTGGAGGGTCTCCGCCTGCTGCTGGAGCTCCCACAGGATGTGCGACTCGCGCCATCGGCTCGGGAGCAGGCCGAGCTTCCGCAGCAGCATGGGGGTGAGCAGGCTCGTGCCGGGCACGGGCAGCACCTGGTTCGTGGCGACGAGGATCGTGGCGGGCACGAGCCGCAGCAGGTCGGCCAGCTGGTTGCGCACGAGATCGGCCTCTTCCGGCGTGAACCGCTCGAGCGAGCGCGCACGGCGGCCCACCATCGCGAACATGTCGCGGCTCTCGCGCGCCTCGAGGGCTGCCAGCTCGAACTGGCGGCGCGCCATGTCGATGGCCGCGCGAGACAGCCGCCGCACGACCCCCGGCTGCTGGACGAGATCGAGCTCGTCCTGCAGGGGCCGCAGGTGCGCGACGTCGATCCCGTTCGCTTCGAGATCGTCGGCGAGATCGAGGATCCGGTGTCTCACCTCGGACATTCGTGCCCCTCGCAGTAGCGCTGCAGCGCGGACGCGGCGTCTTTCGCGCGGGCCTCCGCGGTGGCGAGCTCCCGGCGCGTTCGCTCGGTGGACTGGGCGGCGTCCGTCTGCGCCGCGTTCTTCGCGGCCGTCGCCCAGCCCCGCGCACGCCAGGCGTACAGCTCCGCCGCATGCTGCCCGTCGGCGCCCTCCGCTTCGAGCGCGGCCTCCGACCACTGCCCGAGCAGCTCGGGCTGGCCGTCGTGCTGGGACAGCCAGCGCGCGAACCGGTACGCCATGTCGGGGTCGTCGGCGTCCATCACGTTCCAGTGCCAGGCCAGCAGGAACTCGAAGCGCTGGGAGTCGTCCTGGTGCTCCGCGTCGTCGATCATCACGTCGAGGATGCGCCTGCGAGGCGCACCCGCACGGCGGTACCGGGCACGTAGGCACGCGAGGTGGCCGTCGTCGAGCTTGCCCGCGGCCGCGTAGTTCTCGAGCGGCCGCAGGTCTTCGCAGTCGCGCAGCCCTTCGACGATGACCTCGAAGGTCGGCCCGCACTCGCCCTTGTGGAGGCAGGGAGCCGCGACGATCAGGTAGTGCCGCGCCCGGCGCTGGGCCTGGTCGGCCGCGAGCCGGCCCGCATCCGTGGGAGCGGCCTCGTACGCCTTCTGCTCCGCGATGGCCTGCTGGAGCGAGCTCTGCACGAGCATGTCGTACAGGTTGCGCACCATCTCGTCGTAGTTCCGCCGGTTGTGCAGCCACCGCGTGCGACCGTCCATCGCGACCCGTGCCCACCGGAGGATCTCGGCGGAGTACGGCGGAGCGGCCGTGTCGCCGGACTTCTTGAACAGGTACCGCGCGTAGAGGTACGCCACCTCGGGATCGGTGGTGTGGAACTCCGCGAGGTGCCGCGTCATGCGCTGTCCGTAGAGCTCGGAGTCACCGCTCGTGTACGCGCTCAGGATGAGCACGAAGCTCGTGCGGGCTCGCTCCGGCGCGTCGGTGCTCGCGAGCGCGGCCTCGAGGCACGACTCGACGTCGGGTGCGAGCCGCTTGCGGGCCGCATCGAGCTCGAGCGTGTCGAGGTCTCCGCAGGTGGACGCCGCGGACGCGGGAGCGAGCAGACCGAGCAGGATCGCGAGCACTACCCGGGACGACCGACCGCCAGGCGGTACGACCGGCTCCCGGAGCGTCCGAGCTCCACGAGCTCTTCGATCTGCAGTCCCCCCTCGGCGGTCGCGGTGAGGAAGTCCTCCTCGTAGGTGACCGTGCCGAAGTCGATGGTGGTGAGCTTCTTGAGCAGGGGCTTCGCCTTCTCCATGAGCGGCGAGCGGCGCTCCTGGAACGTCTGCGTGAAGTAGATGCGCCCGTCGTCGGTGAGCTGGGACTGGATCTGGACGAGCGCCTTCACGGGATCGGGCAGCAGCATGAACGAAGCCGAGAAATACGCGGCCTCGAACGGCCCGTCCTGGCACTGGTAGACATCCTGCAGGCGCACGCGCACGCTCTGATCGAGGCCCGCTTCGGCCACCTGCTTCTCGGCCCGCTTCACGTAGTCGGCATCGATGTCGATCCCGAGCACCTGGAGCTCGCGGTTCCGCACGAGATCGGCGTTGCGACAGAGCGCTCCGGCCGTGCCGACCCCGATGTCGAGCAGCCGGGCCTTCTGGGGGAGGCGCTCGAGGACCGCCCGGTACCACTGGGTGGTGAGCGGGAGCAGGGCTGCGTCGTAGATCAGTGCGCGCACGGGACCTCCACGACGCGCTCCCTAGCCCGCAATCACTCCATGAGCACGTGGCGCGGGCCCTGTACGAGGTACGTCCAGCCCATGTCTCCCATGCGGCTCCAGACGACCAGCTCGTTCGCACCCTTCTCGTTCTCGACCTCCATGTAGCCGCCGACGTGCTCGAGCACGGCCTCGCGCACGCGGTCGTTGTCGAAGCGCTTGCGACGGAGCCAGCGGGTGCGGAGCGCGGAGCTGCTGGAGCGCTCGGCCTCCTCGCGGGTGGACATCAGCACCCGCCCGTCCTCGTCGAGCACGAACGCCTCGGCCAGCCCGTCGAACTCGGACATCGAGAGCAGGTTCGCGCTGATGTACTCGAAGCTGACCTCGAGCGCCGCGACGCCCACGAACATGCCCTCGTCGGCGTAGATGCCCATCGAGACCGGCAGCAGCGTGTGGTTGCCGCCGGCATCGAGGTGCGGGTTGCCCCACACCGCCGTGTACTTGCCTTCGGCGGCCTGGTACCAGGGCTCCTTGCGCACGTCGACGCCGGGCGTCACGCCGTCGTGCCCGGGGTACGTCACGCCCACGCCCGACTCCAGGCCCACGTACACCCACTGCACGGGCGAGATCTCGTTGCGCAGCAGCCGCTCGGCCTCCATGGCGTCGAGCGTGACCATGCCGGCGTCGTGGGACTCGACCAGCACGCGCCGCAGCGGACGCCGGAGCAGCGCGAGGTGCTCGGCGGCGGGCAGCGTCACCGCAGGGGGCTCGCCGCGCGCGATGTGGGTGTTCGGGAAGTCGAGGGAGAGCTCCACTCCCTCGCCGTAGACGGGCGCAGGGCCGAGATCCGGCGGATTGAAGCGCGACACGAAGCTCGTGTAGTACTGGGGCGCGATGCCGAGCGGCGGGTCGTCCTTCACGTAGAACGCGCTCGCATCCGCGCCGAGCGACTCGGGATCGCGGCGCAGCGAGTCGGCCGTGGTGGCCGTGACGACCTTGAGCAGCGCCTGGTACGCCTGGAACTTCGTGTCGATCGTGTGGCCCTGGCGCGACACGCTCGACAGGAGCTTCGACAGCTGCTGCTCGCGCACGGACGCGCGCTGGTTCGTGATCAGGGCCGAGAACAGCGACACGATCGAGATCACGCCGAAGATCGCGAAGCCCCCGAGCACCGTGGTGAGCACGAGCTCGCGGTGGCGCCCGATGAAGCGGAACATCCGCTGGAGCAGGCTCTCGCGCAGCGCCGTTACGGGCTCGCCGCGCATGAACCGCCGCACGTCCTCCGACAGCAGCTTCACGGACTGGTAGCGGTTCTCGGGCCGCCGGCTCGTGGCCTTCCGGATGATGGCCGCCAGCGCCGGATGCACGCGTTCCCGCCGGGAATAATGCTGGAGCGGGTCGATCTTCGCTTCCTGCATCCGGTCGAGGATCTGCATGGTGTCGTTGCCCGACACGGCCGGACGCAGGCACACGAGCTCGTACAGGATGAGCCCGAGCGAGAACCCGTCGGAGCGCCCGTCGAGCTTCTCGTTCTGACCGGCCGCCTGCTCCGGGCTCATGTAGGCGGGCGTTCCGAGCACCGCGCCGAAGCGGGTCTTCTGGATGGACGTGCCCCCCACGTCGACCAGCTCGTCGTCGATCTCCTCGGTGGACTCCATGATGCGGGCGATGCCCCAGTCCATCACGTAGACCTCGCCGTACTCGCCCACCATGATGTTCTCGGGCTTCAGGTCGCGATGCACGACCCCCCGGGAGTGGGCGTACGACAAGGCGTCGCACGCGCGGCAGAAGTGGTCGAGTCGCGTGAGGAGTGCGTGGTCTTCGTCGAGCGGGCTGTTCGCGTCGAAGAGGGTCTGGGTCTCCGCGATGACCGCCGCGAACGTGCGCCCGCGCACGAGCTTCATCGTGTACGACAGCGGCTTGTCGCCCTCGCTGTCGAGGCTGTACACGGGCACGATGTTGGGGTGGTCGAGCTGGGCCGTGATCTGGGCTTCGTTCAGGAACCGCCGCGCCAGCTTGGGCTTTCGCGCGATCGACGCGTGCATGCGCTTGAGGGCCACCTTCCGCTGGAGCTCGCGCTCCCGGACGATGTGGATCTCGCCCATGGCGCCTGCCGCGAGCTTCCCGAGGAACTGGAACCGCGGCGCCTCGCCTTCGTCGGTGGGCTCCTCGTCGGCCGTGTGGTCGAACTCGTCGAGCTCGCGCTCGAGGTTCCGGGCGGTGTTCTCGTCGGGGTAGAAGGTGTTCTCGGCGAGCGTCTCGAAGCTCGTGAGCACGAGCTTCCCGCCGGCGTGCAGGCCGCGGAAGGTCTGCGCCGAGATGTGCCCCTTGTCGTGCAGCCAGGCCACGAACTGGTCGAGATCCCCGCTGCCGTTGATCTCCTGGAACTGCACGAACAGCTCGTCGATCTGATCGCGCGTGTCGGGGCGTACGGATGCCTTGATGTCATCCAGCTGCATGCCTCGGTATACCCTCAGATCGATGTCCGATTCTCCCCTGCGCGTGCCCGACCTCCCCGTGCCGGCCGTTCCCTGGCGCCCCGGACGCGCTCCCCGCCCGCCGGAGCCCGTGCTAATCGGCTCTCCCGGGAAGGTGGTGCGCCACGGCGCCGATCTGTTCGACCATGGCGCATGGTGGGAAGCGCATGCGGTCTGGGAGGCCGAATGGCGCGCGCAGCCCCTCGGGTCGGGCGAGCGACACGCCCTGCAGGGGCTCATCCAGGTGGCGGCGTACCACCTGAAGGATCGGCCCCACCTCCGCGTCGCGGCAGGCCGCCTCAAGGCCCGCGCCCTGGAGCACCTCGATGCGGCCCTCCGCCTCGGCCCCCCCCGTCTGTACGGGCTCGATCTGGTCCGCCTCCGCGACGACCTGGAGCAGCACGGTCCCGGTTCGTCGCCGCTCCGCCTCCACCCCGCACCGGCGGGATAGGGTCCTCGACGGAGGTTCCATGACGCTCGTCCTCGCCACCCTGCTCGCCTGCGGAGGTCCTGCCACCGCCGCCACCACCGCCTCCGCGGAGGTCGGTGCGAAGGCGCCCGACTTCACGCTCCCCGACCTCGACGGCAAGAAGGTCTCGCTGTCGTCGTTCGCGGGCAAGACCGTCGTGCTCGAGTGGTTCAACCCGGGCTGTCCGTTCGTGGTGGCCGCGCACGACGAGGGCGGCCCGCTCGCCGCGAAAGCCGCGGAGCAGCCCGAAGGGGTCGTGTGGCTGGCCGTGAACAGCGGTGCGCCCGGAAAGCAGGGCCACGGGGTCGAGGCGAACAAGGCGGCCGCCGAGAAGTGGAAGATGACGCACCCCATCCTGCTCGACGAGGCGGGAGAGGTCGGCAAGCTGTACGGCGCCACGAACACGCCGCAGATGGTCGTGATCGACCCCGAGGGCGTCGTCCGGTACTGGGGCGCGCTCGACAACGCGCCTCGGAACGAGGTGAAGGGCAACAGCCGCATCGACTACACCGGGCGGGCCATCTCGGCCGTGATGGCGGGCGAGGCCGTGAAGCCCGACCACACGCCGCCCTGGGGCTGCTCGGTCAAGTACTGACCGGTTACGGGCGCGTATGGCTTCCTTCGCGCCCGACCCCCTGCTCGGACAGGTGCTCGGCGGACACCAGGTCCAGTCGACCGTCGCTTCCGGCAACATGGGGCGGATCTACCGCGGAGTCCCGGTGGGAGGCGGTCCGCCGGTCGCCGTGAAGGTGCTCATGCCCGACCTCGCGCGCGACGCCGAGCTCGTGGAGCGCTTCCACCGCGAGTTCGAGAACGGGTCGCGCATCGTGCACCCCAACGTGGTCGAGCTGTACGAGTGCGGCACCACACCCGCGGGCGTGCACTACCAGCTGCTCGAGCTGCTCGACGGGAAGCCCCTCGACGCGCTCGTCGAGCAGGCCCCCCTCCCGCTCGCCCGCACCGCCCACCTCGGCGCCCAGATCGCGGCCGGCCTCCAGGCCGCGCATAGGCTCGGCATCGTGCACCGCGACCTGAAGCCCGAGAACGTCATGGTCCTCGACGGCGACGTGGTGAAGGTGTTCGACTTCGGGCTCGCGCAGGCGAAAGGCCCCACGCAGCCCACCCTCACGGCCACCGATGTCCGCATCGGTACGCCCATGTTCATGGCGCCCGAGTACATCGCCACGGGCGAGATCGACCACCGCGCCGACCTCTACGCGCTCGGCGTGGCCCTGTTCGAGCTCGCCACCGGCGACGACCCGTTCCACGGCCCGCCGTTCAAGATCCTCCACCTGCACGTCACAGCCGACGCGCCGAAGCTCCGGGAGGTCGCGCCCGACGCCGATCCCGCGCTCGAGGCGCTCGTGGCCGCGCTGCTCGAGAAGGAACCCGCCGACCGGCCGCAGACCGCCGCCGAGGTGGAAGCCCGCCTGCTCGCCCTCAGGTGAGCCCGGGCGCCAGGGCGCGCGCGAGCCGCTCCGGGTTGCGGATCCCCTGGTCGAGCATCCACTTCGCAGCGTCGTCCTTCACATCGGGCGTCAGGAACATGCCGATCGCGCCCCCCAGGCTCTGATCGGTCTTCTGGAAGGCCGCGACAGCGCCCCCGGGCACGCGGTCGGGGCCGCCCTCGAGCCGCGCGATGCCGGCTTCGAGCAGGTCGGCCCACGGGCGCACGAAGCCGTGCTCGTTCTTGCGGGCCGAGGTGAGCGCGGCCTTCGCCTTCTTCAGCATCCCGGACGTGTCGCCCCCCGACTGGGCCATCGCGACCGCCGCCCGACCGCGCGTCATCCACAGCTCGAAGCGCAGGAGCGGGGGGGCCGACTGGATGCCCGCCTCCACCTGCTCCCAGCGCTCCTCGAGGTACTCCCAGGCCGCTTTCGGGCGCCCCTTGTAGAGCTCGAGGTGCGTCCACGCGACGACGAGGTGGAAGAACGGGATGTCGACGGTCGCCGCGAGCATGCCCGCGGCCTCGGTGAGCTGCTGCTGTGCCGACTCCGGCGCGTCTTCCGCCATGCCCAGCCACGCGATGACGGTGGTGTGCAGGATGGTCAGGAACAGCGCGTTGTCGACCTGCTCGAGCTCGCGGACCAGCGGCAGCGCCCGCTCGGCGGCCTTCCGGAAGTCACCGCGGAAGATGTGGGCCCGGCTCTCGACACAGCGGCACACGAACCGCTCCCAGGCCGCGCCGATCTCGGAGTGCTGCAGCATCACCTCGGCCGACGACGCGAACTGCACGGCGTCCGTCCACGACCCCTCTTCGAGCGCCGCGCGGGCCGCAGAGTACGTCGCGCGCGCGATGGCCTGCTTCGAGCTGACCTCGCGGGCCTGCTTCAGGATGTGCTCGTACCGCTCGCGCCAGTCCGACTCGCCGGCGACGGCGCGGAAGCCGATCTCCACCGCCAGCGCACGCAGGGCCCGCTCGCGCTCGCCCTTCTCGAGCGCCTGCTCCATGTGCACCGTCTGGGCGTTCGCGCCCTTCTCGGCATCCGTGAGGGAGCGCCCCATCGCGTTGGTCCAGCACAGGTCGACCTTGAGGAGATCCTCCACGCTCACGGCCGTCTCGGCCTGCGCCGTGAAGTCGACCCCGCGCCACCGCAGGCGCATGCGACGCATCCGGTTGAGCGAGCCGCCGAACCAGCCGCCCGTGCTCATCCGGAGGCCCGCCTCCGACATCAGCTGATCGAGGATCCGCGTGCCCTCGTCGATCTGCCCGCACCCGATCAGCTCCTCGGCCGCGCGGTGGAGCAGCTCGCGCGCACGGGCCGCGGGCGCGTCACCCGACGCCTCCAGGTAGGCCTCCGCCGCCTGCTTGCCCGCACCCACGCGCGCGAGGGCATCCGCCAGTCGCGACAGGATCGTGCGGCGCTCGCGGTTGTTCCACTCGCCGTACTCCCGCGCGCGCTCGAGCAGCCAGATCGCCTCGTGCACACGGCCCCGCGCGAGCGCTCCATCGGCCGAGAGCCACGCCACCAGGCCCGCCTTCTGCATCGCGTGCGCGCCGGCGTAGTGGTGCACGAGCCGCTCGGCACTGAACTCGCCGCGCGCCTCCATCGAGTGCGCGATGCGGCCGTGGTACGCGACCCGCCAGTCTTCCGGGATGCGGTCGAGCACGTACTCGCGCACCTTCTCCGACCCGATCTCGAGGGTGTCGCCCGCCACCGCGCCCGTCACGCTCATCAGGTTGAGCGCGCGGAGCGTCGTGATCGCGTCGAACGCGTCGCTGCCGAGCTCGGCCGCCGCCATCGCGACCTCCGTGGGCAGGGGCTCCTCGCACAGAGCCAGCACGTGGAGCAGGCGCCGCGCCTGGTCGGGCAGCTGCCCGATCTCCGCCACCGTGATCTCGTTGATCTCCTCTTCGACGAGCGACGCGCGGGTGTCCTGGAACTCGAGCTGACGCACGAGCTCCTTGATGAACTGCGGCACGCCGCCCGACTCGATGGCGATGCGCCGCACGCGCTCGTCGGTCGCTTCGAGGCCCAGCATCTCGGACGCGATGACGCAGGCCTGCTCGAAGCTCATGGGATCGAGATCGACCGTGCGCACGTCGACGCCCGCACCCTGGACCGGCGGCACGAACTTCCGGATGAACACGCTCGGCTCGTCGGCGCGGTACGCGAGCACCACGAGCACCGGGATGTCGGTCGCGAAGCGGAGGATCTCGCCCATCACGCTCGCGCTCTCGGCATCCCCCCACTGCACGTCGTCCATGAAGATCAGGATCGGCAGGGTGCGCGCGAGCTCGCGGAGCAGCTCGAACAACCCTTCGAACGCCCGCTGGCGCAGGGTGTCGTCGTCGATCCGGCGCAGGTCGGCCGGCTCCGTGAGCCCGAACGCGTCGACACGGTCGAGCACGGGGAACAGCACCGACAGGTACGGGAGGCCGGGGTTCGCGAGCTTGCTCACCTCGCGGTGGTCGAGCCTCCGCAGCGCGCGCGACAGGTTGTCCATCAGCCCGTCGAGCGCCTTGTACGGCATCGTCTCCCACTCGAAGCACCGGCTCTTCAGGATGACGACATCGTCGCGACGCTTGATGCCCTTGATGAACTCGCGCACCAGGGTGGTCTTCCCGATGCCCACGGGACCGCGAAGCAACAGGGTGACCGCCCGCCCCCACTTCGCGGCCTGGAAGGCCTGCACGAGCTCGTGCTGCTCGGGGTTCCGGTACCGGAAGCGAGGCTGGGCACGCACGCGAACGCCCGTGGGCACGATGGCCCCGGAGCGGAACACCCCCAGGATCTCGGCGGCATCGGGCCGTTTCTCGGGGTCGCGCGAGAGGAGCCGCATGCACAGGTCTTCCAGCTCGGGCGGCACGCCGTCGACCAGGGTGCTCGGCGGTGGCGGGTCTTCCTCCTGCTTCTTCGTGAGGACCTGGTACAGGTGCCCCGAGTACGGCCAGACGCCCGTGAGCGCCTCGTACAGCATGACGCCCACGGAGTACCAGTCGCTCGACTCCGACAGCGGGCGCCCCACCGACTGCTCGGGCGACATGTAGGCCGCGCTGCCCGCGATGTTCTGGTGCAGCGTGCCCTCGGTGTAGTCCTGATCGATCTCGGCCACGAGCCCGAAGTCGAGGATGACGACACGGCCCGCGTCGGTCACCAGCACGTTGCTCGGCTTCAGATCGCGGTGCACACGACCCGCCGCGTGGAGCGTCTGCACGCCCTCGGCGAGCTGGCGCATCGACGACCGCAGCCGGATCAGGTCGGGCAGGGTTCCGCGCTTCTTCGTGCGCGGCGGCACGCTCGCATCGGACGCGTTTCGACCGGCCGGCGCGGAGCGATTGAACTTCAGGTCCTGCTGGGTGCTCCAGGTGTCGCCGCCCTCGGTGTTCGTGCGGCTGTCGCGCTCGGGCTCGTGCCCCCGGCAGAACGTGAGGAAGTCACCGCCCTCGACGAGCTCCATCGTGACGAACCAGCCGGTGTCGGCGTGCACGAGCTCGGAGAAGCTCACGAGGTTCGGGTGGTCGAAGTGCGAGAGGGCCCGGAACTCCTGCTTCAGGCGGTAGAGGCTGTTGCTGTCGAGGCGGCGCAGCGTCTTGAGCGCCACCACGTCGCCGTGCCGCCGGTCGCGGACGCGGTACACCACACACATCGAGCCAGCTCCCAGCTGGTCGATGACCTCGAAACGGTCGGTGCCCTGAAACGTATTCGCAAAGGCAGCGGTCTCGGGCGACCCACTCAACGAAGATCCTCGGCGCTGTACACGGCAGCATCATGCCACATCGCGCGCGCGATGGGCCCGCAGCGTCAGCCGACGAGGACACGCGTGCGGCACGGGGTGTAGCCCTCGCGGAGCTTCTCCTCGACCCGACGCTCCAGGATCTCCTCCGCGATGTCCTCGCTCGGGAACCGGCGCCAGATCCACCGGCCCCGGGAGCCCATCTGCCCGTACCGGACGTGGTGGACGGACCCCACACGCCCGATCTCCCAGAAGAAGCGAGACCGCTCGTTCACGTACTCGAGGCGCTGCACCGCCAGGTCCCGCGGGCGTTCCGGCTCCTCGTCCTCGTCCTCCTGCTCCGGACGCAGCCGGACCTGGCCCACCACCTGCAGCCGGGACTGCGCCAGCGCGACGTGCGCGGCCTGGGACACCGTGCCGTCGATCGCGATCTGCTCGAGGCCGGGCAGCGACTCCAGCATCGTGACGTCCGACCGATCGAGATCCACCCCGGCGAGCACCAGCCTCCGCGGCGCCGGACCCGAGCGGAGCGCGGCGAGCACCCCCGGCATCGCGCTCCAGGACGGCGTCAGCGAGAGCTGCTCGAGCGCACCGAACCGCCCGCTCGACGCCAGCTCGTCGACACTGTCGGCATCGATGCCGTGTACCCCCAGCTCCCGGAGCTGCGCGCCGGCCACGCGGATCCGCTCGATCCAGCCGGGCGAGAAGCGCACGTCGAGCTGCTCCAGCCCCAGCACGGCGTCGATCCCGCGCACCTCGGACACCCCGCGCACCTTCAGCGACCGCAGGCGCGGCATACAGCGCGCCAGCGCGTCGAGATCGAGGGGATCCGAGGGCTGCCAGTCGTTCCCCACCACCCCGGTGTGCAGCACGAGCCTCCGCACGGCGGGCAGGTGGCGGGACATCGCGATGTCGACCGCAGACGGCACCTGCAGATCGACCCCACGGACGAGCCGTAGCGACTCGCTCGCCAGGATCGCCGCGGCTGCACCGGCCGGATCGACGCCCCGATGGTCGGTGGGCTCGAACCGCACGGACCGGACGTACCCCCACGCCCAGGTGAGCTCGACCCGACCGGGGAACGCGCCGATCGGCCCGTGGAGCACGTCGCGATGCGCCTCACGCACCGCCTTCGCCTCGTCGGACCGACCCGCGAGCTCGAGCGCCAGCACCTCGCCACGCACATCGTCGCGGGCGAGCAGCCAGTCGGCATGGACCGCCAGCGCTTCGGGATCGTCGGGATCCTCCTCGAGCCGGGGCCACATCGGCGCCGGCTCGGGCTCCGGACCGTCGGGGAGCGAGATCACGCGACGGTAGCCCTGCGACAGCATCGACCGCACGGCGTCGTCGTACGCCGCACGGGCCTGGCGCTCGGTCGGGCAGGCCTTGCTCCGCGTGCGCCCGGCCGACCCGAGGTCGCCGTAGCGGAACGTGAGCACCTCCCCGTCGAGCGCCACCTCCCAGAACCGTTGGACCCGGCCGTCGTCGAGCTCGAAGCGCGCCATGGCACGACCTATCCCGCCCGGGGCCCCGATGCCCGCGGCGCCCCCCGCAGGCGTGTGGCATGCTCGACGGCCGGAGGGATGTCCATTGTCGTTCTTCGAGCGCTCCGCCCTCGACCTCGCCGCCCTCGTACGCAACCGCGAGGTCGGTCCGGTCGAGCTCCTCGAGTCCCACATCGACCGCATCGAGCGCGTGAATCCCGCCCTCAACGCCGTGGTCGAGAAGCGGTACGATCAGGCTCGCGAAGAGGCCCGCGCGGCCGAGGAGGCCGTGGCGAAGAAGCGGAAGCTCGGGCCGCTCCACGGGGTGCCGTGCACGGTGAAGGAGTTCCTCGCGGTCGAAGGGCTGCGCCAGACCGGTGGGCTCGTGATCCGCCGCGACTTCGTCTCGCAGCGCGACTCCACGGTCGTCGACCGGCTGAAGGCCGCAGGCGCCATCGTCATGGGCACCACCAACGCGCCCGAGGGCGGGCTTTGGCACGAGACCCACAACCGCGTGTACGGGCGCACCGCGAACCCGCACGACCTGTACCGCACGTCCGGCGGCTCGAGCGGCGGAGAGGGCGCGATCGTCGCGTCCGGAGCGAGCCCGTTCGGCATCGGGTCCGACGTCGGCGGGTCGATCCGGATCCCGTCCGCGTTCTGCGGCATCTACGGACACAAGCCCACCCACGGCATCGTCCCCAACACCGGCCACTTCCCCTCCGCGCCGCCCGAGCCGTACATGGCCGTGGGGCCGATGGCGCGGTCCGCGCACGACCTCATGCCGCTGCTACGGGTGCTCTCCGGGCCCGACGGGCACGACCCGCACGCGCGCCCATGGAAGCTCGGAGACCCCGAGACGGTCGACCTCTCGGGGCTCACGGTCTACCCCATGCCCACGAACGGCGAGGCGTCCGTCAGCCCGGCGGTCCAGGCCGCCGTGATGGACGCCGCGACGGCCCTCCAGAACCGCGGCGCCAGCATCCGCGAGCTCGACGTGCCCAAGCTGCGCCATGCCTTCAAGATCTGGGCGACCCTCATGTCGTCCCTCGGCATCGAGTACGACGAGCTCGTCACCGACGGCGGGATCGTGCCCCTGCGCACGGAGTTCCGCCGCTGGGCCCAGGGACGCAGCCGTCACACCGGCGCGGTGCTCGCGATGATCGCCCTCGAGCGCGCCATGCACCGCCTGCCCGACCAGACCGAGCGCATGCGCCGCCTCGCCGCCGAGCTCCAGTCCGAGCTCGAGGTCGCGCTGGGCGACAACGGCGTCATGCTGCACCCGCCGTTCAGTCGGGTGGCCCCGCACCACCGCACCATCGGCATCGGGAACCCCACCGATGCGGGCGTCACCGCGGTGTTCAACATCCTCCAGTTCCCGGTCACCGTCGCTCCGGTCGGGGTCTCCGACGGCGTGCCGACCGCCGTGCAGATCATCGGGCGCCGCGGGAACGACCACCTCACCATCGCTGCCGGTATGGCCCTCGAAGACGCGCTCGGCGGCTGGGTGCCCGTCGAGCCCCGCCGCGGTCCGCGGCCCCGCCTCCGGCTGGCGTGAACCCGGTCGACGACGCGTACTCCCTGGTGCTCCCCGTGCTCGCGGCGCTCGACGCCCGCGCGGCCGTGTCCGCACGGCTCTCGGGAGCCCCGCGCCCCGAACGCTACGTGCTGGTGGCCGTCGGGAAGGCCGCGCCCGCGATGGCCCTGGGCGCACTGGACGCCTGGGGTGCCCCCCGAAAGGGGCTCGTGCTCACGACGGACGGCGTGCCGGCCGACGTTCCGCTCGCCGTCCGGCGCGCGGGCCATCCCCTCCCCGACGAGCGCGGCATCGCCGCCACGCAGGAGATCCTGCGGATGCTCCAGAGCACCACCGACCCCACGCTCGTCCTGCTCAGCGGGGGTGGGTCGGCGCTGCTCGAAGCTCCGCGCCCCCCCGACGATCTCGCCAGCCTCCGGGCCGGCACCGCCGAACGGCTTGCGCGCGGCGCGACGATCGCGGAGCTCAACGCCTGGCGCACCACCCGGTCCCTCGTGAAGGGCGGAGGGCTCGCGCGGCACGTGCGGGGGCCGCTCCGCACGCTGGTCGTGCGCGACCTCGACGGTCCGCTCGACCGGGTCGCGTCGGGGCCCACCGCCGGGACCCTGCTCGAAGAGGTGCTCGGCCCCGAGACGGCCGTCCGCGCCGCATCACTCGCGGTGCAGGAGCTCGGATACACCGTGCGACACGCTCCATTCGCGACCGGGGAGGCCCGAAGGCTCGGTGCACACGCGCTCGACGGGCTCCCCCCACGCACGGCCCTCGTCCGCTCCGCAGAGCCCACGGTCACCCTGCGGGGATCCGGGCGGGGCGGCCGGAGCCAGGAGCTCGCGCTCGCTGCGGCGCAGGCCGGACGGGGCCGGGCCGACTGGGCCCTGCTGGCGCTCGGCACCGACGGTGTCGACGGTCCGACCGATGCCGCGGGCGCCGTGGTCGACGGCACGGTGTGGGGACGCGGCGCTGGAGCCGCTCTCCGCGACAACGACGCCTACACGTGGCTCGACCGCCGCCGCGCGCTCGTCCGCACCGGTCCGACCGGAACCAACGTCACCGACCTCCATGTCGTGCTCACAGGGGCTACGTTCACCCCATGATGCTGCTCGCGCTCGTCCTGTTCGCCTGTAAGGGTCCCTGTGAGCCCGGTTCCGACCCCTCGCTCGACATCGGCTACGGCTGGAATGCCTTCACGCCCGCCGAAGACGGCCAGGAGGTCGAGCTCGTGTACGGGCAGCAGGGCGGGTTCCACATCGAGCTCGCGGTCGCGACCACCGAGCTCGATGCGTCCGACCTCGTGTCGGCGTCGTTCTCCGGGAAGCTCGACGGGCAGGTGGTGGCCGAGGCTCAGCCCTGGTTCAGCCTCGAGTGCGACCCCATCTCGAACACCCAGCAGGCGGCCGGCCTGCGGCTGATCTTCTGGGATCTGCTGCCGCCCGACCTCGACGGCCAGACGATCGACGTCTCGGGCAGCGTGCTCGACGCGCGCGGCGAGACGGCGTCCGCCACGAAGTCGTTCGTCGTGATCGACCCGCTCTGACGGGCCTCTCAGCGCCCTACAGCGGGTACAGGCACAGCTGCTCGGGCATGAAGTGCACGCTGTTCACGTTGTCGCTGTCGCACGTCTTGCTGCTGTCGACCGAGTCGTGGAACTGCGTGCAGGCGCCCGTGCGGTAGAGCGGGCAGTAGTGGTGGAACTCCACCAGGTTCACGCCGGCCTCGAGCGGGAAGGTGCCCACGTACCGGGTGGTGCCGGCCGGGAGCGGACCGTCGTTGTCGGCATCGTCGAGGATGCGCACCCCGTCGCAGTTCGCGAACAGCGGCTCGCCGGAGGGGTTGAGCGCGTTCGGCACGAGCACGAAGCCGCTCTCGTTGCGCTGGCTGCCCCCGGACTCCGCGATCGAGGTGTTCCAGATCTCGTACACGCCATCGGTCGGGACCGTGATCTCGCCGAACGCCTCGGTGTCGTTCCAGGACAGCACGTAGATCTCGCCGGGCGCGAAGTCGACGAAGATCCCGCCATCGCAGGCGTCGTCGCGGTACTCGTCCTCGGGCTCGCGCGGGGTGCGCTCGAACGTGATGTCGACGCCCGGGATCGTGGGGGTCTCGTCGAGGGCGCCCGGGTCGTCGTCGATCGTGATGCTCACGCCGGGGATGGACGGCTCGTCGGGCGTCTCGCCGACCGTGATGTCGACGCTCGGGATGTCGAGCTCCGCGAGGCCCTCCCACGGCACGGTGCCGTCGGCATCGGTGAGGTCGTCGAGCACCGAGAGGTCGTGCTCGGCGGGGTCGTTGTCGAGGCCGTACTCGGAGCAGGCCGTGAGGACGAGGAGGATCGAGAGACGCATCGTGGGAGTCCAACCAAGGCAAGTCGACCATCGGGTCGAGACGGGCCCCCATGCAGCAAGATCCGCGCCACCTGTGAGGCCCGACACAGCCCCGCTCCGACCGCCAGACCGCGGCATTCGATCCGCAGGTGCACGCCACACGGGTTAGCGTGGCCCGATGTCCACGCTGCACGCCCTGCTCGCCGCCCACGCCGCGTCCCGACCCGACGCTCCCGCGTACACCTTCCTCGACGGCGACACGGCCCACACGCGCACCTGGGCCGAGCTCCACGCCCATGCAGGCGGCGTCGCGACGGCCCTCCAACAGGCCGGCATCCAGCCCGGCGATCGCGCCCTGCTCCTGTTCCCCGAGGGTCTCGGATACCTCGACGCGCTGTTCGGGTGCATGCGGGCCGGGGTGCTCGCCGTCCCCGCACATCCGCCCGACCCCCGCCGGCTCGACCGCACGCTGCCCCGGGTGCATGCCATCGTGCGCGATGCCGGGCCCGCCGCCGTGCTCGCACCCCCCGCCGTGCACGACGCGCTGCGCGGAGACCCCGCGCTCACCGGGCGGATCGCGCTCTCCCCTCCCGGTCCGGCCGACGCCACGGACGCCACCGCTCGAGACCTCGCGTACCTCCAGTACACATCGGGCTCCACGGCCGAACCCAAGGGCGTGATGGTGAGCCACGCGAACCTGCTCCACCAGCTCGCCGACTTCGACACCGGGTACGACCACACCCCCGACGCCGTGATCGTGAGCTGGATCCCCGCCACCCACGACCTCGGGCTCGTGTACGGCCGGTTCATGGGGCTCTTCAAGGGCCTGCACACCGTCTTCCTCGACCCCGCCGCGTTCATGGCGCGCCCACGCCGCTGGCTCGAGGCCCTCACGGAGTTCCGGGGAACCCACTCCCCGTCGCCGAACTTCGGGTTCGAGTACGCCGCACGCCGCGTCACCGACCTCGCCGGCCTCGACCTGCGCCACGTGCGCGTGCTGCTCAACGGCGCCGAGCCCATCCGGAGCCGCAGCGAGGCCGCGTTCGTCGAGCGCTTCGCGCCGGCCGGCCTGAACCCCACGGCCGTCACGCACGCGATGGGGATGAGCGAGGCCACGGCGAAGATCGTCACCGAGCCCATCGGTCGCCGGGCGCGGTTCCTCACGGTCGACCCCGACGCGCTGGCCGCGAACCGCGTGGTGCCCGCCGCTGCCGGGCTCGAGGTCGCGTCGAACGGTTCCACGGTGCTCGACACCGAGGTCCGCATCGTCGACCCCGACACCCGGGAGGACCGCGGGAACGACGCCGTCGGAGAGCTGTGGGTACGGGGCACGACGGTCGCTCAGGGCTACTGGGGCCGCGCCGACGCCACCGAAGCGACGTTCCGCGCGCGAACGGCCGATGGAGACGGGCCCTTCCTGCGCACCGGCGACCTCGGGTTCCTCCACGACGGCGAGCTGTACCTCGTGGGCCGCCACAAGGACCTCCTCATCGTGCGCGGCCAGAACCACCACCCGCAGGACCTCGAGTGGGCGACCGACGGGGCCCATCCGGCCCTCCGCTCGAACTGTGCCGCCGCGTTCTCGCTCGACGAGGACGGCGAGGAGGTCGTGGTGTTCGTGACGGAGGTGCGGCCGGAGGCCGTCGGCGACCCCGATGCCGTGTTCGGCGCGCTCCGGGGCCGGCTGTCGGACCTCGGGCTCGCGCCCGCCCACCTCGCCCTGCTCGTACCCGGCGGACTGCCGAAGACCTCGTCGGGCAAGATCCGCAGGACCGAAGCCCGCGCACGCTTCGTGGACGGGTCGCTCGAGGTGCTGCACCGCTGGGACCGGCCGCGGGCCGAGGTCACCGACGCCGTCCCCGCGGATGTCGCGACGCTGGTGCGCACCGCGACGGCCCGGCTCGTGGGGCTCGCTCCGGACGAGCTCGAGCTCGACCAGCCGTTCAAGGAGCTCGGCATCGACAGCGTCACCGCGGTGGAGCTCGTCGAGACCGTGGGGCGTGCGCTCGGCCGCGAGATCCCGGCGACCGCCCTGTGGGACCACCCCACCATCGCCGCGCTCGTCGCGGCCCTCACTCCGGAAGCCCCCGTCCAGGCGGGCATCCCCACCGATGTGGCCGCGATGACCGAAGCCGAGGCGGAGGCCGCGCTGCTCGCCGAGCTGGAGGGCCTGTGACCCCGTTCCCCCGGCCGACGACGGGATTCCGCCTGTTCTGCCTGCCGAACGCGGGCGGAGGCACCGTCGACTTCCGGAGGTGGTCGCTCCCCGACACCGACGTGCTGCCGGCGTGCCTCCCGGGGCGCGAGACCCGCCTGCACGAGCGCCCGTACCGCTCCATGCCGCCGCTCGTCGAAGACCTCGCCGACGCCCTGCCGACCGACCGCCCGTACGCGATGTACGGCCACTCGATGGGCTCGTGGCTCGCATTCGAGCTCGTGCGCGAGCTGCGCCGGCGCGGGCACCGCCTGCCCACGCACCTGTGGGTCGGGGCGCGCCACGCTCCACACCTGCCGACCTCCACGCCCCCGCTCGGCCGGCTGCCCCAGGCCGCCTTCCTGGAGGGCATGCAGGCGCGGTACGGCGCGATCCCCGACGTGCTGCTCGGCGATCCCGAGCTCCTGAAGACCTTCCTGCCCGCGCTGCGCGGGGATGTCGTGCTGCTCGACGACTACCGGTACGCCGAGGAAGCCCCGCTCGACGTGCCGATCACGGTGTTCCGCGGCGCCGACGACCCCACGGTGTCGGAAGCCGAGGCGAGAGCGTGGGAGGCCCACACCACGGGCCCGTTCGCGCTCCACACCGTGCCGGGCGGGCACTTCTTCCACCGCGAGCCCGACTTCCCCGCCCGCCTCACCTGAGGAACAGCTCGAGCTCGCGCGACTCGTGCTCGAGCAGCCAGCGCTTGCGGTCGAGGCCCCAGAAGTACCCCGTCAGCTCGCCCGCGCTCCCGACCACCCGGTGGCACGGCACGAACAGCGCGGCCGGGTTCGTGGCGTTCGCCCGCCCCACGGCCCGCGCGACGCTCCCGAGCTCCACGGCCAGATCGCCGTACGAGCGCGCATCGCCGGGCCCGATCGCGCGCACGAGCGCCCACACCCGCTGCTGGTAGGGCGTTCCAGCGAGCTGGAGCGGGATCGCGTCGAGCGCGCGGAGCTCTCCCGCGAAGTACCGGCGCACCGCCTCGCCCGCCCCGAGGGGGTCGTCGCCATCGACCGGCTGGTCGGCGAACGCGACGCTCTGCACGCCCGACTGGCCCGTGAGCACCACGTGCCCGAGCGGCGTCGACACCGAGGTGGTCCACGGGAACAGCCAGCTCATCTCACTCCCGTGTACCGGTGCAGCACGGCCCGCTGCCCCGGAGTGAGGTCGTCGGCGCGTGCACAGCGGTCGCTGATGCAGATCGGGTACGGGAACATCAGGTTGCCCGCCAGCAGATCCTCGCACGCTTCCCGGGCGTCGCACGCGGGGGTGTCGTCGAGCGCGTCACGACGGGTGAAGTCGAGCTCGATGGGGTGGAACAGCCCGAGGAAGTGCGCGCCCTCGTGGGCCATCACCTCGCCGAACAGCCGGATCTCGGCCGCCGTGAACACCCCGTCGGTGCCCGCCGCGTTCAGGGCGGCGAGCCCCAGCACCCCGCGGGGGGAGTCGAACGACGCGTTCGGAATCGAGCCCGACACGCCGAGCGCCATGCCGAACCCCTCCACCTCCTCGCCCACCCACGCCACGAGGTCGGCCTCGCCCGCGAGGGCCACCGCCTCTCGCACCGCCGGGGCGCCCTGGCCGAGGTTGGGCACCACGAGGCCCAGGTCGGCGTCGCGCACCTCCACGTCGAGCCACAGCCCGTGGTCGCGCCACACGCGTCGCCAGCGCTCGGTGGCCTCGATCGCGCCGTCGCGCAGGGCCGGATCCAGACCCTCGGGCACCAGGAGCACGGCCGACACGGTGCCCCGGCGCAGGTCGTCGTCGAGCTTCGTGCGCACCACCGCACGAACGTCCACCCCATCGAGCGGCAGCGCCAGCCGGTCGACCACCGTGGTGTCGAGCGTCCAGGTGCCCGGGGTCAGCGGAGGGTCGTCCTCGCGGATCGGCCAGTTCAGCACGGTCTGGGAAGGACCGGTGTACACGGCCGCCGTGAGCAGCTCGTCGTCGACCCAGTCCCGCCAGTCCAGCACGACGCCGTCCGGGCCCTCCAGCGTGTCGACCGCCAGCCACGCGTCGCCCTGCAGCGCGAACAAGGCGCTCGTCCCGTCGAGCTCGACCTCGAAGCGCACGTGCCCGTCGGCGCTCGTGCCCTCGAAGGCCCGCTCCTCGAACGCCACGGGACCGGGCCGACACGCCAGCAGCAGGGTTCCCAACCACACGGGCTCAGTCTACCCTCCGCGCGTTCCTGCACCTCGGGGTCACCGCCATTTCCCGCCGTCCCGTCGTCGGTCTGCTGCTCCCCCCGTCCGAGCGCCCTCCGGCCCCTCCCGAGCAGCTCCCGATCGGGCGCGCCGCGCTGGCCCTCTCCGACCGCCTCGTCGTGCTCGTGGGGGGCGTCGCCTCGGACGGCGTGCTGCACGGCCACGTGGCCGTTCCCGGAGGCTGGCGCGCGGCGGCCGACCGCCCGGTGGCGGCCATCGACCGGTTCCCGAGCTTCACGCGCCCCCTCGCGTACGCACGCCTGCTGCACGGGCTCGGCGCGGTTCCCGTGCTGAATCCGCCCCGTCTCACCGCGCTCCTGCGCGACAAGGTCCGCACGCAGCACGCCCTCGTGGGCCTCGGCATGCCTGAGCTCGAGTGCGACCCCCGCCGGTTCGCCGATGCGCTGGACCGCTGGGGCACCGGCTTCGTGAAGCCCCGCTTCGGGAGCTTCGGGCGCGGTGTGGAGCGGGTCTGCGCACCACCGGTCCCCCGCGCGGTCGTCGATGGCGTCGACCAGCCCCTGATCCTGCAGCGGGCCGTGCCGCCGCCCGCGGGGTACGGCGGGGTCGCGCTGCGGATCCTGGTCCAGCGCACGTCCACGGGATGGCGTGCCTATCCACCGGTCGCCCGCCACCACCCGGTCGATCCCGTGGTCAACCGGGCCCGCGGCGCCGAGGTCTCCCCCGCGGAAGACCGGTTCGGTGCCTCCACCGCAGAGGCGGCCCGGGAGCGCGCACTGGCCGTGGCCGCCGCATTCCCCGACGCGCTGGAGCTCGGGGTCGACGCGGTGCTCGATGCCGACCTCGCCCCCCACGTCATCGAGGTGAACGCCCGTCCCCGTGGGCGTCTCCACGCCCTCGCCGCCGCAGACCCCGACCGGTTCGGGCCGCTCCACGATCAGGCCTGCGAGACCCCTTTCCTGACGGCCCTCAGCGGCTGATCGACCGGAGCATCACCCGGTGGGCTCGCGATCGGCGAGCACCCACACCCCCGAGATGTCGTCGTCGGGCAGGTCGGGCTCGAGGTTGCGCGCGAGCCGGAACCCGATCTGGATGAGCCGCCGTCCCACGAGCGCCCCCTGGCGGACGAACGCACGGGCCTGGTCGTGCGGGATGTTCCGGAAGCCGCCCCGCCAGACCGCGCGCGACCCCTCGTCGGGCCGCGCTGCACGGCGGATCACGCGGTCCATGTCGAGGCGCATGCTCGGCCGCCAGGCGTCTGCACACCACTCCCCCACCAGGCCCGTCATCGAGCGCACGCCGTACACGCTCTCGTCGTCCGGATACGCGCCCACGGGCTTGTACGCGGGGTCTTGCACGCTGCCGCGCACGTCGGCCCACGTCGGATCGAGGGTCTCGCCCATCACGTACGTGCGCCCGTCGACGCCCCGTGCGGCCTTCTCCCACTCGTCCTCCCACGGGAGGCGCCAGTCGAACCCCGTGCGGGCCGACAGCCACTCCGCGAACGCGGTGGCGCAGGTGTGGTCGATGCAGGTGACCGGACGGTCGGCGAGCCAGGCGTCGTTGTCGGGGTCGCTCGGCGGACGGAAGAACCCGTTCTCCGACCGCGCGTAGCACGGACCGCCCGCCGTGCGGGGCTGGTAGCGCTCGGCCTCGTCGAGCCGGCCCTGCCGGAGCAGGTCGTCGAGGAACTCCATGTACTCCGCGTTCGTCACGGGGAACCGGCGCATCACGAACGGGTCGACCCAGGCGCGCTGGGTGGGCCGCGGACCGAGCTGCGTCCAGCCGCCCGGCACGTAGCAGTCCTCCGGACCCACCTGGGTGGACCACGGGAGCGCGACCGGAACGGGCACCTTCCCGCCGGGCTCGATCGTGTGGACATGCTCGTTCCGCCCGACGCAGACGGGGAATCTCACGGGTGCACGCCCGGGGGCCTCGAGCACGAGGAGCCACGAGCCGAGCCCCAGCGGCACCCGGTCGAACGGGGTCTCGGGCAGCTCGCCCGCGAGCACGGGCACGAGCCGCCGCTCGACCGTCTGGAACTCGTACAGCTTCACCGCGGCCCCCGGCGGACGCGTGCGCAGCGTGAGCTCGCCGGTGCCTTCGAGGTAGGCCGTGTACTGACCGCGGTCGTGGTCGCGGAGGAGCTGGGCGTACTGCGCCACCTCGCGGGCGTCTCCGAGCCGCTCCGCCCGGGCGTGGCAGAAGTGGTAGACGTACGCGAGGCGCTCGTGGATGTCGATCAGGCCGGGCATCTCGTTGAGCGCGGAGCGCAGGAGCTGCAGGCGCTCGATGCCGATGAGGTCTGCCCGGAGGCGCTCCGCGTCGGCCTTCTCCTGGAGCGCCCAGCCTGGCGCCTTCTTCGACACGGGAGCCTCGGGCGGGATGCGGTCGAGGATCTCCTCGGCCTCGCGGGCGTAGCGCTCGCTGGCCTGGAGCGCGAACTCCACCTCGGGCTGCATGGAGTCGGCCTTGCGGACGATGGCGAGCGCGCGCTCCTCCCGCTCGGCGCCGTCGAGCCAGCCGCGGAGGGCGGCCCCGAGCTCGCCGGCATCCTGGAAGCGGTCGGCGGGCTCGCGGGCCATCGCCTTCGTGCAGATCTCGGCGAGCCCCGGGGGGATCGACGGGTGCAGCGGCTCGGGTGGCCCCGCGAGGATGGCGCCGATCACCTGCGTCGCTTCGCCCTCGTAGGGCCGCCGACCCGTGAGGATCTCGTACAGCACGGCCCCGACGGCGTACACGTCGCTGAACGGCCCCACCTCGTCGTGCGCACCGCGGGCCTGCTCGGGAGGCATGTAGGCGGGTGTGCCCACCACCGAGCCCATCTTGGTCTTCAGGCGCCCGAGATCCGTGACGAGCTGCGCGGTGGTCTCGGGGGACCCCGTGGCCTTCACGAGCCCCCAGTCCAGCACGACGACCTCGCCGAACGCGCCGACCAGCACGTTGGCCGGCTTCACGTCCCGATGGATCGCCCCGTGGGCATGGGCGTATGCGAGGGCATCACACATGCGGGCCAGCAGATCGACGAGCCCGCGGAGGTTCTGGCGCCCGCGACCCGCGAGGTACTCCAGCACCACGTCTTCGAGGGTGGCGCCCGCGAGCTCCTTCATCGTGAAGAACCAGCGCCCGTCGGGGAGCTGGCCGATGTCGTGCACCGGCACCACGCCGGGGTGCTGGAGCTGCGCGGTGGCCTGGGCCTCGGCGACGAACCGCACGATGGCGCCCTGGCTGCCCGTGTACTCGGGGCGCAGGATCTTCATCGCCATGAACCGGTTCAGCACGACGTCGCGCACCCGCCGCACCTCTCCCATGCCGCCCTGCCCGATGGGGCCGAGATCGAGGTAGCGCTTCTCGGGGGTGGTCTCGAGGGCCGGGAGCAGGTCGGTCTCCTCGGTGTCGGCCATCGTGAAGGCCTGCGTGGTGCGGCCCGAGTACGACACGCTGTCGATGCTGACTTCGACGGAGTCGAGGCGCATCTTCTGGTCGACGAAGCGCTGGAGCAGACCCGTCTCCTCCTCAGTCAGCCCCTGCTGACGGGCGTAGAGCGCAATCTCCCGGTCCCAGTCCCGACCCGACACGGCGCCAGCATACCGGGGGCCCGGGTTCGCGTCATGCTCAGACGAGCCGTTCGTGCGCGAACTGCCACTCTCCCCGCGACACCGCACCCACGGTGTGTCCGGCGCCCCGGGCGGTCCACCGGGTGGTGAGCAGGCCCTCCACACCGACCGGACCGCGAGCGTGGATGCGAGCCGTGCTGATGCCGACCTCCGCGCCGAGCCCGTACCGGAAGCCGTCTGCGAACCGCGTGGACACGTCGTGGAAGACGCTCGCGCTGTCGACCCGGGACAGGAACGCCTCGGCCGTGGAGCGGTCGGTCGTGACGATCGCTTCGGTGTGACCGGACCCGTAGCGATGGATGTGCGCGATGGCGGCGTCGAGGTTGCCCACGACGGCTACGGCACACGCGAGATCCCCGTACTCGTGGTGGTAGTCGACGACCGGCTCGAGCCCGAACCGCGAGGCGGCCACGGCTCCGCCGTACAGCGTGACGCCCGCGCCGCGCAGGGCCGCGATCAGCGCATCGGCGTGCGGGTAGTCGGCATGGACGAGGAGCGTCTCCATGGCGTTGCAGGCGGCCGGGTAGTCGGTCTTGCTGTCGAGCACGACGGCTTCGGCGATGGCGGGGTCGGCCGCGGCATCCACGTACACGTGGCACACCCCGTCGGCGTGCCCGAGCACCGGGATGCGGGTGTTCTGCTGCACGTGCCGCACGAGGGCGTTCCCCCCGCGCGGGATGACGAGGTCGATCACGTCGTCGAGCTCGAGCAGGGCGGCGATCTGGGCGCGGGTCTCGATCAGGCCCACCACATCGGGCGAGATCGGGTCGAGAGCCTCGGTGAGCACGGCGTGCAGGACCCGGTTGCTGTGCGTGGCCTCCTTCCCGCCCTTCAGGAGCAGGCCGTTCCCGGACTTCACCGCGAGCCCCGCGACCTGCACCAGGGCATCCGGCCGCGACTCGAAGATGACGAGCAGCACGCCGATCGGCACGGTGCGCTGCTCGAGGTCGAGCCCGTCTCCGAGGGTGGTCTTCCGGAGCAGCCGATTCAGCGGGTCTTCGGCATCGGCGAGCGTGCGCAGACCGGCCTGGAGCCCCGCAAGCTTCGCCGGCGTGAGCGGGAGTCGCGCCGCGAGGGCCTCGCTCATCGCGCCCGTGCGCACCTGCTCCGCCGCAGCGGCCACATCGAGGGCGTTCTGCGCCAGGATCTCGTCGGAGCGGGCTCCCAGTGCGTCAGCCATGCGATGCAGGGCCGCTGTACGGGCCTCCGGAGGGAGCGCGGCGAGCTCGCGCCCGGCCCGACGGGCGTTGATCGCGAGCGACCTCACAGGCCCTCCAGCATGGCGATGTCGTTGCGGTGGAGCACGGTGCCGCGGTCCTTCCCGCCGAGCCCGGCGCGCAGGGCCTCGCTCGACAGGCCGACCACACCGCGCGCGACGGTCTGCCCGCCACACGCGACCTCGACGACCGCACCGGCCTCGAAGTCGCCCTCGACCGCCGTGACGCCCGGCCACAGCAGGCTGGCGCCGCGGTCGACGAGGGCGGCACGCGCGCCTTCGTTCACGGTGAGCACGCCTGCGGGGACCGTCGCGAACGCGATCCACTGGCGCCGGCGGTTCATGCCCGCGGCCGCGGGGAAGCGCGTTCCCACGTCGTCGCCGCGTACGACCCTCCAGATGCAGTCGTCCGTCAGGCCGCTCGAGATCACGGCCTCCACCCCGGCCCGGGTGGCGATGCGCGCCGCAGCGACCTTGCTCTGGATGCCGCCGGTGCCCGCCCGGCTCGGGTCGCCGGCCTCGAAGCGCGCGGACTCCGACCACACCGCGATGCGCTCCGCACCGGGGCTCCCGGGCGGCGCGGTGTACACGGCATCGACGTCGGACAGCAGCACGAGCAGGTCGGCGCCGAGGTTGCTGGCGACCAGCGCGCCCAGGCGGTCGTTGTCGCCGAACACCCGCCCGGTGAGCGCGAGCTCGACGGTGCTGACGACGTCGTTCTCGTTGATCACGGGCACCACGCCGAGCTGGAGCAGGCGCTCGAGCGCCGACGCGAGGTTGAGGTAGTGGGCGCGGTGGTGGAAGTCGACCTCGGTGAGCAGCACCTGCGCGCAGTAGCGGCCCTGCCGGCGGAAGAGCCCGTCGTACAGGGCGATCAGCGACCCCTGCCCCGTCGCGGCCGCGGCCTGACGGTCGGCGAGCTCGGTGGGCCGCGGGATCCCCAGCCGTGCCGCGCCGAGCCCCACGGCACCCGAGCTCACCAGGAGCACCTGGTGGCCGGCGTCGGCGAGCTCGCACAGCTGCTCGACGAGCGACCCGAGACGGCCGAGCGCGAGCTTGCCGTCGGAGCGCGACACCACCGCGGTGCCGACCTTCACGACGATGCGCTTCACGGAAGGTCGACCGGCGGGAACACGGGCGGGAACCACGACGGCGGGAACGCCCCGTACGGAGCGAACGCGGACTCGACGGTGAGCAGGAACTCGTTGGGGGTCGTCTGCTGGCCGAAGGTGTAGTACCGCGTGTGGTCGTTGCCGGAGCCGTCGGGGTGGCGCCCGACCCACAGGATCTCGCGGTAGCCGAAGCCCTCGGGCAGCGGGATGACGCGCGCGCCCGACGACGGGATGTCGAACGCCATGAACTCGCGCAGGGCGGGGTCGCCGTCGAAGAACAGGCGATCGAAGCCCATCGGACGGTCGGTGAGCGCGAGGAGGTCTTCGGCGGAGCCGGGGTTGTCGAACGTGTACCAGAGCAGCGCGGTGGTCTGGGTGCCCTCGAGCTCGTCGAGCATGGCGTAGCCCGCGGTGCCTCGCTCCCAGGTGCTGATCCCGTCGCCGATCCCGTTGTCGGCGTGCCCGAACGCGAGGCGTGCATCGCGGGAGATCGCGACCGCCGTGGCGGCCTGCACGGGCACGAGCTGCTCGGTGGGCGTGCGTCCGGCGAGCTCGACGACCACGGACTCCATCGTGGGGACGGGCGCGGACGTCGTGCCGGACTGCTCCATCGCGATGGCGAGCTCCGGACCGCCCGTGCCGTCGAGATCGCCCACGGCGAACGCCCGCGGACCGCTCGACAGCAGCGGCAGATCCGTGAACGTGCGCTCGCACGCGCCGTTCCCGTCGGGCGTTCCGAAGAACACGTGCGACACGGTGTCGTACGAGCCGGCGTCTTCGCGGTCGAGCAGCACGAGGTCGTCGCAGCCGTCCTGATCGAAGTCCGCGCGGCCCACGGTCTCTCCGAGGTCGAGGTCGGTGCTGGCGGGCGTTCCGACACCACCCCAGTACACGGTGGCCATCCCGTCGGACCCGACGAAGGCGTCCTGCAGGCCGTCGAGGTCGAAGTCACCCACCTCGACCGTGCCTCCCCCCACGGAGGCGAGTGTCTCGCTGGTGCCCGTCGGGCTGGCGAGGTCGCGCTCGAGCACCGTGGAGCCCGAGAAGCTCAGCAGGGCGTCGAGCATGCCGTTGCCGTCGATGTCCAACAGGCCCATGCCCACGGGTGTCTCCGACCACGTCCGCACCATGTCGAACGTGGGGATGCCGCGCGGGTCCTCCACCGAGACGAGGCCCGTGGCGGTGGCGACGATGAGCTCGGTGGTGGTGTCGCAGTCGGCCGCGCAAGCGTGGGACAGATCGCAGTTGTCGTCGAACGGGGTCGCCGGGTCTTCGTCGAGGCCGGGGTGGATGGCGGTGGCGTTCGGCCCGTCTTCGTCGCAGTCGCTCTGGGGCCCCCACCCGTCGATGGGGAGCTCGCAGATCGTGGCGGTGGTCTGGAAGAAGCCGTCGTTGAAGCCCCAGCCGTCGCCGTCGTCGTCGGGGTAGATGAACAGCGTCTGGGCGTCCTCGTCGAGGTTCCCATTGCAGTTCTGATCGATCCCGTCGCACTCGTCGTCGAGCACGAGCGGGCGGAAGTCGGGATCGGTGTCGTCGCAGTCGTCGTTCGTGGTGCTGACCGGCCCCGACGGCGGCGGGTCCTGCGGGCAGTGGAAGGTGCCCGGAGACCCCTCCGCGCCGTAGCCGTCTTCGTCTTCGTCCGGGAACTGGAGCTCGCCGAGCGACACCGCGTCGTCGGGGTCGAGATCGTCGCAGTCGCCATCGGTGTCGGACCGCGCGATCAGCCCGTCTGCATCGCAGTCTTCTTCGAGGAACCGCAGGTCGACCGGGAACACGGTGAGCGGTGTGGCGCACTGGGCCACGGCGACCTCGACCTGGAGGCGCCAGTCGTCCTTCAGCTGGCCCGCGCGGCACGACACGAGATCGGAGGCCTCGGCCACCCAGTCGCCGCCGCCGTCGTACGTCATGGGCACCCGGATGCAGTCTTCGTCGAGCCCTCCCTCGATGCAGGCCGCGGCACTCACCACGAGCCGATCGGGGTCGGTCGCGCTGAGCTCGAGCGAGGCCTCGACCCCCTCGTCGGTGACGTACAGCACGGCGGAGGGGAGATCCTCCGGGCGCTCGCCGTCGAACCGGAACACGGGGTCGACATCGGTGAGCACCACCACGGGGACCTCCGTGGTGAACGTGGCCACGCCGACCGTCAGCGAGATCTCGAGGTCGAGCTGGCACGTGGGCAGGCCGCAGCTGTCGTCGAGCGCCTCCTGCGGCAGGTCGAAGCTCCGGCTCGTGCCGGTGCCCACGAGGGGCGAGCTGCCGAACGTGGGCCCGAGCGTCCAGTCGATGGAGTCGACGGGATCGAGCGGATTCGCGAGCTCGATCTCGATCGTGCCGTCTCCACAGGGCGCGAGGGGGTCGGGCACCGCGGACACGACGAAGGCGGGGCCGTCGGCGACGGGGGGCGTCGGGGTGGACTTGCACGCGAGGAGGGCCAGGAGGAGGGAGGGCATGGAGGGGCTCCGATGGGGACTTCCCGCGACACGTAACGTTTGGTTTTGTCACCCGGGGCAATGGCGACGCATCCCGGCCGTAGGAGGATCGAGAGGCCCGGTCGGGCGGCCTTCCTGCGTCTACCCATCGCACACCCCCGGCCGCACCCGACCGGGCTCCTCTCCCCGCCTACAGGAAGCGGCGGCGCACCAGCAGCAGCACGGCGAGCGCGGCCGCGGCGCCGGGCACGAACACGATGCTGATGAGGCACAGGAGGCCGGCTTCGATGCCGGTGATCTCGAGGGTCTCGGCCGGCTGGGGCCGCTCCCCGATCTGGTCTTCCTCGTCGACGAGCCAGGCGAGCGTGTTCAGGAACAGGTCGCGGTTGTTGCCGAGGGTGTAGAGCTGGTTGCTCGCCCAGTCGGTGTCGCCGTACACCACGAGCCGACCGCCGGGCTTCGGCGTGAAGTCGGCGGGCACCGCGCGGCCGAGGTCGGCCTTGAGGTCGAGGGGCGCAGACCCGAACTGCACGGACGGATCGAAGCCCTCGGGCGCGGAACCCTCGGCGCCACCGGGCGGAGTGACGATCTTCAGCACGGTGGGGTCGCCGATCTCGGCCCAGGCGGCCACCGGGACCTCGCCCACGAGCTCGCTGTCGAGGTCGGGCCGCGGCTCCTCGAGCGGGCGGGTCTCCCCCCAGGACTCCGCGCTGGCCCGCAGGAGCGGGTAGAGGGCGATCCCGGGCACGTCTTCGCCCGGCGACACGGAGCGCGCGACGCGGAGGAGCACGGCGGCGCTCAGCCCTTCCGTGATGGCGTGCTGCACGACGCCGTTCCCGGAGAGCACGAGCACACTGCCGTCTTCGACGCCCACGAGGTTGTTGCGCGGGTCGGGGTCGACCACGAGGTCGTTCCCCACGCGGATGCCGAACCGCTCGAGGTCGGCCGTGAACCCGTCGGGGGTGGCCGGCACCGGAACGTTCTCGAGGGTGGCCGCGGCCTCGTACAGGATGGGCGGATCGTCGAGCAGCACCATCACGCGCCCGCCCTCGGCGAGGTACGCGGCCAGCGCCTCGCGCTCGTACGGCAGCCAGTCGGTGAGCGGGCGCGCGACGACCAGGGCCTCGCACTCGCGGTCGATGCCCTCGGTGGCGATGTTGGAGCGCAGGATCTGGAAGTTCAGGGCCTCCGCAGCGAGCACGACCCCGCCGAGCCCACCGGGCGTGGCTTCGTCGTCGGGATCGGCCTCCCCGTGCCCGACCGCCCAGCACACGATGTGGTCTTCCTCGGACTGCACGATGACGAGCTTCTGGGTGAGCCGCTCTTCCGTGATGTCGCTCTCGAGCCGCTGCGTGCGGTCGCCCTGCTGCAGGATGAGCGTGTGCGACGACGAGACCTCGTACATCTGCGCCTTCTGCGGGTTCGACATCGGGTCGATCCACTCGAGGGCGATGTTCGGCGACGCCTCGTCGTACAGGCGGATGAGGCGCTCGTCCTTCGGGCTGCCGGGACCGGAGCCGAAGAAGGCGAGGAACCGAACGGGCTCGTCGAGACCGGCGATCACGCGCTGCGTGTGCTCGGAGAGCGTGTAGTCGCCGCGCTCGGTGAGGTCCCACGTCGTGTCGTACCGCTCGGCGAGGGCGTACGCGACGATGCCGATCATCACCACGACGCCCTGGAGCAGCAGGCTGCCGGACGCGTAGTTGAACGACCGCTGGGACGTGGCGTCCTGCAGGCGCTCCCGGTCGAGCGCGGCGTACGCCAGGAGCAGCACGGCGCCCGCGACGAGGAACCCGATCACGCGCCCGTCGAACCGCTCGAACAGCCAGTACATGCTGGCCGCCGACCCGAGGCACAGCGTGCCGGCGAACCCGAACACCCACGCCCACTTCTGCATCAGCGCCATCGGAACGACTCCAGGCGCTGGTGGGTCACGAACAGGCCGATGCACGTGAGGATGACGAAGTACGCCACGTCGGAGAGGCGCACGATGCCGAGCAGCAGGTCGGACAGGTGCGTGGACAGCGAGAGCTTGTACTGGAGGTCGTCGGGGCTGTCGCCGAGCGCGCTGACCAGGAACAGCGCCAGCGTGGCGCCCAGCGTGAGCACGCTCGCGACGATCTGGTTCGACGTGTACGCGCTGAACACCATGCCGATGGCGATGAGCACGGACCCCATGAGCAGGAGCGTGAAGTACCCGACCGCGAACACCTGGAGGTGTGGATCGGCCCACAGGGACAGGCTCAGCGGGAAGTGCAGCGTGCCGAGCATCAGCACGCCGAGGAAGCCCATCGCGCCGAGGTACTTCCCGAGAACCACCTCGAGCACCGACACCGGCGACGTGAACAGGAGCTCGATGGTGTGCTGCTTGAGCTCGTCGGAGAACAGGCGCATCGAGATGGCGGGAGCGAGCATCAGCACGACGATCGAGCAGCTGCCGAAGAACTCGGCGATGAGCATCGAGATCTGCATCTCGGCCGCCCCGTACGGGTTGTACACGAGGTCGGTCGACCGCTCGACGTACGCCACGACGCCCGCGAACCAGAACACGCCGGTGACGAGCAGGTAGGCCGTCAGCACGAGCCAGCCGATCGTGGTGCTGAACATCGCCTTGAGCTCGCGCTGGGCGATCCAGAAGACCTTCACCGGTCCTCCTTCGTGAGCCGGAGGAACACGTCTTCGAGGGCGTGCTGGGACTTGAGCTCGAGCAGACCGAACGGCACCGCGACGCGGGCGACCTCCTCGCGCACGTCGCGGTCGGAGGACACGTGCAGGCGGCCCTTTCCGGTCTCCTTGACCGCTTCGACCCCGTCGAGGGCGCACAGCGTGTCGACGAGCGCCTGCTCGAACCGGGCGACCACGACCGACACGGCCTGCCCGGCCCCTTCGAGCGCGTCGACCTGGCCCTGGAGCTTGATGCGCCCCTGGTCGATGATCACCACGCGGTCGCAGATCGCCTCGACCTCGGGCAGCACATGGGTCGACAGGATGACCGTGGTGTCGCCTTCGGCGAGGTCGCGCACGAGGGACCGGATCTGCACGCGCTGCGCGGGATCGAGGCCGCTGGCGGGCTCGTCGAGGATGAGGACCTTCGGCTCGTGGACGAGGGCCTGCGCGATGCCGACGCGCTGGCGGTAGCCCTTGGACAGGTGCTCGATGAGCCGGTGCGCGACATCGGTGAGCCCGACCTGCTCGATGACCGCCTCGGTGCGGGCCTTCGGGTCTCTCGCGCCCTTGAGGCGCGCGCAGAACAGCAGGAACGCGCGCACCGTCATCTCGGTGTACAGCGGGGGCCGCTCGGGCAGGTACCCGACGAGCTCCTTCACGGCCCTGGGGTTCTCGAGCACGTCGACGCCGCCCACGAGGGCCCGCCCGTGGGTCGCACCCAGCGCGCCGGCCAGGATGCGCATGGTGGTGCTCTTCCCGGCCCCGTTCGGACCGAGGAATCCCACGATCTCGCCCTTCTCCACGGTGAACGAGAGGCTGTCGATGGCCTTCGTCGCGCCGTAGACCTTGGTGAGCTGGTCCACTTCGATCATGGCGCGGGCTCTAATCCACCCGACGAAGCGCTACCACCCGGCGCGGACGGACCGTCTGCGGAGACCGAGCGCCAGAACGCCCGCGAGCAGCGCGGAGGCGCCGGAGTCGCGGTCCCGAAGGGACGGACCAGGTCCGCCGAAGGCCGCGACGGTCCGTGAGCCGGCCCCCACGACGGCACAGCCGCCGGACGCCTCGGCGGTGTCGGGCACCTCGCGCGGGACCTCCGCGACGACCCAGTCCGACACGCCCCCCACGAGCGTCACGGTGCGGGCGCGGACCCAGTGCGTGGGGGCATCGGGATGGAGCAGGACGGAGTAGCTGCACAACAAGCCCACCCCGAGGGAGGCCTCCTGACCCGCGATGCGGGTGGCGTTCGTGAACGAGGGGTCCACGTCCACCTCCAGCTCGACGTACACCGCGTCGAAGAGCGGCGACTCCAGGTCGATCCCCACGGCAGCCACGAAGTCGGAGTGGAAGCGCCACGGCTCGAAGGTCGGTGGATTCGGAGCGTCGACCTCCTCCACGCGTTCCTGGATGCGCACGGGGAACTCCAGGCCGTGGTACGGGGCGGCCACGTCGTACTCGGCTCCTGGAACCCAGCCCGCCTCCGGCGCGACGACTGCGTAGCCGACGCCCTGGCGGACGACCCGCATGGGGACCCGAGCGTTCGTGGCATCGGTGACGTAGAGCTCGTCGGGAGAGGCCAGCTCGAACACCGGCAGCTCGAGGTTCGCCGCCCCCGGACGGCCGAACAGGTGGTTCGGGATGGTGGGAGGCGGGGGTGGGCAGACCGACGCGTGTGCGAGGGAGAGAACGGCGATCATCGGGCCTCCACGGCCAGTCTACTCCGGTTCGGACCCGACCTCGGGCACTTCTGCAGGAGGCTCCGTGACCTCGAACCGGATCCGCCCGACCTCGCGGCCCCCGTCGGTCTCGACCCGCACGCGCCACGAGCCCACCTTCACGTTCCGCTTGCGCGTCCAGCTGCGCCACCCCTGGGAACGCCCGCCCTCCATGGACTGTTCGATGCGGTCGGTGCGCTTCCAGTCGTCCGCATCGGGGTCCCAGTGCTCCCAGATCGCGTACAGCACGAGGTCGACGTCCGCGGGCGCGAACACGGCCGTGAACACCGCGACGGTCTGGCCGGGTGACCAGGTGATGCTCGGCGGGCCGAGCACGATCTGCACGAACGCCGAGCGTCGGTGGGGCTCGATCAGCTCGTACTCGGTGCCGACCCGCTGCACGTCCCGCGCGAGCACGGCTTCCCGGAGGACCAGCGGGAGGGGCGGCACGATGCCGAGGGTCACGAGGGACAGCAGCCCGCCGACCCCGAGCGCCGAAGCGACGAGCGGCACGGCGCGATCGCGGGTCCACACGTCGGGACGCCCGCTCGGACCGAGCTCGATGACCGCGAGCAGCGCGAGCGTCGGGACCAGTGCGCCCGTCAGGCCGATGCCGAGGCCGGCCAGCGTGTGGAACAGGACCGGGGTGACCATCGACGCGAGCTGGTAGCCGAGGAACCCGACCATCGCGAACCGCGTGATCGCCCCGCGCATGGCGGTGCCGCCGACCTCGTTCGCGATGGCGAGACCGAGCAGCAGCCCGAGGAACAGGGCCGCGGGACCGGGGTGGGTCGCGCGCAACACCGCGATGCCGAGCGCCGAGAGCAGCGCGCCGAGGAAGAACGACGACGCGAGGTCGAGCACCCAGGCGCGCTCGACGAGCACGTTCGGCACCCACCGCTGGCGCTCCACCCGCATCTGGAACGCGAACGCGACGAGCAGGCCGACGAAGTAGGCCAGCAGCAGCACGTGATCGAGGGTGCGGTCGATGCGGAGGGTGAGGTAGTCCCACAGCACGCCGCCCAGGAACATGCCCGGCTTCGTGATGTGCCGGTACCGGCCCCACACCTCGCGGACCCGTTCCAACACCGCGTTCCCGCGGTCCTTCAGCGTGGCGTTCGGCACTACAGCGTCATCCCGTGCACCCATACCCATGCGGGGTCGCCGACGGTGGTGATCGACACGGAGAAGTGCGGCCCGCTGTACGTGGAGCCCTCGCACGACCGGGTCTGCCACGGCACGGCGTGCGGAGAGCGCCATCCGTGCGGCTGCTTCAGGACCTGGAACAGCGGAGGCTCCGTCTGGACGGGGTCGAGCACGGTGGGCTGATCGCACGGGAGCACGAGTCCCGCGAACCACGCGTCCGCCTCCGAGCGGGGCAGGGTCGCCTCACCGTTCAGCAGCCAGTCGGGCGACGTGGTCTCGACGACCTCGGCGTTCGCGACCCCGGAAGGCAGGGGCGTACCTGCGATCCCGCCCATCCGGACCGCAGCGTCTGCACCGCTGTGACGCACGTCCTCCATGAATCCGGTGCACGCGAGCACCCCGGCCAGCACCGCTCCCAGACACGCTCTACGCACGTGATTCCCCGTTTCTCGCCCACATTGCGTAGGATCCCCGCATGGAACACCCTCAGACCTATCTGCTGGTGGGCGTCGCGGTCGTCGCCGCCTTCTTCTTGGCGGGCGGCGCGGCCCTGTGCAACGGAACGCCCGCACAGCGCACGGTCCTCGACATCGAGAACGACCCCGACTACCTCGCGGCGAAGGCCGAGATGGAGGCCCGGCGGCGGGAGCGGGAGGGCGTGATGGAGGCCGACCCGGTCGAGAAGCGCGTGTCCGGTGCGTTCTATCCGGAAGACCACCCCACGGAGGAACCGTCCGCGGGGCTCGATCCGCTGATCGTCGCGGGCGTGGGAGGGGGCCTGGTGTTCGGTCTCGTGGGGGGTGCCGCGTTCCTGATGCTCGGCGGGCGCAAGGACGACGCCCCGTCCGACGAGCCGTCCGCGGATCCGCCCGCGTAGACGGGCTCATGGACGACCTGCGGTGCCGCGTCAGCCGAGCAGGTCGCGGAAGACCGCCAGGTTGTGGGCGCTCTGGCGCCCGGCGTCGGGGATCGCGAACACGATGCGCTCGAAGGCACCTCCGAACGCGGGGATCGCGGCCTGGAAGGCGCGAGCGACGACTTCGGGGCGGTTCCCGAACGCACCGCAGCCCCACGCCCCCAGCACGAGCACGGGGCTCACGGACGGGTTCTTCCCTTCGGGAGCGCGACTCGGGTGGGCCCGCGCGACCCCGAGCACGTGGGACCAGCGGCGCTCGAGGATCGCCGCGAGCTCGGCCTCCGGGGTGTCCGGACTGGCGCCCGCGTTCGGGGCCGGCGCGGTGATCACGTCCGCGGTGAAGGGCTGCTCGAGCAGCTCGCCCGTGCCGCGTACGCGGAAGAACGGCACGCCCGGGCTGAAGATCTGCGTGTCGGTGTAGAGGTTGTCGGGATGGCGCCGGTTCACGGCGTAGTACGCGTCGAAGTGCGGCACGAGGCAGGGATACAGGCCGGAGCAGCGGCACAGGTCCTCCTCCTGCGCACGCGCCCCGTTGAGGAACCCACCGCCGGGATTTCGGGCGCTCGCGAAGTTGAGCAGCGCGACCCGTCCGGTGGTCGCGAGATCTCGCGCAGCGACCTGGGTGGTGGCGTCGATCACCTCGATCGCAGGCGGCGGACCGGACGAAGGCCCCGTCATCCCGGCAAGCTCCGCGGGGGTGACCACACGGGTGCCCGCGATCGCGGACGCCTGCAGCGCCCCGAAGTCGACCTCGCGACCCGATGGCGCCGTGTAGGTGCCTCGTTCGAGCAGCTCCAGCGTGGCGACCGCCAACCCCTTCAGCGACACGTGCCTCCTCCGTCGCCGGCGTTGGTAGAGTCGGCGTCGATGCGGAAGTACAAGTACAACAAGAAGGCGGGCGCCGTTCAGGAAGCCATGCAGCAATCGGCCGACGCGCCGATCGAGCAGATGGCGAACCTGTCGATGCCGGTGCCCGCACAGGCGATGATGCGGCAGGCGCAGAACGCGTTCGAAGAGGCCGCCGCGACCGAGGCCTTCGACGACGACGCGTACGGCGGGGGGCTGGTCGACAGCAGCCTGGCGCCGATGCGCGGCACGCTCGTGCTCCCCCCGAAGGGCATGCGCGGCGTGTTCGGTGGGCGCGACACACAGCTTCAGCACGGATGGGAGTCCATGTTCTTCTTCACCGTCCGCGAGGGCCAGCGCGTCCTCGTCACCGACCGCAGCGGGCGCACGACCGTCGTGGAGGGGCCCCGGCGGCTCTGGCGCTGGGGCAAGCGGATTGAGCCGATGGCCCACTACGTGGCGCACCCCGGCGACTTCCTCGTGCTGCGCTTCCGGAACGGCCGGCAGGAACACCTGGCGGGCCCCGCACACGCGTGGCTCGACCCCCGGGAGCACGTGTCCATCCAGAAGGAGGAAGCCGTCCAGATCGCCGCGAAGGAGGCCGTCGTCGTCTACTCGGAGGGAGACGGTGGAGTGTCACGCCGGGTGGTGCACGGCCCCGAGACGTTCGTTCCCGGGCCCGGGGAGTGGCTGCACGAGTTCAGCTGGCACGGGCCGGCGCCCGGTGCGAACGGCTTCCAGAAGGTGCCGGGCGCCCTGAACTTCCAGAAGCTGTGGATGATGCCCGACCAGATGTACCACGACGTGGTCGACGTGCGAACGGCCGACGACGCCGTGCTCACCATCCGGCTGATGGTGTTCTTCGAGCTGCTCGACATCGAGACGATGCTGGCGACCACCCACGACCCCATCGGCGACTTCGTGAACGCGGCCACGAGCGACGTGGTCGACTTCGTGGCGAAGCGCACCTTCGACAGCTTCAAGGAGTCCACCGACCGCCTGAACGACCTCGCGACGTACGGGCAGCTCACGACCCGCGCCGCCCAGTGCGGCTACCGCGTCGACAAGGTGGTGTACCGCGGCTACGGCGCGCCCCCTGCCCTGCAGCGGCTGCACGACGAAGCGACGCAGAACCGCGTGCGGCTCCAGCTCGAGCGGGCCACCGAGCAGCAGGCCCAGGAGCTCGAGGACTTCAAGCTCGACCGGGGCCTCGAGCGCGCGCAGAAGGAGCGCCGGCGCCAGGCCGACGAGCAGGCCCACCAGCTGGAGATGGCACGCTCGCGCCAGTCCGAGGAGCTGAGCCATCGCGCGGCCACGGAAGCGGCCCGTCGGGCGGCCCGCGAAGCCGATGCCGCGCTCGATGCACGCGTGCGGGCCGATCGCGACCGCATCCAGCGGGAACACCTGGCAGAGCTGGCCCGGATGGGGGCCGACCTCACGAAGGTGCTGACGTCAGGGGCTCCCGACCGCGTCATCGAGCTGCGCGGGCCCGACGAAGCCCACGTTCACATCGACGGCTGACCCCTCGATCAGGGGTTCAGGCCCGCGAGCCCCCGCACGAGCACCTTCGTCGACGCGGGCTTCACCTCGTGCTGACCGAGCAGCACGCCGGCCGAGAACGGCGTGACGAGCAGCCCGTCGGCGGAGAGCCACTCCTTCTCGGACATCCAGTCGAAGCGGCCGAGATCGCACTGCGACCAGAGGTGCGCCCGGCGCTCTTCGACAGGGAGGCTCGGGAGGTCGGCCAGGATGCGGATGCCCGCGGTTCCCCCGCACACCTCCATCCACAGCTCTGGGGACTCGGCGGCGGTGCGCAGATCGAAGGTGGGGCGCATGTCGGGCTGGAGGTTGCCGAGCTGCGACGCGTTCTCGCCGAGCGGCGTGCCCCGACAGCTCGCTCCCACCGAGACCGCCGCGATCTCCACACGCATCGCGGCTTCCGCGCTCTTCACGGCCTTCACGCCGCGATCCGCCATCTTGGGGTCGCAACCGGCCACGGCTGCGGCGACGAGCATCCACATGACGACCTCTGGGAACCCGGTAGCGCGCTCGCGGGTCTGCGTCCCGTAGACTGCCCGCGTGGAGGTCGTTCGTGACATTGCTGCCCGCCCTTCTCCTGGCCTGCGCCGGGAGCCAGAAGCCCGAACCCGAGGCGCTCTCGGAGCCCGCGCCCACACCCGCACCCGTGGAGAGCTCGGTCGCATCGGGCACGATCACGGCACAACCGCAGCTCAGCCGCGCGGCGCCGGGCCCGACGTACTCGGCCAGCGCGACGGACTTCGCGCTCCGCTTCCACAGCGAGCTCGGGGACGGGAACACGGCCGAGAGCGGGGTGAGCGCGCAGATCGCGCTGTCCATGCTGGCCGCGGGCGCTGCGGGCGAGACGCTGGAGGAGTTCGCGACGGCGTTCGGGGCCGACGTCGACGACACCTGGCACGTCGACCAGGTGCGGGCCATGGCGGCGTACAACGACACCCCGGGCATCGAGCTCACCGTGGTGAACGGCCTGTGGACGCAGCAGGGCCGCCCGCTGAAGGAGCCGTACGTCCAGCGGCTCACGAGCGACTACCTCGCGGCCCCGTCGGAGCTCGACTTCTCCGCGAATGCGGCCGGTGCGGCCGACACGATCAACGCGTGGACGCGCGAGCACACCCGCGACCGCATCCAGAAGCTGTTCGACGCCGGTGACGTGCAGGGCGCCGAGCTCGTGCTCGCGAACGCCATCGCGTTCAAGGGCACCTGGGAGACGAAGTTCGACGCCACCCTCACCACGGAAGACCCCTTCTCCGCGCCCACCGGCAAGGTGAACGTGCCCACCATGCACGGGAAGATCGACGGGCTCTCGTACGTCGAGGGCGACGGATTCCGCGCCATCGCGCTCCCGTACGTACAGCGCGGGGCCGCGATGATCGTCGTGCTGCCGAACGAGGGCGTGGCGCTCGCCGACGTGGAGGCGAAGCTCGATCAGAGCCAGCTCGGTCGGCTCACGATGTCGGGCCGGCGCCCGGTGAACGTGTCGCTGCCCAAGTGGCAGGCCGAGTACTCCCACGATCTCGACGCTCCCCTGCGCGCGCTCGGCCTCGACTCCGCGTTCACGGGGGGCGACTTCTCGGGCATGTCCGACCGCCCCCTGAAGATCGACTCCGCGGTGCAGAAGGTGTTCGTCCAGGTCGACGAGGAAGGCACCGAAGCAGCCGCGGTCACGGGCATCGTCATGAAGACCACCTCCCTCCCGCCGCAGCCCGTCGACTTCGTGGTCGACCGTCCGTTCTTCTGGGCCATCTGGCACGTCGAGACGCGCACGCCGCTGTTCACGGGGCGCGTGGTGGACCCCACCTGATGCTCGTGCTGGGCCTGGCCGCCGCGCTCGCTTCGGAGGTCTCGCTCGAGATCGAGCCCGTGAGCACGACCGTGACGCAGACCACCAAGTCGCGGCTGCGCCAGACGCTCGGCCGGGCGCTCGACTTCTACGAGCACGGGCTGGGCGTCACGTTCCCGGCCGAGATCGCGGTCACCGTGACGATCTACGGCGATCGCGATGCGTACCGCGAGGTCGCGAAGGCCGCGGGGCTGCCGAGCTGGGCCGACGGGTACTTCAAGACGGTGCCCGGCAAGCCTCCGGAGGCCGTCCTGTGGGCCCAGGACGACACCCAGAAGATGATGCGCGTGTTCCAGCACGAGGGCTCGCACTTCCTGCTGGGCTACGCCGGGCGCACGCCGCGCTGGCTCAACGAGGGCCTGGCGCAGTGCTTCGAGCACAGCGCGATGTCCGGGAACAGCCTGTCGATCCGGCCTCCCGCGGCGTACCTCGAGTACCTCGGTCGGGAGGGCGCTCCGAAGGCCGAGGCCGTGATCCTCGACCGGTCGAACTGGAACGAGCTCCCGCCCGACGAGGTGGGCCCGCTCTACATCGACGGATGGGCGCTCACGGCCTTCCTCATGTCCTCGGCGAACGGCCAGGAGACGCTCGCGGCCATCGTACGGGCGTACAAGGCCTCGGGCACCGCGAAGAGCGGTCTCGAGGCGATCGACGCGACGTACCGCGGTGGAACGTCCGGCCTGCAGCGCGATCTGGAGCGCTGGGTCGCGAATCCCCCGTCGAGCGTGAGCGTTCCGCGGTACGCGAACGTGGAGCCCTCCGCGGATGCCCTGTGGACCACCTGTCCGGACGGACGCCTGGTCTCGACCGCGATCGGCTGCACCGGCCCCTGAGGGCTCAGGGTTCGTCGGAGGTCTCGGGGCGCGCGGGCTCGGGCGCGTCGACCGGGGACTGGCACGGGCTGGCGGTGCTGTAGTCGAGGCGCTGCTCGTACGACACCGTGAACCCCAGCGCCGTGCCGACCGTCGACACGTTCTCCGCGGCCGGGAACACGTGGTCGGCCACCTGGCGCTGCACGAGGTGGAACTGGGTGTCGTGGAGCCGCAGCCGCACCGGCCACTCGCCCAGCACGAGCTTGCGCGGGAACACGGCGCTCAGGCGCGACACCCACTGGCCTTCCGGGATGCGCGTCGTCATCGTGATGGTCGGCGCGTTCGGGTTGTCCTTGATGGGGGTGTCCTGGATGAGCTCGATCTCCCGCGTGGCCTCCCGCCACTGCGCGATGGAGATCGCCGTGCTGGTGTCCCACGCCTCGATCGAGCTCCGCAGCAGGCTCACCGGGCTCGACGACCCGTCGGAGCTCACCGTCACACTGCTACCCTTCGCATCGGGCGGGCTCTCGCTCTCCGACACCACCACGTTCGGGTCGATCTCGCCGATCACCGGGTAGATCGGCACCTCGATGGGCTCGCCGTCGACCTTGATCGTGTCGGACAGGCGGTACCGGAACGCCGTCCAGGTGCCGTCTTCCAGGGTGCCGTTCCAGGTGCCCGCGTACTCGAACGGGGTCTCCGACGTGCGGCGCCAGAGCGAGGCCTTCGACAGGAGCGCGATGTTCACGTGCACGTCACCCGCGAGCTCCCAGCAGCCCGCCGGCCCGTTCAGCGCGGCCTCGGTCATCGCCTCCCAGCGGTCGGTGTCGTCGCGATCCACGCCCTCGGGGGGGTCGGCGAAGGCGAGGGAGAGTGCGAGCCACATCATTTTCTCCGCGGGGTGAACTGGAACGCGACGCCGACCTCGAGCAGACCGCCGATGGCGGTGTCGCGCCACGAGGCGTCGAGCGCGATCCCGATGGGGTTGAGCGGGATGGCGATGCCGGCGGACCACTCGGTCTCCGTGCCGATCACGGGGAGCGCGGGATCCCCGGCGGTCGCGCGGGGACGGTCGCCGGACAACAGGAAGGCCGGCGTCACCCCCACGTTCACGGCCACCCGCTCGAAGTCGAACGCGACCGCTCCGCCGAGCGTGAGGAACCACGCGTCGTCGAGCTCGTACGCCTTCTGGATCCACCGCTCGCGCTCCCACTTCGCGCCGGCGGACAGCTGGATGCGCGCGGGCCCCAGCCACGGGCCGATGGCGCCCTGGGCTTCGAGCCGCCGCCCGTTGGCCGCGCCGATCGGAGCAGTGCCGCGGAGCCCGATGTCGGCCGCGAGCTGGACCGGGAGCGCTTCGAGCGTCCAGAACCGACGCCCGGCCGAGAACCCCAGCCGCACGGCACTCCCGCCCTCGTCGGGCCGGAACAGGCTGGCGACCGCGAACCGGGGCCGCACGTACCACGCGCCCCGCACGAGCGAGCCGAACCCGAAGTCGTCTCCCTCGAAGCCCGCTGCCTCCAGCAGGGCGTCGAGCTCGGCCGGATCGGACGACAGGGCCTCGAGATCCTTCAGACGGCGCGTGGCGCTCGGGAGCGCGTGCTCCACGGGAGGGATCTCGAACACCACCGGTTCAGGCGGGTCGGACGGGGGCTCGGGCTCCTCCGGCTCCGCCTCCACGGGCACTTCCGGCTCGCCCTCTGCGGGCGTCGCGTCGTCCTGCGCGTAGGCGAGAGTGAGCCAGAACCACACCGGGGACCTCCAGGGGGCCATCGTACGCGGCCGACCGGCCCCCTATTCACCCCGGCCTACTGATAGCCCGCCGCCTGGAGCCGGAAGAGGTGCGCGTACTGGCCGTCCCGCGCCATCAGATCGTCGTGGTCGCCCGCTTCGACCACGCGCCCCTTGTCGAGCACGACGATGTCGTCGGCCATGCGCACCGTCGAAAACCGGTGCGAGATCAGGAGCGCCATCTGGTCTTCGGTCATCTGGCGGACGCGCTGGAAGATCTCGGCCTCCGCTTCCGCGTCCATGGCGCTCGTCGGCTCGTCGAGCACGAGCAGGCTGGCGTCGCGCCGCATGAACGCCCGCGACAGCGCGATCTTCTGCCACTGACCCGTGGAGAGCTCGCGCCCGTTGGGGAACCAGCGCCCGAGCTGCGTGGAGAGGCCGTCCTCCATGCCCTCGATGAACGGCCAGGCCATGCCGCGCTCGGCCGCGTGCCGCTGGCGGTCCTGGTCGTCGATCGACCCGACGTCGCCGACGCCGATGTTCTCGCCCACCGTGAACTGGTACTTCACGAAGTCCTGGAACACGACGCCGATCCGGCGCCGCAGGGCGGACGGGTCCCACTCGGACAGATCGCGCCCGTCGAGCAGGATGCGCCCGGAGTCGGGCGTGTACAGCCGCGTGAGCAGCTTGATGAGGGTGGTCTTGCCGCTCCCGTTGTGCCCGACCAGCGCCAGCTTGCGACCGGGGGGCAGGTGCAGCGACACGCCTTCGAGCGCGGGCTTCTCGGCGTCCGGGTACGTGAAGCGCACGTCTTCGACCCGCAGTCCGTCGGCGGGGTCGGGCCCGCTGTCGTGCTCGCCGCCGAAGGTCTGGATGGGCTCGTCGAGGAACTCGTAGAGGTTCGCGACGTACAGGTTGTCCTCGTACATGCCGCCGACGGCCTGGAGGATGGCCGCGAACGCGCTCTGCCCCTGCTTGAACACGAGCAGGTACATGGTCATCTGGCCGAGCGTGATGCGCGCCAGCGCCGCGGAGAACGCGATGAACCCGTACGCGCCGTACAGCGCGCCCGTCGAGAGCGCACCGAGGAGCAGGCCCCAGCCGCCCCTGCGGAGCGTGAGGTCGCGATCCTCGCCGTACAGGCCGTCGAAGATCGACTTGTACTCGTCGACGAGCCGCGGCCCGAGCTCGAGGAGCTTCACCTCCTTCGCGTAGTCCTCCCGGGCCACGACGACCTCGAGGTAGGCCTGCTTGCGCTTCTCGGGCGTGCGCCACTTGAACAGCCGGAACGCCTCTCCCGCGAAGCGCGTCTCGGCGACGAACGCCGGGAGGGCCGCCAGCGCGAGGCCGAGCACCGCGAACGGGCTGAAGGCCACGAGCAGCGCGCCGTAGGTCACGAGGCTGATCGCGTTCTGGAACAGCCCGAAGCTCTTGCGGACGAGCGCGAGCGGGCGGCTGCTCGCCTCTCGCCGGGCTTCGGTCATCCGGTCGTACAGCGCGGCGTCTTCGAAGTGCACGAGGTCGAGCTCGAGGGCCTTCTCGAGGATGAGCACGTTGACGCGATGCCCGAGCTGGGCCCGCAGGAGGGCGCTCGTGATCTCGAGCCCGCGCTGGAGACCCGCCAGGAGCACGACCAGGCCGGCCTCCGCGAGCACCCACCACAGCGCGACCCGCACGAGCGCGGCGTCTCCGCCCGCATCGGACGCGGCGACCACGGCATCGACGAGCCCCTTGCCGACCCACGCGATGGCGGCCGGCACGAGCCCGGCGACGATCGTGAGGCCGAACAGGGCCAGGGTGAGGGGGCGGGACGTGTCCCACACGAGCTGGACGGCGCGACGCGTGTACGCGAACACGCCGAGCGAGCGGCGCAGCCAGCTGCCTTCGGGCTTCTTCTTCGGTGTCATCGCCGGAAGGTTCGCACGGCGCCGGGCGCCCGCATCCTCTCCGATCGGGCAGGCGCCCCGGGCTCAGCCTGCAGCGCAGCGGAGCTCAGCGCGCCGCGCAGCGGAGCTCGGCGTAGTCGCGGGGATCGTCGGGGCGGCGGGGTGTCCACGCGGCGTACGTGAGGTCGCGCAGGCGCGCCATGTCGGCCGACGGCACCCGGATCACGGGCGAGCCGTGCTTCGCGTCGCCCTCGGCGTCGGGCCCGAGCACGACCATCACGCGCGGCGCCGCGAGGCAGATGCCCTTCGGGCTGCGCGTCCAGACGTCGACGGTGGTTCCCACCGGAGCTCCCAGGCCCTCCCACTCGAGCAGCGCCATGCCGGGCAGCCCGACCAGCTGCTTCGTGCGCGCGGACATCAGCTCTGCGATGGGCTCGACGAGCTGGGCCTTCCCCACGGTGGTGGGCGCGGTGATGCCCGCTCCGTCGGGCGTTGCGGGAGGGTCGGCCGCGAGGGCGAAGGCCAGCAGGGCGATCATCCGGGAGCTCCTTCGGGCGCGGGCTTCTCGTCGTTGTGCGTGGAGTTCACGGGGGTACACTCCTGCACTGGACCGTCGTTCACGGTGAGCCCCTCGCCCACGAACCGCACGGCGATGTCGGGCTCGGCCATGAAGATGCAGTTCATCTGCCCACCGGCGACGTACACCTGCATGAGGTGCGTGCCGGGCTCCACCTGGTACCGCCCGGGGCCGGTGACGAACACGTCGCCGATCTGCGCCTGGGTGTCGTCGGGCAGCCACACCTGGACCTCGACCAGCCCGGTGGCCTCGGGACCGCCGCCCGTGGACGTGGGACCGTACATGAGCTTCAGCCCGACCAGCCCGATCAGCAGCATCACGACGAAGCCGAGCAGGCTGACGAAGATGTACGGGGTGTACTGGCGCAGGCGATCCGTGGTGGGCGCCTTGGGCTGGGTGCCGGGGTTCGTGATCTGCCCGGTGACCTCGCGCAGGAACGCGTCGTCGCCTTCTCCCTGGAGGGCGTCTTCGGGCGCGATGCGCGGGCGCGACTCGTAGATCGGCAGGACCGTGGTGCGCGCGAACTCCTCGAGGCCGATGCGGAACTGCGGGTCGATCGCGTACATCAGCTGCTCGAGGTCGCGCGCGCACTCGACGGACCCCGGACGATAATCCCGCGTGTACGCACACATCCGCCGGATGAGATTCCGCAGGTCTTCGACTGCGGCTTCGCTCATGCCCTGGATCTGGATGTACCCGAGCTGCCGGTTCATCGCCTGATCGTGGTTCACGGGATTGATCGACAGGCTCATCGTGCGGCCCGTGAGCAGCTCGAACAGCGACATCCCCGTGCTGTACACGTCGACGCTCGGAGAATCGCTGATCCCGTCGAGCCGTTCGGGGGCCATGTACGGACGGGAGCCCATGACGACGGACTCGGTCTCGGCCTCGCGCCCTTCGAACTCGCCCTTCGCGATCCCGAAGTCGACCACCTTCACTTCGCCGTGGATGGACAGGAGGATGTTCGAGGGCTTGATGTCGCGGTGGATCACCCGCAGCGGACGCCCATCTTCGCCGAGCGCCTCCTGGTACGCGACGTGGAGCGCCAGGAATGTCTGCCGGCTGACCTCGATGGCGATGGCCGCAGGCAAGCCATCCTTGAACCGCAGCAGCAGCTGATCGAGAGACACGCCCTGCACGTGCTCCATCACGACGACCGGGCGCCCGCCGACCTCCATGAGGCGCTCGACCCGCACGATGTTCGGGTGGTTGATCCTCGACAACAGCCGGGCCTCATCCCGCGTGCGGTTGAGGATCTTCTTGTTCGTGGCGTAGGCGCCCTTCAGGATCTTGAGCGCCACGCGTCGCCGGAGCGGGTCCGTCGACACCCGCGCGACGCAGACCGTTCCAAACGAACCTTCCCCCAGGATCTCCAGGATTTCGAATGGACCTGCCGCCCGCTTCACGAGCCCTCCGGTGCGGGAGTATACCAGCGTGGGCCGCTGAGCAGGGCCGATGCAATCGCAGTGTCAGCGGCGCTCGGCGCGGGCCTTGATCCCCACCAGCTGCTCGGTGAGGCTGTCGCTCGCGAGCCACCGCTTCACGAATCCCGGCACACTTCGCCCGCTCTCCGTCTCCGAGCGGTACACGAGACGGGTCTTCTCGCCGACCCGGTAGATCTGGTAGGCCCCCTGGACGTCGACGAGGTCGTTCTCCTTGCTGGTGTCGAGCCGATAGCGACACCACCGATGGGACGGATCGAGGTCGTAGTCGATGTGGAACTGCACCTTGCTGCCGAACACCGACAGCACCCACTGCACGCCCTTCTTCGTGGGGGTGTCGAGCGTGACGTTGGCTTCCTTCAGGCCGCTGATCTCCCCCACGCGGGCGCGCACGTCCATCACGGCGTTCCACACGGCGTCTTCGCTCGCCGCGATGTCGACGAAGCCCACCACACCGCCGCTCGTGCCTCCGTCGGTGAAGCGCACCGGCACCTTGCCCTTCGCGATCTGGGCGCTCTCGTCGTCCGTGAGCACGAGGGGCTCGGGCGGGGTGTTCGGCACCTCCGCGGAGGCGAGCGCGAGGATCAGGCTGAGCACGGCACCTCCACGGGCGGTTCGCGTCTCCGGTATCCCGCCACGCCCGGATCCGGGGTGTTAGGCCGTCCCCATGTCGCTGATCAAGGCCACGTGGGCGCTCTACCGAGACGCCGCGTCCGACACCTGGAAGGTGCTCCGCCGGAGTGGTGTGGCCCTACTGTTCCTGGTGTTGGCCTCGGCGTTCGAGCTCGTGCTGTTCTCGATGCTCGGAGGTGCAGGGATCGCCGGCGGATTCGTCGCCGGGCTCGTCGATGCCTTCCTGTGCGCCTGGTATCTGGCGTTGCTCCGCGTGCTGGTCGTCGGCAACCGGAAGCTGATGATGTCCGACCTCCGTGATGTCATGGGAGACCACTTCTGGGAGGTCATCACGATTGGATTCGTGTTCGGCATCCCACGAATCGTGATCTCGCTCGGATGGCCCGAGTTGAACCTCGTCTACATCCCGCTCGTGGCACTCGTGTTCAATCCGATCCCCGAGATGGTCTACCAGTCCGACCGCGAAGCCTTCGACATGATCCCCGCCTCGATGCGGTTCATGCAGGAGAACTGGCCAGAGTGGCTCGCGGGTCACGTGCTGCTCTTCGGCGCCCTCGGCGCGATGCTCTACGCGCTCATCGGTCAACCGAGCGCCGCCGTCGCGTTCCTGGCGGGCCTCTACGGTCCGTGGTTCGGGTTCCTCGGCATCGGTCCCGCCGGACTCGTCCTCCTCTCCGCGGGCCCCCTCGGAGTCGCCCTGTCCGCGGCCCTGTTCCTGGGGAGCCACCTCGTCATGGTCTTCCGCGGGGTCCTGTACAAGAAGCTCTCGCGAAGCAACCGCCGCGGGCGCGCCTGGCAGGCCCGGATGTAGTCGACGCGGCCGTTCAGGACCGCGTGCGTCGCACCAACAGCCCGAGCAGCCCGACCAGCAGGCCCCCGCCGAGGGGAGCACCGCTGTTGCACCCGCAGCCGCGAGCGTTTCCGACGGTGGTGGTCGCGGACGGGTCGATCACGACCACGAACGTCTCGGCCGGCGCGCTCATCGACGTGCCGTCGCCCACGCGGACGCGGAACCCGAGCGTGCCCGTCTCGAGGACCTGGAACGCCGGAGTGGGCGTGTCGATCGCGTCGAACGCGACCTCCGGACCGGACGTGCGGGTCCACGCGTAGTGGAGGTCGATCCCTTCGGGGCCGTAGCTGCCCTCGGCGTTGAGCACCACGGTGTCGCCGACGTACGCGAGCAGGGGGTCTCCGACGACCGCGACGTAGTCGGGGTTGCCGGGGGGGTCGGCGTCGGCGTCGGTGTCGGCATCGCTGTCGGCGTCGGTGTCGGCATCGGCGTCGGCATCCGCGTCGCTGTCGGCATCCGCGTCGCTGTCGGCATCCGCGTCGCTGTCGGCGTCGGTGTCGGTGTCGGACACGCCGAAGGTCGTCTCGTCGTGGATCATCGTCCACAGGGCCGCATCTTCGTTGTCGTAGTTGAGCGCCCAGAACCCGATGCCCGCGATGCCCTCGTTGACCGCGAACTGCACGCGCTCGCGCATCGTCTCGACGTCGTTCGCCCACGTCTGCACGGAGCCGTCGTAGTAGTACCGCGAGCTCGCGCCCGGCTCGAGCGTGCCCGGGTTCACGGCCATGTCGGCCGCCGACGACGCCCACAGCACCGACCCCGCATCACCGGTGGCAGCCGTGGGGACGTTGTTGTTGTTCGTGTAGTACGAGCGCCCGTACAGCGGCAGACCCAGGATCACACGATCGGGGGCCGCGCCATAGAACAGGTAGTCGTTCACCGACCAGTCGAGCGCGTAGTCGCTGGGCCACACCGTACCGGACCCACCGCGCAGCGGGTCGGTCGGACCGGACTCCGAGCTGCCCGCCCAGTGGTAGTCGTAGCCCATGATGAACAGGTCGGCGTGGACCGTGAGGGCATCGAAGTCCCACGCGGCGTTCCAGTCGACCGCCGGCACCGCGAGCACCACGTCGCCCACCGCCGCATCGAGATCGGCGGTGAACTGCACCATCTCCTGCTTGCGGGCGAACGGCAGGTTCTCGAAGTCGATGTTGATGCCGTGCGCACCGGTGCTCTGCTCCCAGCTCGCGAGCTGGCTGATGAGGTTCGACCGGGCCGTGGAGCTGCCGAGCAGCGTGTTGAGCTCGCCCGAGCTGAAGTTCGTGACCACGAGGTGCACGCGAACGCCGTACGGGGCGGCCATCGCGACAGCGTTCGACGCCTGGCTCCAGTTCGACGTGCTCGAGAGGTTGCCCGCCGTGTCGACGTTCGCGTTGAACAGCGCGATGTCGGTGATGTCGTCCCACGGGACCTGGTTCAGATCGTTGTCCCAGTACGCCAGGTAGCCGTAGACGCGGACATCCGGACCGGGCGTCGCGGGGGGCAGCCCGCCGGGCGTCGGGGGCTGCGGGAGCGTGGGCACCCCGCCGAACTGGAGCTGGTGCCGCGCGTGATCGCCGAGCCAGTCGTGCGATCCCTCCCGGGCGACGGGGCCCGTGTTCCGGAGCGGGCCTGCCGTTGGGAGAGCGGGGCCGGAGGCGAGTGCGGACATCAGAACGGTCGAGATCAAAGGACCCCCAGAGGTGCGTCTCCCTGTCTAGCCGTTCCGGACGCGATCAGCGACCCGCCACCGCCATTCCCGCTGCCGCGGCCCCCAGTCCGACCACCACGTTCAGCAGCACGTTCGCGAGCGCCGCGCCGCGATGGCCCTGGTGGAAGAGGTGCAGCGACTCGACGGAGAAGGTCGAGAACGTCGTGAGCGCCCCACACAGACCGGTGCCGATCAGCAGCTTCACGTCGGGCGGAGCCTCGACGCGGGCCGCCCAGGTGACGAGCGCGCCCAGCACGAACGATCCCACCACGTTCACGAACAGCGTGCCGTACGGGGTCGGCCGACCGAGCCAGCCCACCACCACGAGGGACACGCCGTGCCGCATCACTGCGCCCACCGCCCCTCCGATCGCCACGAGGATCATCGCTCTCACGCGCCGATGGTAGCCCAACGATCGCGACAACCGTTTACGAGCCCGTGAACAGTGCGGCCCGAGGCGCCCATTCCCGCGATCGCGCCCCAAAGATCCCCTGTGGGCCCCTCCGCCATGCAATACACTCCCGAGCACAGGGGTACGCAAGGATGCGGGCAGTTGCCCGGTGGTCAGACCGGGCTTACCCTGCCATCACACCCCAGGGGGTCTTCTACAGATGGGTTTCTTCGATCGGCTCGCCAACGTGTGGCGGGGGTTCCTGAATCTCTGGGTCTCCGACATCGAAGCGCGGAACCCCGAGGCGGTCTACGAGGCGGCGATCGACGAGCGCGTGAAGAAGCACCGCGAGCTCAAGAAAGCCGTCAGCGGCATCGTCTACCTCCGGAACAAGCTCTCCACGGAGCTCGAGTCGAAGGAGAACGAGCTGAGGGAGGTCATGCAGCAGCTCCCCATCGCCATCGACGACGGTGAAGACGAGGTCGCGCTGCTCCTCATCCAGAAGAAGGACGAGCTCACCACGTCCATCGAGTCGCTGTCGGCCGAGCTGAAGAAGGTCAGCGACCAGGCGGAAGACGCGAAGGGCGGTCTGCTCCAGTTCCAGGGCGAGATCGAGAAGCTCAAGCGCGAGAAGGAGAAGATGCTCGCGGCCAAGGCGAACGCCGAGGCGCGCATCGAGATCCAGGAGACGCTCGACGGTCTGTCCACCGACGCCGACGTGAAGGCCCTCGACAACGTGCGCGAGCACATCAGCAAGCTGCAGGCCGAGGCCGACATCGGCGCCGAGATCGGCGGCGACTCGCTCGACGCGAAGCTGTCCAAGATCAAGGAGCGCGCGCACAACGCTTCGGCCCGCACGCAGCTCGCCGAGATGAAGCGGCAGATGGAGGCCCGCAAGGCAAACGTCGCCGAGGGCGGCGTCAAGAAGACGATGTAGTGCCGTCGCTCGAGCTGCCGGGCCGGCATCCCGACGAAGAGGACGCGTTCGTGTCGGAGTGGATGGACTCCGACGACACCGACGCGCTCGTCGAGATGGTGTCCCTGGCGGTGGAAGCGCGGCGCCCGCACCTCGCGGGCCGTCTGTTCCAGCTTCTCGACGAGCAGATCGACCCCGAGCCGGGGAGCCCGCTCGACCGCGCGGCTCGGGCCGCCCGCATGTTCCTGCTCGCGAAGACACGCCCCGAAGACCACAGCTGGAGCGAGCTCGACGACGCGTGGGCCGCCGCCCGTCGCGCGCGCGTACGCCGGATCAAGCAGCGCTGGCGCGACCGCATCGACGGCCGCACCGACCGCATCAGTCGACTGGATCGACGCCGTCGCTGAACAGCTCCGCGCCGTCGTGGCGCTCCGGCAGCCAGACCGTGAACGTCGAGCCCACACCCGGCTCGCTGCGGACCGTGAGGGTGCCGCCGAGCCGCTCGACGAACGCGCGCGACACGGTGAGCCCGATCCCGCTCCCCGCGCTGCCGCCCACCGAAGTGTGGAAGGGCTCGAAGATGGCCTCGAGGCGCTCCGGCGCGATGCCGATCCCGGTGTCTTCGACCTCGAGCGAGAGACCCTCGCGATCCGCTCGTGAATCC
>JAWKRP010000026.1:0-147532 GCA_041389565.1 Myxococcota bacterium
TGCCACCACTGCGCCTTTCGCTTGTCGAGCCAGTCGAGGAACGGCGTGGCCGTCCACGAAGGGTTGAGCAGGAGCAGCGTCCACAGCTCCTCGACCCGCGACGCCCAGCCCGGCTCGGCCAGGAAGCGCCGGAGCTGGCGGTCGATGTCGGGATCCCCGCCAGGCTTCGTCGGACCCAGGCGGTCGAGGAACTCGAGCTCCGCGTAGTCGTCGGTCGTGCGCGGGTCGATGAGCGAGTTCGCCTCGAAGATCGGGCGCACGAAGTCGTTCGCGAACCGCTCCATGTCGGGGATGCCCCCGTCGTGCTCGAGGATGCGGAGCGCCCGCTGCTCCACGTCGACGGCATCCGGCCGGTCGTCGCGCTCGTACCGCGTCATGTCGGCGAGCAGCTTGCGCAGGTGGTGCTCCGCTTCGGGCGACATGCCGCGGATGACCAGGGCTTTCAGGGCGTCGGCGATCTGCCGCTCGTGCACGTTCGGCCGCATGGACAGCTTGAGTCGCTCCCCCTTGAGGAGCTCGACGAGCACGAGCCCCAGCGCGTAGACGTCGAGCCGCGGACCGTCGGGTGCGCCGTCGAGCCGCTCCGGCGCCATGTACGCGCGCGCGCCGAGCACCATGGAGACGGTCTCGGCCTGCTTGCCCTCGAAGTCTCCGCGCGCGATGCCGAAGTCGACCACCTTCAGGACGCCCGAGAGCGACAGCAGCAGGTTCGACGGCTTGATGTCGCGATGGATGATGCGCATCGGCGCACCGGTGGCCCCCGACGGCGCGCTCCAGGCGGCGTGCAGCGCGCGGGCGGCCTGACGCACGAGCTCGAGCGCGTATGGGCCGTCGAGACCGGCCGGATTGCAGTCCACCAGGTCTTGCAGCGAGCACCCCTGGACCCACTCCATGACGACCACGGGACGCTCGTCGACCTCGAGGGCGTCGACCACCCGCAGGATGTTCGGGTGCTGGAGGTTCGCGAGCATGGTGGCCTCGTCGCGCGTGCGCGTGAGGACCTTGCGGTTGTGCTTGAAGCGGTCCTTCAGGACCTTGAGCGCGTAGAAGCTACGGGACGACCAGTCGAACGCCACGCACACGGTGCCGAAGGTCCCTGCTGCGGTCACCTGGACGATCTGGAAGTCCCACGCCACGCGAAGCTCGCTCCGTGCCGGGCTTAACGCCGCTGTGCCGAGAGTGCCGAGAGGAGCCCCTTCACGAGGTCGACCCCGCGCGCGACCGTACCGCGCAGCGCCCGCTTCTCTTCGGCGTACGCGAGCGCCTGGGGCAGCGGGATCCGCGGGGGCTCGGACTCCCCGAACACCGCGGCCGACACGCTGCGCATGGCGCGCCCCATGTCCATCAGGACGGGCACCCGCCGGACCTGGCCACCCCCCGGATCCTCGCAGTGCACGGGGTCGGACGCCGACAGCAGATCGCGGCACGCGAACGGGCGGCTCGCGTAGATCTGGCAGGCTTCGTCCTCCAGGAACGGGCACGGGAGCTGGAGCGCGAAGTAGTCGAGCACGACGGCACGCCCGGCCGGACCGGGCGGGATGTGGGCGAGCCGCTCCTCGAGGCCGGACTCGTGGAGCGCTTCGCGGGTGGTGGCGATGCGCGCGCGGATGCGGCCCTGCTGCTCGACGGGCAGGCTCTGGAAGGCCTCTTCGACCGCGAAGGCCTCGATGGGCGACACCGGGACGAGCTGCCGGCAGCACGCGCCACAGCCCCGGCGGCACTGGACGGGCGCGCCGTGCTTCTCGGCCAGCCGCACCGCGACCTCACCGAGCGCGTCGGACAGCGTGGCTCCGGCGCTCATCACCGAAGGCACGGATACCTTGTCTTCCGTGGTGCCGATCTGCACGGTGACGGGGCCGTCGGGAGTCTGGAGCGTGAGCGGGATGGTGAGCGGGGTCGGCATGGCGCGGAGCGTACCGCATGCGCGCGGATGATGCGGGTTCTCGGCCGTCCGTCGGGAGGCTCGCGGCCGCGGTGCTGGCCGTGGTCGCGGTGGGAGGGGCGATCGTGGCGGTCGTGATGGGACGCCCGGATCGCGGCCCGGAACCGGAGCCCGACTGGCGCGCGATGATCGCTTCCTGGCGCCACCCCGACGGGCTGCCGGACCTCCCCCTCGTGGACGAGCACGGCGAATCGTTCGGTCTGCACGCGCTGTCCGAGGCCTGGGTGCTCGTGGGCTTCGTGTTCACGCGGTGTGGGAACGCGGAGGCGTGCCCGCTGACGATGGACACGATGCGAGCGGTCCAGCTGGCGTGGACCCCCGAACAGCCCGCCCTGCACCTGCTCACCGTGACGATCGACCCCGAGTACGACACCCCGGAGCGGCTCGTGGCCTTCGGGGAGCGCTTCGGACGCGTGGCGGACGGCCCGGTCCCGTGGACGCTCGCGACCGGCGACCCCGCGCTGCTGTCGGACGGGCTGCCGGCCCTGTTCAACCTGCTCGTGCTGCCCGAGGACGGGACGCTGTCGCACACCGTGAAGCTCGCGCTCCTGCGCCCGGGGCTCGTGCTGCAGGCGGAGTGGGAGGGGCGCGTCGAGCCGGGCGCAGTGTTCGCGGAGATGTCCGCAGGGCGGTGAGGGCCGACCGGGCGGACAGCGGGCGCCCACCCGAAAACTCCGATGGTGTAGGCTCCGCCCATGGATGCATGGCTCAACGACTGGGCCCAGCTGATCTTCCGCTGGGTGCATGTGCTCGCCGCGATTGCCTGGATCGGGCACGCGTTCTTCTTCCACTCCATGGAGAAGGCCCTGCGGCCGCCGGAGGTCGACGGGGTCGACCCGGATGTGCACGGCGAGCTGTGGATGGTGCACGGGGGCGGGTTCTTCCGGATGCAGAAGACCCGCGTGCTGCCGCCCGTGTTCACGGGGCACCTTCACTGGTTCAAGTACGAGGCGCTGCTCACGTGGATCTCGGGCTTCCTCCTGCTGATCGCGCTGTACTACCTCACGGGCGGCGTGCTGATGATCGACGCCAGCGTGATGGAGATGTCGCCGCTCGCTTCGGTGGGGATCGGGCTCGGAACCCTGATCTTCGGGTGGGCGGCGTACGACTTCATCTGGGCGGGCCCGATCGGGAGGGTCGGGAAGGATCCGACGCTCGGAACGGTGCTCACGGTGCTGCTCATCGCGGGGATGGGCGTGGGGCTGACGTTCCTGCTGTCGGGACGCGCGGCGTTCCTGCACACGGGCGCGCTGCTCGGCACGATCATGACGGCGAACGTCTGGATGCGCATCATCCCGGGGGCCACGAAGATGGTCCGTGCGCTCGAGAAGGGCGAGGAGCCGGATCTGCGCCTGGGCGCGATCGGGCACCAGCGGTCCGTGCACAACGGGTACATGCACTTCCCGATCGTGTTCCTGATGATCAGCAACCACTACCCGTTCACGTTCGGGAACCGGTGGTCCGCCGTGATCCTGTTGCTGATGCTGGCGCTGGGAGCGGCCGTCCGTCAGCTGTTCTACGACGGCTGGAGCGCGCACTGGGCCGTGAAGGGCACGGTCGCGCTGTGTACGGTGGGCGTGCTCGGCCTGACGATGCCGAAGCCACGCCAGGCTCCGATCGACCCGTCCACGACGGCACGAACCGAGGGTACGGCCATCGATCCGGCGACCGCACGGACGGTTCGCGGGGTGGTCCGCTTCGAGGGCGAGCCTCCGCCGCCGAAGGAGCTGAAGCTGTACGGCGACTGCCTGACGCTGGCGGACGGTCCGGTGTTCGAGGACAGCGTGAAGGTGGCGGACGGGAAGCTCGAGAACGCGTTCGTGTGGATCGACGCGGGCTGGGAGGGGTTCCAGATCCCGGCGGCTCCGCAGACCGAGGTGGAGGTCGACCAGCGGGGCTGTGTGTACGCTCCCCGCATCCACGGCGCGCGGGTGGGTCAGCCGGTCACGTTCGTGAACTCCGATGCGATGTTCCACAACGTGCGGTCGGTGTCCGACGAGAACGAGACGTTCAACCTGAACATGCCCGGGAAGGACCAGCGGATCACGCGCACGTTCCTGCGTCCGGAGCGCATGGTGGAAGCGCGGTGTGACGTGCACCCGTGGATGATGTCGCACATCGGGCTGGTCGAGCACGACTGGTGGGCGATCAGCCGCGCAGACGGGTCGTTCTCGCTCGAGGGGGTCCCTCCGGGCTCGTACACGGTGAAGGCGTGGCACGAGGTGTTCGGAGAGCGGTCGGCCACGCTGACCGTGGGGGCCGACGGAACTGTGGGGATGGAGCCCGAAGCGCTCGTGTTCACGGCCTCGGAGTGAGCTCCGGCGACGGGGAGCGGGCCGGAGGCGGGAGTGTACGGGTCCCGCTGCGGGTGACGTGGGGCTGGATGGTGCTGGCGAAGGTGCGCAATGCGGTCCGGCCGTCGCGGGTGGCGCTGCACCTGGCGGCGGTCGGGATGCTCTCGCTCGTGCTGGTGGGCCCGATGGGGCGGTCGGTCGTGGGGACCGCCGGTCTCGTGTTCGTGGCGCTGACCGCCCTGCGGCTGGGGGTCATCGCGCTGTCGGCGGCCCTGGATCGCGACGCACGGCGGTTCGACGGTGCGGTGCTGGTGTTCGGGGGCGACGGCCTGGTGATCGAGCTCCCGAACGGCACGGTGGAGCGGCGCGACTGGAGCTGGCTGCTGGAGGTCCGGGAGACCGGGGTGGGGTTCGAGCTCCGAACGGCCGAGCGGGGCGGGCGGTTCTGGCTGTTCCTGTCGCGGGACCGGCTCGGTGAGGGGGGCGGGCTCCGGGAGCGGCTCGTGGACCGGGGACTGCTCGCACCGGCGGGGTGAGCACCTGCGGCAAATCGATCGCAGTCGGAGGCTCGGGTTGCGGCTGGACGCGGTCCGACGTAAGGCACGCGAGTTGCAGTACGTTGAACCCTCTGCTTTGGTCTGTTTGGAGTTGCCATGTTCCTGACTGTCTTTCTCGCCCTCACCGGATGCAGCGAGTACGCGCTCGGCACGGATCCCGACGATCTCGAGCTGGTCGACGACGGGCCGGACGCGGCGGCAGGCGGCCATGCGACGCGCGACACGGATGGCGACGGCATCGCGGACAGTGAAGACGACGATGCCGACGGGGATGGCGTGCTGAACCTGTTCGACCCGGATCCCGACGGTGATGGCGAGCCGGGCTGGACGCTCGATGCGGATCCCAGCGACGACCCCGAGATCGACCTCACGACGAACCTCCCGACGCCCGAGGAGGGGAGCGTGCGCGGTCGCGTGTGCGCGCCGAACGGGTCGACGTGGGTGGCGGGCGCGACGGTCCAGATCGTGACGGCGTACGGCATCTTCGAGACGGAGACGAACGGCGACGGGTGGTGGCAGATCGATGGGCTGCCCCCGGGCGACTACGTCGTGATGATGTGGAAGGGCCACTTCTCGCGGGCTTTCGAGGTCACGGTGGAAGACGGCCAGATCACCGAAGACCTCTACGAGGAGTGCCTCGAGCAGGGCCAGGTGCGCGTGGCGGTGGTGTCCGGCCAGTACGACTCGATCGGGGCGGTGCTGTCCCACCTGGGCATCCAGTTCGACACGATCAACGGGATGAACGACAACGTCGCGACGGCCTTCCTGACGGACTACGCCGCGCTCGACGAGTACGACCTCATCTTCTTCAACTGCGGCATGAGCTTCGCGTGGCTCGAGAACGACGAAGCGACGGTGGCGGGCAACCTGCGCCAGTTCGTCACGTCGGGCGGGTCGATCTACGCGTCCGACTGGGCGTACCTGATGATCGAGGAGCCGTTCCCCGACGCGATCACGTTCCTGGGCGACGACAACGAGCCGGGTGACGCGTTCCGCGGGCTGGAGGGCCAGATCGACGCCATCGTGGTCGACACGGCCATGGCGAACCTGCTCGGCAGCAACCTGGCGGCGATCAACTACGACCTGAACGCGTGGGTCACGATGCAGAGCGTGAACCAGGGGGGCCTGCTGCTCTCCGGCGAGTTCGCGTACCTCCAGGACGACGAGTCGGTCGCGACGGTGGAGGCGCCCCTCGCCGCGCGGTTCGAGTATGGCGCGGGCAAGGCGACGTTCACGTCGTTCCACAACGAGGTCCAGACGACCCTCGACATGGAGCGGCTGCTCGAGGACATCGTCCTGGCGCTGTGAGCGCGCGGGACCCGGAGCGGGTGGGGCTGCAGACGAGCCCCGCGTTCGCTGGGGAGCCGTCGCAGATAGGCTGCGGAACGTCCCCGTTCCCGGGGGTCAATCACGCCCACTCACCCATGAGCGCGACTCGTTCGGCCCCTGAGGTCCACACGTTCGAAGGCTAGGAGCAAGGAGGGAAGCGTACTTCTGTACGCGACCGACGCGGCGACGACGCATTCGGGCGTGTGGGCCCAGGGACGGACGAGAGCTAGTCGACGGCGCTGGTGAAGTTGTCTTCGAGCTCGAACGAGCCATCGCCTTCGAGGCCGGTCCAGGTGCCGACGAGCCCGACGCTGTTCTCGCAGCGCACCTCGCTCTCGATGAAGCACTCCCCGGACAGGCAGTCGTTCTGGTCGGCCAGGTTGTCGGGCGCGCCGACCACGAACGCGGGCATCTCGCCGTAGTAGACGCCGGTGTTGTTGCTGTTCCAGGTGTCGGACTCGCCCCAGCGCTCGAGGTGCCGGCTGTCGAAGTTCGCGGTGCCGGAGAGCCAGCGGTTGTTCTCGCGCACGATGGTGTAGACGGTGTTGACCTCGGTCTCGGTGACGGCTTCGAAGTGGTAGCCGCTGTTGTGGCGGCGCCCGTCGATGTCGTTGAGCGTGGCGACGTAGGTGAACTCCCAGGTGTCGGAGTCGATCTTGGAGCCCGGGATCACGTCGTCCCCGAGGATCATCACGGCGTCGTCGGCACGCCCGTGGGAGATGCGCGCGAAGAAGATGTCGAGCGACTGGTCGTGCTCCTGGATGTCTTCCCATTGGCCTTCGTTCTGGCCGCCGATGCTGGCCTCGCGGAGGTTGGTGTTGATGGAGCTGGTGCAGTTGGCTTCCGGGTTGGGGGCCTCGAACATCCAGACGCCTTCGAGCGGGCCGCCGCCGAGGACGTTGCAGCCGGTGGAGAGGAAGGTCGCGAGAACGAGCAGAGTAGAGGTGCGCATGGTCGGCTCCAGATGGATGGACGCTCATACGCCGATCCCTGGAGGACATTCACGTAGCGGGGTGTTGCGCTGTGTATCAGGTGCTGCGGATGGGCTATGGCTGCGGATCCGGAGGCGAAGAAGAATTCTGCTTCCAGTTCTCGGCGGGCTCGCTGCAGCCGGTGATCAGGAGGTCGTCGACCATCTGGCGAACGAGGCGGACGACCTGCTTGGGGTCGGGGTCTTCGGTCGCGCGGGCGGCGTCGAGGGCGGCGCGGGCTTCGGCTTCGTGGTCGGCACAGCGGCCGTCCCGCCCGGGGACGGGGTGGCCGAGCAGGCCGTCGGCCCAGGCGAGGGCCTCGTCGCGATCGTGGACGACCACGGGCCCGTGGGTGTCGAGGCACCCGAGCACGTAGGCCGTGCGTGGCAGGACAGCTGCGCGCAGGAACCCGGACTGCTCCGCGACCGACACGGCGTCATCCGCGAGGAGCCGGTCGACTCGCTCGGCCTGGACCTCCCAGTCTCGGGGGCGGGCGGTGTCGGCGCACACGCTGCCCTTGGGTTCGGGTGCAGCCTTCGCACGCGCGTGCGAGAGCTCCTGGAGGGCGATCTCATCGAACGGTCCCAGAGCCGCCAGGAACCGGCTCCGAGTGGCGGCGACCTCCCGTACATCGGCGAGCAGCCCCAGGACCCGCTCCCGGCTGACGACCTCCAGCGCCGCGGCTTCTGTCTCGAGCGCCGTGATCTCCCGATCGAGCTTCGCCGTGGCGCCGTCCAGCAGGGCGATCTCGCGCGCGATGCGCAGCCGCAGCTCCAGATCGACCGTGGTTCCCCGCGGCACTGCTGCATCGAGCACGCCGTGCAGTCGGCCGACGGTTCGCTGGAGATCGCGGAGGCCTGCGAGGCGCGCGCGTGGTGAGGCGCCTGCACATTGGAGGGTCGCCGAGACCAGGGTGATGTCCCGTCGTGTGGGGGAAGCGATGAATCCCGCCGGTCGGGGCTGGGGCGAGCGGGCCACCAGGTTCGGGAACTCGCCCTGGAGCTCCGGATCGACGTCCCCTTCCGTCTTGTCGAGCTTGCGCCCGAGTCCGAGCCTGGAGCCGACGATCTCGAGGCTGTTCGAGAGCTCGCGGTTGGAGGTCTTCATGAACTGGCCGTCGTGCCGAACCAGGAAATGGGTCATCTCATCGCGTGCCTGGCAGACATGCCCGAGCTCTTCGAGCAGTGTGAAGCGCAGGAAGAGCTCGGTGAGCTGCTCGAGGGACTTGGTTCGCTTCGACAGACCCATCTCGTCCGGCGTCTTCGCGAGCGCTCGCTGGAGGATCGCCGTTCGCGACTCCATGGCGGCGTCGGATGTCTGCGCGGCCGCGCGCTCGAGGCGCACGCGCATGTCACTGGCGTGCTCCAGCGCGAGGTCGAATGCGGGGTCGAGCTCGGACGCCTCCTCGAAGTGGGCGAGCGCGGCCTCGGTGTCGTCGGAATCCTCGATGCGACGGCCCTTCCCGTAAGCGACGAGCGCGTCGAAGCTCTCGGTCTCCACGATGCCGTTCACGCGGCGCTGGATGCCGGGGCTGACTGTGATCCCCATGTCGTCGACGAGCGCGAACAGCGCTCCCTTCTCGACCGTCACGAAGTCGCCCGACGACCCCTCGCTGGTGCCGCTCGCCACGAGGGCTCCACTGGCGTCGACGATCTGGAGCTCTAGCAGACATCTGGAAAAGTCAGGTCTAAGCTGGTTGTTCTCGTGGATTGTCGGTGCGGTCGGGGTCCGCGGGCGCGGGGTTCCCTCGCGCCGCGATCGCGACATCGACCCGGCTCAGCATGGTCGCGTCGATCGATCTGGGTCTACATCGTCCTCCAGAGCGGCAGTGTGGGCTGTTCCGGTGCGCGCCCCTGGAGGCGGGTGGCGAGAAGGGAGAGGTTGTTGGCGATGGCGATCAGATGGACCTGCAGGTTCGCAGCAGCGAGACCGAACGCGCGTGCCTGACGGCTTCCGAGCCGGACCATTCGCGCGACGAGCCGCTCGCCCTGGCCTCTGCGCCGGTATTCCTCCCGGAGGCCAGGCCACTCGGCTCGCGCCCGTCGTAGCTCCCGCTCGTTCACGTCGAGCTTGAGCCGTCTTCCCTTGGGTCGTTGGCCTCGAGGCTTCACGTCGTCCCTCATCTTCGGCACACACGCTGCGCGGAGGTGGCACCCTCGGCAGGCCTCCAGGGGCCACTCGTACACTGAGCGAAGCTCGCCTTCGAAGGGGCCCATCCGATGGTCGGCGGTGGTGACCCCGGCCGGACAGGTCGCCGTCTGGGCTTTGAAGTCGACATCGAACTCGTGTTTCTGGAGCGGCGCATCGTCTTTGAGCTGGATCGCCGGCGGAGGCGCGACCAGCTCGATCCCCAGCCGCTGAATGGCCATCCGGGTCGGCGTGCCGCCGTAGGCCGAGTCCCCCAGGGCGCGGTCGATGGACAGCTCGAGTCGCTTCGCTCGTTCCAGGAGCTCGACTCCGTGGCGGCCCTCGGCCTGGTTGCCCTCGAAGACCTTCACCGCGGCGATGAGGCCAGAGACCAAATCGCCCAGGATCGTGAGCTTGAAACCTTTGAACTTGCTCTGCTTCGACTTGTGGCCCGACCGGGCTTCCGGCTCGGTGATGCTCACCAGGCGGTCGTCGCCCGCCTTCCACTGCACGAAGTAGTGCCCATCGTCGTCGACCCGGATGTCCTTCTCGATGACTCGCAGGAGGTCGCGACACCTCTGAAGCAGGAAGGTCCGGTTCGCTCGCGACACCTCGTGAATCTTGCTCTCGACATGCGCGACGATGCGGATGACATCACGGACGAGGCGGCCCAGCGCATCGCGTCGCGATTCCGGGTCCGACCAATCGGCAGCGAGCCCGCCCTTGATGGACTTTGCTGCCACCCAGGGCACGTCCAGCCGCTGAGCCACCTGCGCGAGCGTCCCGCCGCGGACGCGACCCCAGCGCCTGAGGAGGCCTCGCAGTCCGTCCCCCAGCATCCGCACCGTCCCTTGCAGTGCGCCGAAGCAGTACATCGGCGTCCCGTCCATCACCCAGGTCGCCTCGCTCAACACCCCACTCGCGCGGAGGGTGAGGCCCTCGAAGAGCACCTCGTAGCGGCGCAGGTCGCAGGAGTCGGTCCTCCCCATCAGCCAGTGCTCGAACTCGCGGAGGGTCTTCTCCGTGGGCGACGGACCGAACGCCGGCAACCGCATCGCCGCGCGCCATGCCAGATCGGTCTTGGCCCGCTCGCACGCGCCAAGCCGACCCCCACCTCCTTCGCTCCACCGCAGCAGCTGGAGCGCGAGAAGCCTGGCAGCCGGCCAGGCCGGGCGTCCCCGCTTCCCAGCCCCACGCCACTCCGCCCGCAGGAATCCGGGCACGAGATCGTCTCCGATGGCGTGGAGAAGGTGGGCGAGCGAGCTTGGCGAAAGCACGCCCGGCGCGATGTTCTGCGGATCGAAGAGAGAACGCTGGGCGAAGTGCATCACCGGCATGAGTCCTCCACGGCATTGCCGATGGAGCCCGAGCGGGTGATCACATCGATGGCGCCAGTGGGTTGGTGGTTTCTGTGGGTCGCACTTCAGCGATCACACACTCACCGGTCGCCATCCACCCGCGCCGTCCAGCAGCCGTCGATTCCGATCGAACGACCGGAACAATGGGATTTTCCCGAGATCTGCTAGGGACAGGGTGTGGTCCTTCATGCGCCACGTGCCGCGGAGAGCCCAGTCGATCTCCCGCTCGCGGACCGCACGGGCCACGTCTTCCAGACTCACGCCGTCGTTCCGGTTCAGCGAGACGGACTCCAAGCGGTCGTCTGGCGTCTCGAGGTCGATGCCGGGCATCTCGGCCAGGTCGACCTCCACGAGATCGGCCAGGGCGAATCCCAGCCCTTTGTGACGCTCGCTGCCGTCTCCCTGCTCGAGGGGGAAGACCAGGAGCGACCCAGCGTGTGCCAGGCTCAGGAACAGTGCGAGCATCGATGCCTCATGCCGGAATGGCTATCTCCCGACCCGGGCGCCGGGGACGGCATGCCGTCACTTTCCGTCTCCGCAGGGCGGCCACCACGGACGCGAGGCGTAGCGCTCGCGGACCTGGTCGAGCCCGCGGTCGCCCGGCATGGGCGCGAGGTTCGCCGCGATCCAGTGCGCTTTCTTGGTGGCGGTCTTCCCGTGCGGAGAGCGCTCGGAAGGGTTCGGCAGCAGCGACACGAGGCGGGCGGCCTCGTCACGGGTGAGCCGCGCAGCCTCCTTGCGGTACCAGCGCTGGGCTCCGGCCTCGAACCCGAAGGTCTGCGGGCCGGTCTCCGCCACGTTCAGGTACAGCTCCAGGATGCGCTCCTTCGGCACCATGAGCTCGAGCCACACGGTGTAGTAGGCCTCGAGACCCTTGCGGACCCAGCTCCGGTTCTGCGCGAGGAACACGTTCCGTGCGACCTGCTGGCTGATGGTCGACCCTCCGCGCACGCTCCCGCCCTTCTGGTTGTGCTCCAGGGCCGCGCAGATGCCCGCGAGGTCGAAGCCGCGGTGCACCCAGAACAGCCCGTCCTCGCTGGAGACGGCCGCCCGGGGCACCTGGGCCCCGAGGGCCTCGATCGGCCGGTACCGGGCGTCGGGGAGCACGAGCTCTCCGGTCTCGCGGAGGTGGTCCCAGGTCGCGCCCACCATCGTGAGCGTGAGCCGGGGGCTGCTCCAGCGCACCATCAACGCCTGGGTGGCGGGGAGGGTGAGGCAGCCGGGAAGGGCGAGGAGCAGGGTGAGGATCGCGGTGCGAATCACGTGCGGACGCCGTGGGGACGGGCAGACATGGCGACATGGTAGCAGCGGAGCTATCGTGCACCGTCACGAACGGAGTCCCGATGCGCTCGACCGCCCTGATCGCCCTCCTCCTCGTCGGCTGCACCGCCGGCAAGGACCTGATCCTCGACACCGACGTGGATCGTCTCGACCGGGACGGAGACGGCTTCAACCAGAGCCAGGACTGCAACGACGACGACGCGACGGTCAACCCGGCCGCCGAAGACACGGTGGGCGACGGGATCGACAACAACTGCGACGACGTCGACGGGGTCGACGAAGACGGCGACGGCTTCGCGAGCGAGGCCAGCGGCGGCGACGACTGCAACGACGACGACCGCGGGATCAGCCCCGACGTCACCGACATCGGCTGGAACGAGATCGACGAGGACTGCTCGGGCGAAGACCTCCACGACTACGGCACCATCGGGGTCGGGAACCGCGTGAGCTGCGCCGTGCGTACCACCGACGTGCTCGACTGCTGGGGCATCGATCTGCAGGGCGAGGTGACGAACCGTCCCACGGGGCCGGGCGTCACGGAGATCGCCGGGGGCGACGGGTGGCTGTGTGCCATCCAGAACGGGTCGATCGTGTGCTGGGGGAACGACGAGAACGGCATCGTCACGAACGTTCCGACGGGCTCGAACTGGAACCAGATCAAGGCCGGGGTCGACCACGCGTGCGCAGTGAACCTGCTGGGTGCCGCGGAGTGCTGGGGGAACGACGACTACCAGCAGGTGAGCCTCACCCCCGAGGTCGAGTTCACCCAGATCGCGCCGGGCGAGCGCCACACGTGCGCGATGCTCGAGAACGGCATCGCGAACTGCTGGGGCGACGACGCCTTCGACCAGTCCGCACCCGACCAGGGGAACTACGTGCAGATGGTGTCCGGCGCGAACCACACGTGCGGCATCATCGACCAGGAGCGCACGCTGAACTGCTGGGGGCGCGACAACTTCGGGCAGAACAACCCGCCCAACCGGAAGGGTCCGTACACCGACATCTCGGCGGCGGGCGACTCCGCGTGCGGCATCCTGTCCGCCACGACGCTCGAGTGCTGGGGCAACAACAACTACGGGCAGATCCTGCCGCCTGCGTTCACCGCCCTCGACGTCGAGATGGGGCCGACACACGGCTGCGCGCTGAATGGCGCGGGGCGCGTGTTCTGCTGGGGCGACAACGGGAACGGTCAGACCGACGTTCCGTGAAGTGGCGGTCCATCGGTGACAGTCGGTGGTAGTTGCCGGTCGTGTGGACGGCGGCAAAGCTCGGGGGGATGACGATTCTGTTCGCGATGCTCGCGGCGCCCGCGTGGGCCTGTGAAGACGACGACGCTGTCGACGTGCTGGCGATCAGCCCCGAGGACGGGGCGATGGGCGTGCCGTTGGACGCGCGCATCGTCCTTCAGGTGCGGGGGCGGGGTCCGCTGGCGTCGATCGGGGTCGATCTCGTGGGCTCCCGTGGGGTCGTGCAGGGCGAGTGGTCGGCCGAGCACTCCGAAGGTCAGATGGGCATCTGGACGTTCACGCCCGACGAGCCGTTCGAGCCGAACCTGTCGTACGCGGTCGAGCTGTCCGCTCCGCCGGGTCAGGAGGACTCCGCGTACGCCGACGCGTGGCGGGCGGGCTTCACGACGGGAGAACAGACGGAGGGCGCGTTCACGGTGGCGCCGTCGGTCGCGCTGTGGACGGTCGGACAACAGACGGAGGGTGTGCGAAGCCGGTGCGAGCCCGACCTGTTCCGTCGGGTCGAGCTCGCGGTGTCCCCGGGCGAGACGCACCGCCCGAGCGAGGAGTGGATGCTCGTCTACCTGCAGGACGGCGACGAAGACCGCCTGCTGGAGGCGAAGCGGGTGGATGCTCGCGACTGGGAGCAGCCGGTGCAGCTGCTGGTGCCGGATGCCGGGAGCGCGTTCTGCGTCTTCGCCGTGCATCGTGGCGCGTCCGGGCTGGAGAGCGTGTCGGAGCCCGCGTGCTTCGAGCCGGAGCCGCTGCCGGGCGACGTGGCGTACTACGGGAGCGGCGCGTGCACGGGGTGCTCGAGTGCGTCGCCCGTGATGGGGGTCTGGCTGCTGCTGCCCTGGTTCCTGCGGCGTCGGCGGTAGGCGGTCTCGCGGCCTACAGGGCGAGGGAGGCGCCGATGAGGTCTCGGAGCTGGGCTCGGGCTGCCGTCGGATCTTCGGCGATCTCGGATCGCGTGGCGAGTGTGGAGCGGAGGAACGTCCGGATTCGCTGCACGTCCTCGGGAGGGTAGAGGCTCAGGTCGACGGTTCGGGTGGTGCGGCCGAGCCCGAGGTCGATGCTGACATCGTCCCCGTCGATCGCGACGACGGACGCCCACTCCGTGAGAGTTCCATCCAGACGGAGCCCCCGACTGTCGACCTGCAGGTGGACTGGCGGCACCCTCTGCACGACCGACATCCACGTCATCGAGGTTCCCGCCACCAACACCAGGAAGCCGAAGCTCATCGCGGAGAGTGCGACGAACAGGCTCTGGACGTCGCCCACTTCGGTCTGGAGCACTCCGAAGATGCACACGCCGGCCAGGACCAGCGTGGCCAGGACGAAGATCGCCGTCAACAGCAGCCTGAGCGCGACATTCCGTCGAACGACCTGCGCGACCGTGCGCTGCTCCACCACGACGACGGAGGCCGAGCCATCGGCGTTGGACACGATCTTCAGTCGGTGCACGGGACCTCCCCGGTCTTTCGAAGCTGTGCACGGGGGCTCCGTCGGAAAGTGTGCTCGTTCCCGCACGCGCGGGTCGGTCGATTCTCGCTTGCCCTCGCGCACGCGGCGCGCCGCGCCCGGAGAACGTCATGCGGACCCGGCCACTCAGGAGGGGGTTCCGGTCAAGGGAGCTCGGTGTTCGCGAGGTCGGTGAAGGTGACCCCGCGTCGGAGGCGCTCGGCGAAGTGGTCGTGTACGACGGGCTGGAGGGGCGGGTCGAACCAGACGTAGATCGAGTACCTTTGCGCATCCACGTGTGTCTCGAACTTCGTGGCGTCTCCGACGAGCCCATCCGTCTTGGTCGCTTGCCACGAGGGGAACCCCGGAATGGCGTCGTCGTGTTCGACCAGGTCTCGAACCGCCTGAACGTACGCCGTGCTCGTGGCCAGAGGGCGCGAACATGTGGTGCTGTCACCAGGGAACTGCTCGCAGGACCAGTCGCCAGAGGCGTAGTGGACGTAGCCGTAGTTCGGACTCGACTGAGACCTGCACCCCACGAAGAGCACGACGGCCGCTGCGAGCCCAATGGTGTGGCGGCCGAACATCAGTAGCCTGCCTGGGGCGCGATCCTGCGATCGAATCCGGCAGTGTCGTTGCCCACAGTGCGAGACCACAGCCCCTTCACGGACGCGATGTCAGGCTCGAGCGCACCGCGCTTCGCTCCGGGGGCGCTCACCTGCCAGCTCTCCGGTCGGATCCCCATCGCTTCGTATGCCCGCCGCACGTTCATGACCTGGTCGCTCCACTCCGCGTAGTAGCTGCTCACATCCTGCACCCATCGCTCCTGGTCGTGGGCCGAAGCGTGCCGTTCGAACATCTTCTGCTGATCCTGGGCGTAGGCGCGACAGCTTCCGAGCCCCGTGACGAGGTCGGCGAACTGCTGATCGGCCTTCAGCTCGGGCACGTCAGCCTCGGGTGCGTCCCGAAGCGCCTGCTCGGTGGCTTCGACGCGTATTGCGTTCAGCCGCGCGAGCAGCTCGGCACGTGCGCGAGGCATCGTGAACCCTGGCACGACGAGCACCTCCGACCGGAAGCGGTCGACGTCGGCGATGAGCGACTTCGGATCCTCCTCCGTCGCGAGGCGCTCCTGGAGGTCGTCGAAGCGCGATTCCCCGTCCTTCAGGAGGGAGGGCCACTCGACGCGCGTGCCGTTCGGGTCCAGCCCAGGCTCCCTGTCGACCACCTTGTCGAGCGCCTCCAGGTCGTGCCCGTCCGCGACGAACCGGGCCAGGCGATGGGCCTGGGAGGTTCGACGAACGGACTCGGGCAGCGCCTCCATCGCCTTCAGGTCAGCGCCGAGCTGTTGCCACGCCACGTCTTCCGCGCCGCCGAACCGGGAGTCGCATCCCTTCTGCCACGCGTCGGTGCCTGCCATCCCGATGAGGGTGTCGACCTGCACAGCGTCGAGCTCCCAGCCGGCTTCCTGGACCGTCGACGTGGTGGTGACGAGGTCCGTGAGCATCTGGAGTGGGCTCAGGAGGTCGAGCTCGGGGAGTCCGTCGTATCCGAAGGACCGGTCGGTGCGCGTGCGCGATGCGTCCAGGGTGTACCCGCCGCCTTCCTGCTCCTCGAGGCGGACCGCGTTTCGATGGCGGTCCGAGCCGATCTCCAACCCGCCGGGGTCGACGCGGTGCTCGTCGGAGAACCCAGCGTCGAACTTGTGGCGACCACCGGCGACGGTGGTGGTGAGCGATCCGTCCTGTTCGTGGATGTACTCGCTGGCGATGAGCCCGGTCGCACGGTCGGACGCTGTGTCGAAGGTGGACGACTTCTCCATCGAGCCCTTCCCCTGGTCGACGAGAGCCGCCAGCTCGCCCGGCGACCTGCACCCCTCGATCGCGGCGATGAGCGCGGCGTCCTTCAGGGCGTGGAGCGCCACCCGACCGGTGACCGTGTCGGTGTACGCCCGGTCTTCGGAGACCTTGGAGTAGGCGCCGGCGACCTCGCAGCCGACGCTGGCTTCGATCGACCCATGCATCCTCGAGGCGATGGACACCTCGAGCTCGATGATGTCTCCGTTGCGCTTCGCGCGGACCGTGCGACTCCCGCCGCCGTCCGACTTGCCGTCCGGCCCGGCGAGGATGTTGAATCCGAACCGTCCGCCCAACTTCACGCTCTCCGTGTGCGTGTACGTCTCCCCGTTGCCGAGATCGTCGGCGCGGACCATGAGCTCCTGAGCCCCGATGAGCACGCGGGCGGCTTCGTCGGCTGAGCCTTCGCGGGCCACGGTGGCGAGCCACACGGGACCGTCGACGACGAGCGTTCGCTCGCGGCTCGCGGACAACTCCCCGCTCGCGCCGCCCTTGAAGTACTCGATGCAGCCGCTGAGCCCCCCGCCTGCGACGGCCGCTACGTTGCGCGTGACTCGCACCTGCCCGGACGGGAGGACCTCCTGCTTCGTGTGGTCGTCGCCCTGGCCCGTGAGCTCGAGCTCTGCGCTCACCTCTGCGCCGCGGACCTCCGTGCCTACGGAGAGCTTCCCGCTACCCCCGACGGTACGGTCGGGACCGTGGATGTCGAGGTCGCCGGACACGCTGCCGTCGATCTGTCCCAGGTCGCTCGCGACGGCGAGTGCCGCGCTCCCTTCGGTGTCGTACCCGACCTTGACCCCGTGGTCGCCGCTACCGAGGGCGATACCCAGGTAGGACGGCTCGACGACGACTCCCGTGTCGAACTCCTTGGAGTCCTCGAGCGCGCCGCGCAGTTCGGCGTTGCTCAAGGGGGTGTACTGACTCGGGAACGCCGGCTCCACGTCGGGCGAGTACATCGGCCGCTGGTGACGGGTGCTGCACGGGGTGGGCGCGGGGAAGAGGTAGGACATCGGGCCTCCGATGTCGAACGGCAGTTCAATGCCGATGCCTGCCCTTGTTCGGCGTTCGACCGTTCCCTGGCTGACGGGCGTCGGACGGCGTGACGGACGTCCGTCGCTTGCCCTCGCGCACGCGGCGCGCCGCGCCAGGGAGGCCGGAGGGTGCGGCGGAGCCGCAGTCCGACCGCAGGGAGGACCGAGCGCGCAGGCGCGAGCCCGGAGGACGCCCGCCGACCGCCGGACCGGAGGGCCGGGGGGCGGGGCGCCCAGAGGACCTCGCGTGGTTAGAGGAGGCCGGCGGAGGCGGTGTGCGACTGATCTACGGGGCGGGCGGACATGGGCGCGTGGTGCTCGACACGCTGCGGGCGCTGGGCGAGGAGCCGGATGGGTTCATCGACGACGGGAAGGAGGGCCCGATCGACGGGATGCCTGTGTTTCCGTCGTCCATCCTCGATGAGCGCAAGATCGAGGTGGTGCACGGCATCGGGTACATCGAGGTCCGGAGGCGGATCGGTCTCGAGCTTCGGAAGCGCGGCATCCCGGTCCTGACGGTGGTGCACCCGCGGGCCTGGGTGTCGCCCTTCGCGACGGTGGGTGCGGGAACGGTCGTGTTCGCGGGTGTGGTGGTGAACACGGGCGCGGAGGTGGGCGAAGGCGTGATCCTGAACACGGGCTGTGTGGTGGAGCACGACTGCGTGGTGGGGGACTGGGCGCACGTGTCGCCGAACGCGACGCTCGGCGGGGCCGCGAAGGTCGGTGATTCCACCTGGGTGGGGCTCGGGAGCACCGTGCTGCCGGGGGTCTCGGTAGGGGACCGTACGATCCTGGGCGGCGGTGCGGTGGCGAACCGGGACGTGCCGGCGGACGTGGTGGCCGTCGGGGTGCCGGCGCGTGTGATCAACCGAGCCGTGGCGCGACGCTCGGGGCTCGGCTGGCCCAGGCGGTCAGGCTCCTGCCGCGATGGATGACGTTGATGCGGTTTGCGGGGATGCCGAGATGGTCTACGGCATCTTGGCGGATGACGACACGGCGTGGAAATGGTCGCAGAGAAGACGACCGGTCACGGCGTCGATCGCTCGAACCGCCTCGAAGCGGGTGCGCTGGACAGCGCGGGTCGTTGCGGCGAGACGCGTCGTACGTGGTGTTCACGAGGCTTCCCATGACGGGGATGCCGTGCCGACGGCCGCAGGCGACCGGTGACGATCGCACCGGAAGTGGGTGGTGTGGAGGAGGTGCGGGCGCAGCTCGCAGAAGCAGTCTGCGCAGTGCGCGAATCCGCTGCGTGCGACCGGGCGGCAGGAAGCGCACGTCGGCGCCGGACGCGATGGTCTCTTCGAGGCCCTCAGTACGGTGCTGCGCACACACGATAGTGAGTTGGATGCCTTCCTCGGCGTACGTCGGCAGGTACTCGACCAGCGATCTCGCTCCAGCCGCCCGTTCGAGGCTGTCGAGGCAGTACACCACACGAGCAGGGCGCGCGCCCCGCTCATTTTCGTCGGCCTGCCGTCTGCGGTCATCATCCGTCCCGAGGTCACCGCCGAGGATCTGCTGTAGCGACCCCCGTTCAGCAAGCCGGGCTCGGTGGACGCGAGCTTCTCGGGTGCTGGGGCGCTGAGGGATGGTTCGGTTAGGGGAGGCGGCGGAGGCACGGTGTGCGACTGATCGGGGCGGGCGGACATGGGCGCGTGGTGCTCGACACACTGCGTGCGCTGGGCGAGGAGCGGACGGGTTCATCGACGACGGGAAGGAGGGCCCGATCGACGGGATGCCTGTGTTTCCGTCGTCCATCCTCCATGAGCGCAAGATCGGTGGTACACGGCATCGGGTACATCGAGGTCCGGAGGCGGATCGGTCTCGAGCTTCGGAAGCGCGGCATCCCGGTCCTGACGGTGGTGCCGCAGCCTGGGTGTCGCCCTTCGCGACGGTGGGTGCGGGAACGGTCGTGTTCGCGGGTGTGGTGTGGGCTACAGGCGCGGAGGTGGGCGAAGGCGTGATCCTGAACACGGGCTCTGTGTGGTGGAGCACGACTGCGTGGTGGGGAACTGGGCGCACTGTCGCCGAACGCGACGCTCGGCGGGGCCGCGAAGGTCAGTGATTCCACCTGGGTGGGGCTCAGGAGCACCGTGCTGCCGGGGGTCTCGGTAGGGGACCGTACGATCCTGGGCAGCGGTGCGGTGGCGAACGGGACGTGCCGGCGGACGTGGTGGCCGTCAGGGTGCCGGCGCGTGTGATCAAGACGCGGGAGGCGTGATGGGGGTGGCCGCGGTCGGTCGGCGCGTGGTGCGTGGTGTGCAGCGCCTGGTCCCGGGAGGCGGGCATGGCGTGACGGTATTGGCGTATCACCTGGTGGATGGCGGGACCGACTCGCCGGTCGATCTGTCGAGCGCGCAGCTCCGGGCGGATCTCGCGTGGATGAAGGCGAATGCGCGGGTGGTGGGGCTGTTGGAGGCCGACCCGTGGGGTCCGGCGGACCAGGTCGTGCTCACGTTCGGCGAGCGCCTACGCGAACTTCTACGAGGTGGCGTGGCCTCTCCTGCAGGAGCTCGGGATGCCGGCGACGCTGTACGTGCCGGTGGATTTCGTGGACGGCGGGTCACCACCGATTCGGGGCACGGCGCTGAAGGCCTGCACCTGGGACGCTCGGCGAGATGGCCGCTGCGGGATTGGACCTGGGGTCGCACACGGTGTCGCATCCAGACCTGCGTGGGGTCACGGATGGGATGGACCTCCGGCGGGAGATCCTGGAGTCCAGGGGAGATCATCGAGGCGCGGACGGGGGCTGGGTGCGCGTCGTTCTGCTACCCACGCAGGCCTGTGGTCGAGGAGCGCGGATCTCGCCGTGCAGTCGGTGTATTCGCGCGCGGTGGTCGGGGGTGGGCGCCGGTGGAAGGCGGGAACCGGGGCGCACCGGATCCCACGGACGAGCCTGCGACGGGACATGGCAGGTGACACCGTGTCGCGGGTTGTCCGTCAGCGGGTGTGGCTGGAAGAGGCGCTGAGTGACGCGGCGCGGCAGCAGCTGCCATAGGGTCGCCTCGGGTGTTACCCGGCCCAGACGCTCGAGGTTCCCAGCGTGAGTCTGCCCTACCGACGAGACATCGACGGAATTCGCGCCATCGCGGTGGGCGTCGTGGTGCTCTATCACGCGGGAATCCCTGGTTTTGGTGGTGGCTTCGTCGGGGTCGACGTCTTCTTCGATGCTCTCGGGGTTCCTCATCACCGGAATCATCGTGCGCGACCTCGAGAGCCGGTCGATTCTCGTTGTCGCGCTTCTTCGAGCGCCGCGCGCGTCGGCTGTTCCCGGCGCTATGCGCGATGCTCCTCGGAACCACCCTCGTGGCGGCTTGATCGTTCTGACCCCGAGCGCCATGGAAGAGTACGCGGAGTCGCTCGCGGCAACGGTACTCTACGCGTCGAACATCTTGTTCTGGAGGGAGCTCGGGGTACTTCGACGGACCATCCGAGTCCAAACCGCTGCTCCACACCTGGTCGTTGTCGGTGGAGGAGCAGTTCTACCTGATCACGCCTTTGCTTCTCATAGCCGTGCACCGATGGCTGGCCGGGCGTTTCCGCTTGGCCCTGGTGCCCTTTGCCCTTCTGTCGTTGGGGTTTTCGGTCTGGGGAGTCGATGCGATGCCTACATCGACGTTCTTCCTGCTTCGAGCCGCTTCTGGGAGCTGTTGGCAGGTTCGCTCACGGCCCCGTTGTCTGGTTCCTCCTTCCGGTCCCCCTTGGGCGAGGGAGGCGAGTGCTGTCCTGGGGCTACAGCTTGCTCATCGGGTTTGCGACTTTCACCTACGACGCGTTGACCCCCTTCCCGGGACTCCCTTAACTCTGATCCCGTGTGTTGGCACGCCATGGTGCTCCTCCACTCGGGAGCGGAGGAGCGGTTTCGTGTCGGCGCCCTGCTCTCCACCCGCGGAATGGTGGGGATTGGGCTCGTGTCCTACTCATTCTACCTGTGGCATTGGCCGGCACTCGTATTGGGACGGTACGCGATGCTGCGGGAGCCGCACCCGACGGAGGCGATGGGGCTTCTCCTCGTCGCATTCGTTCTCGCGGTGTTCTCGTTGTGGTACGTGGAGACGCCGTTTCGAGCGGCCACGCCCGACATACACGGCGGGCGTGTTCGGTGTCGGCGCTCAGTGCCGGCACAGCTCTCCTCCGTTGCGGCGGGGTGTGTGGGCATCGGATGGTCGCCTTTCGATTCCCGGGCTATGTGGTGATCGAGCAGGGGGGAGGCCGGAACGGGTGCTCGCTTGGCAGAAACGATCCTCCGACATCGTGGGACTCCGAGGCGTGCACCCTGACGCACGGCCCTGGTCCCCGGGTATTGCTCTGGGGCGACTCGCTCGCCAGCCAGTACGTCCACGGGATTCAGGCCGCTGGCAACGACGTTGAGGCCACCTATCTGCTCTACAGCCTCAGCGAGTGCATGCCCGCGCTCGGCTACACCTACCCCACGCGCCCCCATTGTGAGGCCTTCAACGATGCAGTGCTCGAAGGTGGTCGATCGACGGAAATCGACGTCGTGGTGGCCGCGTTGGGAGCTTCCTTGGAAACGACGCGACTTCGGCGCGTTCGCAGGTGGAGCGCACTGTGGACGCTCCGAGCGAAGGGTGGAGGTATGGGTCATCGGTCAGCCACCGACCTGCCGCTCCACAAGACCTCTTCCTCCGCGCGGGCACTTCTCCGCGAGAGGAAGCGTTCGTCGTGTCGAATCCCATCCACGATGAAGTCCAGCCGGATGCTCGAAGAAACTGTCCCGGGGAGCACTGCCGTGGACCCCGGCCGTTCCACTGCGATGCGGGTGCGTGTCGATACCGGAGCGACGGAGAGTACCTGTTCTCGGTTGCGCAGTGCACCTCTCGGCGAGGAAGCGACGAGGCGGTTCCTCACCTTTCCGTTCGTCGCGCTCTGACCACTTTCTTCCGGCTGCCTGATCTGATGCATGGGCGACCGTGGGCCGCGGGTTACCCGCAACCCGGAGGTCGACGTTGCCCGGTCCAGTCCGAAGCTGGCTCAGAACCCTGCATCCGCGCCGCATCGCGTCGGTCCACCAGCGGTCTTCCGGTTCGGCCGCCACCTTGCCGGATCCGCTGCCGAGCCCGGTCGAACGACTTCATCGTGACCGGCTGTCAGCGCAGCGGCACCTCGCTGGCTGGTGCGGCGCTCTTCCAGCCGCCCTCGAGTGGTGTGCCTCGTGGAGCCGTGGGACGGCATGCGGATGTCGCCGCTGGGAGTTGTTCGACCATTGGCGGGCGCGCATCCTGGAGGCGCGGCTCCGTCGATGGTGGAACTTTGGACTTCGACGCGCTGCGATCCGGTCGGGTGGTGCGGCTCGAGGAGGGTCGGTCGGTAGGAGCAGGGCCGTTCGACGTCGACTTCCGGCTGGGGATGAAGTGGCCGACTTCTACCGCTACCCTCGAACGACTGCCGACCACCCGTTTCGTGGTGTGCCTGCGCCATCCACTTCGGTCACGGCATCGATGCGGGCCCTCTCCGGGAGTCGAGTGCAGGAGGGGTTCGACTACGACACGGCGTTCAACCGCGAGCAGAACCACATCGTCGGTGAGCGTGCGGCGACGTCGGCGCTGCGGCGCATCGAGCTGTTCGACTACGTGCACGAGCGCCTGCTCCCGCACCTCGATCGCCCGAACGTGTTCGTGCTTCGCTACGAGCGCTGGTTCGACGATCGTGACCGGCTGCTGGCCGAGCTCGGTGGGTTCCTCGGGACCGACCTGTCGGACTGTCCCGTGCGCGTCGAGAAGCGCGACGGACGGCGCGTGATGGACAACGACGACCGGGAGTTCGTGCTGCGGCACTCCCGCATGGCCCACCTGCTGGGCTATTCCCTGACTGGAGACGAGTAGAGATGGCGAAGAAAGGCCGGAATGTCGTTCTCGGCGCAGGCCCGGCGGGTCTTGCGGCCGCCGTGAAGCTGGCCCGTGAAGGGGAGCGCCCGCTCGTGCTCGAGCGCGCTCCAGTGCCTGGCGGTCTGATGCGCTCGATCGAGCGGGGAGACTACCGGGTGGATGTCGGGCGGAAGGAACTGTACGCACGGCTCCCGGAGGTCCACGAGCTGTGGTCGGGGCTGCTCGGCGACGACTACCGCGAGTACCCCCACCGTGTGGGTGTGCTGTACGAAGGCACGATCATCGAGCGATCCCGGAGCTTCCGGGGGTTCTGGCGCGGGATGCCGCGGAACCTGGTGTTCCGGGGCGGGCTGGACTTCGTGCTGCGCCAGGCCGTGAACCCGCTCCTGCCGCCGCCGTCGAACGAAGAGGAGTACTGGTACCGCGTGCGCGGGCGCGTGTTCAGCGAGGTCCTGTCACAGGGGCACGCCGAGAAGTTCCAGGGCATCCGGTGGTCGGAGCAGCCGGCCCCGGAGGCCGTGAAGGGCGCGGGCCTCGTGAAGAGCGCCGCACGAGCGGTGTTCGGGCGCGCGGTCGCGAAAGACCACGGGAACACGGTGTGGCGTCATCCCGCACGCAGTACGGGCCAGATCATCGATCGATTGGTGGAGACGATCGCTGAGGAGGGGGGCGAGCTGAAGTGCGGAGCCTCGGTGACGTCGCTCGAGATGTCGGGCGATCGGGTGAAGTCCGTGGTCGCGGAGATCGACGGCGAGGTTCAGAAGGTGCCGGTCGACTCGCTGGTGTCGAGTGTTCCGCTGAACATCCTCGCTACGCTCCTCGGTCGCGAGCCGCCGCAGGACATCAAGGGGCGCGACACGAAGGGGCGGAGCACGATCCTCGTCTACCTGTTCCTCGACCACCCACCGAAGTTCCCGCACGCTTGGCTCGACGTGACGGACCCCGGTGTGAAGGCCGGGCGGATCACGAACTACGCGGGATTCAACGGCCGCATGGTGCCTCCGGGCAAGACCTGCCTCGCCGTGGAGTACTTCGTGCTGAACGACGACCCGATGCTGTCGCTGCCGAACGACGCGTCGCTCGGGCGAGCCGTCGAAGAGTGCGTGCGGAGCGGGCTGATCGATGCGACGAAGCTCACCGATCACATGGTGCTGAAGCTGCGCGGGGCATTCGCCGCTGACGACTACCGGAGCTGGACGAGCCCAGGTGTGGTGGCGCTCCTCGAGCGCGTGGCCGAGCTGACGAACCTGTACAACGTCAACCGCGCGGGCACCGACGTGGCCACGTATGCGGGGCTCGAGGCCGCCCACGCGATCCATTCGGGCGACCGTGCCCGATTCGACGAGCGCGCGGATCCGCGCCGGAAGCTCGGGATCGACTCGACCCGCCTGTACTGAGACGAAGTCAGTCGCCCGCGAACATCGTGGCGCGGGCACCCTCGTCGATCATCGACTGGCCGGCCTTGAACGTGATCGTGAGGACGCGGGAGAGCTTCACGACGGTGCCGGCAGCGATGGGCACCTCGTCTCCCTTCTCGAGCACGACCCCATCGACCTCGGTACGGCCGCGGCTGACGGGACGCAGGATGAAGCCCTTCGGGCTGCGCCGGAGCTCGAAGTGCCAGCGCGAAATCTGGCGGTTGAGCGTGGGGTCGTCGAGGGTGAGCACGATGTCGTTCGCTTGCATGCCGTCGTGCAGGCCGAGCCGGCCGAAGCTGATCGTGGGCTTGTTGGGGAGCGAGAGCTTCTGGCCCGTCTCGTCGATGTAGATGAAGCCCGGGAACAGGGAGTGATCGAGCCAGTCGAGCATGAACAGGTCGACCGGCTTCGCGAGCCCCTTGAGCTCGGTGGCGCCGAGCGGGCGGCAGCGCAGGCGATGGGTGTTGGCGAGCTCGTTGAACGCGGACCGGGACAGGCGGATCTCGTCGATCCGGGCGCTCGCGGCCACCCGGGCAGCGAGGTTGACGGCGTCGCCGGTGACCATCTCGCCGTTCGTGAGTACCTGGCCCCAGTGTAGGCCGCACCGGAGATGCATCATGTGGGGCGGCTCGAGTGCGACGTTCTGCTCGTCGACGAGCCCCATGACCTCGATCAGCACCTCGGCGCCGGCCTGAGCGGTGGGCACGACCGCGAACGCGCCGTCTCCGGCGGTGTCGACGATGCGACCGTCGTGGCGCGCGAGGATGTCGTTCAGCGCGTCGATGTGGCGCTGCTGGAGGCGCCGACCGGCTTCGTCGCCGAACTGCTGGAAGTACTTCGTGGACCCGACGATGTCGGTGAAGATCAGGCCGAGATCCTTGCCGAACCGCGTACGGAGCAGCGCCGACAGGTGGTCCTGCAGGCGGATGATGTCGGTGAGCGACATCGTCTCGAAGGATTCGTACAGGTCGTCTCGATCCACTTCGTTCCCCGGTGACGCATCTTACCCGGTGAGACGCTCACGCTCATCTCCCGCTGATTTCAGCACACGCGACGCGCCTCAGTCGCCAGGTTCTCTGCGACGACCCCGCAGTCGTGCGCAGGATGCCCGTCTCGCCATGGTCATGGGGCCGGAAGTGCCGGGGCGCAAGGGCGGAGAATCCGGTATGGGGTGCCCATGCAGGACATGGCATTGGTGACCGGTGGTGCGGGCTTCATCGGCTCGCACCTGGTGCGGCGGCTACTCGCGGACGGGTGGCGGGTCAGGGTGTTGGACAACTTCGACACCGGGCACCGCTCGAACCTCGATGGGCTCGCGGTCGACGTGCTGGAGGGCGACCTCCGGACCGACTGCGAGGCCGCCGTGGCAGGGTGCTCGCGGGTGTTCCACCTCGCTGCCATCGCGAGTGTGCCGCGATCGGTGGCGCATCCCGACGAGAGCTTCGCGGTGAACGCCCTGGGCACGAGTCGCCTGTTCGAGGCCTCGAGGCGTGCGGGCGTCTCGCGCGTCGTGTGCGCCTCCAGCGCGGCGGTGTACGGTCCGACGGGGGCGGTGGTGTCGGAGGACCAGGTCCTGCGGCCCCAGTCGCCCTATGGCGCCGAGAAGGCAGCGATGGAGCACCTGGCGACGGCGTACGGAGCCGCGCTCGGTCTCGAGGTCGTGTGCCTGCGGTTCTTCAACGTGTACGGGCCCCGCCAGGATCCGAGCAGCGCCTATGCCGGGGTGATCGCGGCGTTCTGTGCGGCGCTCGCGGCGGGTCGGGTGCCTGTCGTGCACGGGGATGGGAGCCAGTCCCGGGACTTCGTGTACGTGTCGGACGTGGTCGATGCGCTCGTCCTCGCGGCCGACCACGGTGTGGCGGGCGTGCCGTACAACGTGGGAACCGGTCGTCCCACCTCGGTGATCGAGCTGTTGCGCAACCTCCAGGCCGCGCTCGACGCACCACCCGACGCAACGTTCGGCGACCGTCGTGCGGGCGACCTCGACCGCTCGTGCGCCGACGTGTCGCGTCTCGCCACGCTCGGATTCCGAGCGCAGGTCGATCTGGCTGAGGGCCTGCTGCACACGGGTCGTTGGTACCGCGAGCACTTCGCCAGCCGTTGAGGCCGTCACCGCCGGAGGGCGGTACGGGCACGCAGCAGCGCGGGATGGACGCCGGAGACGGCCGCTGAGAATCGGGGCATCGAGTCGAAGGTGTTGACCCGGATCCGAGAGACCCGGAGCGGATGCGAGAGGTCGGCGAGCTGGTGATCGAACAGGAGGGCCAGCGCGTAGCCGCGCTGGGTGAGCACGCGCTCGGCGCTGTCGGTCCAGTTGCCGTTGGGGTAGGCGAACACTCGAGGTTGGCCCGGGAAGTGCTCGTCGAGCCACTCCTGCGCGCGGTCGATCTCGGACGCGACCTCGCCGGGCTCGCACTGGTCGAGCAGGGGGTGGCTCCAGGTGTGGTTGCCGACCGTGCATCCGGCTTCGGTCCAGACGACGAGGTCGTCGCGCGTCGGCTGTGGGAACGGGGCGTCCGGCAGCTGCGCGATGTGGGAGGCCCGGTCCGCCGGGCTCAGCGACTTCAGGGCCGCGACCTCGGCTTCGGAGGCCATGGAGGCGCGGGCCCGCTGGAACCACAAGCCGGACTGCGTGCCGACGACTGAGGGGCAGACGAAGAGCGTCGCGGTGAGCCCCCGGGCCCTCAGCTCGGGCAGGCCGTTGGAGAGCACGGACGGGTCTCCGTCGTCGAAGGTCAGCCACACGGCGCGGCCCGGCAGCGACGCGCCCGAGAGGGCGTCGACGACCTGCTGCGCGGTGACGACCTCGTAGTGGCGCCCGAGGTGGTCGAGCTGCGCGGCGAAGGACCTCCGGTCGGGCACGGTGTGGTATGCGAGCACCCGAAGCCCGGACCGGCGCCGGAACAGCGGCGCCCACAGGCGGAGCCCGAGGTCGAGTGCCGCCCGTCGACGGCTCGGCCGCCCGGCGGGAGCGTCCATCATCGTCGTGCCTCGCAGTCCTTCAGCGCCCGTTCACGTCGTTTCTTGAACTGAGACTGCATCACGCGCTCGTTCTGCAGCACTGCCCGGCATGCGCCGACGTCGCCGAGCTCTGCCTGGAGTCGTGCCTGAAGGAACAGGACCCCGGGCCCGTGCGCCTGCCCCTCGAGGCTCTGACCTTCGATCAGCTTGAGGGTCTCCCTGGGACCGTGCGCTCGAGCGTGCGCTTCGAACCAGCGTGTTCGAACGGTCGGGTGCTCGTCCTGCTTCGCCACGGTCGCCCAGGCCTCTGATGCCTCCCCCCAGCGCTCCTGAGTCTCGAGTAGCTCGGCCAGCTTCTTCAGGGACTCCTCCCGATATTCCCCCGTGGCGTCCTGTCGCAGCATCACTTCCGCTTCCGAAGAACGACCGAGCTGTTGAAGCGCTGACGCGTGAAGGACCTCGAGGTGCGGCAGCCCTTCCAACGCGAGCTCCTCTGCGATGAGCACCACCGCCTCTGCCTCCCCGTGATCCAGCAGCACCTGGGCGATGATCCGCCGTTTCTCCATCGGGAGATCCGTCGCGAGCTCCGACCAGACCAACCCGACTGGAACGGCGGCCCAGGCTTCCTCCATCGTTCGTCGCGAGAGCTTGGTGCGTCGAAGGACCTCGGCCCAGGCCTCGGTGGTGTCGTCGGGTCGATAGCGCGTGATCATCCGGGCGCGGGTCTCCCAGTTCCGATGGTCGGCCGGCCCGCGCTCGACCGCCCGGTCGCAGGCGTCGAGTGCGGCGGTCGCGTCACCGATTCGTGCATGGAGCATGGCTGCGTTTCGCATCGCACTGGGACGCCACCCGCAACACTCCCTCAAGTCGGCCAACGCGAGTCGTGCCTCCTCGACGGCGCCCCGGTTCAGGTGCGCGGACGCTCGGGCCAATCGGAGACGTGCGTCCGTCGGTGCCAGCGCGATGGCGACGGGGGTGGCGAGCTCGGGCCTCTCGGCCGACCTTCGCGCCACGTCAGTGGTCCACGCCTGGCGAGCCTGGGCCACGACTGCCAGTGCCGCCAACAAGGTCAAGCATCCCAGCCCCCATCGAACTCGAGTCGGAGAAGCGCGCGGTGCATTCCCCGACTCGGCGCTGGCCCAGCATGCCAACCCGATAGCGCCGAGCGCGATGGCCGGAATGCGAAGTGGGAAGTCGATGAGGCTGTGGAGGAGCACGCCGCCGACACCCAGCCATGCTGCGAGGCCGAGCGCGTCGCGGCTGCGTCGGAGGAGCTGGAGACCGGCGAAGCCGAGCACCAGGAGCACGGGAAGCCCGGTGATCCCGGTCTCCACCAGCCACTCCAGTACGTCGTTGTGTGCATGGTTCCACCGGTGGAACTCCTGGTCCGTTCGATAGGGCTCGATGGCATCCGGGAACGTGCCGAGTCCGGTTCCAAGGGCCCAGTGATCTGCCCACGCCCAAAGCGATGCGACCCAGATCCACACGCGCCCGTGGAGGGTCCAGTCGATGCCGTGTGCCAGGGCCGTCGCGAAGGCGGCGGCGGCGATGCCGACCGGGACGAGGACGGCGGCAGGCCGCACCAACCACCCGAGCAGAACACCACACTGGACCAGCATGATCACGACGGGGCCCGTAGAGCCTGCCCACGCCGCCACCCCCATACCGAGAGCGGCGAGCGCGCCGTGGAGGACGCGGCCGGGTCCTCGAACAGCGCGCATCACGTGGAGAGGGAGGGTCAACGCCAACGCGGCCCCCAGGTGGTTCTGACCGACGAACGGGCCGAACAACGGGGTCGACTCTTCGAGCTGGAAAAGCCCGAGGTATCGATCTGCACCTCCCCGAGGCAGGACGGCGAGCACGACGAGCAGGGCCGTCCAGGCGATGACGGCCCACTCCACCCTGCGCGAACGGCTCGACGTGGTCAGCCAGACGGCAGCCGCCGCTCCGAATGCTGAAACGAGAATGACACTCTGGAGACCATCGAGAGATGACCATGGGTCGAGGGACGCGAATCCCCACCCACCGGACTCGCGATCGGGACCCCATGCGGGTGCCAACAGTGGACCCAGCACCCCGGGGAACGGCAGCCATGCCGTCAGTGAGGCGGCCACCAGAGCGAGCGTGGTCCACAGGATCGGCCATACCTGGTGCGCTCGCGCCAGCCGGCGATCGGAGGCGAACAGCGTGAGGGTCATCGCTCCCAACACGGAGACGTTCAGAGCCAGCCTCACCCAGTGATTGGCGCCGCCGAACCCGACGACCGCTGCGACCAGCGTCAGCGAGAGGACGACGCCGAGGAGCGGTGAGATGCGGCTGGGCCTACTTCGCCGCCGTGCGGTCGTCATCGTAGTAGCGCTCGTAGCGATAGCCGTAGCCGTACTGGTAGCCGTACTTGGCCGCGCCGCGCCGCTTCATGTCGATCTCGTTCAGGACGAGACCGTAGATGTGACCGCCCACCTGCTGGATGCCCTGAATCGCCTCCCGGACGACACCTCTCGACGTGGAGCGCTCGCGGCACATCACGACGACTCCGTCGACATGCCGGCTCAGCACTCGCGCATCCGAGATCAGCACCGAAGGGGGGGAGTCGATGATGACGAGGTCGAACGCCCTGTCGAGCTCTTCCAACACCTCCGGGAGCTTCGTCCCCGCGACCGCTTCGTTCGGTCGGTCGCCGGCTCGCCCGGCTGCCATGTAGGAGAGCCCCGGAACATCGGTGCCTCGGACGCAGTCGATTGCGCTCACCTCGCCCGCGAGAGCTTCGGCGAACCCCGGAGAGCGATCCTCGTCGAACACCTTGTGGATTCGAGGCCGCCTCATGTCTCCGTCGATGATGACGACCGACCGGTTGGTACTGGCGAATGCGATGGCGAGCCGGATCGCGGTGCTCGTCTTCCCCTCTGACGAGAGGGCGCTGGTGACGAGCAGGCGTCGAGGGGCTGCTCCGGTGGGGTTCAGCTCGATCACGGTGCGGAGGGCGCGCACGGCCTCTGCGACGTTGGAGCGGGGCTCGAGGTGTGTGTAGAGCGTGCGCTCGCGCTCCTCTTCGAAAGTCTTCTCGATCTTCGGGATCATCCCGAGAAGTGGAACCCGTAGGTAGGTCGAGACATCCAGAGGCGAGCTGACGCTGTCGTCGAGCCACTCGCGCGCGAAGGCCCCCCCGATACCGACGAGCATTCCCGCCACGAGCCCGCCGACGAGCGTCGTGAGCACGTCGGGACTGGACGCCTTCTTCGGTGGACGCGCCTCTTCGACCACCCGGATGTTGTTGAGTCGAGTCTTGCTCTGCAGCTCGAGCTCTCCCATCCGCTCCTTCATTCGAGCGTACAGACTCTTGGCGGTCTCGAGCTCGAGCTTCTTCTTCTCGTAGCCTTCGTAGCGCGTGAGGACTTCGAGGAGCTGATCTTTACTGCCGCCGACGGCAGCCTGGAGGTCTCGCTCTTTCGCCCGGTAGAGATCGAGGAGGCTCTTCTCCGCGGCGATGGAGCGCTCGACCTCCGCTCGCAGCGCTTCTTCCGCTCGGTCGGCTTCCTGTTGGGCGCTCTGGAGTCGGTGCCACTTCGGACCGTAGGTGCTCTGCAGCTGGAGCACGGTCTGCCGTGTCTTGAAATGCTCCTCGGCAAGCATGGCGAGCATCGGGGAGTCGATGCTCTTGATGAGAGGATCGTAGTTCCCCTGGCGCAAAAGGTCCTGGTGGAGTCGCACCAGGGTCTCCTGCTCCACCCTCTGCGCGTTGGCGGCCGCCAGCGAGCCGTTCAGGGTTCCCATCTTCGCGTCGAGGGTGGTCTCTTCGTCTGATGCATCCACGAGGTCGTGCTGGCGCTGGTAGTCGAGGAGCTCCGCCGCTGCTCGCTCGATTCGGTTCTCGTAGTCGGCCAGCTGGCCGACGAGCCACGACTTCGCGCCCTCTGCCGCCTGGGTGAACTGCTCGAGGCGGTCGTCCCGCAGGACCTGGGCGGTGAGGTTCGCAATCCGAGCGGAGAGCTCCGGATCCTCGGTGGTGACCGTGATGTCGATCAGCTCCGTTCCCTTTCGCGGCACGATGGAGGTGGACCGACCGAGGAGGGAGATCCCCCCGTTCTCGGCGGAGAGTCCGTCTTCCGGCCACAGGGCATCGTACCGTTCCAGGATGCGCGTCCGGAAGCTCCGCGACTTCACGAGCTCGATCATCGTTCGGATGTACAGATCGCGATTCCACACGAGGTTCGCGTTCTCGACCGACTGCCCCATCTCCATCTCCTGGTTGGCGATGGTGGAGATGTGCACGACGGAACGCGCGTCGTAGTGGCGGGTGGCGGTGATCGCGTACAGCGCCGCGACAGCCATGCAGGAGACGAGCCCGAGGAGGACCACTCCCCGTTGCATCTGGAGGATGGCCCAGACGTCCTGGATGCGGAAGCCGTCTGGCGACTCCTCCAGCTCCGTATGACCGCTGGGGTCCGTCATCTCCACTCCCGGGTTCGGAACGAGCTCCGGCCTCGTAACCCGACCCTCTCGCGTCGACACCACGGGCTCCTGGGATACATCTCGCGCCAGGGAGCGTCTCGATGGCAGCGGTCTTGCGACGCCAGGTGAAGCGGTGCATCGATGTGGGGTTGTCTGCTCCCGCGGTCGTCGTTCTCGCGCCGGTCATGGCGGGAACGGCCTTGCTGGTCCGGACCACCATGGGCGCTCCGGTGCTGTTCACACAACCCCGCGTGGGCGAGAACGAGCGTGTGTTCAGGATCTTCAAGTTCAGGACCATGCGGGATGCACGGTTTCCCGACGAGCCCGATGAAGACCGCATCGGTCGCGTCGGGCGCTTTCTCCGCTCTGCGAGCCTCGACGAGCTCCCGCAGCTGCTCAACGTTGTGTTGGGCGACATGAGTCTCGTCGGGCCTCGCCCCCTTCTCGTCCGGTACCTGCCTCGCTACTCCGCGCACCAGCGCCGGCGGCACTCCGTACTCCCGGGACTCACCGGGCTCGCCCAGGTCAGCGGCCGAAACGCGCTCAGCTGGGATGAGAAGTTCGCCTACGACGTCGAGTACGTCGAGTCCGCGAGCTCGATGGAGGACGTGAGGATCCTGTTCGCCAGTGTGCTGGCCCCCTTCCGCCGGTCGGACGTGAGCGCCGACGGGCACGCCACCATGCCCGAGTTCCTCGGTTCGGAGTCCACTTGAGTCGCATCTACCTCTCGCCGCCCCACATGTCGCCCGATGAGCGGAGGCTGCTCCTCGATGCATTCGACTCCAACTGGATCGCGCCTCTCGGGCCGCACGTCACCGCCTTCGAGCAGGAGCTCGCCGCGTTCGTGGGAGTCGGGCATGCCACGGCTCTGTCCTCGGGCACGGCGGCGCTGCACCTGGCGCTGATCCACGTGGGAGTCCGGCCTGGAGAGGTAGTGCTCTGCCCGTCGTTCACGTTCGCCGCGACCGCGAACGCCATCACCTACGTCGGAGCCTCTCCGGTGTTCGTGGACAGCGAGCGTACGACGTGGTGCGTCGACCCCGACGCTGTGGAAGAGGCCATCCGTACGGAGCGTGCCGCCGGGCGCCGCGTGGCCGCGGTCATCTCGGTCGACCTGTACGGTCTGATGCCGGACTACCGACGTCTCGAGCGTATTTGTGACGCTGCGGAGGTCCCCTTGATCGAGGATGCCGCCGAGGCGCTCGGGAGTCGGCTCGACGACCGGTTCGCCGGTTCCTTCGGTCGGATGGCGGCGTTCTCGTTCAATGGGAACAAGATCATCACGACATCGGGCGGTGGGATGCTGGTGAGCGATGACGAGGAAGCCACGAATCATGCGCGGCATCTCGCGACCCAGGCGCGCCAGCCGGTTCCGTACTACGAGCATAAGGAGGTGGGCTACAACTACCGCCTGTCCAACCTCCTCGCTGCGGTCGGACGGGGCCAGCTCTCCCACCTCGAAGAGCGAATCGCGGCCCGTCGGATCAACCGCGAACACTACGAGGCGGGCCTGGGATCCCATCCGCTCATCCGCTTCCTCCCGGTCCCGCCCGGTCAGACTCCCAACCACTGGCTCACCTGCATCACGCTCGAGGGTGTCGAGCCGGAGGTGGTTCGGCTGCATCTCGAGGCACAGGGCATCGAGTCGCGGCATCTCTGGAAGCCGATGCACCTCCAGCCGGTGTTCGGGGAAGCGCGGACCTACGGTGGCGAGGTCTGCTCGGGTCTGTTCGCCCAGGGCCTGTGTCTACCCTCAGGCAGTGCGCTCACCGACGCCGACCGCGACAAGGTCGTCGAGGGGGTGTTGGCAGCGGTGGCGACGGCCTGAGCGGTCGAGCCGGTCGGGTCAGGCGGAAGCTCGACCGAAGCGGCGACCGACCCGCTTCCGGAGGAGGAGGGTGAGGTCTCGGAAGCTCGGCATCGAGAGGTACGATGCCACGAGCCACACCGCAGTGGCGATCGCCGCGCCCAACAACACGCGCGCGGCGTCGGGGCCAGCCGGGACCAGCGAGATCAAGCCGAACGCGCCGACCGTGAACACGAGGTTCAAGCACCCCTGAGCGATCGGCCGTACGATCCCCTCTCTTGGCACTTTGCCCCACACCACGACGGGGGCGAGGTGCACGGGAACCAGGATGAGCCAGGCGATGGTGTACCCGACGCCGACCCCGAACGGACCGAACGGAATCCCTGCCAGAACGCCACCCATGACGAGGACGAGCTTCACGATCTGGATCGCGAGGGAGATCCCGGGCCGGTTGGCGGCCTGGAGGATGCTGGTCGAGGTCTGCAACATCGTCTGGACACCCCCGGAGACGGCGAGCACCGCGAACACCGGGGCGGCTTCGGTCCACTGAGGCCCGAGCAGCACGGGGAGGACGACGTCAGCCGTCATCATCCCCAAGAAGCCCATCGGGAATCCGAGCACGATGAGGACTTCGAGTGTCTTGGAGAACGCGACGGCTCGTCGGACACTGTCGTCCTCCATCCGACACAGGGCTGAGTACACCACGCTCCCGATGGGCCGTGAGATGTACGTCACGGGGAGGATCACGCCCTGGTATGCCACCGAGTAGATTCCTGCGGCGCTCTGTCCGAGGAGCAGGGCCACCAGCATGGTGTCCCCGTTCCGCGTCACGTTGTTCAGCACCCGGACCCCGGTCATGTACATCCCGAAGCTCCACAGACTGCGGAGAGTGGGCAGGTGGATGAACTGCCGGGGAACCCACCGTGCGGCGACGAACATCGCGAGCGTCACCGATGTCGAACGCACGAGGTTGAGCGCGACCAGCGCCCACACACCCCAACCCATCAGAGCGAGCACCACGCCCACCACCCCGCCGAGGACCGCCCCCGTCACGCTGGCGAGCCCGACGACACGGTAGTTCATCTTCCGGGTGAACAGCGCCCGAAGCAGGGCCTGGGGCGCGAGGAGCACGAAGGAGATGCTCAGGAGCTGGAGTACCGGACCGACTTCGGGTGCGTCGAACAGGATGGCGAGCCAGGGGGCGGCAGCGATGGAGATGGGGCAGAGAAGGAGCCCGATCATCATGTTGGCCCAGAACGCGGTGGAGCGCTCGCGCTCTCCGAACTCCGCCGCCTTCCTCTGCAGGACGGCGTCGCCGAAGCCGAGCTCGACGAACAGCTGGGCAAACGATGTGAACGCGACCGCGACGGCCACAGTGCCGAAGTCTGCCGTAGTCATCAGCCGAGCGAGCAGGAGCTTGGCTCCGATCGTGATGACCTGCCCGACAGCCTGGCTCCCCGACAGCCAGCCCACGCCGGCCAACGAGGCCCCCGTCAGCGATGTCCGTTTCGGGTCTTTCGTCATCGCGGGGCGAGATGGGGGCGAAGGATGTCCATCCAGAGACTCGCGCTGTGTTCGAGGCTGAACTCTGCGACGCAGCGTTTCCTGGCGGCTTCCCCTATGGAGCGGGCGAGCTCGGGTGTCGTCAGGAGACGCTCCAGACGTGCAACGAGAGCTTCGATGGCATCCACCCCGACCACGAAACCGGTCTGCCCTTCCACGAGTACGGTGCGCGCTCCCGGCACGTCTGTGGTGACGACGGGTAGGCCCGTGAGCCCGGCTTCGATGAAGATTCCGGGCATTCCTTCCATCTTCGACACCAACAGGCAGACTCGGGCGCGACGCAGCTGGTCGGGCACGTCGGACCGCCGGCCCAGCACCTCGATTCCAGCTTGCTCGGCTCGAGGGCGGAGTTCCTCCAGCCGGGGTCCGTCACCGATCATCGTCGCAGTGAATGAGACGCCACGCCTGGCCAGGCGCTCGACGCACTCGATGACCAGCTCCGGTCGCTTGTTGTCATCGAAGTGCCCGACGAAGACGATTCTCGGAGGGCCGGGAGTGGGAGAGGATGGAGGGTGGTACACCCGCGGGTCGCGTCCGTTGGGAACCAGTCGGCATCGCTCTCGTGGAACGCCGAAGGTGTTCACCGTCTCATCGAGCACCTCGTGCGAGACGCCTGCAACGAGGTCACTGGCGTGAAACTGCATGCTCAGGAGGCGGCGGCGGAGACCGTGCTCCACGGCAGATACGCCGATCCGATAGGCGAACACGGGCAACCGTGCCGGCCGCGCTGCGAGCGCGTACTTCAGGGGTTCGCTCCCGTGAGCCACCACGGCGCGTGGTGCCGTTCGGTGAAGGAGTCTGCGAAGCCGTATCGCCGCTCGAGGATCGAAGCCAAGCCGGCGGCCGACTCCATGAGGGCTGTTCAAAGAGAAGTCCGACCCCAGGACGTTGTCCACGGGCTCGAACAACGTTGCGACTCGGTGCCGAGCACCGTGTCCGTCCAGCGCGTCACATAAGGCTCGTGCATACGTCTGAGCCCCTCGCGCGAGATCGTAGGGAAGGAGGTGGATGACGAGTGGCTCGCTCATGCGGGGGGCATCTTCCATCTCGACGCCCACGAGGGTGTGTCGTTCAGCAGACGATCGAGTGAGCACACCTCCTCATGCACCAGCTCCAGGGTGGAGTCGGGAATGGGGCCCCTCGACGAGTCCTCCAATCGGCGAATGGCGCCACGTGTCCGGAACAAGGCGAGTTTTCCGAGACGCTTCACGACCCGAGGCAGGCGGTGGCTGTGTCTCAGGAGGCCTCGCTCCCACAGGAGTAGCGCCAATGCGTTGAATGGGACATTGTCCGCGGTCTTGTTGAAGCTCTGCTCCGGGAGGCGCACCCACGGTAGCCCGAGGTCGGCGAGCAGCTGTGACCATGTGGCTTCGTCGTTGAGCGGTTCGAAGTCGACCCGGATGAGCCGCTCGGTCCCGAACTCTACCACGTATGGAGAGAGTCCCGAGAAGTAGCAGCTCCGACGTGTGTAGTCGTTTTCGGCCGTTTCCAGAGCCTCCTGAAGTGTCCGAGACTCGCGACCCCGGAGCACTTCGTGCATGTAGTGGGATCGGAGGCGAGCTATCGGGTTTCGCAGCAGGGCTACGACGCGTGCTTCCGGTGCCAGCCATGCAAGCCGCTGCGCCTTGCGTTCAGCCACCGCTGGATCGGCGTAGCTCGGAGACGCATCGATTCGGACGCCACCGGACCCGATGAGGGCTGCGTAGGTTCCTCGACACTCCTCTCGAACCCGATGGCCATCGAAGTACCGGTCATCGCACAGGAAGTTGGCTTCCTTCACAGCTCCACGTACCACGTGGGGGTGCTCGACCAGCCACCGGTAGAGGGTGCTGCCGGCCTTCATGATGCCCACGATCACGATGTCCGGGCGTACCGGGGCCTCGGATTTCATGGCTTCGGCTATCAGACCCGTCAAGGAACGTCAATCGCGGGAGCCCCGCACGGATGTAGGGTCCGCTACCAGGGCAACGGGTGACCCAACAGTTGTTCCAACCGCGAGTTGGGCTCTGCGAAGTACTCCGTCAATCGGTCACGAGTACTCGTCGCCATGGTCTCCGCCTCGCGGGCGCGCGCATCGCTCCGCTTGGAGTAGCTCCAGTTGTCGAAGCGCGGCGGAGTCCAGCGCTCCAGGCCGACGAAACCTTCGATGGTGTGCAGAACGCGTATCGGATCGGAGAACAGGTCTTCAGCGAAGACGACCAGCAACTGATGTCGCGGGTACACGCCCAGCCAACGTTCCAGCTGGTCGGCGTACAGGCCCCTTCGAAGGTAGGAGTGTCGATACCAGGTTCGCGAGGGCCACTCCTCTGCTGCCAGTTCCTCGTTGCGAAGAGCCTCTTCGAAGCTGCCGTGGACGAGCCCCAAGGACTCGATGTGCCGAAAGGCGGACCAGGCGCGTTCGACCGGATCGCGGAGAAGCACCACCAGTGGCGCATCCGGGAGGAGCTCGAATGCCTTCAGCGGCACCCCCGGATCGAACAGGTAGTCGGGCGTGCAGTCGTAGGACCTGCGCCGGTCGAAGCGAAGGGGGAAGTGAGCGCGGTACCAGCGCACACCCTGGTCGCGATAGCGACTGAAGAACTCCACCTCTTTCCGGAGGGGTGGCACGATGTCCGGATGCTGTGACAGGTAACCGTAGAGTGAGGTGGTTCCGGAGCGCTGAGCGCCCAGCACGAGAAACGAGGGGAGCTTGCGGAGGTTGCCCGTGGGGAGCCTAGCAGTCAACCGCGCCCAGGCAATACGTCGTCGCTGCTGGACCGTGAGGTGGCGACGTGCGGCGTCACGGAGCCAGAGTTGTGCGGTCCCCATGGCGGGATAGGTAATCCGCGTGCGTACGGCGCGCAAGGGCCCCCCCGTTGAGGCGGTGTTGGGTAGCTGCTCGCTCGCGGGGGGCAAAGCCGAGCATGGCCAGAACGATGGCGAATGCGGGGATGTACGGTGCGCGATAGCGCGACAGCGTACCCAGATTCCCCGTCGCCAGCGCGACCCCCACGCTCGAGATTCCGACGAATACGACGCAGAACACCAGAACGGGATGCTCGACGAAGGGCTGTAACCCTTGTCTCCGCAAACGACGGACAGCGATCCAGGACAGCAGAAGGAGGGCCGTGTTCTCCAGAGCGCTCACCAGGCTCTGTGCATTGCTCGCTTCGAGTAGGGAGGGGCGGAAGAGTCCGGTGATCAACGCCAGGGGAGCGATCTGAAGCTGGGATGCCAGCCCTCCGCCACCACCCCCCAGAGAGTACGCCGACCCACCTTTGAACCCGGCGTCCTGAAGCTTCTCAGTCTCATCGGCGAGGTTGCTGATGTCGAGCCTTGGGGAGAGCTGCCCGGCCGAGAGGAACGCCACCAACACGATGCACAGCGATAGCGCGATGCGCGAGGGCCGAAGCCGAAGCTGGCCTTCGGAGATCGAGCCGAGCCAGTAGGCCCACGCCCCGGCCGCGAGCAGACCCGCGAGCACGAAGTGTGGCTTGATCACAATGACGACGTAGAGGCCCGCCATTGCCGGGAGTGCGGCGACGCGGCTTCCGTGCCATACCCTGGACGCACAGTAGAGCAGGACTCCACCAGCGAAGAATACGACAGACTCCTTGATGATTCCCGAGCACCAATAGACGACGGAGGGCACCATGGTGGTGGCGATCAGCACAGCAGGGCGCATCGGACTGGGCACCATGGGGCGGATGGCGAGGTAGAGCAGCACCCGTCCCATGAATCCGAGCATGGCGTACAGGGCAGAGAGCGCGAGGAAGGAGCCGCCAGTCAGCATGATGCCGAATGCGGCGAACCCGGCCATCGCCTGAGTGCTCGTCGAGCCGACTTGGATGAGCAGGTTTTCGAGGCCGAGTGTGAGGTACACGAGCTCTGGAGTCATTCCGACGGGGTCGAACCGCCACGCATCCCAGGCTTCGAGGCCAAGGCGATGGAACTTGATCGAGTCAGAGAATCCGTATACCTCCGCCACGAGGTATTGATTGGCCGCAAGACCGCATACCTGCGCGAGGAACGCCATCCTGAGGAGCCCACCCTCCCTCGCCCCCAGCTTGCCCGAGCCTGCCACGGTGAGGCCACCGGCCACCAGGACGAGCAGCAGTGTCGGGATCAGTGCAGCCAGCGTCATCGCGACCGGGACCACTCCCAATGATCCGCCAGGATCTGTCGCAGGTCAGACCTCCGTGCACTCCAGCCGAGCTCTTTCCGAATTCGCCCGGGGTCGGTGACCAGGACGGGCGGATCCCCAGCGCGTCGTGTTCCTGTCTTCACCTCGAAATCGACTCCGGTGACTTCCTTCGCAGCCTCCATCACTTCACGGACCGACCATCCGCGCCCGCTGCCGACGTTGTACACCCGCGCGTCGCCATCCTGGAGTGCGAGCAGCGCTTCGATGTGGGCATCCACGAGGTCGTGGACGTGGACGTAGTCGCGGACACAGGTACCGTCGGGGGTGTCGTAGTCGGTGCCGAAGATGCTCACGTGGGACCGTTTGCCAGATGCAGCCTGCAGCACGATCGGGACGAGGTGGGTCTCGGGGAAGTGGCGCTCGCCCAGACCGAACGCGCAGCCCGCCACGTTGAAGTACCTAAGGATTGCGAACGCGAAGCCGGGCGAGGCGGAGGCGTGATCCCGAATCGCGCTCTCGACCGCGAGCTTGGTGGCGCCGTACGGGTTGATGGGGCGCTGGCTGGCATCCTCGTGAATCGGCATCGTGTCTGGAATGCCGTAGGTGGCGGCTGTCGAGCTGAACAGCAGTCGCCGCACCCCGCGGTCCTCCATCGCCCGAAGGAGATTCAGAGACCCGCCGACGTTGTTGCGCCAGTAGTCGAGAGGACGCTCGCAGGACTCGGAGACGATGCTGAACGCCGCGAAGTGCAGTACGGCTTCGCAGCCCTCCAGGGCACCGCCGACCGCCGACGGGTCGTGCAGAGACCCATGCACGAACCGGGCCCTGGGGTCGACCGCATCGGCGTGGCCGGTCGACAGATCGTCGAGCACGGTGACGGCGAGCCCGGCATCGAGCAGGGCTCGGGTCGCATGAGAGCCGATGTAGCCCGCACCTCCGGTGACCAGGACCCGCATCGACTACAGCGTGCTGTGGGGAATCACGACGCGGTCGCCGGGCTGCAGGGCCACATCGGACTCCTTGCCCTTGAGAACCCGCTTCAGGTTCACGGAGATCCGCTCGTTCCCCCGAATCACGTAGGCACCCGAGAGACGCGCGTACTCGCCGCGCCCGCCGGCGATGATGAGCGCTTGTGACACCGTGATGCCCTCCACGTAGGAGACGGCACCGGGATTCATCACCTCGCCCGTGACGAAGACGTTCACGCTCTGTTCGACTTCGACGACATCGCCTGAACGGAGCGAGAACCCGCCACCGGGCCCCTCCAGCTCCTTGAGCGCGAGGCGGGTTCGCTCTCCCTCGCGCGTGACCGTGACGAAGCCGCTGGACCGTGCTGCGTCGATGCCGCCCGCGACGGCCAGGAGGGCGCGTAAGGTGGTCTCTCCTTCGAGCGAGTACTGGTTCGGCTGCTTCACCGCCCCGAGCACGTCGACGACCTGACTGTTGTAGGACAGGATGTTGAGCTTCACCTGCGGATCGAGGATGTACCCGTCTTTCAAGCGGTCTCGGACTGCCCGTTCGGCCTCGGCCGCCGTGAGCCCTGCGAGGCGCACCTCACCCACCCAGGGCAGGCTCACCTCGCCCGTGAGGCGAACGGTGTAGTGCGTGTTCTCGAGGTAGTCTTCCTCGCCGTGGATGATGATGTCGACCTGGTCTCCCGGACCGAGTCGGTAATCGTCTCTCACTTCGGCCGAGAATCCGATGGATGTCAGGAAGCTTGCGCTGACCGCCATGAACAGCATCATGTTTCCTCCTCCGGAGTCCGAACGCTAGTAACCTGGTCGAGCGGTCATCGCAGTGGGATCACGCGCCGACTGACCTCGGGCGTCTCTCCGTCTTCGGGAGACCTGAACACCGGGACGATGCGCCGGAGTCCCGCACGGACCTCTGGCGGGCCGGCTGCGTGCACACATCCGAGCAGCTCATCGACCTGACCGGAGATCTCCTGGAACGGGATCGGGGCACCACGCCCGATGAAGATCTTGGGGTGGTTGGTCTTGTCGGCGTTCTCGGCGTCGACCGACAGCTCCTCGAACAGCTTCTCACCTGGGCGCGTGCCCACGAAGTCGATCTCGATGTCGACCCCGGGCTGGAGCCCGGAGAGCCGGATCAGATCCTCCGCGAGCGTGATGATCTTCACCGGCTCGCCCATGTCGAGGATGTACACCTCACCCGAGCCCCCGAGCGCCGCGGCCTGCAGCACGAGCTGTGACGCCTCCGGGATCGTCATGAAGTACCGCACCATCTCCGGATGCGTGACCGTGACCGGACCGCCCTTCGCGATCTGCTCGCGGAACAGCGGGATCACCGAGCCGTTCGAGCCCAGCACGTTCCCGAAGCGCACCGTGACGAACCGCGTCTCGGACCGCTGCGCCATCGCCTGCACGTACAGCTCCGCGACCCGCTTCGTGCACCCCATGACCGACGTGGGGTTCACGGCCTTGTCGGTGCTGATCATCACGAAGCGCCGCGCCTGGTGGGCGTGTGCGAGATCGGCCACGTTCCGCGTGCCGCCCACGTTGTTCTTCACGGCTTCGCCAGGATTCCACTCCATCATCGGCACGTGCTTGTGTGCGGCGGCGTGGATGACGAGCCCGGGCTCGAACTCCGCGAACACGGCGTCGAGGCGGACCCGATCGCAGATGTCGGCGATGCGGGGCTGGATGGTGACGGTGGGGAACCGGCGGGTGAGCTCGCGATGGATCTCGTACAGCGCGTTCTCTGCCTGCTCCACGAGCACCAGAGTGCGCGGCTGGAACCGCGACACCTGACGGCACAGCTCCGAACCGATCGACCCGCCCGCGCCGGTCACGAGGACGACCTCCTTCCGCACCATGTCGCTGATCTGGGCCGAGTCGAGCTGGACGGGATCGCGCCCGAGGAGGTCGTCGATCTCGACGTGCCGAAGCTGGTTCACGGTGACGCGCCCGTCGATCAGGTGATCCATCCCCGGCACCGTGCGCACCGACACACCCGACTCCGTGACGCGCTCGACGATGCGCCGCATGTCCTTGCCCGTGGCTGTGGGCATCGCGATGATCACCTCGGTCACCTCGCGGTCGGCAATCAGCTTCTTCGCTTCCTCCGTGGAGCCGAGCACCGGGACACCGTGGATCTTCATGCCCCGCTTCAGCGGGTCGTCGTCCACGAACCCGACGGGCTCGACTTCCTGTGCCATGTTCCGGAGGATCTCCCGCAGGATCGCCTCACCGGCGTCGCCTGCGCCCACGATGAGCATCCGTCGGCCGGGCTTCTGCTTCACCCGGGTGGAGGCCTCGAACAGCGTGCGGCTCGCGAACCGGATGCCGCCGACCATCGCGATCGTGAGCATGAACTCCACGACGAGTACGGACCGGGGGAAGGTGCGCATCCCGAGGAAGAGCACGAGCAGCGAGTAGACTGCGGTGGACACCCCGGTGGCCTTCGCCAGATCGATGAGATCGCGCTGCCCCGTGTACCGCCACATGCCGTGGAACAGCCCGAGCTGGGCGTAGGCGAGCGTCCGCACGACCAGCAGCGGGAGCAGCCAGGCCGCGAACACCCAGTCGAAGTACCGGTTGGGCACGTAGCCATCGAATCGGATGAGGAACGCGCCCGCGTACGCACCCGTCCAGATCAGCAGGTGCGCGAGCACCACGAGTGCGCGTCGGTAGCGCAACAGCGCGTCTGGGATGCGTTCGTCCACGGTCGACCCCCGGCCGGGCTTAACCCGGCACGCGACTCTGTGAAGCTGCTCTGAGGTCGCGTCACACGCCGTAGAACTCGCGATACCACTTCACGAAGTTCCGGATTCCCTCACGGACACCCGTTCTGGAGCGGTATCCGCTCACCGCGTGAAGACGCTCCGTCGACGCGAATGTCGCAGCGACGTCACCGGGCTGCATGGGGAGCAGCTCGCGCTTCGCCGGGATGCCGAGCTCGCTCTCGATCGCGTCGATGAACTCCGTGAGCTGGACCTCGCTGCCGTTCCCGATGTTCAGGACGCGGTACGGCACGTCGCTCGTGCCCGGGTCGGGTGCGTCGGCGTTCCAGTCGGGGTTCGGCTCGGTGGGATGGTCGAGCACCCCTACGATGCCGGCCACGATGTCGTCGACGTACGTGAAGTCGCGCGACATGTCGCCGTGGTTGAAGACCTTGATGGGCTCGCCCGCCAGGATCGCCTTGGTGAACAGGAACAGCGCCATGTCCGGCCGACCCCACGGCCCGTAGACCGTGAAGAAGCGCAGGCCGGTCGTCCGGAAGCCGAACAGGTGGCTGTACGCGTGCGCCATCATCTCGTTCGCCTTCTTCGTCGCGGCGTACAGCGTGATGGGGTGGTTCACGCCCTGGCTCTCGTCGAAGGGCATCGAGCCCTCCTTCCCGTAGACCGAGCTCGTGGATGCGAACACGAGGTGGTCGACCCCGGAGTGCCGACAGCCCTCGAGCACGTTCAGGAAGCCGGTGACGTTCGACTCCGTGTAGTCGTGCGGGTGCGTGAGGGAGTGCCGCACCCCTGCCTGGGCCGCGAGGTTCACCACCGCATCGAGCCGGTTGGACGCGAAGAACGCCGCCATCCCGGCGTTGTCGGCCAGATCGAGCTTCACGAACGAGAAGCCGGGAATGTCCTTCAGGATCGCGAGGCGCGCCTGCTTGATCGCGGGGTCGTAGTAGTCGTTCAGGTTGTCGAGCCCGACCACGGTGTGCCCGAGCTCGAGCAGGCGCTTGCTCGTGTGGAACCCGATGAAACCGGCCGCTCCGGTGACGAGGACGTGCATCACAGACTCCCGTAGGCGACCCGGTCGCCCAGACCCGCTTCGTCGAACACCGACTTCACGTCGAAGAACACACCGCGGTCCACGAGGCGCTGCGCCCATGCAGCGGGACCCGCGGACGCGTACTCGCGGTGGTTGACCGCGAGGATCAGGGCGTGCATCCCGGTCATCTCGTCGAGGGACCCGAGCGTGAGCCCGAACTCGTGATGCGCTTCAGCGGCGTCGGCGTACGGGTCGTGGACGACCGGTTCGATGCCGTACTCCCGCAGCGTCTGCACGATGTCGGGGACCCGGCTGTTGCGCAGGTCGGGCACGTCCTCCTTGAACGTGAGCCCGAGCACGCCGACGCGGGCGTCGCGGATCGGGTGTCCCTCGCGCGCGAGCCCCTTCACGACGCGTTCTGCGACGTGCTCGCCCATCGCATCGTTCGTCTTTCGCCCCGCCAGGATGACCTCGGGGTGGTGCCCCACCATCGTGGCCTTCGCCGTGAGGTAGTACGGGTCGACGCCAATGCAGTGACCGCCGACGAGACCGGGCCGGAAGGGCAGGAAGTTCCACCGTGCCGGCGGCTTTCGAGCACGTCGAGCGTCCGGATCCGAGCTTCGCGAAGATCATGGCGAGCTCGTTCATCAGCGCGATGTTCAGGTCGCGCTGGGTGTTCTCGATGACCTTCGCGGCCCGCTGGCGACCTTGATGGACGACGCGCGGTGGATGCCCGCCTCGACGATCTTCCCGCAGGCATCCGCCACCCGGTCGAGCGTCGCGGCATCCTCACCCGAGACGACCTTCGTGATGCGCGCGAGCGTGCTCCTTTGTCGCCGGGGTTGATGCGCTCGGGCGAGTAGCCGACCTTGAACTGCGACTGTCGAGCCCGCTGACCTCGGCGAGGATGGGCGCACAGTAGTCCTCGGTGACCCCGGGGTACACGGGTGGACTCGTACACCACGACGTCGCCGGCTTGAGCGCCTTGCCGACGGTGCGGCTCGCGGACGCCAGGGGCCGGAGGTCGGGCTGCTTCGCATCGTCGATCGGAGTCGGAACGGTGACCACGAAGAAGGTGCACTCGCGAGCTCCGCGGGGTCGGCTGTGAAGGCGAGTCCGCTGGCCTTCAGCTCTGCGGCTCCACCTCGAGGGTGCGGTCGTGGCTCTTCGCGCAGCTCCCGGATGCGTCGCTGGTCGATGTCGAACCTGACGGCCGGGAAGTGGCGCGCGCGAACCCGAGGGCCACGGGGAGCCCGACGTAGCCGAGCCCGATCACAGTGATGCGTTCGACATGCCTATCCTCGCGGGAGGGCGACTGGCAACCGGGGCCCTTCTCCGGACGCTCACGGCATGGTCAGGCCGCGGGCACCAGCAGGCGCAGGTAGTCCGTGCGCCAGGCGTGCCACACACGAGACGGAGACAGCTCGCGCAGAACGCAGCCCGGCCGGTCAGTGCCGTGCTCCTTGCGCGCGAATCGGGCTCGGTCAGGTACTCCCGCAGCCCTTCCTCGAGCCCGCGGGCATCGCAGTCCACGATTCGGATCACTCCGTCGACGATGGCATCCACGACCCCCGTGCTCCGGAACCCGACCACCGGGGTCTCCGTCAGCGCGCACTCCACCGGCACGTTCGGGAAGCCCTCCCGCAACGATGGGAACGCCAACACCGTCAGGCATGGCGTGCAGGAACGGCGCCAGCTCGTCTATCCGGGGAGCACGTGCGCGTGTGGAAGATCCTGCACCTGCTCTCGGATCGCGGGATCCACCGTGTCGCCCGCCAGATCGTCGCCCACGAGAACCAGGTGCGCCGGTCTCCTCCCGGAGCGCGTCGTACGCGCCGAGGAGCGGCATCGATCCCCTTGTCCGCGACCATACGTCCCGCGAACCCACGACCGGCGCGTCCTCTGACGTTCAGCCGCGTCCGGAGCGCGCTTGCTTCGGCACGCACGGGCGTCCGTCACCGTGAATCGCTCCGGGCTCACGCCGTTCGACGACCCCGCCCCGAAGCACGCGGACCTTCTGGCGGCGCGTACCCGCCGGCCACGAAGGTGTCCCAGCTTGGCTCGCGATCACCTCGTGAGCGCAGGCCGCAGCGAGCTTCGGAGCTGCGAGCACCTTCAGCAGGTTCCCGCTGGCGGTCTCCAGACGCAGCCCACGAAGGAGGTAGATCCGCACGGGCACCCGCGCGATGCGCGCGGCCAGCATCCCGAGCAGGCCGGCCTTCGGCGTGCTCGCGTTCACGATGTGCGGCTGCAGCCGCCGGAACAGCCGCACGAGCTCGACCAGAGCCCGGGCATCCCCCCGCGGCTCCGGGTCTCTCGGGATGTCGACCGCATGGGTCATCACGCCTTCGCGATCGCTCACCGCGTCGAGCTCGGGGCCCGGCGAGCAGACGACGTGCACCTCGAAGCCCCACTCGCGCATCTGGGCGAGCTGGCCACGAAGCAGGAGGAACGGCGTGACTGGGAGGGTCGTGACATAGACGAGGCGCGGACGACGCGGCAACTTGGAGACCTCTTTCGCGAGCGGGGCTGTATCACCGGGCGCTCGCGCTGTGGTGAGGAGCGGTGATCCTCGATAGCCGCTGTCATCGTCGGGGGGCTTCTTCATGTGCGGTATCGTTGGACTCTGGTCGCGTGATCCAGTCCCGCAGGAGGCACTTGCGCGCTGGATCGGGCCGATGCGGGACTCCCTGACCCATCGGGGTCCGGATTCGTTCGGAGACTGGTTCGACCCCGCTGCTGGCCTGGTTCTGGGTCACCGTCGGCTTGCTATCGTAGACTTGAGTGCCGAGGGGCACCAGCCCATGGTCTCGCCGTGTGGACGGTTCATCCTGTCCTACAACGGCGAAGTGTTCAACGCGCCGGAGTTGCGCGCGGAGCTCGGCCCCCTCGGGTATTCCTTCAGGGGCCACAGCGACACGGAGATACTGCTTGCGTCGGTAGCCGCATTCGGCGTCGAAGGTGCAGTGCGAAGGCTCAATGGGCAGTTCGCGTTCGCCGTCTGGGACCGGGAGGAGCGACGGGTATCCCTGGTTCGCGATCGTTTGGGCATCAAGCCTCTGTTCTATGCAAGCGTCGGCGGACGACTGATCTTCGGATCGCAGCTCTCGGCGCTTCGGGCGTTCGAAGCCTTCGATCCGTCTGTAGATCGGGACTCCCTCGTCTCCTTTCTCCGGTTCGGGGCCATGCCCGATCCTTTCACCATCTACGAGGGGGTCAGGAGCCTTCCTCCGGGCCACATCGCACACTTCGACACCCCCGATGGCCCGCCGAGTTTCGACCGGTTCTGGTCGGCTCTGGAGGTGGCCACCCAACATGGTGGCGTCTTCTCTGGGGCTCCGGTAGAGGCGGTGGAAGCGCTCCACACCCTCCTCGCCGACTCCGTGGCGCGGCGGATGATGGCGGACGTCCCACTCGGGGCGTTTCTCTCGGGTGGCGTCGATTCGTCCACGATCGTTGCCCTCATGCAGTCCCAGTCGTCGCGTCGAATCCGGACCTTCAGCATTGGTTACGCGGACCCCGCCTACGACGAGGGCGCCGATGCCCGTCGGGTAGCGCGTCATCTCGGGACGGAGCACACCGAGCTGGTTCTAGAGCCGGCCCGGGCGATCGACCTCGTGCCGCGACTCGCCTCGATATGGGATCAACCCTTCGCGGATACCTCCCAGCTTCCGACTCGTATCGTGAGCGAGCTGGCGCGAGAGCACGTGACGGTCAGTCTCTCAGGCGACGGTGGGGATGAGCTCTTTGGTGGGTACAACCGCCATCTGTGGGCTCCGCGGTTGTGGAGCCGACTCGGTCGGGTGCCTCAGCCCGCGCGTCGGATGGCGGCTCGTATCCTGCGGACGGCGTCGCCTTCCACCTACGACAGGATGTTCCGGCATCTGCCTGTTCCGCCGATGTACCGTATGCGGATGGTCGGGGACAAGGTCCACAAGCTGGCAGGAATCTTGCCCTCGGGGTCGCTCGAGGCGACCTACCGGGCTCTCCGGAGTCAATGGCAGAATCCCGGGCGGCTTGTCGTGAATGGTGTGGAGCGCCCCTCCGGCCTGCCGGATGTCCGTGGTCTTGGGCCTGTCGAAACGATGATGCTTCTCGATCTCGTGAGCTACCTGCCAGAAGACATCCTCACGAAAGTGGACCGCGCGTCCATGAGTGTCTCCCTGGAGGGGCGAGTTCCATTGCTCGATCACCGGGTCGTCGAGCTTGCCTGGTCGTTCCCCCTCGACGTGAAGATTCGCGATGGACAGGGGAAATGGGTCTTGCGCCAGGTGCTCGAGCGCTATGTGCCTCGCGACCTCTACGACCGCCCCAAGATGGGATTCGGGGTGCCGCTCGACGCATGGCTCAGGGGCCCACTGCGCGGCTGGGCGGAAGAGCTGCTCGCGGAAGGCCGCTTGGCTCGAGAGGGCTACCTTCATCCTGAGCCCATCGTCGCCGCGTGGAACGCCCATACCAGCGGTCGGCGCAACCTCGCTTCGAAGCTCTGGCCTGTGCTGATGTTCCAGGCTTGGCTCGAGAATCAGAACAGCTCGAGATCGCCGACCTGAAGCCTCCAACTTGTCAGGCGGTCGAATCCGCCTGGCGCCGTCGCGCCCGGCACACCACGGGTCACGAGCCTGGGACCCGCCTTGGGAATCGGGATGAACCCCGCCAGCGCGAGCGCAGCAGCCTCCCTCGTGAATGCGGCGGCGATGGCGATCGCGTACAGAGCATCCGAACCGCGAACGGCGCCTCGGAGGAGCGCGGCTGCTTCTGGGATCGAGGACCGTTGCTTCATCTGTATGTCGACGACCGTCAACTCCCGCCGGCCGGCCCGTGACCTCTCGCGGAATCTCACCGTCGACTCGTTTCCGGAAGCCGTCGAGTAGTCGACTCCGGACTCCGGAGACCACCGCCAACGGTCGTACTCGATGCTGCGGAAGGTGCGCAGGCGCGATCCTCCGGTTGTGGCGAGCACGGGGGAGCCGGGGTGTTGGGGTACCGACCTGCGCCGCGTCAGACCTGGGCCGATGGGCCGAATCCAGATTGAGGGATGCCCCACCTCGCGCCAGCCCAGCTTTGCGTACCCCGGCCAGCTCTTCTCATTCGGCGTGTTGAAGATGAGCCGCACGTCGGGCGGAAGGGAGTCGAGGAACCGTCGGGTGAGCTGACTGAAGAGGCCCCGGCGCCTCCAGTCGGGGTGAACGGTGGTATCGACCGGACGCACAGCCTCAACGAGCTCGCGTGCCTGGAAGCGCCATCTCATCATGGTCCTTGCACCGATGATTCGCTCCCGGTGCACCGCCACCAGCATCGGCGACTCGCCGAAGGGGTTCGCCAGGTGTTTCCACTTGAAGAACCGCTCCGAGAATTCCACCTCGTCTCCAAGCGCCAGCTGCATCAGGTCCAGGACTTCCCGAAGGTCAGCTGGCGCGGCCGGGCGGATGGAGACCTCACCCACTCAGGACCTCCTCGTAGACCTGCTGGAGTTGGTCCATCATCCGCTCCATGCCGAACGCCGCTTCCACGCGGGCGCGAGCGGCGCGCCCCATCTCGATCCGTCGCTCGTCGTCCTGCGACAAGGCGACCAGAGGCTCTACCAGAGCCATGGGCTCCTCTGCGGCGACCAGGTAGCCTTCCCGACCATCGCGCACAGCCTCTCCGATGCCGCCGACGCGAGTGCAGAACGCGGGAAGCTCACAGGCCATCGCCTCCAACAGAGCCACCGGCAGACCCTCGTAGGCGGAGGTCATCAGGTAGAGATCCATTGCCGAGAGCCATCGGGACACATCCGACTGAAGGCCTGGAAGTGAGACCCGACCTTCCAATCCGAGCTGTCGCACTTCCTCCTCGATCACGGTTCGAAGCGGGCCGTCGCCGACGATCACGAAGTGGGCCCGTGGCACGGAAGCGAGGACCGCTTTCGCCACTCTGAGCCACTCGGGGAGGCGCTTCTGCTCTCTGAAGACTGCAACGGTTCCAACGAGCAGGCCGTCCTCGGGTACTCCGAGCCGGCGCCGGACCTCTTCCCGGCCGGACGGGTCGCGGCGAAACGCGTTCAGAGAAACGCCGTTCTGCACGACGGTCACAGGAACGCTCGTTCCGAGGTTGCGCTCGATAGACGCAGCGACTTCCTCCGAGCACGCGACAACGCGGGATTGCAGGCGCCATGTGCGACGGTTCACGGCGCCGGTGAGGGGATGGTACCGCTCCTGAATGTTGTGTTCCGTGTAGACCACCGGTACTCCCGCGACCCGGCCGGCCAATCTTCCCGCAACGCCGGCGATGGGAAGGTGGCAGTGCAACACGTCTGCGTTCCAGGCCTTCAACACCCCGGCGAGTCGGGGGATTCTCGAGAGAATCCTGGTGTTCGCGGTCGCATCGAAGCAGTCGACCGGTACGTTGATGGCCTCGAGATTCGGAACCAGAGCGTTCTTGTGGGGAAGGAAGTAGCCGACGCGGTACTGGAACCTCTCGCGATCCGACTCGCGCAGGCCCTCCGGGAGCAGCATCTCTGCCCCTCCGCGTCCGAGTCCCTTGATCAGATGGTAGACTCGCATCCCAACCCTCCCTTTTCCCCGGCGACCTGGCGTAGCGGGTGTGTCGGGTTCCCCTGCACGTCGGAAACGCGCTCGAGGCCAGGCTCGACGAAGTAGTTCGTCGCCCAACGACGAGCAACGACACCAGCGGATCGAATTTCCGAGCCGGCTTCCGATGCCCGAACGCTCGGGCGGCTGGGATCAGCGGAAGATCGCCTCGAAGCGATGCCGGGCGCGGCGGGCGCCAGAGGCCGTCAGGTGGTTGCTGTCACGATACCAGGCCTCGGTTCCTTCACCGGCGCGGCACGTCGACGCGTCGCAGAAGTCATCGGTCGGATCGATCACGTGCACGGCTGGATGCTCGGACAGCCGGGCGAACAGCTGCCGGGTGTGTTCGAGGATCTCCCTGTGGTTCTCTCGCGGCGACGAGGGGTGGTTGGGCCCGTCCGTGTTCTGCGCATGAAGCACCGGGTCGAGAGCCACATCACTCGGCGTGTCGATCACGAGCCACACCACGAAGCCCTCGTCCACGAGACGCTGCACCACGCCCGAGAGCTTCGCGTCAGCCTTCTCCCGTCCTTCCGGCGAGGTCTTGGATGTGTACCAGTTGCTCGCCAGCACCACATCCCGGACTTCGAGCTCGTGCAGCGAGGCAAGCACACTGTCGACGATCCGCTGGTCGCAGTAGCCCGAGTGAGGGTAGGGCCGGCAGTTGTGGGCATTGAGGTACACAGGTCGATCGGTGGCCAGCTCGGCCAGCATGCCCGTCCACATGGCGGCGTGGCTGTTTCCCCACACCATCACCCCCGGGGCGGGTCCGGGCGCTCCACCGATCTGGCACACCGTCGCCAGGGGGTGAGCGACGCGCCACAGGAACCCGCAGCGCTCGTCCCCCTCGGCGTCCAGCGGGGCCGTCAGCATCGCGCGACGCGGTTGCTCGTAGCGAGTCTCGAAGCCGCGGGTCGCGTCCACTGCCGCGGCCACTGCGAGGAGGCCTGCAGTGACCACCCCCAGCCCTCCGAACAGCTGCTTGGTCGTGGCAGCCACCCGGCGGCGGCGGATGGGCTCCTCGACGAATCGATAGGACAGGTACGCGCCGACACCGCTCGCAGCACACAACGCGAGCGCCTTCAGCGGCTCGTTCGACGGGAAGCCTGCGAATCCGGCGAAGACGATGAGCGGCCAGTGCCACAGGTAGAGCGCGTACGAGCCGAGCCCCACCAGCACGAGCGGACGGGCCGAGAGTGCACGCGAGAGGGCGCTCCCCGGCGTGCACCCGAGCAGTACCGCTCCCGTCCCGAACGCAGGAAGCAGCGCCCGCCATCCGGGGAACGGGCTGTCGTCGTCGATGAGCACGAAACTCCCTGCGAGCACGGCCATTCCGAGCCACCCGACGAGCGCAGGGGGGAGTCGCGACGACCAGTTCCGCTCCTCCTCCTGGGTGACGGCCAGCGCCCCACCGATGCAAAGCTCCCACGCGCGCGCGGGGAAGAGGTAGAACCCCGCCTTCGGCGACAGTGCCGGCAGACCGATGCACAGGAGCCAGCTCGTGAATGCCACAACGGCCAGCAACGCGAGGTTGGTCTTCCGATCGAAGCGCGCGGCGAACGCGATCAGGAACGGCCAGACCAGGTAGAACTGCTCTTCCACGCCCAGCGACCAGGTGTGGAGGAGCGGCTTGGTCTCGGGGCTGTCGAAGTAGTCGCCGACTGCCAGGAAGTGCATGTTCTGGAGGGCGACCGGCTGCCACCAGAGCGACGCTGCGTAGTCGACGAGCGTGGCGGGTGGCAGCACCACGATGGCTCCGGCGGTGGCCATGCACAGCATCGCCAGGAGGGGAGGGGTCAGGCGCCGAACGCGTCGCAGGAAGAACTCGGTGTACCGAAACGTCCCCGCCTTCGCAGAGCGTCGCAACAGGCCCGTGATGAGGTAGCCGCTGAGGACGAAGAAGACGTCGACGCCGACAAACCCACCGGGGAGCCACTTGTGGTGGAGGTGGAAGATCAAGACGGCGATCACGGCAAGCGCTCGGATCCCGTCCAGCTCAGGTCGGTACTGGTGTGGCATGCGGGCGCCTATACGAGTATGCGCTCCGCGCAATGACCTTTGGTTGGTCATCACCCGAAGACCTTCGAGGCCAGCGATTGTGAGACTGCCCCGTGAGCGTTCCTCCGGAGCTCGAGTGCCCGACCGACCTGTCGGGTCCCGTCTCCGAGAGGCAAGCCCCAACGTCACGGCCCCCCCTCCGCCTGGACGCGCGGCTCGCGGTGTGAGGCTGAAGAGGTGAGCTCCTATCGCAGAGACATCGACGGGATGCGTGCGGTGGCGGTCTCCATCGTCGTCCTGTTCCATGCCCACATCCCCGGTTTTTCTGGGGGCTTTGTGGGTGTCGATGTCTTCTTCGTGCTGTCGGGGTTCCTGATCACGGGAATCATCGTCAAGGACATCGAGGCGGGCCGCTTCTCCGTCCTCCGCTTCTTCGAACGGCGGGCCCGCCGCATCCTGCCGGCCGTCTTCACCATGGCTGCGGTCTCCACCGTCGTGGCTGCAGTGATCTTCATACCGCCCGACCTCGTCGATCTCGGCTGGGAGCTGTCGAGTGCCGCCATCTATGCTTCGAATATCTATTATTGGCAGACGGCGGGGTATTTCGCGGGTCCGGCCGAGTCGAAGTTGCTGCTCCACACATGGTCGCTTTCGGTCGAGGAGCAGTTCTACTTCATCACACCGTTCGTGCTGATGGCTGCGGGCAGATGGTTCCGTGGACGATTCGTCGCGGCCCTGCTGCCGTTCGCAGTCGTTTCTCTCGCCCTGTCGGTATGGGGCGTGTCGGGCGCTCCGACATTCACCTTCTACATGCTCCCGACTCGGTTCTGGGAGCTACTGGTGGGGTCCTTCCTCGCCCTCGGTGTGGCCCCCCCACTCCGGACCCGGGCCACCAACGAGGCCGTGGGATTCGCCGGGCTCGCCATGATTGCGCTCTCCACGCTGCTCTTCACCGCGGACACTCCGTTCCCTGGGATCGCGGCGTTGGTGCCAACGTTGGGGACGGCCGCGATGCTTCATGCCGGGCGAGGCGGTGGAACGTTGCTGACCCGTCTGTTGTCGCTGCGCCCTCTCGTCCTGATCGGGCTCATCTCGTACTCGCTCTACCTGTGGCACTGGCCTGTGCTGGTCCTGGGCCGATACGCGGCCTTCCGTGCGCTCACTCTGCCGGAGTCGATTGGCCTGATCGCGTTGAGTGGTGTGCTTGCCGCGCTGTCCTACCGGTTCGTGGAGCAACCGTTTCGCACGCCCCCCTCTCACGGGTTCTCAGGAGCCGGCCCGTTCGTTGCGGCGGGCGCTGCGATGGGGGCGGCGGTGGTGCTCGGAGGTCTGCTCGTCATCACCGATGGACTGCCGATCCGATACCCCGGCTTCACGGCGGAGAACATTCCCGGCAAGGAGGAGTACCGAGAAGGTACCTGCTTCCTGCGTCGTGACCAGACTGCCGAGGACTGGACCGAAGCAGATTGTGCGTTGACCCGAGGTCCTCGTCGCATCCTGCTCTGGGGCGACTCCCATGCTGCGCACTATGCTCCCGGACTCTCGAGGTCTTCGGCGGTGGAGGCGACCATCGTCGAGCACGCAGCGTCTGCTTGCCCACCGGTGCGAGGCCTGATCAGGTCGTCAAGGCCCTTGTGTAGCGGGGTGAACGAGCATGCCTGGGAGTTGTTGAGCGGTGGCGGCTACGACGGGGTCGTGCTGGCGGCACGGTGGGAATCGCTCACCGACGAAGAGCTTGCGATGCTCACGGACACACTGGACGACCTCGGGGAACTGGGGTTGGAGGTCACCGTCATCGGGGCATCGCCGATCTTCGACAACGATCCGCAGGCGATGCTGGCTCGCAGCGCCGTTTCGCCGGATGTCGTCGCCAGAGCCCACAGCGACGTCGCCCGTAGGACGAACGAGCGCCTTCGTCCTCTCGTGGGAAGCGCCGCGTTCGTGGACCCCGCAGCCGTGTTCTGCGAAGGTGACATGTGTTCCTATCGGCGCGATGGAGAGTACCTGTTCCGCGACCCCGGCCACTTCTCCGTGGTCGGGAGCGCGTTCGCAGTTGAACAGTACTTTCCCTACGTGAGACGCTGAATCCATGTGCGCTTGAGGGTTCCACCTGCGTGCCGCAATCGCCGCTTTCCTCGATGCCAGCGGCGCGTCAACGGCCAGAGTCGCTGCCGCAGGGTCAACGGCCTCGTGACGTCTTCCGTCGCATAGCCGAAGGAACTCGCAAGGTCCACGACGGTCGGGTCGAGCCGAAAGCCGAACGCGGGGTCGTTGCGCCAAGCTTGTACGGAACGCGCGTGGAGGGGGCTCGCCGTGGGTTCGACGGCTGGCAGGCGGCAGGCGGGCCCATGCCAGGACCCCTTCAAGGGTCGATTCGTCGCTGACCAGGCTCTCGTAGGTGACGATTCTCAGCGCATCGGGATCAAGGGAGTCCCGCAAACGGAGAAGGTTACGGTAGCATCGGGCCCATTCCCATTGCCGATGCTCCGGTGGCAGCCGCCATCGCGACCACATCGAGTACATGGTGTCCATGGGGTTCCGCACGAGTCCCACGAGCTTCATGTCGACATCGCCGCGCGTCGCGACGGCGGTGATCAGCTCTAGCGTGCTCTGACAGTGAAGGTGGTGGGGCGACTTCTCGATGAAGACCGGGGCATGGAGCTGCGTCAGGTCGAGCCAGAGACGGGCAACCGCTTCGACATCGAGAGCATGCGGGAATTCAGGGACACCGTTGTCGTGGCACAGGGACTCCAAAGCGCCAAGGGCGGTCCGGGTATCCAGTGGAAGCGCACCGAACGCCATCTCCACCTGGGGGCGCATCATCGCAGCGTTCGCCTTGGACCAGAACAGCGTCTCTCCCTCGTGATGAGGGGTGTGGGAGAGCGCGCGACCACCGGCCTGGGTGAAGAGGCGCTGCAATACAGAGGAACCACTGGACTTGTCGGAAAGGATGACGATCGAGCGCACGTCGCGTCCTCGGGGCTGTGAGGCAGGTGTTCGAACGGGCGAGTGCCAAGCCATGCGACCGGGCGTGGCTGGAGGAGCGCAGTCGACGCTCACCGCCGACGCAGCACCAACAGGATGCAGTGGGACGTCAGCCGGCGAAGGGCACGTGACGCCGCAGTCCTCACCACCCGGGTGGACAACAGCGGCTTGATCAGCCCGCTCCCCGCACGGAGCTCGTCCTCCAGCCCACGGACGGGCAGGAACGGGTGCCGTTCCACCACCTCGAACCCGTGTTGCTCGAAGTCCCGGGCCACCGCTCGACCATCGAGCGCGAACTGGTAGAAGCCGTCGGGGCATCGCTCCGGCGCGGCCGGATAGAGCCGTGCACGGCCCTTGAGCCTCCGGAGTGGGCTCATGTAGGGGAATGTGAGGAACAGGAACCCGCCGGGGCGGATCACGCGTGCCATCTCGTCGCGAAGCGCGGCGTAGCCGTCCCAGTCGTGCTCGATCACTCCCAGAGACCAGAACCCGTCGATCGAAGCGTCCTCCACGTCGAGGTGTCGGAGGTCCCCGACTCGGCTGTCGAGGTCGGGCAGCTTCTCCTTCAGGAGATCGATCGTACGCTCGGCGAAGTCGATCGCGATGGCCTGGTAGCCCACGGACTTCAGCCACCAACTCGTGCGGGCGAGCCCGCAACCGCCTTCCAACACCACAGAACCCGCCGGGAGGTACTTCTGCGTCATCTGGACGGTGAGCGCGCGCTTCGGCACGCGTTCGTACTCCTTCGGGTCGAAGGAGTCGAGCCACTGGGAATCCCAGAACTCCGGCGTCGCCGCTTCGCGCACGTACACCAGACGGCGCCCGTTCCGGTCGTAGAACTTCGTGGAATTGGCGACGGTGCTCACGGGACCTCCAGGACGCCGGGAAGTAACCCCACGCCCCCCGCAGCGCCTCACAGCTCCGGCGAGAACGCCTCCTGCACCGCGCTCAGCCGCCCGAACACCACCAGGTGCGACAGCGGCTGGATCGTGTAGTTCCCGTCCGGCACCACCACCGTGTCGTCCGCCATCTCGATCAGCAGGATCTGCAGCTGCAGCTCCTTCAGCGGCAGCTCACGCAGCTTCCGCCCGATCACCCGGCTCGCCGGCGGCACCTCGATCCGCGTGATCCCGAACCCCGGCTTGTAGTTGAACAGGTCGTCGTGCAGCACCGGCTCGTGGTGCACGCGGTTCGCCACCCAGCGCCGGATCCAGTCGTTCAGGTGCAGCGCCGCGTTCGTGTGGAAGAACGCGTACGCCATCAGCACCGCCGCCAGAGCCACGGCCACGTGCCACAGCCCGTCGTACAGGCTCTCCACCTGGACCGACCGCACCAACGTCGCCACCACCGTCGCTGCGGCCGCATACCCCAGGATGATCAGCACCATCGTGATCTGCCGACGCGCCTTGTGCTCCACCACCTTCTCGGCCTGCAGCGTCGTGAACCCCGTGCCCGTGAACGCCGACAGCGACTGGAACACCGCCGCGTTCCGGTCGAGCCCCGTGATCTCGTACGCACTCGCTCCCGCGATGACGATCACGTAGGCCGCTGCCAGGATCACGATCAGTCCGATGACTGAGCCCATTCAGCGGACCATGAACGTGAAGTGCGCGCCACCCGTGGTGATCTGCTCGCCACCGTAGAGCCGGCGCCGCGTGATCCGCTCGCCGTTCACGAACGACCCGTTCGTCGTTCCGTTGTCTTCCGCGTAGAACCGCCCGTCCACATGGGTCAGCCGGCAGTGGATGCGCGACAGCAGCGCGTCGTGCGGCACCTGCACGTCGTTCACGGCGCTGCGCCCGATCGTCAGGCCTCCGCCGTCCATCACGAAGTTCGTGCCGCCCTCGGGACCATGGTGGACGAGGTCGGCCAGCGCCGAGCCCGCCAGCTCCCGCTCCGCCGGGGCGCGCGCGATGTTCCCGTCGGCGCGCAGGGTGTCCATCTCCGCGGCGTCGAGGAAGTCGGTCGACTCGTCGTCGACGTCCTCGTCGTCCTCCACGAGCGACGGGCTCACCCGCGAGCCCGTGATGTGCAGCGCGTCGGCGATGTCTTCGAGCACCAGCGCCTCGTGGGCCGCGATCGTGCGGAACCCCAGGAAACCCCCGGACGCTTTCGCCACCGCCTTGCTGAACTCCACCACGTCGTCGAGGTGCGCGGGCTCGAGATCGAAGTCGTCGCGCTCGTGGGCGAGAGCGAGCAGCGCACGCCGACCCCGGGCCACGTACCGCTCGCTGGGCGGGTGCGTCAGCCAGCCCTCCAGGAGGTGGACCGCGTCTTCGGCGAGGTGGTAGCGGGTGCGCGACAGCTCCAAGATCAGCTCGCGCTCCTCGGGCTGCACCTCGCCGTCGGCCCAGGCGACCTGGATCAGCGGCAGCAGCGCGAGCAGCTCCACGGTGGTCTCGTCGATGCCCAGGAACTTCAGCTCACGCAGCAGACGGTCGTCGTCAGCCATCTCGCCTCCGGTCGAACCCAGGTAACGCAGATCCGGGGGCGGGTGCGACGCTTTGGTGGGGCGTCCCGGTGTCTCCTGCGGAGGCACCGGCGGCTGTCCTCCGGGCTCGGCCGTTCGGCCTCGGTCGCTTCGCGACTGCGGCTGCGCCGCACCCTCCGGCCCGCCTGACGCGGGGCGCGCGGGAACCTCAGGTGCCGGCGAACGGACCCCGCGTCCGCACCAACCGCACGAGCCTCCGCGCCGTGCGCGGCATCGGCACGGGACCGCCCTTCAGATCGAGCGCCGACACCTTGAACGGCAGCCGGGCCGCATACGCCAGGCGGTCCCGGCGACGCTCGCGCGCGGACAGGTAGATCCGCGCCCGCTGCACCAACGGCAGCTCGCCTTCGTGGAGCAATGCGGCATCCGCGCCGTCCGGCACGGGGAACTTCGCGACCCACCCCGTGCAGCGCCCGAGATGGCGGGCCGCGAGCTGGGCCCCGATGTCGAGGATCCCGCGGGTGTGCGTGCGATCGGCGAGGTCTGCGAGCGCCACCGGGTCGACCCGCTCCAGCGCGAGCGCGACATCCGACAGGTGCCGCAGGGTCGCCCAGCAGTCCTTCCCGGCAGTCAGCACGACCATGAAGGCCGTCGCGAGGTCGTCGAACCGCGCGATCTCCACCGGGCTCTGCTCGTCGAGCCACGGCACGTACTGCTCGAACCAGTCCTCCACGGCATCGAGCGCGTAGTGGGAGGCGAAGAACCGCTGGTGCACGTCCAGGTGCATGCCGCTCGGGTGGAACAGCAGCAGCTCGCTCGGCAGCTCACGCGCGTTCAGGTCGTCGAGGGTGAGGTCGAACGCCAGGGTGTACCCGTCCGCGACCGCCCAGCGACACGTGCGGCGGAAGAGCAGGGGAGGCACCCACAGATCGAGGTCTTCGCTGTCGCGCCCATCGACACGACCGTGCAGCCACTCCTGCAGCACCACGCCCTTGTAGGCGATGCACGGGATGTAGTCCGCGTGCAGTGCGGCGATCACCCGGTCGCGCTCGCTCGCCTGCGCGAGGTTCGCAGCGGTTCCGGCCCGCCACGACGGCTTCAGCAGCTCGCGCTGGGCTTCCATGAGCCCACCGACGTGCTGGGCGTGCGCGAGCAGCTTGTGCCGGCGCAGCACCTGGAGGAGCGCGCCGGGGTCGACGCCCGAGGCGTCCACCGCCGGGCCCCCGGCGACGTGCGCCGCGAGCTGGAAGGCCCGTGACGGCCCCGGAGCCGGCATCTACTTGCCGAAGAACGTGGCGCGCAGGAGGTCGCGGTTCATCGCGGCGATGTGGCTGATCGAGATGCCCTTCGGGCACGAGGCCTCGCACTCGCCGTGGTTCGTGCAGTAGCCGAAGCCCTCTTCGTCCATCTGCTTGGTCATCGCGACCGTGCGCGTCGCGCGCTCGACCTCGCCCTGCGGCACGCTGTTCAGGTGGAACAGCTTCGCGCTCGTGAACAGCGAGGCGCTCGCGTTCGGGCACGCGGCCACGCACGCTCCGCACCCGATGCACGTGGCGGCGTCGAACGCGGCGTCGGCGATGATCTTGCCGATGGGCGTCTGGTTGGCGTCCTGCGCGGCACCCGTGCGCACGGAGATGAACCCGCCCGCCTGGATGATGCGGTCGAACGAGGAGCGGTCGACCACGAGATCCTTGATGACCGGGAACGCTTCGGCGCGCCAGGGCTCGATCGTGACGGTGTCGCCATCCTTGTACGAGCGCATGTGGAGCTGGCAGAGCGTCGTGCGGTCGCTCGGACCGTGCGCCTCGCCGTTCACCATCGCGCCACAGGACCCACAGATGCCCTCGCGGCAGTCGTGCTCGAACGCGATGGGGTCCTTGCCCTCCGACTCGAGCTTCTCGTTGACCATGTCGAGCATCTCGAGGAACGACATCTCGGGGACCACCGAGATGGTGTGGCTCTCGAAAGCGCCCTTCGCATCGCGCCCGTTCTGACGCCAGACCTTGACGTTGATGTTCACTTGTAGCTCCGGGTGCTGGGCTTGACGTAGCGGAAGCCGAGGGGTTCCTGGTTCCGGACGGGCTCGCTGTTCTCGCCGGTGTACTCCCACACGGCCCCGTGCGAGAAGTTCTCGTCGTCGCGCTTCGCCTCGCCGTCGGGGTGCTGGTGCTCCTCGCGGAAGTGGCCGCCGCACGACTCCTCGCGGGTGAGGGCGTCCTTCATCTTCACCTCGGCGAACTCGATGAAGTCGGCGATGCGGCCGGCCCGCTCGAGCGCCTGGTTGAGCGCACCGCCGGTGCCGGGCACCGAGAGGTCGTTCCAGAAGGCTTCCTTCAGGGCAGGCAGCTTCGAGAGACCCTCCTCGAGGCCCTCCTTCGTGCGCGCCATGCCGCAGTACTCCCACGTGAGCTTGCCGAGCTCGCGGTGGAAGCTGTTCGGCGCGCGCTTGCCCTTCACGTTCAGCAGGGCCTGCGTGCGCTTGTTCGTGGAGTCTTCCGCCTCGTCGAACGCCGCGTGCGTGGTGTCGGAGAACCCGGCCTTCTGCGTCGCGAGGTAGTCGCCGATCGTGTAGGGCAGCACGAAGTATCCGTCGGCCAGGCCCTGCATGAGCGCGCTGGCGCCGAGGCGGTTCGCGCCGTGGTCGCTGAAGTTGCACTCCCCGATGGCGTACAGCCCGGGGATGGTGGTCTGCAGGTTGTAGTCGACCCACAGCCCGCCCATCGTGTAGTGCACGGCCGGGTAGATCTTCATCGGGGTCTTGAACGGCGAGTCGCCCGTGATGCGCTCGTACATCTCGAACAGGTTGCCGTAGCGGTCGTCGACCACGTCGTGACCGAGCCGCTTGATGGCCGCCGAGAAGTCGAGGTACACGCCCTGACCGCCCTGGACGACCGTGTGGCCCTGGTCGCACATGTTCTTCGCGGCCCGGCTCGCGACGTCGCGCGGCACGAGGTTCCCGAACGTCGGGTAGATGCGCTCGAGGTAGTAGTCGCGCTCGTCTTCCGGGATCTGCGAAGCCGGGCGGAAGTCGTCCTTCTTCTTCGGGACCCACACGCGCCCGTCGTTCCGCAGCGACTCCGACATGAGCGTGAGCTTGCTCTGGTGGTCGCCCATCACCGGGATGCAGGTGGGGTGGATCTGCGTGAAGCAGGGGTTCGCGAAGCCCGCCCCGCGCTTGTAGGCCCGCCACGACGCCGTGACGTTCGAGGCCCGCGCGTTCGTGGACAGGTAGAACACGTTCCCGTACCCGCCCGTGGCGAGCACCACGGCATCGGCCGCGTGCCGGGTGACCTTCCCGGTGACCAGGTTGCGCGTGATGATGCCCTTCGCCTGGCCGTCGATCACGACGAGGTCGAGCATCTCCTCGCGCGTGTACATGGTGACGTTCTTGCGCGCGATCTCCTTCGCGAGCGCCTGGTAGGCGCCGAGCAGGAGCTGCTGGCCCGTCTGGCCGCGCGCGTAGAACGTGCGAGACACGAGCGCGCCGCCGAACGAGCGGTTGGCGAGCAGCCCGCCGTACTCACGTGCGAACGGCACGCCCTGAGCGGCGCAGTGGTCGATGATGTCGACGCTCACCTGGGCCAGTCGGTACACGTTCTCTTCGCGCGCGCGGAAGTCGCCGCCCTTCACGGTGTCGTAGAACAGGCGGTAGATGGAGTCGCCGTCGTTCTGGTAGTTCTTCGCCGCGTTGATGCCGCCCTGGGCCGCGATCGAGTGCGCACGCCGGGGGCTGTCGTGGAAGCTGAACGCGCTGACCTTGTAGCCGAGCTCCGACATCGTCGCGCTGGCGGAGGCCCCCGCGAGGCCCGTGCCCACGACGATGACGTGGTACTTCCGCTTGTTCGCGGGGTTCACGAGCTTGATCTTCTGGCGGTACCGCGACCAGGCGGTCTCGATGTCGCCGTCGGGAACCTTGGAGTCGAGATTCAGGGTCATGGGGTCACCAGTCCGACGAAGCGGGTCAAGATGGCGAGGGCGATGACGATGTTGCCGCCCGCGACGAGCACCGCGAAGAACGTGCCGGCCTGGCGGGCCGTGTCGCGGTTGCCCAGCTGGTTGATGCCGAGCGTCTGGAAGATGCTGTAGACGCCGTGGTACAGGTGCATGCCGAGCGCCAGGTTCGCGAGGATGTACAGGCACGCGATGGGCGGGCGACGCAGGCTGTGCGTGAGGTTGTGGTAGACCTCGCCCCGCACGAAGTCGGGGTTGGCCCAGGCCGCGCCCACCGTGAGGTCGGCCAGGTGGAAGATCAGGTAGGCCAGGATCACCAGGCCGCCCCAGCGGAGCGACCGCGCGGCGGGCGTGCTCACCTGGGTCTTCCGGCCGCCCTGGTAGCCCGTGGCCCGCGCGGACGCGGCCTGGCGGGTGAGCGCGATCGCGCTGGACACGTGCAGGACGAGCGCCGTGAGCATGAAGGCGCGCATGAGCCACAGGATCTCGACCTGGCTCTGGATGAGCTCGCCGTAGTGGTCGAGGATGGCCTCGCCCAGGAAGACCTGCAGGTTTCCGACCATGTGGGCGGTCAGCCAGCCGACCATGATCGCGCCCGTGGACGCCATCACGACCTTCTTGCCGATCGTCGAGCGGGTGAGGGTGAGGACTACGTTCATCGTTCGTTCGCTCTCCAGGGCTGCGCACCTAACGCATCCCGTGTGGTGCGGGAGTCAACGGATTGCTGCATCCACCCGTGAGACGATGCAGCGCAGCACCGTGTGACGGCCCGGTCGCCCGGTGTGCGCGAAGCGACGCGGCCTACTGCACGCGACAGTTCGAGAACGCCTCGCTGCACGTGATGATCGTGGTCCCGCCGCGCCGGACGCGCACCCCCTTGAGCGTCTCGATGCCCTTGTACTCCACCACGTACGTGCCCGCGGGGATGTCGGCGGGCACGGTGAACGTGCCGGTCGGCCCGATGAAGCGCACGTCGGTCTGGTCGCCCTTCACCACGACCGTCGCCAGCGCCTCGGTCCCCACGTCCACGAAGTTCGGGGCGGGGGCTTCGGGCTCGGGTGCGGGCTTCGGCACGACGGGCGCCGGAGCGGGCGCTGCCACGGGCACCGGGCGGGCCGGACGCGGCTCCGACGGTTCGTCGCCGACCCGCTCGCGGTACTGCACGGGCTCGATGCGCTCGAGATCCCCGACCGTCTCGATCGGCCACGCCCGTGTGCCCTCGATCTGCGGACCCAGCAGGCCGGGCAGGAACGCGTACAGGACGGCCACGATGGCGACCAGGCCCAGCGCCGCGAGCAGCAGCCCGAGCGACGACAACAGCACACCCACGCGGGCCACGGCGGTCGACAGGGTCTGCGACCGGTCGGCGATCGACCCGCTCCGGTCGAGCATCATCGACTCCGACTGCTCGAGCAGCGTCTCGCCTGCGAGCGCGTCGTCCTCCTGCTTCTCGCGCAGCCGGGACTGCACCTCGCCCACGCGCACCGCCGCCCACTCCTGCAGGCGGGGCAGGGGATAGTCCTGCGCGAGCCCCCAGCCACGCCGCTCGAGCTGCTTCGCCGTCGGACGGTCCTCGGGGTCGTACGCGAGGCAGTCCTTCACGAGGAGCACCAGATCCCGGTGGTTCGTGCCGTGCTTCTCCTCCACGCGCGTCACGGCTGTGTCGATCGTCTCCTCGTGCCGTGTCGGGTTCGAGCTCGTCTTCGGCATCGGCTTGCCGGACAGCAGCTCCGCCAGCACCACGCCCAGCGCGTAGATGTCGCCGGCCGGGCTGTCGATGCCGTCGAGCCGCTCGGGCGCCATGTACCGCATCGTGCCGAGCAGCACGCCCACGGTCTCCGCTTCGCGGGTGCCGAACTGGGCCCGCGCCACGCCGAAGTCGAGCAGCTTCACCTCGCCCGCCCGCGTGAGCTGGATGTTCGGCGGCTTGATGTCGCGGTGGATGATGCGCAGCGGCTCGCCTTCGGGACCCGGGGCGTCCCACGCGACGGCCAGCGCACCCGCGACCTCCGACACGATGGTGAGGGCGCAGCTCGGCGGCACCGCGCCGTGCCGGAGCACCTGGCGCAGGTTCGCGCCGTCGATGTACTCCATCACCACGGCCCAGGTGCCGTTCAGGCGCACGAGCCCGTCGACCTGGAGGATGGCGCGGTGCCGGATCAGCCCGAGCAGGCGGGCCTCGTCCCGCTGTCGCGACGCGATCTCGTCGGCGGCCTCGAGGTCGGCGTTCATCAGCTTGATGGCGACCTCCTTGTGGAAGCCGCCCTCGCCGACCATCTGCGCCCGGTACACCGTGCCGAACGCGCCCTTCCCGACCGGGTGGAGCACCTTGTAGCGGCGGGGGGCCGCCCTCAACGGCTCACCACGTGGCCACCGTCCAGGTCCCGAGGCCCAACGCCACTGCGCCCAGACCCGCAGACGCGATCACCAGCGCATTGTTGTTGTTCCGCAGCGTGCGCAGGTCGGCGGGGTCTTCCGCATCGAAGAACCGCTTCCGGGTGTGGAAGGTGGTGGCGTACGTGCCGATGGCGCCCGCCCCGAAGATCCCTGCGAGGATCGGCAGCTCGATCGGCTTTCGCGGCGCGCTCACGATGATCGCGTTCTCGTACTTCGCCCGGTAGTCCTCGGAGGCCTCGGTGTAGCCGGGCGGGAGCCCGCCGGGCTCGATCACGCGCGTCCACGCCAGCGAGCCGTCGGGCTGCACGAACTGGATCACCGTCGGGCGCTCCACGGGCAGCGCCAGCGTGTCGCGCCCATCCACGCGGATGCGGCCGCCCGAGGGCACCGGCAGCTCCCGGGGGCCCGAGGGACCCGCTGCACGAGCCGTCTCCCACGCGTTGCGCACCGGATGGCCGCGCGGCGTCACGGACGTGGGCGGCGGCACCGGGTCGATCTCGGCCATCGCACGCGCGTTCGCGAGCAGATCCTCGGGCGCCCGCCGCAGGTGCGCATCCAGCGCCCGCACGCGGAAATAGCCCGCCACCGCGGACGTGGTGAGCGCCTCGACCGAGCACTCGATCCCTGCCAGCAGCTCGTCGCGCGCCTGGCTGAAGCCCTCCTCGTCGAGGTTCGCGAAGGCTTCCTGGGCTCGCGAGCTCACGCCCTTCACGTCCTGATCGTCGAGGCCCGCCTCGCAGTCGCCCGGAAGCGCAGACCCGCGCTCCGTCGGTTCCTCCGCGCCGTCCGGCTCGGGGTCGGCCCAGCTCGTGCCGCTGAGCAGGAGTGCCGTGAGTGCGACCATGGAAATCCTCGTGGGGATTGTCGCACAGCCGGGAAACCGATCAAGCGCCGAACACGTATCCACATCCATTGATACGCTCCTGCTGGAGGCCCCCCGAACGCATGTCCGCCTTCGCCAGACCCACGCACCCGAGGAGGTCGCGTGCTCGAGCCCGGTGACGTCATCGACGGGCGCTTCCAGGTCGAAGCGCTCATCGGCGAAGGCGGTCTGGCGCACGTCTACCGTGTCCGGCACACGGCCCTCGGGAGCGTGCACGCGCTCAAGCTCCTGTCCTGGCGCAAGAAGTCCCTCGCGGAGCGATTGATCCTCGAGGGGCGCATCCAGGCACAGCTGAACCACCCCAACATCGTGGCCGTCACCGATCTCGTGCGCCACGATGGGCAGTTCGGCCTGCTCATGGAGTACGTCGACAACCAGACGCTCGAAGACCACCTCAACGAGCGCGGGGGTCTCGGTCTCGAAGCGGGGCTCGAGCTCTTCGCGCCCATCCTGTCCGCGGTCACCGCAGCCCACGATGCGGGCGTTACCCACCGCGACCTCAAGCCCGCCAACGTCCTGCTCGCCGCCTCTGCGCGGGGGCTCGCGCCCAAGGTCACCGACTTCGGCATCGCGAAGGTCGTCGCCGAAGCGGCCGGGGGCAGCACCGCGGTCGGGGCCACCATGGGAACGCCCGGCTACCTCGCACCCGAGCAGGTGCAGGACTCCTCCCGCATCGACATGCGCGCCGACATCTTCGCGCTGGGCGCCATCGCCTACGAGATGATCACGGGGGTCCGCGCGTTCGCCGACGCCGCCGGCAAGCTCTCCGTCGGGTCCACCACGAACATCGTGCCCGAGCCGCTCGTCACGTACGTCTCCGACACGCCGCCGCACATCCAGGAGGCCCTGTCGCGCGCCATCGCCAAGGATCCCGACGCCCGCTACCCCGACTGCCGCAGCTTCGCGCGCGACCTCTACCGCGACCATCCGCGGCTCCTCTCGCTCGTCGAGGGTCAGGCCGTCACCGGGATGCTGTCGCTCGCCGGCGCGAAAGACACCCTCGAGCAGAGCCTCGCCCCGGCCACCTCCAGCGCGCAGGCCATCCACTCCAACCCCACCATCGCCACACCGCCCACGTCCGACCCCACGCCGTGGAGCGAAGAGGAGGGGGGCGGCGCCAACGTGTGGCTCGCGCTCGGCATCGCAGCGGTCGGCGGTCTCGCGCTCGCCGTCGGAGCCGGGCTCGTCGCGGCCATCATGAGCAACGCGCTCATGGGCGACGCCGCCGCCGACCCCGAGGTCGCGGTCGTCCTCCCCACGCCCGACCTCCCCACTCCCGTCCTCCCCACGCCCTCGGTCCCCGAGCCCGTCGTCCCCGAGCCCGCAGACACCGATCCCGCGCTCGACCCGGTCGCCGACGCCGCCGGGGTCGATCCCACCGGGGCCGTCGACCCCACCGGGGCGGTCGCGCCGGTCCCCGGAGCGCCCGATCCCGCTCCCGTCCCCGTCCCGCCGGTGCCCGAGGGTCTCACCCAGCGCACCGTCCCGACCGCACCCGCTCCCGCCGAGCCCGCACCCGTCGAGCCTGCGCCCGTCGAGCCTGCACCGACCGAGCCCGCACCGACGGAGCCCGGACCCGTCGACCCCCCCGAGCCCGTCGTCGCGCCCGACCCCGTGCAGACCACCGCCGTCCCCGTGCCTCCACCCACCCCGGCTCCCGCGGCGTCTCCGCCCGAGCTCGGAGGCGTGTGGAACGGCCGCGCCGCCAAGCGTCCCTTCCGCCTGGAGATCGCCGAGGGCACCACCAGCGGGCGCGTCACCGGGAGCGCCGTCTTCCCCGCGCCCACCACGTCGCGCAGCGAGAAGCTCTCCGGCTCGGTCAGCGCCGACGGCGTCGTCAACCTCAAGGCCGGCGAGTTCGAGTTCACGGGCCGCCTCACGGGCGCCACGCTGTCGGGCACGTACGACGCGAACGGCTCGGGGAAGCGCCTGGACTGGTCGGTCTCGCGCTGAGGCCTCGGGCGTCCCGGTCCCGGCCCTCCGGTCCGGCACCGGCGCGTCTCCTCCGGGCTCCCTGACGGTCGGTCGCTGCGCGACTGCGCTGCGCGCACCCTCCGGCCCCGCTGACGCGGCGCGCCGCGTACGAGAGGGCAGCGTGGCCCTCGCACCGGCTCCTGTCCGCCCGGTGACCGACGGGCGGCGTCACTCCTCGAGGTAGCCGATCGCCTTGAGCGCGTTCTTCGTGGCCTCGTCGAGCTCGAAGGCCTGGCCCGAGCCGTCCTGCACGGCCTTTCCGTCGGGGCCGGTCAGCACGTCGGCCGGATCGTGCTGATCGGGCGCACGCGCCGGGAAGTCCCGCTCCCACTGCTCCAGCGCGGCGCGGAGCACGGCGGTCTCCGGCGCCTCGGGCGTGTTCTTGCGCGGCATCTCCATGCCGGCCGACAGCACGTAGAGCTCCTCCGGCGGGCTGTTCGCGATCTGCTTGCGGTCCTGGCCGTCGAGCTCGTGACCCTCGAACGTGCCCAGCCCGAACCGGATCGCGTCGTCGTTCCGGATGTACTTGTGCGTGGACGTGCGCGCGCTGTGCTTGAGGTTCTGGCGGAAGTCGGTCTCGCTGAACACGATGCGGCCCTGAGGTGCAGCGCCCGTGCCGCGCGCGACGTCCGCGAGGCTCTTGCCCGGGAGCCCGTCGGGCACGCCCCATCCGAGCAGGTCGGCGATCGTCGGCACGATGTCGAGGTTCTCGGTGAGGTCGGGCACGCGCCGCGCCGCCAGCGACGGGTGGTGCAGCACGAACGGCACGTGCAGCACGGACTCGTAGAGCGTGTTGCCGTGCCACGCGGTGTTCGGGACGCCCGGATGGCTCCACAGGCCTTCGCCGTGGTCGCCGGCCACCACGACGAGGGTGTCCTGGAGCAGCCCGCGCGACGCCATGCCGTCGAACAGGCGCTGCATCTCGGCGTCGATGTAGTGGATTCCACCGTCGTACCCCGGTTTCTTCGAGCCCGCGACCGCAGCCTCGTGCTCGGGCGGCTGCTGGTACGGCCAGTGGGGGTCGATGTACACGACCTGGAGGTAGAACGGCTCGTTCCGCAGCGGCTCGGCATGGCTGTCGAGGATGGCCAGCGCGCGGTCGGTCATCTCGTGGGCGTCTTCGAGCGGCGTGTCGCGCCCGAACACCTCGCGACCCTGCTTCGACGAGTCGTTCATCCAGCCGAACGCCACGCCCGACTGGCCGTACGCGTCGAAGCCCTGGTCGAACCCGAACACGTCGTTCATGTTGGGGTTCGAGGTGACCCCGAGCGTGAAGTACCCGTGCTCCTGGAACCGCTCCGACAGCATCGTGAAGCTGGCGTCGAGCTTGTCGTAGCGCTCTTCGTACAGCCCGAGGGTGCGCGGGTAGAGGCCCGTGAAGATCGAGCCCATCGAGGGCTTGGTCCAGCTGCAGTTCGAGATCTGCTGGTCGAACACCACCGCATCGGCCGCCCAGCGGTCGAGGTTCGGCGACGTGGGGAGGTCGTACCCGTAGAACCCGAGGTGATCCGCGCGCACGGTGTCGAGCACCACCACCAGCACGTTCGTCTTGCCCGACACGATGGCGGTCGGGGCCGGTGCGGTGGGCTTGATCGGGTCGGGACTGCTGCACGTGCAGGCCAGGAGCGAGAGCAGCCAGATCACTCTGCGATCCCCCAGGAGATGCCGAGGTCGAGCCCGCCTTCCCAGCGCGACGAGCGGCCGATCACCGGGCGGTCGTCGGGCTCGAAGTCGAGCAGGGTGGCGTCCGCCCAGGTGGCGCGGGCACCGAGGCGCAGGCCGGCAGGGCCGAGGTCTACGAGCGTCGCGCCGCCGCGGGCCTGGAAGTGCGCGCCCCACGGGCCCCAGCCGCCCCCGCCCATCACGTCGATGCCGATGGGGTCGCGGGACCGGAAGCTCACGCCCACGAGGTAGTGGGGGAGCACGATGCCCTGCTCGCCATCGAACGTGGAGATGCGGGTGTTCAGCACCCCACCGCCGATCCACACCGACAGCGGCTGGTCGAACAGGGCCGCGCCCGCGAACAGCGAGCCGAACGGCACCGGACGCGTGCCCGAGTCGCTCCCGTCGGCCGGCCCCGAGAGCTGCACGCTCCCGTCGGCGGTCCAGAAGGCCGCCACGGGCCCGAACAGGCTCTGCTGACCATGCGTGCTGAGCCCGATCCCCACACCCGGTGCGCTCCGATCGGCGATCAGTCCCGAGTCGTCGGTGCCGGGCGGACGCTGGCCCCACGCGCCGAACGCGGCGGACAGGCCCGCGGCCCCCCAGCTCGCGTATGCGTCGGTGACCTCGCGCTCCGGCTTGTCGGGCACCACCACGAACCACTCGCGTGGGAACGGCTGCCCGCGCAGGAGCATCGACCGCCACTTCCCGTCGGCGACGGTCTGGATGACGTGGAGCCCGGAGAGGGGGGGAACGGTGCCGACGATCACGCGGCCGTCGATGACGATCAGGCGCCCGTCGGGGATGGTCATCGGGTCGCCCACGGGCGGTGCCGGCGGACGGTACTCGTCGAGCAACCACGCCGGGACGTCGGGGTGGTCGGGCACGAGGTCGAGCGCGAGCTGGAGCGGGCGGTCCCAGTCGGGGAGCTGGTCGGCGTACCGGATGAGCGCTTCGGTGACGAGGAAGTCGGCCCACGGACGGCTCGGCATCTGGCCTTCGAGGCACGGGACGCGGCCCTCGAGGGTGGTGAGCACCTCGCGATGCGTGCGGGCGTCTTCCTTGTCGATCGCCTCGATCGCCTTCGCCACCAGGTCGCGCAGCTCGGCGTCGGACATGGGCGTCTCGCACCCCTCGGCGAAGGCCGGGGAGCTCGTCGACACGAGGAGGGACACGAGGGTTGCAACGCAGGCACCAGACGGCGTGCGCGCCCTATTCGACATCACAGGTTCTCTTGAAGCGGTTGCAGGTGACGGTCACGCTCTGCGTGCCCGACCTTACCTGAACTGTTCGAAGAGTGGCGTACCCGAGTCCCCAGTCGACCTGGAGGGCGTAGTCGCCAGGTGTGACGCGGTCGAGGTGGCGGTAGGTGGATCCGTCCCTCGACAGCCGGATGTCGAAGTCGGTGTCGAGGTTCAGCAGGGTGGACGAGCGAGCAGGGGAGGGCGACGGCACCGGCGCGGGCTTGGCGGCCACCGTGGCGCTGTTGGAGATGACCCGCCCCCCGGGCTGCTGCTCCAGGCGCTTCGGCTCGAGCGTGCCCGAGTACCGGGGGATCTCGGACATGGGGGGCACGCGCGTGCGGGTGTCGACCGCCTTCGGCGTGCCGTTGTTCCCCGCGACGACGGCCACCACCGCGACCAGCAGCCCGATGGCGGCGAACACCACCCCCACGAACAGCCCGAGCGTGCCGACGGTCCCGAACACCAGACCCCAGTCGATGCGGCGCCCGCGGCGCGGGATCTCCATGTTGCCGCTGAGCTCGGGCATCAGGCCCGCAGCCATCGTGGCCTCGGTGATGGTGCGCCCGTCGAGGATGCCCGCCACCTCGTTCGGGGGCGGCCACGCGCGCCCCTTGCACCACCGCCGGAGCGTGGGGCCGTCGAGGCTGTCGACCAGGTCGTCGCAGATCGCGCTCACATCGGCAGCGGAGGGACGGTCGGCCGGCTCGCGCGCCAGCATGCTCGCGAGCAGCTCGCGGAGGGGAGCAGGCGCAGCGACCTCGGACAGCGCCTCTTCCACGTACGCGTCGTACTGCTCGCCCTGCAGCACCATCACGTACAGCTCGCGGAGCGAGAGGTCGCCGAACAGGCGCTCGTGGGCGAGGCACTCGAACATCGTGACGCCGAGCGCGAACACGTCGGACGCCCGCCCGAACTGGTTCTCGAGCAGGCACTCGGGCGCCATGTACAGGTAGCTCCCCACCATGTGGCCCGTGCCCGTCTGCGCCTCGCGACCCACGTTCGACGCGCGCGCCACACCGAAGTCGAGCAGCTTCACGTCACCCTGGGTGCCGATGCGGATGTTCGGGGGCTTCACGTCGCGATGGATGAGGTGGAGCGGCTCGTTGCTCCCGGGTGCGGGAGTCTCCCAGGCGGCACGCAGCGCGTCGGCGACCCGGCCGACCACCGCCGCCACGGCACGCGGTGGCATGGCGTCGGGACCGCGGATGCACTTCGACAGATCCTGGCCTTCGACGTACTCCATGACGAGGCCGACGCGGTTGTCGAGCACCACGAAGTCGTGGATGCGCAGGATCGCCGGGTGCACGAGCGCCCCGAGCATGCGCCCCTCGTCGCGCAACCGCTGCACGGCCTGGCTGTCGCGGTCGAGGTCGTGATGCAGCAGCTTCACGGCGACCTCGTTCTCGAGGCCGGTCGCGTTCGTCATCGACGCCCGATACACCTCACCGAACCCGCCGCGGCCGAGGCAGGACTTGATGGTGAACTGCCGCTTCTCGGGAGAACCGGCCAGCCCGGAGTCCGGGGATGACATGACCGGAGTGTACCACCGCGGCGCGATATCCTGTCTGTGGAGCGTGCCATGAGTGTCTTCAAACGCCTGTCGAATGTGGCCAAGGGCAAGATGATGGAGATCGGCCGGAATCTCTCGTCCGACGGGCCCCCCGACGACGAGCCCGACGAGCTCGATCCCGACCGTCCACCCCGTCGGGTCGGGGCTCCCGAGCCCTCCGACGCCCGCGGAGCCGCTCCGCCCGAACGTCCCGAGGCCAGCCGCCGCGAGATGCTCGAGAAGCTGCGCGCCGAAGGGCTGCTGACCGATGCGGAGTACGAGGAGAAGCTCGCAGCACTGGACGCGCCGCCGCCGCCGCCCACGCGACGGAAACGCCGACTCTGATGGCGACCGTGGCATGATGCGCCAGCCGGTGCCTGGGGGCACGCGGCATTGGGGCGACTCATGGGTTCTACGACGGGCCAGACGGTGGCTGTCGTATTCGCGAAACAGAACGATGGTCCGGCAGAAGCGCTGATCACCGCCCTCGAGGCCCAGGGCGCCGGGATCGTGCGGCGCAAGGTGTCGGGGGTCCCTGCGCGCACCTTCGCAGACGAGCTCGATCCCGAGGTGCGCGACGCCGACCGCGTGGTCGTCGTGATGTCGCCGTGGCTCCAGGCGTCCGACTGGCTGTTCTCCCAGGAGTGCTACGCGATCCTCGAGCGGTCGAACGCCCTGCTCGTGTGGAGCTTCGCGCCGTGCCGCTACGGCGGCAGCCCGGTGGCCGAAGCCCCGCGCGTGGGCGACGAGTCCGAGTCCCCCGAGCAGGTCGCGGCCCGCGTGAAGGTCGCGCTCGACACCGGAGCCGCGCCGCCCTCGGCGCCGCTCGAAGACCGTCCGGCGTACGGCAGTCCCAGCTTCGCGGTGCTCGCGGAGCGCCTCGAGGGCCTGCACGCGATCAAGGCCACGACGTCCGGGGTCCGTGGGGTGAACGCCGCGATCAAGCGCACCGCGTCGTCCCTGCGCGCGGGCCCCACCCTGTCCGCCGGAGAGGCCCTCGGTAGCGGGCTGTACCGGCTGCTCGAGCACGTCGGGCACGGTCCGCTCGCCTCCGTGTGGCGGGCCCGCGACCGCGAGAGCGGCGAGATCGTCGCGGTGAAGGTGCTGCACGCCCAGTTCGTGCAAGACGCCGCCGCGCTCGCGCGCTTCTTCGAGACCGCCCATGCCCTCTCCGGCCTCGAGCACCCCGCAGTCGCGCGCATCGTCGATCCCGGCGGCACCGACCAGGGGTTCCCGTTCTTCGTGCGCGCGTACTACACGGGGGGCAGCCTCGAAGACGCCGTCAGCACGTCCGAGTTCGGGGTCGCGCACGCGATCCAGGCCGTGCTCGACGTGGCCCGCGCGCTCGAGCACGCGCACGCGCAGGGCACGCTGCACCGGAACGTGAAGCCCTCGAACGTCCTGTTCGACGCCCACGGGGCGGCCGTGCTCGCCGACTTCTCGCCCCCACACGACGGCAGCGAGGGCAGCGACACCCTGTTCGTGGCGCCCGAGTCCCAGGACCCGTCGCTCCCGTCCACCGCGGCGGTCGACGTGTACTCGCTCGCGATGACCACCCTGTTCGCGCTGCACGGCAGGTCCCTGCCCTTCTGGGTGCTTCGCGACCCCGAGCGGCTCATCAAGGGCCTCCCGGTGGGCGATGCCGTGAAAGACGCCCTGCGCCGGGCGGTCGACTGGGACCCCTCCGCGCGCACGCCCTCCGTGGCGGCGTTCGTCGAGGGCATGCTGTCCGACGCCGAGCTCGTGCGCGTGCTGGGCGAGCACGCCGTCCAGTCGGGCCGGTTCGCGGTCGCCGCCGAGCACCTCGCCGACCTCCTCGCGCGCTCCACCGAGCGCACTCCCGGGCTCCTGCTGCACCTCGGGCGCACGCTCACGTCCGCGGGCGACGACGCCCAGGCGGCCGACGTGTTCCGCGAGGTCCTCCGCGACGGCGACGCCGACTCCCGGGGCATCGCGATCGACGAGCTGCGCGAGATCACCGAGCGGTCGGGCGACTGGCGCGGCTTCTCCGACACGCTCCGCGAGCGCGCGCTCGCCAGCACGCCCCCGCTCGTGCCGCTGCTCGTGCGCTCGGCGCGGGTGCGCACCACGATCGCGGCGCGTCCCGAAGCCACGGCCGACGACGAGACGGCCGCCGCCACCGCCTGGCAGCTCGTGCTCGAGCACCACGTGCACCGCGATCAGGCCGAGGAGGCCCTGCGCTTCCTCGTCCAGCGCGCAGAAGCCGCCGAAGACTGGCCCATCTTCGTGCAGTTCGGCCGCGAGGCGTGGGGTTTCGCGCCTCCGTCCGAGCGGGGCAGCCTCGCCTACGCCCTCGGTGTCGCGTGCATGGACGCGCTGTCCGACCACCAGGGTGCCCTGCTGTGGCTGCAGCGTGCCGCCGATGCCGAGCACAAGGCCGCGGATCTCGCCGAGCGCCTGGAGCGGATCCGGTCCGCACGGGGCGAGTGGCGCCAGGTCGTCGCGCTGATGCTGGAGCGTGCCGAGGGCCTCGAAGACGAAGAGGCCTCGGTCGACCTGCTCCTCCGGGCCGCTCAGGTCGCGCTCTACGCCCACAACCACCACGAAGACGCCGCGGCCATCCTGCTCCGTGTGCTGCTCCGCGATCCCGAGCATCGCGAGGCGCTCCGGTTCCTCGCCCGGCACCACGCCCGTGCCGGCCGCGACGATCGTGCGCTGGCCCTGTACGCCCGGCTCGCCCCTCACGAGGAGCGCGGCCGGGAAGGGGAGTCGGTCGAGGTGCGGGTGGCCGACAATGTCGACTACGCGAGCCTCCTGCTGCGGAACGACCGTCCCCGTGGGGCTCAGCTCTGCCTCGAGGCCGCGCTCGACCTGAACCCTGCGCACCTCCCCACGCTCCGCCTGGCGAGCCAGCTGAGCTACGACCTCGGGAAGTGGGAGGAGGCGCGGGTCGCGTTCCGCGGGCTGGTGCGCGCGCACGAGAGCTCCACACGCGAGCCGGCCCTGGTCCGCGCGCTCGTCCGTCTCGGCGATCTGGCCTGGCTCGAGGGCGATCTGTCGTCCGCTGCCACGCACTACAACGAAGCGCTCGAGCTCGACCCCGACGACATCCCGGCCTGGTGGGGCAAGGCGAAGGTCGCCATCGCGGGCAACCTCGGCACCCTGGCGGAGGAGCTCGCCTCCGACAAGCCGTGGCTGGTGGCCGCTCCCGTCCGCCTCACGCCCCACGAGGCGCTCGCCCGGCTCCTGGCGGCCCTGCTCCACCCTCCCGCGATCGAGTCGTGGTTCAAGCTCGATCCCATGGGGCCCGAGGTGCTGGCGCTGATGAAGCGCACCGCACCGCTCGTGCTGGCCTGTGCGGCCGTCGATCTCATGTGCGCGCGCGAGCTCGTCCGTGCCGAGCTGTTCAAGCGCCTGGGCGATGCGTTCCCCGCGTGGGCCGACCCCATCGAGGCCGTGCGGCGCTTGTGGTTCGACGGGCCCGTCGAGCACGCGTTCCCGGTGTCGGCGTCGTACCGCTGGTCGGTGCCGAGCATCGATTTCGACCCCACGCACCACCGCGACGTGCTCCCGTACGCGCCGCCGCTCGCGCCCGACGCTCCGGTCAGCGTGCGTCCGTCGCTCGCCACCCTGCATCACGCGAGCGCGTGGAAGAAGCTGCTCCGCCGGCCCTCTCCGGTCGACGATCCGCCCGCTCCGCTCGACTCCGAGCCGATCGACCCGCCCGAGAAGTCCCGGTCGGCCCTCCTCGTGTTCGATCCCGGAACCACCGAGCAGCGCGTCGTCCGCGTCGAAGACTCCATGTCCATCGGTGCCGGCGGGAACGACGACGTGATGGTGCCGATCACGGGCCTCCAGGCCGGTCATCTGTCCGTCGAGCGCGTCGGGAACCGCTACTACCTCACGGCGAACGGGCCGGTCCGCTACGCGCACGGAGAGCTGCGGTCGCTCCGGATGCGGGGGGGCGAGCGCTTCGAGCTGGGCGAGATCCCGGTCGAGTTCCTGGTGTTCGACGCCGACGATCCGCCCGACATCGCAGGCGGGCTGCCCGTCTCGCGGCCCCAGGTGGTGCCGAAGGCCCTCGAAGACGACGACCTCGCGTTCGAGATCGACGAGCCCCCCACCCGAACCGCGAAGGCGGCCATCTTCTACACGCGCGACGGCTCGGAGCACATCATCCCGATCGCGTCCGACATCCTGTGCCTGTGGGAGGAGGAGGGCGAGCTCCGCTCGGAGAAGGACGAAGTTCCCGGCTTCAGCGTGAAGATCCGCCACCGCGATGGGTTCTTCTCGGTGCTGGAGCGCGACGAGGGCATGCTCCTCGACGACCAGACCGAGCCCGAGGAGCGCGAGATCCGGCACGGCGAAGAGCTGGTGATCGGCACGCACCTCCTGCAGTTCCGCCTGCTCCACCGCGCGAACGAGCGCCCGGCCGTCGAAGACATCGCGGCGCTGTGGGGAGCCCCCGAGGGCGCGCCCATCCTGATCTACGACGACGGAACCCGCCACGGCCGGCCCATCGCGCTCACCTCCGACCTGTTCACGGTCGGGCGCGGCCGCACCACCGACTTCCAGATCTCCATCGACTCGAGCCTGTCGCGGGTGCACTGCCGCATCGAGCGGCGGAACGGGCGCATGTGGGTGAGCGACGCCGGGTCGTCGAACGGCACCCAGGTGAACGGCACCACCATCGAAGAGGCGCACGCCCTCCAGGATGGCGACGTCATCAACATCGGCCAGTCCCGCCTGGAGTTCCGCAGCGGCGACGGCACGCCCTCGTTCCCGTCGATGATCTCGCTGCACGACCTCGGAGCCGAAGAGCCCACGGAGGTCCTGCCCGTCGGCGAGATGTCGAAGAAGGCCCTCCCTCTCGACGAGGGGCTCGACAAGATCCGCATCGCCAACAAGGTGCTCGCGATCGTGCTCGAGGAGCTCGACACCGCCGAAGGGTCCGGTCGGGGCGTCGCCGAGCTGCGCATCATGCTCGAAGCGCGCCCGCGCACCTACCAGCAGCTGCTGGATGGCGTGGAGGTCAAGGAGAACGCGCTCCCCGGCCTCGAGGTCATGTACAACCTCGCCCAGCGCCCCGACCAGGAGCAGCGCCCGCTGCTCAACTTCGTGCTCGGCGATCTGATCGACCGCGCCGTCGAGCAGGTGTGCGAGATCCTCCCCGACGATGTCGTCGACGGCATGCTGTCGCGCGTGGCCGAGATCCGCTATCGCGAGTTCCTGCGCTTCTGAGCCGATTTTCGCGGTGCGATCGGGGGTCCGCCCGCAGAAAGATCGCCGGGTTCGAATGGACGGCAGCGGGGGGCGTCACAGAGAGCAACAGGAGGTTCCCATGCGCAAGCTCGCCACCGCCCTCTTCGCTCTGCTCCTCGCCACCCCCGCCCTCGCCGGCCACCCGGCGTACCGTCCCGCTCGCACCGCCGCCGTCGTCGTGCACGTCGACCCCTGGTCGCCCACCTGGCGCCCCGCGCCCCGCGCCGACATGGTCTGGGTCGACGGCTACTGGTACGGCAACGAGTGGATCCCCGGCTACTGGCAGCCCACCTACAGCCGCGCTGGCTACACCTGGGTCCAGGGCTACTGGAACGGCTACACCTACGTCGACGGCTACTGGCGCCCCATGAGCCGCGTCGGCCACAGCTGGGTCGCGGGCTACTGGAACGGCCGCACCTACGTGTCGGGCTACTGGGCCCCGGGAACGCGGGTGGTGCACCACACCAACACCGCGTACCGCGCCGCCACCACGCACCACCACACCACGGTCGTGCACCATACGGCGCCCCGTCCGGCGGCGGCCCGTCCGGCCTCCCAGCCCGCATCGAGCCGCCCCGCTGCGCGGCCCTCGTCCCGCCCGTCGTCCGCCAGCTCCGGCGGCAGCTCGCGCCCCTCGCGCCCGCGGAGCTGAGGGCTACGTCGCGTAGCTCCGCGCCACCGACTGAAGCCGGCTGAGAGCGTCTGCGGGATCCGCGAGACGCCCAGCCGGCTCTCTCGTGGTGAGGTGCCTCACGACGGCCCGCAGGTCTTCGTGGAAGCGCGTGCCCGGATCGAGGAAGGGCGCCGCGTTCTTCGCCTCGAGCACGAGCGCGGTGGTGATGGAGCCACCGTGCATGGGCGCGCCGAACGGGGCCTGACCGGTGAGGAGCTCGAACAGGAGCGCACCTGCCGAGTACAGGTCGGCCAGACCGGGCCACTCGAGGTCGGGCCACTCGGGCGCGAGGTAGGGCAGCGCGGCACTCGGCGCGGTCTCCCGGCGTGCCTGGCGCTCGACGGCATGCCCGAACCCGATGAGCGTGATGACGCCGTCGGGCCGGACCATGATGTTGGCGGGCTGCAGGTCGAGGTGGAACACCTCGTGGGAGTGCAGGTAGGCGAGGGTGCCGAACAGCTGCTCGACGAGGTCGAGAGCCTCGGCCATGAACAGCGTGTGGCGCCGGGCGAGCACGGAGTCGAGCCGCTCGCCGTCGAGCTGCGCGAACTCGAGGTACGGCGGATCGTGCGCGAGCATGAGGTTCTTCACGTTCGCGATGGTGGGATGGTCGAGCGGGAACAGGATCTCGCCCTCCCGCACGAGCCGCTCGCGAGCCGCGAGGTCGTCGCTCGCCGCGTCGCGGGTGGGCTCGTCGTCTAGCGCAGGGACGGTCCGTGAGTCCCGAGGGCCCGCAGGGACGGTCCGTGAGTCCCGAGGGCCCGCAGGGACGGTCCGTGAGTCCAGTACTTTGAGGGTTGCGCGGATGCGCTCGGACTGGTGGTGGTGGACGCGGACGAGGCTGTAGCCGGCCCCCTGACCGATGAGGTCCTTGACGGTCCACTGCCCGATCCGGGAGCCCACGAGCGAGGAGGAGCCGGTGGACACGGGCGACGCAGCGGGCTTGTCGTCGGGGACCTCGGTCGGCTCGGTGTCGGGATCGGCCTCGGGTGCGGCGCGCGCGGGAGGATCTGTGGCCTCGTCGTCGGGACCGTCGGTGATCTCCTCGTCGGGCGTGGGTGGGGGAGGGGGAGGCGCACGCCTGCGCTTCGGGGGCGGCAGGTCGACGTGGCCCCACGCCCCGAGCGGGAGCGGCCGGTCGGACGCGCCGGAGCTCTCGACGCTCTCCGTCGCTCCGCCTTCCAGCGTGTCGGACCGGTTCGAGCGCCCGCCGAACAGCGTTCGCTTCCTATGGGTCATCCGATGAGCACCCAGACTGCTTCTCCGCGCGGCCCACACGGGAAGGCGCGGAGATCCTGCGGAGGAGGGCCCGCCAGCACGGCGCCGTTCCACCCGTAGATCGCGCCGTGCCGCGGACACACGAAGCCGTTGCGCTCCTCGCGGTACTCGATGGGCTCGCCCTCGTGGGTGCACGGACGCTCGAGCGCGACGTAGCAGCCCTCCTCGACCTGCGCGATCACGATCGAGAACCCGCCGAGGTTGAGGTACGCGCTCCCGTGAAGCCGCGCGAGGTCGGGGTACGTCGAGAACGGAACCTCCACCCAGCCTTCGGCAGCCGTTCCCGGCTCGACGCACGGCGACCACGGCACGTCGGTGTCGACGATCGGGTCGGTGTCGTCGTCGGTATCGCCCGTGGTGTCGGGAATCCGCGGCGACGACGTGGAGGTCTCGCAGGCGACGGCAGCGATGCACATCGCACACAGGAGGTCACGGCGGGAAGGTTCCAAGTCGGCTCCACGGGTCGCGGGAGCAGCGCTGGAAGGCTCCCGGTCGTGGGGATTCTATCGGACTCAGGCGTGAGTGGTCTGGTGAACCGGCGTTCCGGACGCCACGAGGTCGAGCTGGAACGCTTCGAGGGCCGACCGGAGGATCTCGATCACGAGGTGCAGCTCGCGGGACGTGATCGCGAAGTGGGGCGTGAACCGGAGGGCGTTCTTGCCGCCGTGGATGACGCCCATGCCGTGCATCCGGCAGTGCTCCTCGAGCCCGCCGAACCCGACGACGGGGATCTTCGGGGTGATCTCGGCGCTCACGAGCAGCCCCGTGCCCTGGACCTTCAGCACGAGATCCGGGAACTCGGCCCGCAGCCCGTCGAGCAGGGACACGAGCTCGGCGCCCCGCTCGCGGATGTTCGCGCGCAGGGCGGGCGTGATGCCCTCGAGCACCGTGGTGGCGACCTCGAGCGCCCGCGGGTTCCCGGTCATCGTGTTGCCGTACACCCCGCGCTGGAACACCCCTGCAGCCCGGTCGCCCAGCGCCAGGATCGACATCGGGAACTGGCCGGCGTTCAGGGCCTTGCTGTACGTCTCGAGATCGGGCGGGTCGGCGTCTTCGAACCCGGGGTAGTCGACCACCGACAGGGCCCCGGTGGCCCGGAAGCCCGCCTGGATGCTGTCGATGAGCAGGAAGCTGCCGTGCGCGCGCGTGAGCCGCCGGGCGGCGTCGTAGAAGGCCCGCGACATGGCCATGCCCGGGTTTCCTTCGCCCATGACGGGCTCGACCAGCATCATCTCGATGAACACGCCGTTCGCGTCGGCGTCGGCGAAGGCGGCCTCGAGCGCGGCGATGTCGTTCGGCGGCACCGTGATGAGGTTGTCGCGCTTCATGAACGAGTAGAGGTGCTTCCGGTAGGTCGGGAGCGAGCTGTCGGACGCCTGCGCCGGACGGTCGGTGCGCCCGTGGAACCCGCCGCGGATGGCGAGCATCTTCACGGAGCGGCCCTGCTTCGGACCGCCTTCGCCGACCTGCTTCGCGGTGTTGATGTCGGAGATGCGCGTGGCCACCGTGACGGACTCGGAACCGGAGTTCATCGCCAGGAACCGGGAGAACGGGGGCGTCTTGCGCGTGTGCCCGACCTCGCGCTTCAGGGCCTCGGAGAACCGCAGGTGCGACACACTGGGCGTCATGATGTTCGCCATGACCCACGGCTCGCTCATCGTGTCGAGCACGCCCTGGGGCGCGTGCCCGGCGCCGAGCATGCCGTACCCGCCGGAGTCGTGCAGCACGGCCCCATGGCTGGTGACGAGCCACGGCCCGCGTGCGGCGATCGCCACGTACGGGTTCACGGCGGGTGCATCGTAGAAGTTGACGTAGTCTTCCTGCACCTTCTCGCAGAGGTCGGACTCCGACATCGTGAGCAGGTCGCCCCACGTCTCCCGCATGGCGCGGTGGGTCTCGATGGCGTGATCCACCGCCGTCTGCAGGTCGGGATCGTCTTCGAAGCTCGCGATCTGGGCGTCGGTGAGCCCGAGTGTCAGGCGACCTCCACCGTACTGGCGCAACTCTTCGAGCTTCCCGACCACGTCCGACACGGCGACCTCCAAACCCTTGGATCACTGCATCGCACGGCAGGTGGGGCTTTTCAACCCCTGCGGCCCGCCCGCGGGCGTCCGGACACGCTCGCTACAGCGATCGGATCACGTCGGCCGGGATCGGCTCGTACGGCTCGGCTTCGAGGACATCCCGCTCGGCCGCGAACAACTGACGGAACCCGGCCTCCCGGACGGTACGCACCATCCACAGGGTGGTGGCGGCCAGCCCCACGAGCGCGACGAGGTCGTCGATCCAGCCGATCACGGGGATGAAGTCGGGCAGGAGATCGATCGGGAACACCACGTACAGAGCCTGCGCGAACCAGGCGAACACGGCGGCCACCGCCATCCAGCGCTTCTTGTCGAGCTCGTCCATGGGACCTCCGTCGTGTCCTACACGCCACGACCTCCGGATATTTCACGGAAGTCGGTGAGCGGGCTCCTCGAGGCCCGCCACCTGGATCCATTCGCACCGATCGCGGCGCGGGAACCACCCTCGTGGCCAGAATGCGAAGACCCCCCGCCCGGACGCGCCGGACGAGGGGTCTCACGGGCTCGCGAGCCGATCAGAGCGACCGGAGGTAGGCCTCGAGGTCGGACATCTCGGCGTCGGACAGCATGCTGGTGTCGCCCATCTGGCCGTTCCGGCTCCACTCGAGCACGTCGGCGAGCGTCGCCGCGCGGCCGTCGTGGAAGTAGGGCGCGCTCGCCGCGACGCCGAGCAGCGTGGGCGTGTTCACCTGGGTGAGCCCGAGCATGTCGTAGTGGCGGTTGTCGGTGAACGCCTGGCCCGCGTGGCAACTCGAGCAGCCCACGTCGGCCCGCTGGAACAGCGCCAGGCCACGCGCGATCGCGGGGTCGTCGGAGCCGTGCATCGCGGTGTCGGGGATGCGGGTCCACTCGACGAACGCCGCGATGTTGTTCAGCTGCGCGTCGCTCAGGCCGTTCCCGCCCATCCGGGCTTCGGTGGTGATGCGGGCCTCGTGCGCGACGGACTCGACCTGGCTCGTCCACGTGACGGGCGCCGTGGCGCTGACCTGGCCCGCGAGGGACGGCGTCTGGCGCTCCCCGGAGCTGAAGGTCCACGTGAGGCCGTCGTTGCGGCCCTCGAAGTGGCAGCTGGCGCACGACACGCCGGCGCCCGTCGCGACCATGCCCGGCGCCGTGGCGCTGAAGAACAGGCGACGGCCCGCTTCGACCTCGGCGGGGAGGCGGTGGTCGGTGAGGGGCTGCGAGATCGACATCACCCGTGCGTTCGCGCCGCCCTCTTCGAAGAAGCGGTCGAACCCGGCGTTCCCGTCTTCAGCCACCTGCTTCGCGAGGTCGCGGAAGTTGATGTTCGACACGTTGCGGTCGAAGCCGCTGTGCACGAACGCCGACTCGTCGGACAGGAACAGCACGCCATCCGGGCCCGCGGCACCGTTGGTCCACACGAGGCGCTTCGGGCGCTCCGAGAAGCCGGCATCGCGCACGGACGTGAACACGGAGGTGCCGAAGCCCTCCTCGTCGAACGCCGGCATCGGCTCGGCCATGTCGAAGCCGACATCGACCCCACCGCCGTTGCGGCCAGCATCCTCGAACGGGAGGGCGCCCACGATGGCGACGGCATCGGAGCCCTGTATGGTCACGACGTAGTAGGTGCCGTCGGGCGACACGGTGACGCTCGACGGGTACGAACGGACCCGGATCTGGTCGAAGTCGACGTTCTCGTCGCGGAACCCGCTGATGAACACGGCCTCGGCAGACTCGACATCGGGCGAGCCGTCGGGCTCGACCTTCACCACCGTGACGCCGGGGTTGAAGCGCGAGATGCCCTCGGTCTGCTCGCCGTAGCCGTCGGACACGGGGCCGATCGGCTCGCCCGTCTCGGTGAGCTCGGGGTCTTCGACCGGCGTGACGTTGTCGACGTAGATGACCGGGATCACGAGCTCGCCGCCGTCGGGGGCGATCGCGAGGTCGCCCGTGATGCGGGGCGTCAGGGCGAACGTGCGGAAGTTGCCGGTGGCCGGGTCGATCTCGTCGTCGAAGCGCACGACTTCGGGGAGCGCGATCTGACCAGTGGGGATCTCGCCCGAGGCGTCGACCTGCTCGGTGAGGTCGATCTCGGTGACCTCGGCCGCCGCGCGACCCGACCCGACGAACAGACGCTTCTGGCTCGGGTGGAGCGTGACGTAGCGGGGCTCGTGCGGCACCTTCCAGGTGCGCGTGACCTCGAGGGAGTCGACCTCGATCTCCTGGACGGTGTCGGACATCGAGTTCGCGACGTACGCCCAGCGGCCGTCTTCACTGGTGACGATGCCGTAGGGCTCGGCGCCGACCCCGATCTTGCCGGCCTCGACGAGGCCCGCGGGCGTCTCGGAGAGCACCGCGACCGCGCGCTCGCCGCGGAGGGTGACCAGCACCTTCGACCCGGCCCGGGCGATGCGGGTGGGCTCGAGACCGACGGGGAGCTCGTTCCCGACGACGCCTTCGGTCGGAGACACGCGCGACACCGTGCCGGCGTCGGTGTTCACGACGTACGCGGACGCGTAGTCCGAGCTCGCCACCATGGTGTTGCCGCCCGTGGCGTGAAGGGGATCCTTCAGGCCTCCAGCGGGGGAGCAGCCGGCCAGGAGGGCCAGGCCCAGGATCAAACCGGTCGTCGTCGTCTTCATGTGATGCCTCTTCGTCCGCGCATCCTGAACTTGTCATAGGGCCGGTCGATCCGCAACGACAGCGCCCAAACCGCCGTACACGGGGTGAGTACGCTCACGAGCGGGAACGCACCCCGATCGCGCGCAGGACCTCGGCCAGGGGCTCGTCTGCGCCGTCGAAACGGTCGGAGTACGCCCCGTTCTCGAGCTTCAGGACGCCACGCGGGCAGACGGCCGCACAGACGCCGCACCCGACACAGCTCGCCCGCACGATGTTCTCGCCGCGCTGGGCGTATGCACGCACGTCGATGCCCATCTCGCAGAACGTCGAGCAGTTCCCGCACGAGATGCACTGGCCGCCGTTCGTCGTGATCCGGAATCGCGACAGGAACCGCTGCAGGATGCCGAGGATCGCGGCCTGCGGACACCCGTACCGGCACCACACCCGGCTCCCGAGCACCGGGTAGAAGCCCGTGCCCACGACCCCCGCGAACCCCGCCACGATGAAGAACCCGTACCACTTCCAGAACAGGCCGGACCCGCCGTCCGACAGCCACGGGCGACCGAGGGCCTCGTGGACCCAGGCTCCCACCGTGATCAGGGTGATCAGCGCGAGCACGGAGTGGATGCTGATGCGCTCGAAGCGCCATGCGCGCTCGGACTTGTCGGACATCTGACGCCATGGGTCGCCGAACGTCTCGGCCAGCGCGCCGCATCCGCACACCCAGCTGCAGTACCAGCGCTTCCCGTACAGGTAGGTGAGCACGGGCACGGCCACGAACGTCATCCCGGCGCCCCACAGGACCATCGCGCGACCGAGGCTGGTCGCCGTGATCATGTGGTCGACCTCCCACGGCAGGAGGTAGTCGGGCTTCAACGGCCAGAAGTACGTGAAGTAGAAGTCCTTCTCGCCGGCCATCTTCAGCAGGCCGGGCACCGTGAAGCCGAACGCCGCCTGCCACCAGATCACGGAGATCGTGCGGGCGATGTGGTAGCGGTTGTGTCGGTACTTCCAGAACATCCGCACGCCCATCACGGCCACCGCGAACGTGTACAGGAAGCCGTAGAAGAACCAGCCGTCGGCCGGCCCGCCGGTGAGCACACGCGCCAGGGGATCGACGATCGCGATGCCGCCCGCGAGCGGGTCGAGGTGCTGCAGGCTCGCGGGGGCGTAGTCGCGCCACCACCACAGCGAGCAGTACAGAGAGCAGAGGAGCACGGTCACCACGTACGTGAACGCGGACCGGCGCTTGGTGGCCTCGAAGAACACGCCGTCGTGCCGGATGCCGGGCTGCGTCCCGCGGTAGGTGAGCGTGATCCACGCCACCGCGCCGGCCCCCGTGAGCCCGAACACCGCGAGGAACCCGCCCCAGCCGAGCGAACGGGCGAACTCCGGTGCGATCGTGCACAGCACGAACACCAGGCCACCGAGCGTCGTGACCCCGATGGCCGCCCGCTCGGGAAGCGTGAGATCGCGGGCATACGTCTCGCGCTGGCCCGCTTCGAGGCCTTCGAACACCGCAAGATCGGACTTCATGGGGAGACCTCGCGCAGGCCGGACCGCAGTGCGGACTCGTACCGGGGGAACAGCTCGGGATCGAAGCATGCGAGGTGGAGCTGCTGCACCACCTGATCGACGGGCACGGCCGACCGGATCCAGGCCTCGCACACCCGATGCCGGTACCGGATGCCCATGGCCTGCAGGCCGATGAACGCTCCGTCGCGATGGCAGATCCGCACGCTCCGCGCGCCGTCCGGATGCTCCCAGTACAGGTGCCCGACCCCGGCGACCGGCCGGTTCGGGATCTCCCCGTAGATCTGGTACTCGAGGTCGAGGAACTTCGCGGAGTTGAACCAGATCCCGCGCGCGTAGGCCACGCGCTCGCCGAGCAGGTTCCGCGCGACCACCTCGCCCTGGGCGCGCCCCGTGTACCAGACCTGCTCGAGGAACGGCTCGCCGCCCTCGGGGTGCACGTGCGCACAGTCTCCGGCCGCCCACACGTCGGGCGCGCTCGTCTCCAGGAACCCGTTCACGGCGATGCCGCGCTTCGTCTCGATCCCGGAGTCCGCGGCCACCGTCACGTTCGGCCGGACCCCCGCCGTGAGCCCGACGAACTGGCAGTCGATCCGATCGCCCGCCTTCGTGACGACCCCGCCGCACGCGCCTGTTCCGTCGTCGAGGATCTCGCCGAGCTCGGTCTTCAGGCGCAGCTCGATGCCGGCGGCGCGGATGGCCCGCCCGACCATCCGGGCCTCTTCCGTCGGGAGCACGTTGTCCCAGTACTCGTCCTCGCGCACGAGCAGCGTCACGTGCCGGCCGCGCGAGTGGAGCATCTCCGCGAGCTCGATGCCGATCAGCCCGCCTCCGACCACCACGCCGTGTCGGATCGCGGCGGTGTTGCGCTCCAGCTCGATCAGCTCGAGGAGGCTGTACATCCCATGCACGCGCTTCAGGTCCTGCCCGGGCCAGCCGAACCGGTTCGGCACGCTGCCGGTCGCGAGGAGGAGGCGGTCGTACGGGAGCTTCGACCCATCGTCGAGCTCCAGGTGCTTCGCGCCGGCGTCGATGCGCGTGACCCACGCCCGGCGGAGCTCGATCCGGTTCCGCGCCCAGAAGTGGTCTTCGTAGGGCTTCGTGTCGCGGTACCGCATGTGGCCCATGTAGACGTACATGAGGGCCGGGCGGGAGAAGTGGTGGTCGGACTCGCCCGAGACCATCGTGATGCGCACGGTGGAGTCGAGCTTTCTGACGGTTCTCGCGGCGGTCACCCCGGTGATGCCGTTCCCCAGGATGACGACGTGCATCCGGCCTCCTGCGCGCGGCACCGGGACGCGCGCCGCTCGCCGGCACACTACGCCGGTCGGGGGAGGTGCGTTACATCGCGACCTGCGACGGCCCCCTTGTTGGCGGGCATTATCTGGTTGGAATGCCAAGCTTCACGGATTCAGGGTGGCCCGCCAGACCATGTAACCGGCATGTAACGCGGCTCCCTTGGCGGAATCCGGAGCGATGGTATCCTTCTGGTCATGGAGGTCGGCATGAGCCAACACATTCCCTCGCTTCGATCCTCGCGTCGCGGCAACTACATGATGACGATGGGTATCTTCATGCCCGTCCTGGTGGGCTTCGGCGCCCTCTCCGTGGACATCTCGTACATCAACCTCGCCCGCACCCAGACGCAGAACGTCGCGGATGCGGCGTCCCACGCGGCGTTCGTCGGCTACCGGTCGGCGGGCAACGACGCCACGGTGGGCGACGCCGCGGCGGCCTTCGTCGTGAGCCAGAACCTCATCGGCAACCAGGTCGGCCACCTCGACCCCGTCGAGTACGGCGAGTGGGACTTCGATGCGAAGGTCTTCACGCCCGGCGGCGACGTGAACTCGGCCCGTGCCTTCGTCTCGCGCAGCGACGCGAACGCCACGCCGAACCAGCTCAACCTGTTCTTCGCACCCATCCTCGGCTACAACAAGGCGAACGTCGTCGCGCACGGCGTCGCGGCCGGCCGTACGCGGCAGATCATGCTGATCTCCGACGTGTCGGGCTCGTTCGCGGGCGACATCGACGACGCGAACGACGCGAACGTGGCGTTCCTCGACTACATGAACCAGAACCCGCTCCCGGGCGACCTCCTGGGGCACGTGGTGTTCGCCGGTACGGGCCGCTTCCCCGACCTCCACGAGCTGGCGTCGCCGGTCGACGACTACGACAGCCTGCTCACCGAGTTCGAGAAGCTCGACACCTGCACGTCGATGCCGTCCGGCACGCGCGCGGCGGCCTACCGGGTTCCCGAGGGCAAGCTCCGCGGCGTTCCCCCCGACAGCGCCTGCTACACGAGCCAGGCGCGCGGCCTGCACCGGGCCATGCAGGAGTTCATCGAGCACGGCGACAGCCGCGAGTTCCAGGGCATGATCCTGCTCACCGACGGCCAGGCGAACACGTCGCTCACGAGCAGCAACAACAACAACTCCCAGAGCACGGCGGAAGACGACGCCGAGAACCTGGTCTGGTGGATGTGGAACGGCGGCACGTTCAACTACAGCGTGTGGGAGTGCACGAGCTGGAACGCCACCAGAAAGACGCACTCGAGCTGCGGCCTCCAGAGCTACTCCGGAACCTTCGCGGGCGGCGTCCACCTGTGGACGGTCTACTTCGGGTCCAACGGCTCGAACGTGGCCTGGCTCGAGTCGCTCGTCGAGATCGGCGACGGCAACCGCGGCGAAGCGAAGGACACCAGCGATGCCAGTGAGCTCGAGGCCATCTACCTCGAGATCGCGGCGTCCATCCCTGTCGTCCTCACGGACTGATCGAGGTCATCATGCGAAAGCACGTCACCATGGCGCCCGGTCGCTCCCGGCGCCGGCGCGGGGCGAACGCCATCGAGTTCGGGCTCACCCTCCCGGTGTTCCTGGCCATCACGATGGGAATGATCGAGTTCGGGTGGTACTTCTCGCGGGTCGCTCTCGTGAACACCGCCATCATGGACGGGTGCCGCGAAGGCGGGCTCATCGATGAAGACGAGTCCGACCCGGTTCCGGTCGCCGAGACGCGGATGGACGACATCCTCGCCTCGGGCGGCCTGAGCTGCACCGCGTGCAACGCCACACTGGTCGGCACGGTCCCGAACCGGGTCATCCAGTGCGACGCCTCGATCGACTACAACGGCCTCACGGGCTGGTTCACCGCGCTGGGCGTCATGCCCAACACCATCACCGGCCGGACGCAGGTGCGTCTGGAATGGCAGAGGATCTGACCATGCGCCGAATCACTCCATCGCTCCGCGGACAGTGCCCCGGAGTCCTTCCCTCCGCGAGACGCGGACGACGGGGCTCCGCCGCCATCGAGTTCGGCTTCTGGGTGTTCATCACGATGACCATGCTGTCGGGCATCATCGACTTCGGTTGGTACATGTCCCGGTCGGAGATCGTGATGCGTGCAGCCCGCGACGGAGCTCGTCAGGGCGCCGCCGCTCAGCGCCTCACCGATGTCGCGACCGACGCAAATGACCAGGCGAACTCCACTCTGGGCATGCTGAACTACGCGGGCTGCAACGTCAGCACCACCACGGGTACCGACACCAACAGCCTCACGTACCTGTCCACGGTGGTCGACTGCCCGTTCTCCGAGCTCATCGGCATCGCGCCGGGCGTGCCCGACAACATCGCGTACACGTTCACGATGTATACTGAAGTCCAGTAGGTCTGGATGGAGGTCGGATGGTGTGGGTCGCCGTTGCGCTCACGGGATGCAGTTGGCTCTTCGAAGTACCGGAAGACCGCATCCCCATCCGGTCCGAAGCGCCGAGAGAAGCGAACCGGGTCTCGAACCAGGTGAAGGGGCCCGACGGCTACATCGACCCCACGATGGCGCCGAAGCTCTCCACCGAGCTCGAGACCAACCCCGGTCTCGCCGACGACGACCCCGAGGCGGTCGCGAACGGCGGCAAGCCCCGCTGGGATCCCGTGTCGCGCCCGGTCGAGCCGAAGGAGGAGAAGCCCTTCGTGTTCCAGACCTCCTCCGGAACCAAGATCAAGTCCCATGCGGGCGCGGCCTACGATGGGTATCCGACCGCCGAGGAGCTGAAGGTCTCCGAGGAGAAGCGGCGCCAGCTCATCGAGTCGGGCGAGGTCACCAACCGCTACCGCGATTGAAGGGCGGTTGTCGCTCGCCTCTCCCGCGCTCCGTCAGGGAGCCATGAGCTTCGCGAGGCTGTAGGTCGCGTTGGCCTGGTTCACGCGGTCGGACAGCGAGCGGATCATCGCGATCCGCAGTGCGCTGCCTACCAGGTTGTTGGCCCACACGAACTTGACGACGGGTTCCTGGGGCATGGCGAGCACGATCACGCCTTCGCGCGCGACGTACGACACCGGGCGCGGCGTCGAGTCGACGTGCTGCACGAGGTTGAACACCTCGCCCGGATCGAGCGTGGCGACGCGCACCTGGTTCGAGCGGCCCATCGGCGCGAGGCAGTCGACCTGGCCGTGCACGAGCAGGAACATCGGGCCGTCTTCCAGCCCGTCGGCGGCGAGCGTCTCGCCCGCGCTGAACGAACGCGCTTCCATCGTGCCGGCCAGCTGCTCGAGGCTCGCGGCCTCCAGTGTGGCGAACGCCGACGCGCTCTGGAGCGCGCTCAGGTTGCGGCCGGGCGGCAGCGGCACCGGGTGACCGGAGTACTCCGACGTTCCGCGGGGCGGAAGCAGCATCGCGGGGGACTTGCGGGCCACCTCCACCACGTCGCCCACCAGGGCCCGGAAGCGTGCACCGAGCTGCTCGATCGCGCGGCGCTCGATCCGGAACGCGACCGGGTTGCCCGACAGCCGCATCTGGATGAAGTCGCGGCGGGAGAGCACCTGCAGCACCACGTCGGACAGGGCCGTGACCGTGGCCGTGCGCACGGCATGGGTGAACAGACCGATCTCGCCGATGATCGCGCCCGGGCCCATGCGCGCGACCTCGAAGCCACCAGCCTCCACCTTCACGTCGCCAGACTCGATGAGCAGCATGGCGTCGTTCACCTCGCCCTCTTCGACCACCACGTCACCGGCGGCGCAGTCGCGCTGCTGCATGTGCCCCAGCGCTTCCTCGGTACGACGCTCGGAGACGTCGGCGAACAGCGAGTACAGATCGGCCAAGGGAAACCTCCGCGGCGCGTCATATTCGTTCGGAGTGGAGTCAGCGAGCCTGCGCGGTCAGGGCAGCTCGAGGCACACGGCGAGCCCCGGATTCGCGTTCCATGCCCGCACCGAGCCTCCGTGCAGCTCCACCACCTGCTGCACGATCATCAGCCCGAGCCCGTGGCCCTCGGCGCGACGCGAGCCCGACTCCGTTCGGTAGAACGGCTCGAACAGGTGGGGAACGTCCTCCTCCGGGACCCCGGGCCCGTGGTCGCGGATCTCGATGCGCCCGGGTTCCGTGCGCACCTCGATGGCCGTGCCCGCAGGGGTGTGCCGCAGCGCGTTCTGGACCAGGTTGCCCACCGCGCGCTCCACCAGCCTCCGGTCGACCATCGCGGGCGCAGCACCCAGCTCGCGGGACACAGGGCGCCCCGCGAGGTCGGTGCGGTCGAGCACGGTGGTGGCCAGCTCGGCGAGATCGACGCGCTCGCGCTCGAGCGGACGCTGACCGAGCTGGAGCCGGGACAGCTCCAGCGCTTCGCCCACGAGGTCGTCGAGCTGGGCGACATCGCTCTCCATGCGGTCGAGACGGGCCGGTTGCACCCCTGCGTCGCGCAGCAGCTCGATCTCGAGGCGCAAGCGGGTGAGGGGGGTGCGCAGCTCGTGGCTGATGCCCGCCATCAGCTGGCGCTCGGCGAGCAGCATGCCCGTGATGCGGTCCGCCATCGCGTTGAAGGCGCGCGCAGCCGTTCGGAGCTCGGGTGCCCCCGAGATCTCGAGCCGGTGGTCGAGGTGGCCGTCTCCCATGCGGGTCATCGCGTCGGAAGCGATGCGCACCGGGCCCACGCTGCGCCGGGCGATGAGCACCGACATCACCACGATGACGAGGGCCACCCCCAGGAGCATGAGCGGCAGGCGACGCCCGGGACGCTCCAGATCCAGGTCGCGCTGTACCTGGAACAGGCCCGCGCGCGTCTCCACGAGCACCACGTTTCGCGGGCCGGGCGGCTTGAACAGCCGGCGCCCCCGCACCACCTGTGCACGCCAGTGCGGCGGGATCGCGCCCGGGAACGGCGTGACGCGGAGGTCGAGGGCTTCGGCGAGGTGCCGGATCTCGCCGCCATGGTCGATACGCTCGCCCACGAACGCGACCTCCGTGAGGTACGCCGAGTACACCTCGTCGACCAACGGGCGGAACACGAGGCGACTCGACACCACCCACGACAGCGTGGCCGTCGCGAGCACGAGCATCAGGATCGCCGTCGTGATGCGGGCGGTGAGGCTCACGGGGCCTCGGGGTCGCGCGGCACCAGGTAGCCGACGCCGCGGATCGTCTTGATCAGCGCCGGGCTGCGCGCGCTGTCGCCGAGCTTGCGGCGCAGATGGCTCACATGCACGTCGACCGAGCGATCGAACGCTGCAAAAGCCTCGCCGCGAGCGAGCTCCATGAGCTTCTCCCGCGGAATCACGCGGCCCGCGTTGGACACCAGCGCGCGGAGGATGTCGAACTCGGTCGTGGTGAGCTCGATGGGCTCGCCGGACACCGTGCAGGTGCGCCGATCGGGGTCGACCCGGATGGGACCGGCGGCCAGCAGGGCTCCGGACGGTGGGGGGGCTCCGGCGCGCCGGAGGATGGCGTCGATCCGCGCGGTCAGCTCGCGCGGGTTGAACGGCTTCGCCAGGTAGTCGTCGGCCCCGAGCTCCAGCCCGACGATGCGGTCGAAGTCGTCGCCGCGCGCCGTGAGCACGATCACCGGCAGACGCGAGTGCGCCCGCAGCTCCCGGAGGACCTGCAGGCCGTCCATGCCCGGCATCATGAGGTCGAGCACCGCGATGTCGGCGGTGCCGCCGAGGGCCTTGCGGAGCCCGACCTCCCCGTCCTCGGCGGTCTCGACGACGTGCCCACGCCCGGAGAGGTACTCCGAGAGCAGGTCGCGCAGGCGCGCGTCGTCGTCGATGACCAGGACGGTGGGCACGGCTCGATACTACTCGCGACCGCGCGGGCCTTCGCCGACCCGCGTACGCTCGCCCGACCGGAACTGCTCGCGGCGGTCTTCGTGGCGCTCGCGCGCCTCGTCGAGCGACGCCGCCACCTGCGCACGCTGCTCGGGCGTCAGGATGGCCTGGATCTCGAGCACGGTGTCGAGACGGTCGTGGGCGCGGGCCTGCATCTCGGCGGCGTTCTGATCGATCATCGAGTGGAGCAGGGCGGCATCGGGCACGTCGGACAGGAGCTGCTCCCGCACGATGGCCATGTGCGCCTCGCGCTCCGAGCGGTGGGCCTCGCGCTCGGCCATGTTCTCCTCGCGGATGTCGCGGAGCACCTGCTTCTGCGCGTCGGTGAGGTCGAGCTCCTGGATCAGGTGCAGGACGTGTCCCTCGATTCCGGGAGGTCCGTCGTGCCCGCCGGGTCCGCCACGGAACCCTCCCGGAGGACCGGCGACCGCGAGGCCTCCAGCGGCGAGGGCGGACAGCCCGACGGCTCCGAGGACCAGGGTGACGATGCGCTTCATGACGACCTCCAGGGTGGGTGTGTCCTCAACCTAGGGTGCCCGTGTTGGGCGACCGTTGCGCTTCTCCGAAGGCATCCTGCGTCGTGTGAAGGATTGTGAAGGCCCCGCGCCCACGGGCCTCAGCGCACGGGAGACGACCAGCCCACGCCGAATGTGAGCCCGACCGCCGGGGAGAGACGCTGCGCGACGTAGTCGACACCGCCCCCGAGCCGCGCCGTGATCCCGAGCTTTCGGGTGCGGCGCAGCTTCAGCCCGCCCCCGACCCGCCCGGTGACCCCCGTGGCGGACCGCTCCGTGACCGTCAGCACGGGCCCCGCGGCCACGAAGAAGTGTGGCGCGACCACGAAGAGGTCCATGCCGCGCCGGAGCTCGAGCAGGGGCGCCACCCGGATCGCGCCCGTGGCCGTCTCCAGATCGACCCGACCCGTCACCGCGACCGCCCAGAAGCGGCCGAGCGCGTAGTCGTCGTCGTACGGGCCCACCCACCAGCCCGCCGACAGCTGGCCGCCCACGGCGAAGCGTGCAGGAGCACCGCCGAGCGCGGGCCCCACGCCCAGCTCGAGCGTCGGACCGGACTGGATGCGCTGCAGCGCGTGGGCGTCGGAACACGCCAGGAACGCGGTCAGGACGAGCATGCCGAGAGCCTATCCCATGAGCGCGCCGATCCGGCATACTGTGCGGCCACAGGAGAGAGGGTCATGGACAAACACGAGCGGCTCGGCAACGCACTGCGCGGGCTCCCCGTCGATCGGCCACCCGTCTGGTTCATGCGTCAGGCGGGGCGCTACATGGCGGAGTACCGCGAGGTCCGCAGCCGCGTGAGCTTCCTCGAGCTCTGCCACACGCCCGAGATCGCGTGCGAGGTCACGTGCCAGCCGGTCGATCGGTTCGACACCGACGCCGCCATCGTGTTCAGCGACATCCTGCCCGTGCTCTCCGCCATCGGGCGCGACTTCACGATGGAGAAGGGCATCGGCCCGCGTGTGCCCGAGCCCGTGCGCACCGAAGCCGACGTGAAGAGCCTCGTGCGTCCCGATGTGAGCGAGGCCCTCCCGTGGGTGCCCGAGACCATCCGGCTGTTCCGGAGTGCCCGTCCCGACACCCCCATCCTCGGCTTCGCGGGCGCCCCGTGGACGCTGTTCTGCTACCTCGTCGAGGGCAAGGGCTCGAAAGACTGGCTCGAGCCGAAGCGCATGCTGATGACCGCTCCGCACCTCGCCGAGCACGTGCTCGGGCTGCTCGCCGACGTGGTGGGCGACTACCTGCAGGCTCAGATCGATGCGGGTGCGGCGGGCGTGCAGATGTTCGACACCTGGGCGGGCGCGCTGTCACGGGCCGACTACGAGCGGTTCGCGCTCCCGGCGTCCATCCGCGCGCTCGAGCGCGTGTCCGGCGCGCCGCGCATCTTCTACAGCAAAGACCTGTCGAGCATCCTGCCCATCGCGAAGAAGACCGGTGCGGACGTCATGGGCATCGACTGGCGGACCGACATGGGCGAGGCCCGCGCGCTGCTCGGCGACATGCCGGTCCAGGGCAACCTCGACCCCATCGCGCTCTACGGTCCCCCCGAGTCCATCACCGCGAAGGTGAACGCCATCATCGAGGCGGCCGGGCCCCGGGGCCACGTGTTCAACCTCGGCCACGGCGTGCTGCCGAGCACGCCCATCGAGGGCGTCGAGGCCATGATGGCCGCCGTGAAGGCCTGGCGCTGGTGACCCGCGGGCGCCACGATCGGACGCCCTGAACAGAGAGGCCCCGCTTCCCGGAGGAAGCGAGGCCTCTGCTGTCGAAGGACCGCTGGGCGGCCCTCCAAATTCAGGGAGGAGTCAGCGAGCCAGCTCGCTGAAGGCTCCCGGTCACGGGAATTCCGCGGCACGGTCCGCGGAACGACGGAGTGCGACCTTACTCGGCCGCGGCGACGCAGCTGGCGTCGAAGATCGCGGCGCAGGGGCCCGTGGTGAAGTCGGTGTCGCACGTGGCGGACTTCACGGCCTCGATGCAGGCGCGGGCGTCGCCGACGTTCGCGGTGCAGCTCTCGGGGATGGCGGCGTAGGCCGTCTCGCACTCGCTCACCGGGGTGGGCTCGAGCTCGATGGTGATGCCCTCACAGTCGAGCGTGACGGTTTCGAAGTCGGAGAGCTCCTCGCACAGCTTGGTCTGCTGCGACTCGGAGAGCTCGCCGAGACCGACGCTGTCCGAGATGCCGCAGGCGGTGCCGAGCAGCAGGAGTCCGAACGGAACGATGACCTTGTACATGGGTGTCTCCTCCATAGGTGGGCGCATTCTACGCTGCCGACGAGGCGGCGTCACGATCGCGCGTGAACTTCGCGCGGTTCGAACGCGTCGCACGGGCCGGGAGGAACCAGGATTCGCAAGGCGAGTCTGCCCGTTTCGCGGAGGTGCGGAGCGCCGGTGCCAATCCGGTGACGATCCGCGCGGCCGCGATCACTCGACCAGCGTGATCCGCGTCGGGTACACGCGGGCCTTCTGCTCCCACACCTCGGGCAGCCCGCCGTCGGACCAGAACCACGTGCGCGTCTCGCCCGGCTTCATGGGCACCATCTTCTCCTCTTCCATCGGCACGCCCCAGTTCTTCGCGACGACCGGCCACTCCTTGCTGTCGAGCACCTGGCCGGGGTTCGGACCGAGGTAGTCGATCGTGAACCGCAGATCCGAGAGCGACTTCGTGCCCTTGTTCGTGACCTCCATCGTGAAGCCCCAGCCGTCTTTCGGCCCCTTCGGGTCCTCCGCGAGGTTCACCGGCTCGATCGTGAGGTCGGACCAGGACAGGCTGGACACGTAGCCCGCCACGGACCGCAGCCGCTTCGCCTCCGCCAGGCGCTTCTTGTCGGCGCGCGGGTACTCTTCGAGGAACTTGTCCCACGCGGCCTCGCTGGCCTCCTGCTTCGCCCAGTCGAACAGGAACTGCTCGCGCTCCTTGCGCGCCTTCTCCTGCAGATCGCCCTCGGGGAAGCGCTCGAGATAGCGGTCGTATCCTGCGAGATCGCCCTGTTTGCGGGCGTCTTCGAGGTAGAGCGTCTCGAGCTGCGCGAGCGCCTGGATGCGGAAGCGCCCGTTCGGGTTGTCTGCGAGGTACTTCTCGAAAGCGTCGATCGTTCCGACGGACTGGGCCGACGCGAAGTCGTCGCCGCAGGCGGTGGAGGAGAGCAACAGGACGGCCAGGAGGACGAAGCGCTTCATGGGCCGCCCTCTATTGCCTACTCCTCCGCGGTGCCCGCCGACTTCTCGGATTCCCGCTTCACCCACGCCGTGGCTTTGGTCAGCCCGCTCTTCGCGATCATGTTCTCGACGAACGCCGGCACCCAGCCGCCCACACGCACGTCGACCGAGTAGAACAGCCGCGACCAACCGGGCTTGTCGGGCAGCTCCTCGACGAACCAGAACCCCACGCTGTCATCGAGGTCGTTGCTGCGGGAGTAGTCGAGCTGCCAGGTGAGGTAGTTCTGCTCGGGGTGCACGTCGTGCACGATCCAGTACTCGGCCGACACCATGGGCGCGCCGATCACGAAGTGCGTCTTCACCGTGGCGCCGGCCTCTTCGTAGCTCTCGCACACCTTCACGTTGTCGACCCAGTCGGGGTAGCGGTCGAACGCCAGGATGCGCGACCAGATCGTCTTCGCGTCGGCATGCACGTCCTGAACGGCGATTCCGCGGCCCCCGTCGGACCCCCGCTCCTGCTTCAACACCGGCTTCCCGGCCGCCAGCGTCGCGAGCTCGTCAGCGGTGAGCGCGGGGAGGGTCGGCTTACCGACGAACTTCTTCAGCACCCCCTGGTGGGGGTGGGGCTGCGTGGCGTCCGCGGCGAGCGCGGGCTGACCGAGGAGGGCTGCGATAACGGACCACATGGGGACAGCTCCTACTGAGATCCCGGCCGAGCGTCGGATCCGCATCACCGAGGTCTACGCCAGCGTTCAGGGCGAGTCGACGCACGCGGGCAAGCCGTGTGTGTTCGTGCGACTCACCGGTTGTAACCTGCGTTGCACCTGGTGTGACTCCGAGTTCACGTTCACGGGCGGGGTCCACCGCGACCTCGAGGACGTCGCGCAGGAAGCCCACGCCCACGGCATCCACACCATCGAGGTCACCGGCGGCGAGCCCCTGGTCCAGAAGAACGCCCCCGCGCTCATGGCTCGGCTGATCGAGCTCGGCCACGAGGTGCTCCTCGAGACCAGCGGGTCGCGCGACATCAGCGCGGTGCCCGACCCGGTCCACATCATCCTCGACCTCAAGCCGCCCGACTCCGGCGAGGTCGACGCGAACCTGTGGGAGAACGTGCCGAAGCTGCGCCCGCACGACGAGGTCAAGTTCGTCATCGCCAGCCGGCGCGACTACGAGTGGTCCCGCGAGATCACCCGTGAGCACGGGCTCGATTCGAAGGTCGCCGCCGTGTTGTTCTCGCCCGCGTGGGGGCTCGTGAACCCCACCGAGCTGGCCGACTGGATCGTGGCCGACCGACTGCCCGTTCGCTTCCAGCTGCAGCTGCACAAGGTCCTGTGGGACCCGGAGGCTCGGGGCGTCTGATGCTCGTGTGGCTGGCTGGATGCACGGCGCCGCAGGTGCAGGACGCCTTCCTCTACGAAGAGCGCACCTTCGTCGACCCGTCGCGGCCGACCGAGCCCTACGGCGAGCTCGCCGCGTCCGACTCCCGCGAGATCCTCCTGCTCACGTGGTCCGACGCCGGCACCGACGTGCAGGATCGTCCGCTCGTGCTGATCGCGCACGGCATCGACGGGAACCCGCGCAAGTTCGACACGTTCGCCTCCGAGCTCGCTGCTTCCGGCCTGTTCGTGGCCGCCCTCGCATTCCCGGCCACGAACAACGAGTCGGGCGCGGGCTACGCAGGCGTGGCCGACCTCCCGAACCAGCCCGGCGATCTCACGGCCACCCTCGAGCACCTCCAGGCTGCGGTCGCCGACCCCGACGATGCGTTCTACCGCCGCTTCGATCCGGACACCTTCGGGGTGATCGGGCACTCGCTCGGGGCCGCTACGGTGATGGGCTGGACGCGCTACGCCTGCTGCCGCACCGACCAGGCCGATGCGGTCGTGCTGCTCGCGGTCCCGCAGACCCTCGGGGTGGTGTTCGACGGCGATCCCGACCCCGTCGGACCGCCCACCGTGCTCGCGGCGGGCTTCGAAGACGGCACGGTGCCGTGGCAGGAGAGCGAGACCTTCGCCGGGATCATCGACGAGCAGGCCCTCGTGCTGATGGAAGGCGTCGGGCACTCCGAAGCCATCGAGGGGAGCGAAGGGGAGTCCGCGCGGGCGCGCTTCCGCACGCTCGTGCTCGGCTTCTTCGACCAGGAGCTGCGCGGAGAGGCCGGCGCGCTCGACCGTGCGCTCGACGACCCGCTGTTCGCGAACGACGACATCCGGCGCTGACTACGGCAGGTCGCGTCCGGCTCGGTCCCGCCGAGCAGGAAGAACACCAGGCCACCCGCGAGGGTCGCGACCAGGAGGCCGCCGCCCGCGGCAACTCCGACGCTCGCGGGGTCGAACCCCCACGCGCCCCCCGACGCGTCCTCCTCGGGGTACCACGCGCCCGCCATGTGGGGGTCGGCGCCGTCGAGCACGCTCCGCGTACCCTCGTCCTCCTCGAGGTCGTCGGCGGACCCGCCGATGTGGATTCCACCGGCCACGGACATGAACGCCACGATGGCCACGCCGAGCGCCAGGGCAGCGGCGTGCGCGCGGGGGCCCTGTCGATACGGCTCCCACGCGAAGGGCCGGATGAACGCGCTCTCGGGAGGGCGGCTCGTGGGCGGAGGGTCGTCGGGCTCCATGCAATCTCCGGAAAGACGGGGAAGGAGCGCGGCTTCAGCGATCGAGGTCGGCGTCGGCGATGGGGTGCTCGGGCTCCGTGCCGCCGAGCAGGAAGAACGCGAAGCTACCCGCGAGCGAGGCCGCGAACACGCCCCCCACCACGGCTGCGCCGAGCGCGATGGGGTCGAGGGACGACTCCGGTCCTGCGCTGGCCAGCTCCGGGTGGTCTTCGGGGTAGTACGCGCCGGCCATGTGGTGCTCGGGGATCGCGGGGGCCCGGCCGGGCGCCGCCTCCGCGTGTACGGCGGGACGGTCGCGGTGCACGTCGTACACCAGGTCGTTCGGGTCGGACGTCATGCACATGCGCAGGCTCATCACCAGGAACGCGAGGAGGCCGCCCACGAGCTGCGACAGGGCACGCATCTGCCCGTACCGGGAGAACCCGAACGGCAGCAGGAGCGGGTTGGGACGGTTCGACATGGGCACTCCGGGGTCGGTGGGCGTTCCAGAGTGTGGGCACGCGGTGCCGTGACGAAAAGTGATGATTCGGGAAAAACATAATTAGAACGGACATTCTCAAGCAGGCTAACCCGGCATTCGGCCCCAGGCGCGCGGGACAGGAGACGTCGCGAAGCCCGAGGGCCCGTCCGACCGCGGGCCGAAGGTGGGAGCACGCGCGATCCGCCCGTGCCCATCGGGCCGATTGTGGGGTGCGTCCGCTTCGGGGGCTTGCCCGGATCCCGTGCGGGTGCGAACCTCGCGTCCTGGAGGCCCCATGGCCGTGATCTGGCGGGTCGGTCCGGGTGTGCGCGCGGATCTCGTCGCGTACGCCGGGAAGAACATGAACGGGAAGCGCCAGCAGGTGCGGTTCTTCCCGAGCGGTGCACAGCGCGGCGGCTGGGACGGCCGCGAGGTCAGCTCCCTCGTCATCCGCGCGCTCCCCGGCACGCGCGTGATCCTCGCGGCCTCCGACGGCGACCACTGGCAGCAGGCGGCGTGGCGCTGCATCCGCGTGGTGTCCGGGCACTCCCTCCCGTCCGAGAAGGCCACCGGCCTGCCGGGCGTGCGGGTCCCCGACATCGACATGATGGACGCCTACGACGCCAAGAAGACCGAGACCGACTTCCAGGCGAGCTACCCGTACGTCGACGCCGTGGAGCAGGGCTCCGGGTGGACGTTCGGCCGCGGCGGCGGGCTGAAGAACCGCATCGCCATGGTCCTCATCGAGCGTGAGGACGACGTGGGGCGCGTGCCCACCGCGGGCGAGACCGTCGCGCGCGCCATCCTCGACACGCTGCACCGCACGCACCCCGATGCGCTCCCCGGAGCCCTCGAGGCCGCCGCCCTCGCGCTGTCCCACGTGCTCGACGGTGCCGACGCCGACGAGCGCATCCACGACCTGCGGGCCGCCTACGAGGAGTGAGCGAGCCCGAAGGCCTCGAGCAGGCGGGTCGCGGCCCGCGTGGCAGGGAGCTCCCCGGACCGAACCGCAGCCTCCACGTCGGTGAGCGCGGCCTGCACGTCGGGGTGCCCGCGCAGGGCCGCCCGCAGGCGCTCGTCGACCATGCGCCACATCCAGTCGAGCTGTTGGCGGGCCCGTCGGGCGGACAGGTCGCCGGTGGACTCCAGGCTCGCGCGGTGGTCGAGGATGGCCTGCCACACCTCGGAGACGCCGCTGCCGTCGAGCCCGGAGCACGTCAGCACCCGGGGCTTCCAGTCGCTGTCGGCCGGATGCAGCAGCCGCAGCGCGCCCCGGTAGGTGCTCGCGGCCCGGCGCGCGGGCGTGGCGTTGTCGCCGTCGGCCTTGTTCACCGCGAGGACGTCCGCGAGCTCCATGAGCCCGCGCTTGATGCCCTGCAGCTCGTCGCCTGCGCCCGCGAGCATGAGCACGAGGAACGTGTCGGTCATCCCGGCGACCACGAGCTCCGACTGCCCGACCCCCACGGTCTCCACGAGCACCACGCCGTACCCGGCCGCTTCGCACAGGAGCATCGCCTCGCGCGTGCGGGACGCGACCCCGCCGAGCGTTCCGCTCGTGGGAGACGGCCGGATGAACGCCATCGGGTCTCGCGCGAGCTCCTCCATGCGCGTCTTGTCGCCGAGGATGCTGCCCCCGGAGCGGCTCGAGGACGGGTCGACGGCGAGCACGGCCACGCGGGTGCCGGCGGCCGTGAGCTGGCGCCCCATCGACTCGATGAACGTGGACTTCCCGACGCCCGGCACCCCGGTGATGCCGACGCGCACGGCCTTTCCGGTGTGCGGCATCACGGCGGTCAGCACCTCGCCGGCCTGCTGCTGGTGGTCGGCACGCGTGGACTCCACCAGCGTGATCGCGCGCGCCAGCATGGCGCGGTTGCCCTCCAGGACCCCCGCGACCATCACCTCGACCGAGGGGAGCGGCTTCATCCTTCCAGGACGTCGAGGAGCTCGATCGCAGCCTCGGAGAGGACGGTTCCGGGACCGAACACCGCGACGGCGCCGGCGGCCGTGAGCGCGGCGTAGTCCTGCGGCGGGATGACCCCTCCGCATACGATCAGGATGTCGTCGCGCCCCTGGGCGTCGAGCGCCTTGCGGAGCGCGGGGACCAGGGTGAGGTGGCCGGCCGCGAGCGAGCTGACGCCGACGATGTGCACGTCGTTCTCGACCGCCTGCATGGCGGTCTCCTCGGGCGTCTGGAACAGGGGACCGATGTCGACGTCGAACCCGATGTCCGCGAACGCCGTGGCGATGATCTTCTGGCCGCGGTCGTGGCCGTCCTGCCCCATCTTCGCGACGAGGATGCGCGGACGGCGGCCCTGCTCGGACCGGAACCGCTCGATGCGCTCGGAGATCCCGGAGATGTCGCCTCCCGCTCGCTGGACCTCGGCCGAGTAGACACCCTGGACGGCCTGGATGGTGGCCTTGTGGCGGCCCCAGGCGCGCTCGAGCGCGAGCGAGATCTCCCCGACGGTACACCGCGAGCGGGCCGCCTTCACGGCGAGATCGAGCAGGTTGCCCTCGCCCGTCTCCGCGCTCCGGGTGAGCGCGTGGAGGGCAGACTCGACGGCGGCGTCGTCCCGGTCGGCGCGGAGCTGGTTCAGGCGCGCGATCTGCGCGTCGCGGACGGCCTGGTTGTCGACCTGGAGCACGTCGATGTCGGGCTCGTGGGCGCGGCGGTGCCGGTTGACCCCGATCACGACCTTCTCGCCGCTGTCGATGCGCGCCTGCGTGCGGGCCGCGGCCTCTTCGATGCGGAGCTTCGGGATGCCCTGCTCGATGGCCTTCGCCATGCCCCCGAGCGCGTCGATCTCGGCCATGTGGGACCGGGCGCGCGCCGCGAGGTCGTGGGTGAGCTTCTCCACGAACCAGCTCCCGCCCCACGGGTCGATCACCTGGCACGTGTCGGTCTCGAGCTGCAGGTAGAGCTGGGTGTTCCGGGCGATGCGGGCCGAGAAGTCGGTCGGGAGCGCGAGCGCTTCGTCGAACGCGTTCGTGTGCAGGCTCTGGGTACCGCCCTGGGTCGCCGCCATCGCTTCGATGGCCGTGCGGACGACGTTGTTCCACACGTCCTGCGCGGTGAGGCTCCACCCGCTGGTCTGGCAGTGGGTGCGCAGCATCGAGCTCTTCGGGTTCTTCGGCGCGAACGGGGCCAGCAGCTCCGCCCAGAGCAGGCGCGCGGCGCGGAGCTTCGCGACCTCCATCCAGAAGTCGGTGCCGATGGCGAAGAAGAACGACAGGCGCGGCGCGAAGGCGTCGATGTCGAGCCCGGCGGCGATGCCGGTGCGCAGGTACTCCACGCCGTCGGCGAGGGTGTACGCGAGCTCGAGGTCGGCCGTCGCTCCGGCCTCCTGCATGTGGTACCCGCTGATCGAGATGCTGTTGAACCGCGGCATCTCCTTCGCCGTGTACGCGAAGATGTCGGCGATGATCCGCATGCTCGGCGTGGGCGGGTAGATGTAGGTGTTCCGGACCATGAACTCCTTGAGGATGTCGTTCTGGATGGTCCCGGCGAGCTGCGCGGGCTTCACGCCCTGCTCCTCGGCCGCCACGATGTAGAGCGCCATGATGGGCAGCACGGCGCCGTTCATGGTCATCGACACGCTCATCTGGTCGAGCGGGATGCCCTCGAACAGGATGCGCATGTCGAGGAGGGAGTCGACCGCGACCCCGGCCATGCCCACGTCGCCCGTCACGCGCGGGTGATCGCTGTCGTACCCGCGGTGGGTCGGCAGATCGAAGGCGATCGACAGGCCCTTCTGGCCCGCCGCCAGGTTGCGCCGGTAGAACGCGTTGCTCTGCTCGGCCGTGGAGAAGCCGGCGTACTGGCGCACGGTCCACGGGCGGCCGGTGTACATCGACCCGTACGGGCCCCGGACGTACGGGGGCTCGCCGGCCTGGGTGCCGAGATGCGCGACGGTGGCGAGGCTCTCGGGCCCGTAGGACGGGAGGAGCTCGATCTGCTCGGGGGTTCCGGCGGGCTCTCCGTCGATCGTGCCCGCGGGACGGGGGGATCCGAGCGGGAGGCTCGTGAAGTCGGGGATCATGCCTGCACCTCCGTCCACAGTGCGTCCAGCGTGGCGAGCGCATCGCCTCCGAGGAACAGGAAGTCGCGCACGCCCGCCGCGCGCAGGGTGGCTTCGTGCTCACCGGGCTTTCCGAGCATCCACACCGCGGCGCCCGCACCGGCCAGCCGGTTGGCGAGCTCGACGGCCTCGCCCGCGAACCGGCGGTCGTGCGCGCTGATCACGGCCACGCGCGCTCCGGAGGCTGCGTACGCGGCTTCGTTCTGCGCGGCCGTCTCCACGCCGTCGGGCACGACACATTGGAGCCCACCGGCCTCCACGAGCTCGCGCCCGAAGCCCGTGCGCGCGGTGTGCTCGGCCAGCGGACCGAGCGTGGCGAAGTACACCGGCGCCGGTTCGCGCTCGCGCAGCGCTTCGTAGGGCTCGGCGAGCCGCACCGGGCGGACCGGGTCGATCTCCGGCCCCGCAGCCACCGGACGCACCGGATGTGCGGCGGGCGCGAGCCGATCCTCGGTGAGCGACGGGTACCGGCTGACGCCGAGGATGGGCGCCTTCCGCGTCCGGACGCGCGCGACCAGGCGGTCTCGCGATGCCGCGATCTCCCGCTGCACACGGCCGTTCCGCAGGGCGGCTTCGATCCCGCCCTCGCGCTCGAGGTCCTGGAACCGCGACCAGGCCGCGTGCGCCAGGGCTTCGGTGAGCGCCTCCAGCGCCAGGGAGCCCCCGGCCGGATCCGCGACCCGTCCGAGGTGGGCCTCGTCGCGGAGCACCAGCTGGGTGTTGCGGGCCAGCCGGCGCGCTTCGTCACCCGCAGCGAACGGGGCCGTGTCGACGCGCTCCGCGCCGCCCACGATGCCCGCGAACGCGGCGGTGGTGGTGCGCAGGATGTTCACCCACGGGTCGCGCACGGTCGCTTCGCGCCACGCAGGCGCAGCGGTCTGCGAAGCCGTGGCGTCGACCGAGCAGGCCTCGCCGATGCGGGCCCACAGGCGGCGCTGGGCGCGCAGCTTGGCGATGCCGAGCAGGAACCGACCCGGCATCGCGCACCGGAACGCCACCTGCGCGAACGCGGCCTCGGAGTGGAGCCCGAGCGCATCGAGGTCGCGCAGCAACTGGACGCCCGACGCCAGCTGGAGCGCGAGGCACCACGCCTCGTCCGCGCCGGCGTCGTGCCAGACGGCGTCGTCGAGGGTGTACGTACGGCACCCGCGCCCGCACTCCCGGGCCGCGAACGACGCCACGTCGGCGGGGCCGTCGACGAAGGCCCCCGTGGTCGCGAGCGTGCCGTACGGGTCGATCCCGAGGTCGAGGCGCAGCGGACCCGGCGGCGTGCCGCGCTCCGTGGCCATCTCGACGAGGGCCCGAGCGCTCGCGAGTGTGCCGTGCGCGAGCTCCACCGGGAGGGTGGCGAGGTCGACGCCGTCCAGCGCGACGGCGAACGATGCGCGGTCGGGGGTGTCGAGCGAAAGCCGGACGCCCGCTGTGCCGCCCTGGAGGTCTTCGTGGAGCTCCCGTCCCGCGGACTCCGGGCTGCCCACGTACGTCTGCACGATCTCCCAGCCCCGTCGCGGCGCGCCACGGCTGCTGGGCACCGACCCGACTCCCCCGGGAATCGCGATGTCGGGCTCCGGACGGTACTGCCACTCGTTCGCGTCCATCGGACCTCCGTGCCGGCGCACATAGCCCGGTCGCGCTGGTTACAGCACCCGGCCAGGGGGACGCGATGGACATCGAGGAGCTCGTCGACGACTTCGGCTTCTTCGAGACGTGGGAAGAGCGCTACCGCTACCTGATCGACCTCGGCCGCGAGCTGCCCGACCTCGACGACGCCTACAAGACCGACGAATACCGTGTGCGCGGCTGCATCTCGCAGGTGTGGGTGGTGCCTCGCGTCGATCCGGGTCCGCCGAAGCGGCTCGAGTTCGACGCCGACAGCGACTCCGCGATCGTGCGGGGCCTCGTGGCGCTCGCTCGCGCGATGTTCCACGGCAAGACGGCCGCCGAGATCGCGGCCGTCGACATCGACGACGTGTTCGCCCGCATCGGGTTCGACGCCCACCTGTCCGTGAACCGCCGGAACGGGTTCCAGTCCATGGTCGCGAAGATCCGCGCCCACGCGGCGGCGATGTGATCGCGGGCCTCGCAGAGCTGCCCGAAGTCGGCCCCGGGCACTTCCGGGGCGAGTTCGACGCGAGCTGGAACCAGGGCCCGGGCACGTTCGGCGGGCTGCTGTCCGCCACGCTGGGCCGGTGCCTCGAGCGCGTCGCGGGGGAGGGCGGCCGCCGCACCGTGCGGGCGCTGTCCGTCCACCTGTGTGCGCCGGCAGAGCCCGGTCCGCTCGACGTTCGTGTGGTCGTCGAGCGCAAGGGCGCCGCGGTCACGTACGCTTCCGCACGCATCGAGCGCGACGGCCTGCCCCTCGTGCTCGCGACGGCCACGCTGGCGTCGGGCCGCACCGAAGACGCCGACTTCGACCGCGCGACCCCGCCCGACCTGCACCCGGTCGAGCGCCTGCCCGACCTCGGCACGGCCCCGGGAGTGCCCGTGTTCACGCAGCACTTCGCGTTCCGGTTCTCGGAGGGCGTGCCCTTCACGGGAGGCGCGAACGCCCGCAGTGCGGGCTGGCTGCGGCCCCGGGTCGACGAGCCGCTCACCACGCCGCTCGCGCTCGCTCTGCTCGACGCCTGGCCGCTGGCGGTGCTCCCGATGCTGCCGCGCCCGCGCCCGGCCGCTTCGGTCGCCATCCACTTCCAGCTGTTCGCGCCGCTGGCGACGCAGTCCGACGGCTGGTACCGCACGCTGGTGACGAGCGATCTGAACCGCCAGGGCTACAGCGACCAGGTGAACGCGGTGTGGGACGCCTCCGGGCGGCTGATCGGCCGCTCCCACCAGCTCGTGGCGATCGTCAGGTAGCGGTCGTGGTGGCCGTGGCGAGCTTCGCGCCGACGGCCTCCCAGTCTGCTGGGCCCGCCGCGATGAGGTCGACCCGGCTGTCGCGACGCCAGCGCACCGGGCTCGTGGACAGGGTGGTGGGCGTGCCCTGGAACAGCAGCCACCGGCCCTTCGTGCGGAAGATGCCCTTGGCCCGCAACAGGCCCGCCGGCACGAGCGGATTGGGGCGCAGGAGCGACTGGAGGACCTCGGTGAGCGCTTCGGGGTCGAACAGCGTCGTGCGCGGGTAGACCCACCCCGAGCTCGGCTCGTGGGCATCGTGGGTGTGGTGGTGCTCGATCTCGCGCGGGTAGGGGTCGAGGTCGAGCCAGGCGGCGTCGAGCGTGCCGCTGCGGCGGGCGACGAGGGACTTCGGAGGCCAGAGCGCCGACGCGAAGGCCTCGAAGGCGGCGTCTTCCGCGGGGGTGGTGACGTCCGCGAACCCCCCGACGAGCACGTCACACAGGGCGATCTGCGCGTTCCACACGTCGTGCTCGGTGTACCGGGGGTCGGCGAGGTGGCGGGGGTCCATCAGGCCGATGGTAGCGCGCGGCACGACGTGGTCGCGGATGCCGGGCTGCCGGAGCAGGTCGAGGATGGACGCGGGGTCGGCCAGCCCGGTGGGCTCGATGAACAGCCGGTCGGGCTTCTGCGTCCGCAGGATCTCCACCAGCCCGAACCGCAGCGCGACGCCGGCCGTGCAGCAGATACACCCGCCGGGGATCTCCTTCACGGCCACCCCGCCCTCGCCGAGGATCACCCCGTCGAGCCCGACCTCGCCGAACTCGTTGACGATCACTGCCCAGCGCGCGCCGTCGGGGCGGTGCTCGAACGCGGACAGGATCGCGGAGGTCTTCCCCGTGCCGAGGAAGCCGGTGACGACGGTGACGGGGATCTGCATGCCCCGACCTTAACGCCGCACGCTCAATGACCCGGCACGACCTCGAACACCGCGCCGTCCGACCGCGCCGCCGTGATCGTGCCGATGCGTACGCCGGGCACGCGCTCGGGCTCGGGGGTCACGACGAGCAGCCCGCCGCACGTCTGGGGGTCGAACAGAAGCTCGAAGGCCGGGTGCAGGCCGGCTTCGGTGTCGACCCGCAGGGACTTCAGCACGCCGCGGTTCTCGTCGTGGAACGTGCTCCGCTCGCCCGTCGCCAGCAGGGCCGTGACCCCGGGATGGGCCGGCAGGCTCGACACCTCGAGGGTGGCCGACACGCCCGACGCCCGCAGGATCTCCGCGAGGTGTCGGGCGAGCCCGAACCCCGTGACGTCGGTGCAGGCGTGCACCTCGACCTCGCGGAGCGCGCGTGACACGGCTCCGTTTCCCTGGAGCATCTCGGAGAGGGCCGCCTGCACGGACCTCCCGCGCGCCCGGCCCGCCATGTCGGCGTGGAACAGCACGCCCGTCCCGAGCGGTCGGGTGAGCACGATGGCATCCCCGGGACGCGCCCCGTCGAGGCTCCACGGCACCCGGTCGGTGTGCGCGGTGACGGCCAGCCCGACCACCAGCTTCTCGCCCACCACGGTGTGCCCGCCGAGCAGGGCCACCCCGTCGGGGTCGAGGGCGGCCCGCAGCCCGGACATCACCTGGAACAGCGCTTCTTCGGGGTCTTCGTGCTCCGGGATCTGCACGAACGCCATGGCGTGCTCGGGATCGATGCCCTTGGCGTACAGATCGCTCGTGGCGTTGTGAGCTGCGGCGACCCCGACCACCCAGGGGTCGTCGGTGAAGGCCGTGAACGCGTCGAGGTTCTGCACGACGAGCTTCCCGCCCGCGCGCCAGGCCACGACGTCGTCGGCCTGCTCCGGCCCGATCACCACGTCAGGACGGGGCGGAGCGGGGGCGAGCCGCGCGAGGGCCCGGGTGAGCGGGGTCTGGCCGACCTTCGCCGCGCAGCCTCCGCACACCATCTCGAGGTCGGGCATCGGGGGCATGCCCTGCAGGAACGCGGATGCGGGCGTGCCATCGGGACCGAGCACCTGGAAGCGGTCCATGAAGCGGCGGTCGATGCGGTCCTTCCACGCCATCACCGCGGATCCGGAGATGGCGACGCCCCACTTGGTGCCGATGGCCGTGCCGTCGCCGAGGTTGAGGATGCTGAAGAAGTCGGTCTGGGCGCGGTAGTCGTAGAGCACGTCGCCCGCGAGCCGCGCCCGCAGGTTGTCGGCCAGCACGGGCCCTTCGCGCACGGCGTACACCCCGGCCTTCGGGATCCCGGGCCACGAGGCGGGCACGGCGCAGTCGCCGACGGCGAACAGGTCGGTGCAGCCTTCCACCTCGAGGGTGTCGCGCACGCGGATGAAGCCGCGGGCGTCCGTCGGGAGCCCGCTGTCGGGACCGAGGGGATGCGCGGCCGCACCGGTCACCCAGATCGTCAGATCGGCGTCCAGCACGGCGCCGTCCTCGAGGGTCACCTGATCCGACCCGACGGAGACGACCCGGATGGAGGGACGGAGCGCGATGCCCCGCTTCTGCGCGGCGGCCACGACGGTGTCGGAGATCCGCTGCGACCGGCCCGGCAGCGGCCGGTCGGACCCGTAGACGACCGTGATGGACGGGGTCCTCCGGTCCTGACGGAGGCGATGGTCGAGACAGAACGCGAGCTCCACCCCTCCGGCGCCCGCGCCGACCACGACGATGCGCGGGCTCGGGCCGAGGCGGGCGACCCGGGCGTCGAGCTCCCCCACGAGGTTCGCGATGGGGCGCGTGGCGAGGGCGTGCTCGCGCACCCCGGGGGTGTCGAGGCCGGCCACGGTGGCCCCGATGTTGATCGAGGCGAGATCGTACCGCACCGGCGGGCGTTCCCGGAGGTGGAGCTCGCGGGCCCCCGGGTCCACCCGGACCACCCGCGCGACCACGACCCGGGCGCCAGCGCGCCGCGCCAGGGGGCGCACGTCGATCTCCAGCTCGTGCGCCGCGTACTGCCCGGCGACGAGGCCGGGCACCATCCCGGAGTAGACCGCGACGGGATCGTCCACCACGACCGTGAGCCGTGCGTCGAACGGGCGCATGGCGTGCTGGCGGAGCACCTGGACGTGGCTGTGTCCGCCACCGACGAGGACGATCTCGGGCATGCCTCCTGATACCGTGTCCGCCATGTGGAATCCGCTGATCGGGACCTGCTGGTTCCTGTTGGTCGCCTGTGGCGGTCCTGCTCCCGAGCCGAAGGCGGCTGCGCCGGCCGCACCGGTCCCCGCGCCCGAGGCCGCGGTGCCGACTCACGGACCGTCCCTTCGTGCCCTCGGGACTCCGCGCCTCCCGGAGCGCGCCCCCGTGGTGCAGACCGTGAAGGCGACGGCCTGGGGAGCGGAGGTCGAGGCGTGCCAGGGGCCGTGCACTCCGGCCGTCCTGCGCGCCCAGGCCAGCAGCACGAAGAAGCTCGACACGCACGAACTCTCGGCGGAGCGGGCCACCGACGGCGACGCGACCACGGCCTGGTGCGGGGTCGGAGGTGTGGGGCAGCGAGTGTCGTTCGCCCTCCCCGAGGCCTGGGACGTGGAGCGCATCCACCTCGGCCTGGCGGGCCCCGACGGCTCGGGGGCATGGACGCGCGCGAAGCTCGTGACCGACCGCCGGGATCACCTCACGGTCGAGCTGGAAGCGCCCGCCGGGAATGCGGCGAGCCCCCCGGTCCTCGACGTCGACCTCCGGGAGGTGCAGTTCGTGCAGCTGGAGGTGCTGGAGCTCGCCGACGACGGGCCGGCGTGCATCGTCGAGGTGTCAATCGAGGGGGTAGAAACCGCTGATTCGAAGGAACCAGGCGATCATGTAGAGCACGATCCACCCGGTGACGAGACTCCCGCTGGCGACCAGGGGCGCCCGTAGCACCGTGGGATCGCGGCGCACGAGGCGGAGGAAGCCGACGAGGCCGCCCCAGACGAGCGCGCACCACAGCAGCACGCCAGCGACGTTGTAGCGGAGGGCGATCAGGGGGTGCCCGCGTGCGATCCACACCCAGCTTCGGGTCATGCCGCACGAGGCGCAGGGCTGGTCGTACAGCTCACGGAACTCGCACGGGCCCATCAGGTCGCGGCCGAACGCGTGCACGTCGTTCTCGACGGGGTAGCACACGAGCGACGCGGTGAGCGCGAGGGCTCCGGCGAGGAACATCGCGAGGGGCCACGTCCACCACTCCATCACGAGCCTGCCGAAGCGGTCGAGAGCGGCTTCGAGCCGGTCGAAGCGCTGCGTCCACGGAGAGCGCGGGGCGCTCACGCTTCGTCGAAGTGGGCCCCGGCATCACCGGACAGCACGACGATGCCCCACACCGACGCCACGAGCCCGATGACGAACACCGGGATGGTGCCGGCGTTGCCGAGCAGGCACCCGAACAGGCCGACGCCGACGGTGCCGCAGTTGAGCATGGACGCGCTGTTGCCGACGGCGCCGAGGATCGGCGTGAGGGTGGAGCACAGCAGGCCGAGCCAGACGAGGCCCTTGCTGCGCCACTGGTTGAACCGCACGCCCGCGAAGAGCGTGATGAGGGCCGTGACCACGGTGATGGCGAACAGCACGGCCTGGACGAGCGGCATCGACAGGAACAGCAGGGCTGCTTCGATGGTCTCGCTGGAGAACCCCTTCTCGGAGATGTTCGCGACGACCGCGAGCACCCCCCAGAAGACGGGCATGAGCGTCCACACGAAGTACACGAGCGCGTAGAGCAGCCCGAGCACCCCTGAGACGATGAGCGCGATCGCGGGCCCGCCTGCGGTTCTCTTCGCCATCGCGCCCCCTCCCGGTGACTAGCCGACGCTCTCGCGGAAGTGGTGGGCCTTCGCGTTCAGGTTGTTCCAGAACTGCTTCCACGGACCGCGGCCCATCAGGTCGCCCCCGAAGTAGTTCGGCGGCTTGACCGGCGGGAAGCCCTCGGGCAGCACCGTGATCTCCTGACGGCGATCCTCGAGGCGGCTCCGGGCGTCTTCGAGCTCGCGGATGTGGTGGTCGATCAGCTCGTAGAACGAGCCGAGCTTGTCCGCGAGATCGTCGCGCGGAACGGCGGTGTTCATCGCGTCGATCCAGTCGCCGGCCGTCATGTTCAGGAAGTTCCGGAACGACAGGTAGCTGCGGTTCATCAGCTCGCGGCTGATGGCCCACTCGGGGACCGTGAGCTCGTCGGTCTTGTCGAGCAGCGCCTGGAGCCGGCGGAGGCGGATGTTCGTGACGAACATGGCCTCGCGGAACAGCAGGAGCACGTTCTCGGCGCCTTCGAGGCTCGGGTGCGTGGCGTGCCACTTGAGCTTGCGCTCGTGGCGGTCGAGGTAGCGCTGGATGCCGTTGCTGATGGCCTGCTCGTCGTCGAAGTTGCTGACGACGCACATGGCGGCGGTGGGGTGCGGGATCTCGCTGGAGAGCTCCTCGGCGCCCGTGGACCGCGGGATGTTCAGCCGGTCGAAGAACTCGGCGGTACGCTCCACGTCGCCATCCGAGAAGACCTCCTCGACGGTCTGAACGAACTCCATTTCAGAGCGGGAAGCGTTGCGCACCAGGCTTGCGATGGTCGCGACCTTGGACATGGATCGGGTCTCCTCGGCACTCGGGTCGAAACGCACCACTAATCCATGCGTCGGTTATCGTCGACGAGACGGAGGACAGGTGCTCGTTCTGATCATGGCGCTGGGCATGCCCGGCGCAGACGCGCTCGCAGGGGTGCCCGCGGGCGACACGGCAGCGGATTCCACGGCCGACACCGCGGCCGATACCAGCGACTCGGGGCTGTTCGGCTCGGGGCTCACCGGGCTGGACTCCGGGTTCGACTCGGGCCTCGACACGGCGGTCGCCGACACGGGCGACACCGACACCGACACCGATCCGGGCACCGACACCGACGTCCCGGCCGACACCGACACCGACACGCCGTCGAGCTCCGACCCCGGGTCCACGGCGTCGTCACTGGCGGGCGAGCAGGGCGGGTCTCCGTGGCCGGATGGTTGCGGGTGTGCGTCGGGCACGTCGTCCGGGGCGTCTGCCCTGTGGATCGGCGCGCTCGCGCTGGTCCTCCGCGGCCGTCGCCGTGAGAAAGAACGACAACTCGGGTGATGTACCGGTGGGCCTCGGGGGTTTAGGCAATGTCGTGTACCCCCGGGCACGCCCCGTGCCGCCACCCGTTGTAGGATGGTCTGGATGATTCGAGCCGCCACGCTGTTCCTCGCCCTCTCGAGCTGCTCCGCGCTCGCGGAGGATCCCGTCGGGATCGAGCCCGGCCCCACCGAGGCTGCCGTGGCCCGCACCGTCGGGCAGATGCTGTCGACGTACCACTACAACCGCCGCGACATCGACGACGAGGTCGCGACGGAGTGGATGAACGCCTACATCGAGTCGCTCGACTACAACCGGATGTTCTTCCTGAAGTCCGACGTCGACGGGTTCCTGGCGAAGGCGAACACCATCGACGACGACCTGAACCAGAACGTCCCGACGCTCGCGCTCGCCACATCCATCTACAAGACGTACCAGAAGCGCGTGTCCGAGCGGGTGGCCGACGCGAACGCGCTTCTCGACGGCCCGATCGACCTCACGAACGACGAGACGTACGTGTTCGACCGGTCCGAGGCGCCATGGGCGAAGAACGCCGCCGAAGCGAAGGAGCTGTGGCGTCAGCGCATCGAAGAGCAGCTCATCCTGGGCGCGCTGTCGAAGAAGTCCGAAGACGAGACGCGCGACATGCTGCGCAAGCGCTACCACCGCCTCGAGACCGACACGCGTGCGGCCGACAGCATGGATGTGCTGGAGCGCTACCTGTCGGGCCTCACGCACGTGTACGACCCGCACACGACGTACTTCAAGCCCGCCTCGGCCGACAACTTCGACATCGAGATGGCGAACAGCCTCGAAGGCATCGGGGCCAGCCTGCGCACCATCGGCGAGTACACCGTGGTGATGGACCTCATCGCGGGCGGGCCTGCGGAGAAGGGCGGCGTGCTGAAGCCGAACGACAAGATCATCGCGGTCGCGCAGGGGAGCGAGCCCCCGGTCGACGTGATCGATCTGCCCATCGATCGGGTCGTGAAGCTCATCCGCGGTCGCAAGGGCACCGAGGTGCGGCTCACCGTGATCCCGGCCGACGCCGTCGATCCGAGCGCTACGGCGGTGGTGCCGATCGTGCGCGACAAGGTCGTGCTCGCCGACTCCGACGCCGAGCTGAAGATCCGCGAGGTCGACGGGAAGCGGTTCGCCGTCATCGATATTCCGAGCTTCTACCTCGATGTTCGCGGCAAGCGCTCGGCGAGCCGCGACCTCGAGCGCATCCTGACCGAGGAGATGGGCCAGGTCGACGGGGTGATCCTCGATCTGCGGGAGAACGGCGGGGGCTCGCTGCAGGAAGCCGTCGACATGACGGGCCTGTTCATCAAGCGCGGTCCGGTCGTGCAGATCCGCGAGCAGAACGGGGAGATCGAGGCCCTCGACGACACCGACCCCACGGTGGCGTACAGCGGCCCCCTCATGGTGCTCACGTCCCCGTTCTCGGCGTCGGCGTCCGAGATCGTGGCGGGCGCCATCCAGGACTACGGGCGCGGCATCATCGTGGGGAGCGAGCGCACCCACGGGAAGGGCAGCGTGCAGACGGTGATCGACATCACCGACGTGATGGGGCGGCTCACGCGCCTGCAGGGCGTGCAGGCCGGCGCGCTGAAGCTCACGATGCAGAAGTTCTACCGCGTGAACGGCGCCTCCACGCAGGTGAAGGGCGTGCGTGCCGACGTGGTCATCCCGTCTCCGTGGGATGGTCTCGACGTGTACGAGGGCGACATCGACCACGCGCTGCCGTGGGACGAGATCGAGGGAGTGCCGCACGCGTCGTACGGCTCGCTGGGCGGCGCCGTGAAGACGCTCCAGGCGAAGAGCTCGGAGCGCGTGAAGGCCGAGCCGAAGTTCCAGGAGATGGCCGAGGCGCTGGCGGAGCGCGAGAAGCGCAAGGCCGAGAACACCGTGAGCCTGAACCTCGAGAAGCGGAAGGCCGAGCGGAAGGATGCCGCGGGCGAAGACGAAGCCGAAGACGAGGCTGCGCCGAAGAAAGACGGCCCCGATCCCGTGCTCGACGAAGCCCTCTTCGTGATGCGCGACTTCCTCACCGCCCAGGGCTGACTCACGCGTCCCTGCGGCGGGTTTACATCGTCAACCCGATGGTCCACGATGCCGTCGTTCCGCGGGCGTGCCGCGGAAGCGCGCCCCGGAGAGTGGGCGTACGCCCGGAGGGAACCATGTCGCAAGGCCGATTCTGCTGGCACGATCTCATGACCACGAAGCCCGACGCGGGGCGCGAGTTCTACGGCGCGCTGCTCGGGTGGACGTTCACCCAGGAGGACATGGGGGAAGGCGGCCCGTACACGATGATCCACGACGGCACCGAGGCGACCGGGGGCATCGTGAAGATGTCCGAGGACGATGGGCTGCCCTCGCACTGGATGCTCTACGTCACGGTCGACGACTGCGAGGCCGCCGTCGCGAAGGCGAAGTCGCTCGGTGGCGCGTGTCACGTGGGTCCGCTGGACATCCCGGGCACCGGGCGCTTCGCGGTGCTCGCCGACGATCAAGGCGCGTACTTCAGCGTGATCGCGCTGAAGAACGAAGGGGCCGAGAAGGGGCCCGACGCCCGCCCGGCGAACGGCCAGTTCTGCTGGTACACCGTGGCCGTCGGGGATCCCGCGAAGGCGAAGGCCTTCTACGGCGCGCTGTTCGGGTGGGAGTGCCTCGAGATGTCGATGGGCGGCGACGCGAAGAGCGAGGTGTTCAAGCGCAACGGGTTGCCCATCGCGGGCATCGGTCCGCTGAACGGCGCGCCGACGGCGTACTGGTCGACGGCGATCGCGGTCGACGATCTCGACGCGAAGCACGAGAAGGCCATCGGTCTCGGGGCCACGGGCCTCATGCCGCCGATGGACCTCGGCACGATGGGCCGGATGTCGCTGATCACCGACCCCGCAGGCGCGACGATCACCCTGTTCCAGTGGGTCGGATGAGGAGGTGCGCGGCGGACGCGTAAAATTCCGCCATCGCGCCCGGGGCGCGGCTCCTGTTCCCGTTACGGAGCCGCGATGATCCGGCTGTCGAAGATCAACAAGTACTACCAGGTGGGCGGGCGCCCCCTGCACGTGCTGAAAGACCTCGATCTCGAGGTCGCGACCGGCGATCTCGTGGCCATCATGGGATCGTCGGGATCGGGGAAGTCCACGCTCCTCAACATCCTCGGCATCCTCGATGCCTACGACGAAGGGGAGTACTGGCTCGGCGACACGCTCGTGAAGGGGCTGTCGGAGCGCAAAGCCGCGAACTACCGCAACCGGTTCCTCGGGTTCGTGTTCCAGTCCTTCCACCTGCTCCCGTTCAAGAATGCCGTCGAGAACGTGGCGTTGCCCCTGTACTACCAGGGAGTGTCGCGCGCCCGGCGCAACGCGCTCGCGCTCGACTACCTCGACCGTGTCGGGTTGAAGGACTGGGCCGAGCACCTGCCGAACGAGATGAGCGGCGGCCAGAAGCAGCGGGTGGCGGTCGCCCGCGCGCTCGTGAGCCAGCCGCGCCTCATCCTCGCAGACGAGCCGACCGGTGCGCTCGATTCGAAGACCTCCGCGGAGATCATGGAGCTCCTGAAGGACGTGAACCGCGACGGCATCACGGTCGTCATCGTCACGCACGAGTCCGACGTGGCCGCGGAGTGCAACCGCACCGTCCGTCTGGTCGACGGGCGCTTCGAGGCCCGCGCGTGATCGACCGGTTCCTCGAGATGGCCAGCGTGATGTGGCGCAACCGCGTGCGCACCGCGCTCACCTCGCTCTCGGTGGCGTGGGGCATCTTCATGCTCGTGCTGCTGCTGGGCTTCGGGAAGGGCCTCGAGAACAACGTCGTGCACGAGTTCCGCGACGACGCGACGAACAGCATCTGGCTGTACCCCGGCAAGACCACCCGCCCGTACGACGGCTACCCCGTCGGGCGCCGCCTGATGTTCACGAACCGCGACTACGACGCCCTCTCGCAGGGCATCGAAGGGATCGACCACATCACGGGCCGGTTCTACCCGAACGACTCCCTGGTGCGCTGGAAGGACCGCGAGGCGACCTTCGAGGTGCGCGCGACCCACCCCGACCACCGGTTCCTCGAGAACACCATCGTCGCCCGCGGGCGATTCCTGAACGACCGCGACCTCGACGAGAAGCGGAAGGTCGCGGTGCTCGGGCGCGAGGTCGTGCGCCAGGTGTTCCGCGACGTCGACCCCATCGGCGAGTGGATCTCCGTCAGTGGCGTGATGTTCCAGGTGGTGGGCGTGTTCGAGGACACCGGCGGCACCGACGAAGAGAGCATGGTCTACCTGCCGATCACCACGGCACAAGCGGCGTATGCGGGCGGCGAGCGCGTGAACCGCATCATGTTCACCGTCGGTGATGCCTCGGTCGACCGCACCGAGACCATGGCCGAGCAGACCCTCCAGATGCTCGCGAGGCGCCACCACTTCGACCCGCAGGACCGCCGCGCGATGCGCGTCCGCAACAACGTCGAGCAGTTCGCGCAGGTGCAGCAGATCTTCACGCTGATCGGTGGCTTCGTGTGGATCGTCGGGCTCGGTACGGTCGCGGCCGGCATCGTGGGCGTGAGCAACATCATGCTGGTGAGCGTGAAGGAGCGCACGAGCGAGATCGGCCTGCGCAAGGCGCTCGGAGCCACGCCCACGTCCATCGTGTCGATGATCCTCATGGAAGCGCTGCTGCTCACCGGAGTGTCCGGCTACGGCGGGCTCGTGGCCGGTGTGCTGGCGCTCGAGGCCGTGCGGCGCTTCGTGCCCGAGAACGACTATCTCCGCGACCCCGACGTCGACCTCTCCGTCGCGCTGGCCGCCACCGCGCTCCTCGTCGTGGCCGGTGCGGTCGCCGGGCTCGTGCCCGCGCTCCAGGCGGCGTCGGTGAACCCCATCGAAGCGCTGAGGAACGAGTGATCCCCGACAGCTGGCTCGAGCTCTGGGAGGTCATCGTCCGGAACAAGCTCCGTACGCTCCTCACGGCGTCGGGCGTGTTCTGGGGCATGTTCATGCTCGTGCTGATGCTGGGCTTCGGGAACGGCCTGGAGGTGGGCGTCGCGGGAGCCATGGGGCCGCGGAGGGCCACGAACGCGGTGTATCTGTGGGGTCAGCGCACGACGATGCCGTACCGGGGGCTCCAGCCCGGGCGCAGCATCTCGTACGACGAGAGCGACGTGGGCGCGCTGCGCAACGAGGTGCGCGGGCTGAAGGTGCTGGCGCCGCGCAACCAGCTCGGCGGGCACCGCGGGAGCGTGAACGTCACGTACGGCAGCGAGACCACCAACATCTCGGTGGCCGGCGACTCGCCGGAGTACATCCTCGTGCAGCCCATCGTGCTCGTGGCCGGGCGGTGGATCAACGAGACCGACATGGTCGACCAGCGCAAGAACGCGGTGATCGGGCATGCGGCGTACGAGCAGCTCTTCCCGCGCGGCGCCGACCCGCTCGGGCACCACGTCACGGTGAACGGCGTGGCCTTCCAGATCGTCGGGATGTTCGAGAGCCCCCAGTCCGGCGACCGCGGCGACCGCGAGGAGATGGCCCTCCACGTGCCGTTCACGACGTTCGGGAACGCGTTCAACATGGGCGATCGCGTCGGATGGTTCGCGGCCACCGGCACCGACGACGTGCGCGCGGGCGACCTGGAGGACGAGATCCGGCGCGTCCTCGCGGAGCGTCACCGCATCCACCCCGACGACCGCCAGGCCATCGGGGCCTACAACAGCCAGGAGGAGTTCGAGCGGCTCCAGAACCTGTTCGCGGGCATCCGCGGGCTCGTCTGGGTCGTCGGCACGGCCACCCTGCTGTCGGGCGTCGTAGGGGTCAGCAACATCCTGCTGATCACCGTGAGGGAGCGCACGTCCGAGATCGGTGTGCGGCGGGCGCTGGGCGCCACACAGCTCCAGGTGGTGTGGATGATCGTGCAGGAGGCCCTCCTGCTCACCTCGGTCGCGGGCTACTCCGGGCTCGTGCTCGGGGTCGGTCTGCTCGAGGTGGCGTCCAGCGTCATCGGAGAGGGTACGGAGACCATGGGTCCGCCGACCATCGACGTGTCCGTGGCGATCGCCGCGGTGCTCGTGCTGATGGTGGGCGGGGTGTTCGCGGGCATCATCCCCGCAAGGCGCGCGGCCGCGATCCATCCGGTCGACGCGCTGCGTTCGTAGTTGGAGACCCGAATGTTCAAGCGCTTGCTCGGATTCCTCGCCGCCCTCGGATTCTTCGGGGTGTTCGTGCTGACGCTCGTGTTCCTGTGGTGGAAGTCCGTCGAGCCCGACGAGGTGTTCCAGACGCTGTCGCCGAAGACGATGGACATCGTCGTGAAGACCGTCGCGACGGGCGCCATCGAGCCGCGGAACAAGGTCGACATCAAGTCGCGGGTCTCGGGGGTGATCGACGCCATCGCGGTGGAGGCCGGAGATCTCGTGCGTGCCGGCGACCTCATCGCCACGGTGCGCGTGCTGCCCGACTCCGCGAGCCTCAACAACGCCGAGAGCCGCGTGAAGTCGGCCCGGATCGCGTCCGAGGACGCGTCCACGCAGCTGTCGCGGAGCCAGGCGCTGTTCGACAAGGGCGCGATCTCCGCCGCCGAGCTCGATCAGGCGCGTCTCGACGCCGACCTGCGCTCCGCGGAGCTGTCCGCCGCTCGCAACGCCCTCGTGGTCGTGCGGGAAGGGGCCGTGCGCGGCTCGGGTCCGGTGGCCACGGAGGTCCGCGCGACCGTGTCCGGCATGGTGCTCGCGGTCCCCGTGAAGGAAGGGCACCCGGTCACGGAGAGCAACACCTTCAACGACGGCACCACGGTCGCCACGGTCGCCGACATGACCGACATGATCTTCGTGGGTCAGGTCGACGAGTCGGAGGTCGGGCGCATCCGTGAAGGCATGCCGATCGACCTCAAGGTCGGCGCCATCCGCGACCGTCGGTTCGGCGGCACGCTCGAGTACATCTCGCCGATGGGCACCGTGCTCGATGGCAGCGTGCAGTTCGAGATCAAGGCGGCGCTCGAGCCCGTGGAGGGCGTGTTCATCCGCGCGGGCAGCAGCGCGAACGCCGACATCGTGCTCCAGCGCACCGACGAGGTGCTCGCCATCAACGAGAGCGTCGTGCAGTTCGAGAAGGGCCAGCCCTACGTCGAGGTGCAGACCGGCGAGCAGGTGTTCGAGCGGCGCGACGTGGAGCTGGGTCTGTCCGACGGCATCCACGTCGAGGTCGTGAAGGGCGTCACGGCCGACGACCAGATCAAGAAGCCCGGCTGACCGGAGGCCCGAAGGGCGGTCAGTGGATCTCGACCGGGGCTTCCGGAGCGCCCACCAGCAGGCGATCGAGGGTGGTCTGCATGAACGTGTTCCGCATGTTGATCGAGCCCGACATCACGGGCAGCGCCTGGTCCTGCACGCGCACGATGCCGTTCCCGTCGTGCTCGATGATGGCGACGGCGTTCTCGACCGACTGGCCGTCGACGGGTGCCGACCAGCGCACGATGGCGGCGCCGGGGCGTCCGAACGGGTCGAGCGCAGGGTCGGCCGGACGCGTGATGTTCACGGACAGGGTCTCCCGGAACAGCTTGGACACCTTCTCGGGGTCGAGCTGCTGCCCGTCCTGCAGGGACGGCGAGGTCCACCCGTTGTCGGGGCCGCGGACCAGCGTGAACGAGCCCGCGGGGTTCTCGAGCGTGTACGTCTCGAGGTCGCCCGCCTTCACGTCGAGGGCCTTCCGCTCGATGTAGCCGTTGCTCGAGTCGCGCACGGCCCACGCGCCGAGCCCGGACACGATGTACACGGGGTTCTCGCCCTCGAAGCGGAGGTGGGACCGATTGTTGCCGGCCACACCGAGGCGGATCGCGACCTCCTGGTCTCCGGCCGTGAGCGTGACGCGGCGCGTGGCGCTGTCGCCCACGTTGAGCTGGTCGTGCGAGGCCGACTGGAGGGTGATGGGGTCGCGGACCTTGAGCGCCACGAGCTTGTCGAGCACCTCGTCGACCTTCTCGGCGATGGCGGGGTAGCCGTACTCCGACTTCACCACCCAGTCCTCCCCGCGACGCTCGAGCACGAGCCCGTCGGGGTTGGCGTCGTTGTCGGTGGTGGCCGACTGCACGCGCATCTGGGTCACGGCGTCGGCATCGAACGGGAACACCGCGCGCGACGGGGTCTCTCCGGCGCCCGGCCACCACGTGACGGCGGCCAGCAGCACCTGCACGCCGAGCAGTCCGGTCAAGAGCTTCTGCGGGGTCATGCGGCCTTCCTGAGGGTGGGGGTGCGACGGCGGCGGCTCCAGAAGTACAGGAGCGGGAGCGGCAACAGCACGAGCACGTAGTTGGCCATCTCGTAGCGGAACAACAGGTCGGGGTCGGTCGGGTAGAGCGTTCGCGAGAAGTTGCCCGGGTTGCGGATCGTCAGCAGGTCGGTGTCTTCGAGCGACCAGTCGATGAGGTTCTGCATCACGAGCGCGTTGTTCGCGTGGCTCGCGCCGGCCGGGCTGCGCCCGAAGTCGAGGATGATGTCGCTCGCCATCTCGGAGGAGCCCAGCACGACGAGCTTTCCGTCGGCCACGGGCGTCGTGAGGGCGCCCGGCACGTCCGGACGCGTCTCGTCCGTGAAGAAGCTCGGGAAGCGCCCCGTCACCACGGCGCCGAGCACCCGCTGACCGGGGCTCGTCGGGTTCGGGAACCCGGGCACCACGGTGGACGCGTACGTGCGGAAGTCGGGCATCAGGTTCGGGCTCTCGGGCATCCACGCGTCGGGCGTCGTCTGGAACAGCACCTGCGCTTCGAGCCCGTCGGGCAGGGTCTCGGCGAGCTCGAGCCCGCTGGACCACGGGGCCGACAGGTGGGGGATGCGGGCGAGCGCCAGGTGCTCCTGGTTCATCGTGTCGGGCCGGATCTCCGGCCAGAACGGGTAGTCGAACTCGACCGTGCGGCGACCGACCGGGAGCACGAGCTTGCTCATGCGCTTGTCGGCCACGACACCGCTGTCGACCGTGACCCCCCAGTGCTTCAGCATCTCGAACAGCGAGTCGTCCTCGGGCACGGCGGTGAATCCCGCCTGGCCGAAGTCCACGCGGTTCTTCGAGGCGAGCGCGATGATCGAGCCCCCCCGCATCAGGAACGTGTCGAGCGCGAGCTGCTGGTTCGGCTGGAGTGCGCCCACCTTGCCCACGAGCAGCACGTCGATGTCGTCCGGAACGCTGCCTCCCGACAGGTCGACGTCGGGGTTCACCTGGAACCGGGCGCCCAGCGCCTGGGCCAGCAGGCGGTAGTCCGGCTGCGGAGGCGGCGGAGGCGGGCGATTCGGCTGGGGGGGCGGCGGCTGGGGGGTCTCCGTGAAGATGCCGATGGTCTTGAGCTGACCGGGGACCGCGCGCTTCAACACCGACTCGAGCGTGCGCTCCAGCTCGTTCTTGGACAGGGCGCCGCGCGGGAAGATCCGCTGGGCCAGGTTGTCGGACGTGATCACGAGGTGCAGGTAGTAGACCTGCCCGAGCTGCAGCGACAGCGTGGGCGTGACGCCGTAGTCCTCGGCGATCCGCTCCGCGAGCGCGCGGTCGGTCGACGGGTCGATCTCCTCGAACGACAGCCGGTCGGACATCGCGGACAGCTCACCCGCGACCTCGCGGATGACCTCGATGTTCTTCCGGTACTCGTCGCCCGCTTCGGACTCGAAGGCCGCGGGTGTGGCGTAGAGCGTGAGCTTGGTGCCCTCGGGCAGCTTCGTGACGAGGGAGGCCGTGGACACGAAGTCCTGCGAGACCTTCCGGATGGCCTTGGTGATGTCGTACTCGGGGTCGCGGAGGCGGACCTCCGGCTCGCCCGAGCTCGCATCGACCTCGACGAGCTCGTTGAACCCGACGACGGCGTGCTGATCCCCGTACAGGAGCAGCACGTGGAACCACGCGTTCACGATGCGCGCCTCGTTGCGGTCGCGCGTGGGCATGGGGACGGCGCGGATGCCGTACTCGGTGTCGAGCTGGTCGGCGAGGTCGTCGTCTTGCGAGGGGTCGACGAACTCCACGCGGACCTTGTCGCCGCCGACGATGCCGTACTCCTCGAGCAGGGCCTTCAGCTGGGGGACGCGCGGCTGGAGCTTCGGGTGGCTGCGCTCGCTGAAAACGCCCTGGATGACGAGCGGCTCGTCGAGCCCGTTCAGGATGTTCCGGGTGACCGTGCTGATCGTGTAGTCGCGGTTCTGGGTGAGGTCGACGCGTGCCCGCGTGACCGGCGTGACCCACACGTTCGCGACCACGGCGTTCAGGAGCGCCAGCGCCACGAGGCCCTGGAGGGTGAACAGGCGCGACTGGCCCGCTCCGCTCGGGTCGATCCGCTGGCGGTCGAGGAAGTAGCCGTTCAGCACGAGGAAGAAGCCCGTGACGCTCGCGTAGTACACGACGTCGCGGAGGTCGACGACCCCGCGCGCGATGCTGTGGAACCGGCTGCCCGAGCCGAACAGCCCGGCGACGGCTCCGAAGCGCGCACCCATCAGGGCCTGCACGTCTTCCGTGCCCACCAGGTACAGAACGCCGCCCACGGCCATCGTCGCCATGAGCGCCAGCACCTGGTTGTCGGTGCGGGCGCTGATGCACAGGCCGATCGCGAGGTAGGCCGACGCGAGCAGCATCGCGCCCAGGTAGCCGCCGACCACGGGCCCCCAGTCGAGCGGACCGAGCGAGTACACCGTGAGGGGCAGGGGCAGCGTGAACAGGAGCGCCAGCCCGACGAGGCCCATGCCCGCCACGAACTTGCCGAGCACCAGGTCGGCCGTGCGGACCGGCAGGGTGAGCAGCACCTCGAGCGTGCCGGACTTCCGCTCCTCGGCCCAGGCGCGCATCGAGATGGCGCCGACGAGCAGGATGAGCTGGAGCGGCAGCCACTCGAAGAACGGCCGCATGTCGGCGAGGTTCCGCGCGAAGAACGACGACAGCACGAAGAAGCTGAACAGCGTCGAGACTTCGAACAGCGCGAGGAACAGGAGGGCGATCTGGCTCTGGAACAGCGCCCGGATCTCCTTGCCTGCGATGCTCAGGATCGCGCCCATCAGGCCACCCCCTTCCGTGCATGGCGGTTCTGGAGCTCTTTGAAGACCGTCTCGAGCGTGCGGTGCTCCGGACCGACGGCCACGACCGTCCAGCCCTGCTCACGGGCGAGCTCGAGCAGTCGCGGGACCAGGCCTGCCGTCGCAGACAGCGCGAACCGCCGACCCCCGGGGACCCGGACGTCGTCGGCGAGCGCTTCGACTCCGGACACCCCCTCGAGCTTCGCGAGCACGGCGGCGATGTCTGCCGGCGGGCTCTGCACGGTGAGCAGCACGCGGTCGGTGGCGAGCAGCGCTTCGAGCCGGTCGTCGGCGACCAGGCGCCCGCCGATCATGATGAGCGCGCGGTCGCACACCGCCTCGACCTCCTGGAGGATGTGCGTCGACAGGATGATGGTGGTGTGCTCCGCCAGCTTCGTGATGAGCTCGCGAATCGACTCGATCTGGACGGGGTCGAGGCCGTTCGTGGGCTCGTCGAGCACGAGCACGTCGGGGTCGTGCACGATGGCCTGCGCGATCCCCACGCGCTGGCGGTACCCCTTGGAGAGCTCGCGGATCGGCTGGCTCAGGCGGTCGGTGAGCCCCGTGGCCTCCGCGGCCTTCAGCACGGCGGCTTCCTGTCGTGCGCGCTCGACGCCGCGGAGCTCGGCCATCAGCAGGAGGTACTCGAACACCTCCATCTCCGGGTAGAGCGGCGCGCTCTCGGGCAGGTAGCCGATGTGGCGCTGAGCCGCGGTGCGGGCCTCCACCAGGTCGTTGCCGGACACCGACAGCGTGCCGGCCGTCGGCTCGAGCACGCCCGTCAGCATCTTCATCAGGGTCGTCTTGCCCGCGCCGTTGTGGCCGAGCAGCCCGACGACCTCCCCGCGGTCGATCTCCACCGAGACCCCGTCTACCGCGGTGAAACCGCCGTACTTCCGGGTGGCTCTGTCGATTCGGATCATGCCTCGTCCTCGCTGAACGCGCGCAGGGGTAAGCGAAAACGGTCTGCAAGGGCAAGCCCTTTCGACAGTCGATGACGAACCGAAGCAGGTCGAGCCACGCGTGGATCACCGCCGCCGCAGGCCCTCAGGTTCGTACACGATCGGGGGGGCCAGCCGGGGCAGGGGATTCCAGAACCCGTCGCCGTGAAACGCCGGCGTCGCGGTGTGGGACACGACGAAGTCCGTGGCTGAGCCCGCGATCACGGGGCGGAGGACGTCGAGGGTCGCCATCGACCCCGGCAGATCGGATGCGGGGACCGGTGGGCCCGCGAAGCCGTCCCGCGCGAGGCTCCACTCGGGCGGGGACTGCCTGAGCTCGAACTCCGACCCGACGTAGTGCGCCGACTCCACGCGGGTCGCGATGTCGATCCGTCCATCTCCGTCGGCATCCCCGAGGCGATAGAGGACGGACTCCGCCCACGGTGCGTCTCCCCCGAACGGGCTGCGCAGACGCCACATCGTGGGTGTGTCCGGCTCGTTCTCGAAGACCCGTGTGGCCTGGTCGCCGTCGACGAGCGCCCACACGTCGAGCCCTCCGGCGCCCCCCATGCTGCCGGACGCGCCGAGCAGGGAGTATGCGAACAGGTGCACCAGGACGCGCCCGTCGCCCACCTCGGCCGTGGTGGTCGGGCCGAAGTCCGCGGCGGTGAGCTGCGCGGCGTCGCCGAAGTCGAGGCGGAACCAGGAGGCGGGGACGGGGACCCACCGATCGTGGACCCGCAGCGCCGAGCGCCGAGGATCGAACCCGTCCCGAACGGTCTCGGTGCGCATCGGGATCCGGACCGGCCCGGAGCCGACGGCCTCGATCGGGACGGACACCGCTGGTGCGATCGCACCGGTGTCCGCGCAGCCCAGGAACAACAGGAACAGCGGTCCTCCCCGGGCATCCTACCTTCCCCGACTATCCCGAGCAGTGCGACTCCTCGACGGCGAGCTTGATGCGCTTCCGCAGCGCCCGCGACGGCTCGCGGCCGGTCGACCGGTACAGCTTCAGCGGCACCGTGCGAGCCTCCAGTGCGCTCACGAGGGCCTCGAACCCCGCGTCGTGTGGCCAGAAGCCCTCCATCGCGAGCACCTCGAGCGTCGCGAACGCCGGAGACTCCACGAGGCCTGCGACCACCTCGCCCGGGATCGAGCCCTTGTACGCGAGGCTCCGTGGTGCGCAGTGCTGGAGCAGCTCGCCCACCCAGGGCATCGGGCCCATGCCCCACACCTCGAGGTCGTCGAGCGCCGCGAATCCTCCGGCGCGCGCGTGGCGTACGAGGTCACGCCGCAGCTCGGGGTTGCCGTCGCCCGTGTTCACCGCGAGGCCCTTCAGCGGCCGCACCGGGCCCCGCTCGAACCGCGCCGGACGCCACAACCGCAGATCGTCGAGGTAGGGGAGCGCTTCGAAGTACGGGTCGAGGTCGACCACGGCGTCGCGCTCGTTCCAGTGCAGGTACCGGAGCGGAGGACGGTAGCGCTGCAGGACCTCGAGGAACAGGCCGGGTGCGATCCACCGCATCGCCAGGCTGCGCAGGAAAGTGGCGCTCGGATGCCCGAACAGCGCGTGCCAGAAGTCGTCGCGCTGCGAGCGGGCCCAGTTCCCGAGGCTCTCGAAGTACCCGTGCCGCCAGTAGAGGCGGTGCACGCTCGGACGGCTCATCGGGCCGACGAGGCCGTGCGCTTCGACGATGCGGGCCTCCTTCTGGGTCAGCTCCCGATGCGACTTGCGCTCGGCCTGGAGCCCCACGAGCTCGCCCCGCGGATCGCCCGCCTCCAGCAGCTGATCGGCGTGGACCGCCCATGCGGCGGGGTCGTCGTTGAGGAGCCGGTCGATGGCGTCCATGTCGTTGCATACTCCCCGGGGAGGGCTCCATGGACTACGACCGCGACCTGATCGGCTACGGCCGCACCCCACCCGACCCGAAGTGGCCCGGAGGCGCGCGGATCGCGGTGCAGTTCGTATTGAACTACGAAGAGGGCGGCGAGAACTGCATCTTGCACGGCGACGCCGCGAGCGAGCGCTTCCTGTCCGAGATCGTCGGCGCCGAGGCGTGGCCGGGGAAGCGGCACATGTCGATGGAGTCGATCTACGAGTACGGCTCGCGTGCCGGCTTCTGGCGCCTGCACCGCCTGCTCACGAGCCAGCAGGTGCCCGTGACCGTGTTCGGGGTCGCGATGGCGCTCGAGCGCAACCCCGATGCCGTGGCCGCGATGAAGGAAGCGGGCTGGGAGATCGCCACGCACGGCTGGCGATGGATCGACTACGGCCACATGCACGCCGACGAAGAGAAGGCCCACATGCACGAGGCCATCGCGATCCACACGCGGGTGACGGGCAGCGCGCCGAAGGGCTGGTACACGGGCCGCGACAGCGTGAACACCACCTACCTGGTGCACCATCACGGCGGGTTCGAGTACATCGCCGACAGCTACGCCGACGACCTGCCGTACTACAAGGCGGTGGGCGGCGGGCACGCGCTGATCGTGCCGTACACCCTCGACACGAACGACATGCGGTTCTGCACGCCGCAGGGGTTCAACAGCGGCACCCAGTTCCACGACTACCTGCGCGACGCGTTCGACACGCTGTACGCCGAAGGCGAGGACGGGAGCCCGAAGATGCTGTCGATCGGCCTCCACTGCCGGATTGCAGGCCGTCCGGGCCGGATCGCGGGCCTACGCCGGTTCCTCGAGCACGTGCGGTCGAAGCCGAACGTGTGGCTCGCGACGCGCCTCGACATCGCGCGTCACTGGCGCGCCACGCACCCACCGCCCGCCTGACGCATTCGGGCGTGTGGGCCCAGGGACGGACGAGAGCCAGGAGCCTGTCGCAGGTAGGTGCCGAACGCTTCTGTCCACGCGGGTCGAATCACGCACACTCACCCATGAGCGCGACTCGTTCGGCCCCTGCGGTCCACGCGTTCGAAGGCTAGGAGCAAGGAGGGAAGCGTACTTCTGTACGCGACCGACGCGGCGACGACGCATTCGGGCGTGTGGGCCCAGGGACGGACGAGAGCTAGGACAGGGCGAGGACGATGAGGCCGAGCACGAAGGCCGCGACCACCAGCAGCAGCCCGAACACCACGACCGCACCGTAGACGAGCGTGAGGTTCGAGATCCGCCCGCCCGCTTCGGTGGGGAACGGATCCTTGCCCGACACGATCGACGCGTTCTTCGGCAGCTTTCGCGGTGAGGCGCTCTTGGCCGAGGGCGCGGGCGCGGGGGTGTTCGACTTCGGGCGCTTCCCGCTCGCCGGGGGCGGGCGCTTCACGGCACGAGCCGGCGCAGGCGTGCCCTTCGCAGGTGCGCCCTTCACCATCTCGTTGCGGTCGATGTCGCCCGTGGGCGGGCTGTACGAAGCCCCCTTCGGCAGGGCGTCGGGCGCGGGCTCGGGCGTGGGCTGGCGAACCTGGGTGTTCTTGCGCTGGCTGGGGGGCGGCAGCGCGACGGTCGGCTCGCCGGGGGGCTGCTCGTCGTAGGCGTGCAGGGCATCGGCGGTGCTGCCCGCGATGGGCTCGAGCGCGGAGCCGATGGTGTCGTCGTGCGGAGAGACCCGGACGCCCGAGACATCGAGCACGCTCGCCCCCGACGGGACGGTTCGGGTGTCGAACACCTCGGCGAGCTGCGCGAGGTCGGGGCGCACCACCGTGGGAGCGTCGTTCGGGATGTGCGGCAGCGGGCTCGGCGTCGGCGGCACCTCGTCGATGCTGTCGTCGCTGATCACGGTGGACGGCACGTCGGGGGTGTGCGGGAAGCCGTGGGCATCGAGCGTCGAGTGCTCCACCTCGGTGGACGGGTCGTCGCGACCGTACAGCGCGTCTCGGTGCTCTCCGGAGGGCGCGGGCGTCCACGTGTCGGGCACGGGCACCGGCGGCTGCGGCACAGGCTGCATGGAGGGCGGACGCGGCACGGGCATCGCCGGGCGAGGCACGGCGTCGGTGCGCACGGGCGACGGCGTCGGGGTGCGCCCGGGAGCGGGCGTACGCGGTGCTGGCGGATGCGGTGCAGGCGTGCGCGGCGCAGGAGTCGGCTGCGGCATCGGCGTGCGGTCGGCCATGGAGCGCCGTGGGATCGTCAGGGACGGCTCTTCGTCGGCCTCTCCGGTGGCGCGGCGCGTGCGGCGGGGCGGCGCGGGCTCGGGCGTAGGCGGACGAGGCGCCTTCGGCGTGGGCGCGACGGGCTGTGCGCGCTGGGTGCGGCGACGGGGCGCGGGCTCGGGCGTGGGCAGCGCCTTGGGGTTGTGGCGCGTGGTGCGACGGACGGGCGCGGGCTCGGGCGTGGGCACGCTGCGCTTCCGCGGGGTGTGCACGACCCCGGTGGCCTCGTGGAGGTCGTGGAAGTCGGGCGTGGGCGGCGGACGACGGGCACCCCGCGACTCGGTACGCTCGAAGTCGGGCTGGTCGTTCTTGTTGCTGATCCAGGACGTGAGCTCGCCCGGGTCCATCGACTCGGTGCTTGGCACCCAGGTGGTCTTCTCGTCGCCCTCGGGCAGGTCGCGAGGGCCCGCCGGCCCGCCGAAGTCGTTGGGCATCCCGCGCGGCGCGCCCGGGTCGGACGGGTGGGCAGGAGCGCGCGCCTCGAAGGCATCGCGACTCGGACGCGGCCGCTCACGGACGTTCCGCTTCGGTCTCTCGGGTCTGTTCGCCACCTTGCTCCCGTCCGGCTGAGTGTATCAGCGCTTGAGTCTGGGATCGAGAGCGTCTCGAAGGGCGTCTCCGACGTAGTTCACGGAGAGGGTCAGCAGGAAGAGGAGCGTGCCGCTCGCGAGCAACGGCCACCAGACGCCCTGCATCAGCTCGCTCTTGGCGCCCGCGATCATCTGGCCCCAGGACGGCTCGCGATCGACGCCCACCCCGAGGAACGTGAGGATCACCTCGCTCTTGATGGCCGTCACGAACGTCAGGCTGAAGTTGATGATCACCAGGTGGAACACGTTCGGCAGGATGTGCACGAACATGATGCGCGCGGGCGAGTAGCCGAGAGCCCGCGCCGCATGGACGTAGTCGAGCTCCTTCACCTTCTTCACCTCGGCCCGGATGAGCCGACAGAGGGTGACCCAGCTCGTCAGCCCGATGACCACGACGATGTTGAACAGGCCGAGGCTGACGTACTCGCTGAAGAACAGCCCGCGGTACGTCTCGGCGATCGGCCCCTGGCGCACGATGAACGCGAGCGCCAGCATGAGCAGCAGGTACGGGATGCTCGCGATCGTCGAGTACACGTACACCACCGCCTCGTCGACCCATCCGCCCACGAAGCCCGCGACGAGGCCGAGCGTCATGCCGATCAGCACCGAGAGCGCCGCGCCGAACGTGCCGACCACGAACGCCACCTTCGTGCCGTGGAACACCCGCAGCAGCACACTCTTGCCAGCGCTCGTCGTTCCGAGCCAGCTCTGCCATGTCACCAGGCTGGGCGCGCGTGCAGCCTCGTCGACCGGGAAGCCCTGCTCGGCCAGCGTGAGCTCGTAGAGGAACGGGCTGCCCTGGGCCAGCTCGAGCAGCTGCGCGAGCACCGCCATCGCGAAGAACCCGACGAACACCGCCAGGAACACGACTGCCACGCGGTCGCGCTTGAACCGGCGCCACGCTTCCTGGCGCGGGGACCCGAGCTCCCGGACGGTGACTTCGCGGCTGGTGGCGGTCGCGGACATGGGCGGCATCCTACCGGACGGCGGGAGCGGCGGTCAGCCTGCGCGCCCAGCCAGGATCCCGTGACCGGGAGCCTTCAGCGAGCTGGCTCGCTGACTCCTCCCTGAATTTGCGCGAGGTTGTGGTGCGCGTACGCCCAGCCGGCGGTCTCGTACCACCGGAGCAGCGCGGGCCCCGCGCCGGCCTCGCCCGCCAGGAACGCGCGCAGCAGACGACGCTCGTCGAGCGCGGCGGCACGGGCCGCGGACGGTGCGGGCTCGGGATCCGCCGGTGTGGGCGGTGCGTTGCCGTACAGGACCGTGAACCACCACGGCGGGCCGGTGTCCGGGGGCGGCCCGCCCCGAGGCGCGAACCTCAGGACGTTGGCCTCGGGCCCCGCGAGCCGGACGATCAGGAACGTCGTGAGGTCCGGGGCGATCCACTGGACGTCTCCGTCGGCGGCGGACCAGCGCACCACCGGCGGCTCGGCGGCCGCGGGATGGGCGTACAGGCACCATGCGCCGTCGGCGTGGTCCGTGGCGAAGCGCAGCAGGTGCGGATCGCGCGCGAACGGAGGACCGTAGCCGTCGATCTCCAGGTGGATCCCCGCAGACCGGTAGCGCTGGCGGTGCGCTTCGCTGTGGTCCCACTCGGTGGCCGTGCGCCGCAGGGACTCTGTGTCGAGGTGGCGGACGCACCGGTCCACGGCGGTCGCGAGCCGCACCGTGGGACGGGCCGGCGGGAGCGGCTCGAACACCAGCGGGGGATCGCCGGCACCCGCCGGGCTCACGGATCCCGGTGCGAGCGGGACGAGCCCTCCCGAAGGCGAGCAGAGCACCGGAAACCCGTCCCACAGGGCGGCCGTGTGGTGCAGCATCCCCGTGCCGCGCGGCAGTGGAGGGCCGGTCGGAGGGTCGGGGACGTCGGGCAGACGCACGGCCTGGAGCGTGCTGGTGAACCACGCGGCCGCGCCGGGCCAGGCCGCGAGCACGCACTGCTCGTCGGAGACCCCCTTCTGAACGGGTTGATCGGGGTGGATGCACGCGACGGAGCCGTGTCGGTCGAACACCTCGAGACGCAGCCCGTCGAGGGCATCGCTCGCGACCATGAGGTGTCGCGCGCTCCCGTCGACCCACGTCACCGTCCCGTCCACCTCGATCTCGCGCCCCTGCCAGGTGAGGAGCGTGCGGACCGAGGCTCCCTCGTCGCGGACCGTGTGGAACACGAAGTCCGTGTGGGTCGCCGTCACGGCGGTGGCGTCCGGGGGAGCCGGCGGATGCCGGGTCTCCGCGCCGATGCTGCGATGCTCTCCGCTCATGAGGAACCGCACGGTCCCACCGCAGATCGCCAGCGAGGACGGCCACTCCACGTCCGGATGGCTCTCCACGAGCGCGCCGGAGGGGTCGACCACGACGAGACCCTGGTGGAGGACCGCCACGGCGTGCTCCCCCGCGCCGAGGCACCGTCCCGGCAGGCTCCACAGCGGCCCGTCCAGCGAGAACGCGCGCACGCCATCGCCCGGACCGCCGGACGACACCACTGCCACGGGTCCGGCGAGGAACACCCGGGGAGGCATGGTCCCGACCCCCTCGGTGAAGCGCTCCGTGCCCGAGGCGAGATCCCACGCGTGGAGCGTGCAGACCCCATCGGTGTAGTCGTGGGACGTGAGCCAGGCGATCCCGGCGTGGACGCCGTGCAGACGCCAGCTCCGATGCGGACCGGACGGGAGGCGCAGCCACCGGTTCATCGGCCGCTCGCGAGGATGCGGCGCAGGTTGTCGGCCGCGTACGCCCAGTGTTGCTCGTCGTAGAACCGCAGCAGCCGATGCCCGGCGCCGTCGTCTCCCTCGAGGAACGCGCGCAGCTGGGCCCGCTCGTGCGCGACCCGCTCGGGGAGGTCGCCCGTGCGGAACGGGAACACGTACGTGCCGACGAACCACGCGGGCAGGCGCTCGGGCTCGCTGGACCGGGGTGCCGCATCCAGCCCGTCACCGTCGAGCTGCTGGCGGAGGAAGGCATCCACGGAGTCCGCCGCGACCTCGATCCGCTCGCCTTCGACCCGGACCACCGGGGTGACCTCGAGCCCGGGATGGGCGTACAGGCACCACGTCCCGTCCCGTCCGTCGTGGGCGAAGGCGTAGAGGTGAGGATCGCGCGACTCGGGCGGTCCCCAGCCCGTCACGGCGAAGCAGACGCCGTTGGCCTCGTACCGCACGCGCGCGTCCTCGCTCCGCTCCGTCCGTGCGACGGGCTCGTGCAGCATGGCCACGTCCACCCGGGACTCCGCGGAGAGCACGCGCGACGGGGGCCAGTCCTCGGGTCTGCCTGCGGCCGCGACGGCCCGTGGGTCGGGGTCCCCCAGCTCGAGCGGAGCATCGCCGGGTCGCGCCGCTGCGACGGTGCCCCGCGCCAGTGGGGCGAGCACCCCGGCCTGGCCGCACACCACGGCGAAGCCGTCCCACAGCGCGATACCGGCCTCGTCGAGCTCCGACTGCAGGGACGGGGGCAGGGACACGATCGTCGTGCGGTCCGTGTGCCAGGCGGCACCGGTGGTCCACACGGCGGCCACCGCGAGTGGATCGGCGGCCGTCGCCAGGATGGGCCCGTCCACACGCACGCGGGTGACCACACCGGTCTCGCTCAGCACCGTCAGCAGGAGCCCTTCGCGGGGATCGTGTGTGGCGAGGAGGAGGTGCTTCGCGTTGCCCGTGAGCTGGCGCAGGTGGCCCGGCAGCGTGTGGAACGACCGGCGCCACTCGAGGTGGGTCTCCACGGACGGCCCGCGAGTCGTGGTGTGGAGGCGCACGAAGTCGGTGGTCGTGGACCGGATTCGCTCGTCCCGATGCATCAGTGGGGCGTAGCGCTCGTCCACGGCGTCACTCCCGACGGTGACGGTCCGCATCCGGCCGTCGTCGATGGCCTTGAACGTGCGGCCACACACGGCGCTGTGTCCGGCCTCGAACACCGAAGAACCGAGACCCGGGAGCGTCGGGCGTCGCCCGGTCGCGAAGTCGACGAAGCACAGCTCGCCCCGTCGGGCGAGCACGGCGAGCTCGTCGCTCCCCGCCACGACGGCGCCCTCGTCCCGCCAGAGCAGCCCGGAGCTGTCGAACGCGTGCGTGGTGGGCTCCGAGGCCCGACGTGGCGACTCGGACACGAGGGTGGTCCCTCCGCAGAGCCGCACGGCGGGGTGCCCGATCGCCAGCGCGTCGCTCTCGAACAGGCGCTCGCCGGCCGCCAGGTTCCAGGCGACCACGCGGGTTGCCCGCCCGTACGGGTCGGGCTCGTGCGAGGTGAGCCACGCGATGCCCTCGTGGATGCCGTGCAGACGCCAGCTCCGATGCGGACCGGACGGGAGGCGCAGCCACCGATCCATCAGGCCGCTCCGCTCGCGTCGAACGGGGCGAACACCAGGGGCGGCAGGCCCGGCTCCGGTGCCGAGACCGAGCCTGGCGCGAGGGGAGCCAGGATGCCGTCATCCGAGCACGCCACCGGGAACCCGTCCCACAGCGCGATCGAGCCCGACAGGTCGGGGTCGGGGGGGAGGCGCACAGCCGTCAGGCGGTCGGTGAACCACACGGCACCCCCGGTCCATGCCGCGAACACGGCCCGATCGTCCGCCACGGCGTGCCGGACGGCCCGCTCGGGGTGCACGCTCGCGACAGAGCCCTTCGCGTCGAACACCTCGATGTGCAGCCCGAACAGCGGGTGGTCGCTCGCCACGAGGAGGTGCCGGCGGTTCCCCGCGATGTCGGTCACGTCGCCGTCGATCTCGAGGAACCGGTCCCGCCACTGGAGCCCCATGCGAACCCGGCGCCCGGTCGCGAGGTACCGGCCGTACACGGCATCCGTGCGGGTCGCCCACATCCGCGTCGTGCCCTCGGGGGGCGGCGGAACGGCGGGACGCACGCCGCGCGAGATCAACGCCGACCGGCCGTCCTCCCAGTGGAGGACCACGGTGTCGCGAACCGCCACCGGAGGGGTTCGGATCGGCATGGGAAGCGCGGTGTCGGGGTGGACCTCGCCGCGACCGTCGCGGGGGTTCAGCAGCCGCAGGTCGGCGCCCAGCACGGTCGCCACGAGGCGTTCGGTGACCCCGACGCACCGCCCGGACACGGTCCACGCGGGCCCGTCGAGGCGGAACGCGTGGACCTCGCCGGGCGCCATGCCGCCCCAGACGATCATCGTGTCGCCCGCGAGCTCGGCCCGTGCGTGCACCCCGAGGTCCACCGGCACTGCGAGACGCTCGGACCCGCTGGCGAGATCCCAGGCGTGGACCGTGAGCGGCCCGTCTCCGTGGGCGTCTCGACGGGTGAGCCACGCGATCCCCTCGTGGATACCGTGCATCCGCCACGTCCCCGACGACTCCGCGGTACCCGTGGAGTCGTGCAGGCGCAGCCAGCGGTTCACGGGGGACCCACCGGGCACGCCTCCGCCGATGCGGCGGACACCCCGAGGGTCTTCAGGGCGGACAGCCCCTTGCACACCGGCGCAGAGCCCGGCGCGTATCCTGCATCCGGCCGGGCTCCCTGGTGCTGGAGCTCGCACTCGTGGCATGCGAGCCAGCCCGCCATCTCGGGATCCGGGTCGACGCCCAGGCCCTGCACATGGAACCGCGACAGGTACTGGCACGCGGGCGAGAACCCCATCAGGCACGACTTCCCGAACAGGTTCGCGGCCCGTGACGGGTCTGCGGCGCCCGCATCGCCCTCCTCGAACGCCACGCCGGCTTCGAAGCACGACTTGTCGTAGCCCGCCTTGCAGCCGCGGATCCACGCATCCAGCGCACCCCGTGGGTCTTTCGGGACCTCTTTGCCCTCCAGTCGGGCGAACGCGAGGTGGCTGCACGCTTCGCCCGACCCGAGCTCGCAGGCGCGCCACAGCGTCTCGGACCAGACGGGCTCGGACGCATCGCGCTGGGCGAGCGCCAGGTGCTTGCAGCTCGCGGCGTCTTTGGCGGCACACCCCTCCGTGAGGGCCGCCAGCGCGGGGTCTGCGGGGGTTGGATCCGTGCGTGGGGCGGGAGGCTCGCCATACCGGTCGAGCAGCTCGGCGCGAAAGTTCCGCGAGGGCGTGGTGGAGCAGGCCAGGACGAGCAGGAGCGTCATACGCCCGATTGTGGCACAGCGGGACGGTCCGACCTTCTGGGCGAGCCCTCGGGGCTCACTCCAGCCCGATCCGCGGGTCGACGAGCGCGTACAGGAGGTCGGCCACGATGTTGAAGAACACGTACAGCACGGCGCCGAGCATGGTGAACGCCTTCACCACGGGCAGATCGCTGTTCGTGATCGCCGTGTAGAGGGTGCTCCCGAGGCCGGGGATCCCGAAGAAGATCTCGAGCAGGAACGAGCCCGTGAACAGGAACGGGATGGCGATGGTGAGGCGCGTGATGATCGGGATGGCCGAGTTCCGGAGCACGTGCACGAAGAGGATGCGGGTCTCGGACAGCCCCTTCGCGCGGGCCGTCCGTACGTAGTCCTTCCCGATCTCCTCGAGCGTGACGGTGCGGAAGTAGCGCACGTCGGTGCCGACCGAGAGCACGATCCAGATGAGCACGGGCAACGCCACGAAGTACGCGGCGCCGGGCCCGTACTCGTAGCCCCAGATGGGGAACAGCTTCCACTGGTCGGCGAGCAGCCACTGCCCGACGAGGATGTAGATGAGCGACGACACGCTGATGCCCGCGATCGCGCCCGCGGTGGTGACCCGGTCGACCAGCGTGCCGCGCTTCATCGCCACGAGCAGCGACAGGGCGATGGCGACGAGCGATCCGAGCGTGAACGCGGGCAACGACACGGTGAGCGTGGGGCCCACGCCGCGCAGGAAGATCTCGCGCACGGGCGTGTTGTCGGCCCACGACACGCCGAAGTCGAGCGTCACGAGCTGCTTCAAGAAGCTCAGGTACTGCCAGAAGAAGCCGTCGTGCAGGCCGAGCTGCTGGCGGAGCGCTTCCACCTCGGCCGGATCGGGGTTCTTGCCGAGCTTCACCGCGACGGGGTCGCCGCCTGCGACGTGGAACAGCCACAGCGTGATGAGCGCCACGCCCAGCAGCACGGGGATGGAGTAGGCCACACGCCGGATCAGGAACCGCGTCACGAGCGCCTCACCGAGATCGCGATCACGCCCATGCAGACGACTCCGAACAGCACGAGAGGCCAGCGGGTGGGCTGGTTCCACTCGGCCACGAGGCGGTCGCGCTCGGCATCGTCGACCCCGACGTACCGCCAGTACTGGTCAGACACCTCGGTGTACTTGTACCCCTGCAGCCAGGGTTGCTGGAGGTTGGGCCGGATGCGGTGGACCCGCGTGACCCACGGGACCTGGTCGGCCACGATGTGGGCCATCTCCTCGTAGAGGGCTGTGCGCACGGGGCCGTCGGGCAGCTTGGCCGCTTCTTCGTACAGCGCGTCGAACTCGGGATTGTCGAAGCTCGCAGACCCCACTCCAGGCGCCTTGTTCGGGCCGTAGAGCAGCTGCAGGATGTTCTGCGCATCCGGGTAGTCGAAGCCCCACGCGAGGCTCGTGATCTGGAACTTCTTCTTCCGCATCTTGTCGGTGAGCTGCGGGAACGTGTTCGTGACGGAGTCGACGTCGATGCCGATCCGGCGCATCTCGTCCGTGAACCGGTCGGCGAACTGGCGCTGCGTGAGGCCCGATCCGCTGTTCTCGAACGTGAGGTGGAGGCGCTGGCCGGTCTTCGGGTCGATGCCGTCGGGGTACCCGGCCTTCGCGAGGTACTCCTTCGCGCGCTCCACGTCCGCGTGGCCGTCTTCGGCCTGGAAGGGATGGTAGTCCCCATCGAACCCTGCGATTCCGGGTGGAATCAGGCTCTTCGCCAGGATGGCCTGGTCGCCGTACAGGTTCTCGATGGTCCAGGCGTGGTCGTAGGCGAGCGCGATGGCCCGGCGCACGTCGACGTTCGACAGCAGCGGGTCTTCGGTGTTCATGCACGCGTAGACCGTGCCGAGCTCGGTCCACCGCTGGATGCGGATGCCGCGGGACTTCATCTCGTCCGACAGCTCTCCGCCCGGGATGGCCTCGGCGATGTTGTCCTTCGGCGGGTTCAGGAAGTCGGTGTACCCGTTCTTGAAGTACAGCCATCGAGGCTGATCCTCGAGGATGAACCGCATCTCCATGCCGTCGAGCAGGGGCACGGCCTCGCCTGCGTTCACGAGCAGTCCGTCCGCGACATCCTGCTCCCAGCCGGTCCAGCGCTCGGACGGCACGTTCTCGGGGTCGGGCACGTGGTCTTCCCGATAGGTCGGGTTGCGCTCGAACACGGCGCGGTAGACCGGATTGTACTCCGTGATGCGAAACGGCCCCGTCCCGACGGGGTGGTTGCGGTACTCGGCCCCGTAGTGCTCGATGGCCTCGTGGGGGTACACGCTCGCGTAGCCCATCGCGAGCGTCCACAGGAACTGCGGGTACGGGCCCGTCAGGCGGATCTGCAGGGTGTGGTCGTCGAGCGCCTTCAGGCCGCCGACCTCGCGGTCCATGCCGGGGAGCGCAGCTGGGTCGACGTTCTGGCCCTTGAGCTCGTCCCGCAGGCCGTCGCGCCACGCGTCCAGCCCCTCGATCCGCCCGTCGAACAGCCACCAGCCGCGCGAGTTCACCGTGGGGTGCGCGAGCCGCTTGTACGCCCACACGAAGTCGTGCGCCGTGAGCTCGCGTCCGCGGCCGTCCGGGAAGCAGGGGTCGTCGTGGAACCGCACGCCACGCTTGATGCGGAACGTGTAGGTGACGCCGTCCTCGGCCATCTCCGGCATCGCTTCGGCGAGCGCGGGCTCGAGCTGGTAGGGGCGCGCGAACGGGTGGTACTGCAGCAGCCCGTCGTACACGTTCGCGCTGACCTTCCCGCTGCCTTCGTCCTCGATCTGCGGCGGGTCCATGCTCTTGGGGAGCTGGCGCAGCGAGATGTGGAGGATGTCGCCCTGCTCGCCCGGGTAGGGGTCGGGGTTGCAGCCGAGCAGCAGCAGGAGGGGCAGGATGCGCACGGCGGCACTCTAGCAGCCCGGTCCTCCGCGTCCCGTCTTCTGGGCATCCCGGTGCCGGCCGCCCGGCGAGGTCAGGGAATCCGGTTCAGGAGGTAGGCGGGCTCCGACGCACCGTTCGGCCGGAAGAACTGGATCTGCAGGACATCCGCACCCTGGGGCTCGAGGGTGTAGAACCCGTCGATGCAGCCGAACGCGCCGGGAGCCGCCTGGTTGAAGACCCGGCGGAGGCCCCCCTCGTCCTGGGCGCAGAACACCGTGAAGTCGCAGAGCACGCTCCCGTTCGTGGGGTCGAAGAGCCGGTTCTGGCCGATCTGCTCCTCGAACGGGGCGGAGGCGTCGAGCTGGAGCTGCTGCGGGACGACGTCGCCGAGCGTGCCCTCCCACTCTCCGGCGATGTCGGCGAAGGCGCACGTGTAGACGGTGTCCGTGTCCGTGTCCGCATCGGTGTCGGTGTCCGCATCGGTGTCGGTATCGGTGTCGGTGTCCGTCTCCTCGTCGGTGTCCGCGGTGGGTTCGGGGGTGCAGGCGAGGAGGAAGAGGGTCGGGAGAAGGCGCATGTCGAAGCTCCGTGGTGTGTCGACAGCGTCATCGGAGGCGGGCCGGCTCGCCATTTCGGTGCGTTTCAGCGCACTTCACGGAGGAGTCCCGGTCGGCGAGGAGCCGCGAGGGGGACGGCCGGGATCGGCGGGGAAGCGGCGTTCCCGTCGGCGCGCTCGATATTTCTGTAAGGGGCTTGAAAGGTACGATATCGGTGACGAAGTGGGCGCTGGAGTCACGGGCCGGCATGCTCGATGGTCGAGCGCTCCGAGACGGGCCCGTGGAGGTCCAGATGTGGCCGTTCAGCGAGCGCAGCATCCCGAAGCGGATTGCGCGGGCGAAGAAGTTGATCGAGGTGCGGGACTACCTGGGGGCGCGCGAAGAGGTCGGCGGCGTCGAGGATCCGGAGGCCGCGGAGGTGTTCGCGACGGCCACCCGGCTCCAGATCGAGCGCCTGCTGGTCGAGATCGCGGCGCAGCGCACGGTCGGCGACCCGAGCCGGGTGCGGGAGTTCGAGGACATCGCGCGGCGGCTGGGCGCGACGGACGCGCAGCTGCAGGGTGTCGGGGGGACCGCGCGGGGGAAGGCGTCGGGTCGTCTGCGGGCGTAGGGCGTCGGGCGAATCTCGGATCTCGATCTCGATCTCGATCTCGAGTCTCGAATTTCGAGTCTCGGATCTCGAATCTCGAATCTCGAATCTCGAGTCTCGAATCTCGAGGCACGAGATCGAGATCGAGATCGAGATCGAGGTCGAGGTCGAGATCGCGACGCGTGGGTCCGGTCCGACCGGTCCGACCGGTCCGGTCCGACCCGCAAGCGACCATCGCCCCCACCGGTCCCCCGGCGACTGCGGCCCGGGAATCGGCTCCCGCGTGCCGCGTGACGGAGCCGAGTTCCCGGTCCTCCGTCGCCGGAGGACCTCGCTATGCACCGCTTCTCGTTCGAACCGCTCGATGTCTACCAACTCGCCGTCACCGTGGCGCGTTGGATGCGAACCACCCAATGGCCCGCCAACGCGAGCCACCTTCGGGATCAAGCCATCCGGTCGGCAGACTCGGTGGTCCTGAACATCGCCGAGGGGCTGACGCGGGGTGGCAAGCCGGGCGCCAATCATCTCCGGATCGCCCTGGGGTCGGCGGGCGAGGCGTTCGCGGCGCTCGACGTGGCGGACTTTCCGGGCTGTCCAGAGCGCCGCGCCGAGCTGCGACGCATCGCCGCCATGGTCACGCGGCTCCGGGTGAAATAGGCCCGTGGCCATGGGACTCTTCGACGTACATGCCCACCTGACCGACCGCCGGCTCGCGGCCATCGAGGGCCAGGTGCTCGAGAACGCCCGTGCGGCGGGGGTCACGACGATCATCAGCAATGGGCTGAACCCGCCCGACAACCAGCGCGTGCTGGAGCTCGCGGCCCGCTCCGACCTCGTGAAGCCCGCCATCGGCCTGTACCCCGTCGACGCCGTGCTCACCGAGATGGAGGCGATGGGCACGGACTACAAGCGCGATGCCGCCTTCGAGCCCGACGATGCCATCCAGTGGGTCGCCGACCACGTCGACCAGTGCGTGGCGGTCGGGGAGATCGGGCTCGACCACCACTGGGTGCCCGCGGAGCTGTGGGATCTCCAGGAAGCCCGGTTCCGCCGGCTCGTCCGCATCGCGATGGACGCCGACAAGCCCATCATCATCCACACCCGCAAGGCGGAGCGGCGCACGTTCGACGTGCTCCAGGAGCTCGGCGCGACCCGGGTGAACTGGCACTGCTACAGCAGCAAGCTCAAGCTGGCACGCCAGATCGCGGAGGCCGGGCACTGGCTGTCGATCCCGGCCAACGTGCAGCGGTCCGAGAGCTTCACGCGCATGCTCGAGAGCCTGCCGCGCGACAAGGTGCTGCTCGAGACCGACTGCCCGTACCTGGGTCCCGACCGCGACGCGCTCAACGAGCCGGCGAACGTCTCGGTGACGGCCGGGTTCGCTGCCGAGCGCTGGAACATGCCCCCGGAATCCGTGAGAGAGCAGTTGGAAGCGAACTTCACGGCGCTGTTCGGTTTCCCCCCTTGACGCCCGCGGGGGCTGTGCCGACCTTTCTGGCGTTGGGAGGGCTCCGCCCGGTCGCTCGCTGAGAGCTGGCTTCTGGAGCCGAACAATCGCAAGGAGGTACCCATGTTGGTCGACTGGTTCGACAGCGGGACCGGTGTGTCCCGCGTTCCGTCCATGTGGCAGGAGATGAACGCGCTGCTCGGAGCGCTGGAGAGGCCCGCGCACACGGCCGCTCCGCGCCTCTCGGTGCACACCGACGACACCGCCATCACCCTCGAGCTCACCGCGCCGGGCGTGAAGGCCGACGACATCGAGGTCGAGGTCACGGGGCGGGTGCTCGAGGTGTCCGTCAGCCGCGAGCCGAAGGCGCCCGAAGGCTTCCGAACGGTCCGTCAGGAGCGGCGTGCGTGGCGCATCGAGCGCTCGTTCGAGCTGCCCTTCGACGTGCGCGCCGACGAAGCCACGGCCTCGCTGGAGGACGGCGTGTTCCGCCTCGTCCTGCCGCGCGTCCCCAAGGCCGAGCCCGTGAAGATCGCGGTCCGCTCGGTCGCCCCCCAGATCGCCGCCGAGGAGGTGTGACATGAGCACGACGAAGCGCTGGCTGGTCCCGGCCGTGGATGTGTTCGAGAGCGATGACGCGTGGCGTCTCGTCGCCGATGTTCCGCACGTCACCCGCGATCAGGTCGAGGTGACGGTGCACGAGGGCGTGCTGAAGATCCGCGCCGACGGTGGGTCCGTCGGGTACGAGCGCTCGTTCCGGCTCCCCACCCGGGTCGCGGGCGATGCGGTGGATGCGGGGCTCGAGGGGGGTGTGCTCACCCTCACGATCCCGAAGCCGCCCGAGGCGCGCCCGCACCGCGTGGCCATCGCGTAGCGGAGAAGGTCGCAGGATGCGGCGCCCCCGTCGGGTCTCCCGGCGGGGGCGTCGTGCGTTCGGACCCACGACGACGGGCCATCGTGGGCCTTCGTGTAAGCAGGTCGACAGACCCCGTTAGAATGTGGACGCCCCCGATCGCGTTCACAACCCGGGGAAGTGCACTGAATGGGTTTGGGCAAGGACATCTTCGGCGTGGGCTGCTCCGCGACGATCACGGGCGTGATGTTCCTCGGAGCGCCGATCCTGGGCGTGATCCTCGCGCTCCTCCCGGGCGACATGGTCGACCTGCTCACGACTCCCGAGCAGCCTGCCGTGTATTGGGACGGCGCGTACGTGCTGGCCGAAGAGGAGAAGGACGGCGAGCTCGACGGCACGGAGACGGAGATCGTCGAGGATCCGGTCGAGGACCCCACGTCGAAGGACGAGACCGAGGGCACGGAGGACGACGGTCCCGGCGAGGTCGACCCGGAGAGCAAGGCCGACTCGGTCGGAGGGGAGATCGAGGGCGATGCGGTCGCCGAGAACGGCACGCGCGCGGGCTCGTCGAAGGGCGAGGGCACCACGCGGGCCCCGCCGGGCGTGAAGGTGACGAAGGGCGCCACTCAGAAGGAGTCGCGGCGGAAGTGCGCGGAGTCGTACGACGGCATCGTGCTCCGGCAAGATGGCACGTACGAGGTCGATCGGGAGCTCGTGAACTACTACACAGCGAGCATCAAGCACTTCAACGAGCTCGGCTGGTCGAAGCCGAACGACCGGGGGGATGGCGCGGGCTGGTACGTGAGCGGGTTCGGCTGCAACGACCCGCTGTGGCACGGGGGCCTGCGACGCGGCGATGTCGTGCTCACCGTGAACGGCAAGAAGACCAACAACATGATGCAGGTCTTCCTCCTGTACTCGAAGGTGAAGTCGAACAAGCACTTCGAGGTGAAGGTACGCCGGCGCGGGAAGCACATCGTGCTGCGGTACGACGTCGTGAAGGGGTGACGTGGACGTCGACCTGTACGTGCTGCTGGGGGTCTCCCGCGAGGTGTCGCCCGACGGGCTGAAGGCCGCCTGGCGGGAGCTGGCGCTGCGGCTCCACCCCGACCGCAACCCCGACGATCCGGGGGCCGCCGCGAAGCTCGCCGAGCTGAACGCCGCGTACGCCGTGCTCTCCGACCCCGAGAAGCGCAGACAGTACGACCGGTACGGGGCCGATGCCGCCTCAGCGTTCTTCGACGAGTCGCTCGTGCGGTCCCCTCCGAAGGCTCGGGCGGCGTCGCCTTCGCGGCCGGCGGTGCGCGGCGAAGACCTCGAGGTGGAGCTCCTGCTCACGGTGCTCGAGGGGCGCGTGGGGGGCGTGCACCAGGTGACGGTGGAGCCGCCTCAGATCTGTGCGCATTGTGCCGGAACGGGCTGGAGGCTCGGGGGGCGCGCGTGCTCGAAGTGCGAGGGCGGAGTGATCCCGGGCATCGGCCCGTATCGCCTGCAGGTCCCGGCGGGGGTCGTCGACGGGCAGGTGCTCGTGGTGGCCGGTGGAGGCCGCGCGGGGCGCGGGAAGGGCGCGCAGCCGGGCGATCTGCACATCCGCGTGCGGGTCGCGGCGAGCTACGACCGCCAGCCCGATGCGGTCTACGTGAACGTGCCGTGCGCCGCCGACGTGCGCGCGAGCGGCGGGAAGGTCCGCGTGCCGCTGCCCGAGGGGCGCGCGGTGAACATGGCGGTGCCGGCGGGAACGAAGCTCGGGCAGAAGCTGCGGCTGCGCGGGAAGGGCGGGAACGGCGCCGACCTGGTCGCGGTGCTCGTGGAGGGCCCGGCGGCGCCTCAGCCCGTGCAGGCCCTCAAGGTGACGCTGAGCTGAGCCACTGCATCGCGCGCAGCAGGAACGGCTGCTGGGCGGGCAGGATCACGGCGGTCGCGGCCACGGGGTCGTACCAGGCGGCCCGATCGAGCTCGGGGAACCGGATCGTGCGTCCGGACCGGCGCGGCCACTCGAGCTCGACGGGGTTGCTCGTGAGGGTCGCGGGGTCGGCGTCGCCGATGAAGGCCCAGGCGTACACGCGCTTGTGGCTCTGATCGACCCAGTCGAGCGGGTGGTACGGGCCGGACGGCGTCCATCCGGTCTCCTCCACGAACTCGCGCACCGCGGCGTCGAGCATGGCCTCGCCCGGCTCCACGGCGCCCTTCGGGATCGACCAGTGCCCGACGTCCTTTCGCGCGAAGAACGGCCCGCCCGGGTGCGCGAGCAGGAAGTTCGGAACGGCCCCCGACCATCGCACCATGAGCAGTCCTGCACTGACTTTCAACGGGTCCTCCTGGAGCCGGTCCGCGTGCCCCTTTACGTGAGCCGGCCTTGTCGCTACCGTCCCGCCCATGGGCGACAAAGCCAGACTCCTCCAGACCCTGCCTCCAGACAAGCGGGACGACGCCGAGAAGGTCTACCAGGAGATCGGTGCGACCATCCCGGATCCCGATCTGCGCGACTTCGTCGGAGAGCTTCACCGCCGGGGTCTGCTCGACCAGGGGCAGCTCCGCGAAGCGGTGATGGCGCTCGAGGCCACGCGGCGCATCGATCGCGTGGAGTCGGCGCCCGAAGCCGGGCGGAAGGGCCCTGCGATCCTCGGTCCGCTGGGCGCGGGGGCGATGGGCGAGGTGCTGCTCGCGAAAGACGAGCTCGGCCGCGTGGTCGCGGTGAAGAAGCTCCTGCCGAACATGGCGAAGAGCAAGGCGGTGGCGCGGCGGTTCTTCAAGGAAGCGCAGGTCACGGCCCAGCTCGACCACCCGAGCATCGTGCCGATCCACGGCCTGGTCGACAATCCCGACGGCTCGCTCGGGTACTCCATGAAGCTCGTGCGTGGCGACACGCTCGAAGACTTCATCCAGGAGGCCGGCAACCAGTGGATCAAGAAGGGTGCGGTCGACACGTCGCACTCGCTCTCGGCCCGTCTCGACACGTTCCTGCACGTGTGCGACGCCATCGCGTACGCGAACCAGCGCGGTGTCGTGCACCGCGACCTGAAGCCCGAGAACATCATGGTCGGCGCGTTCGGCCAGGTCATCGTGATGGACTGGGGCATCGCGAAGCTCGTGTCGGTCGCCGACTCCACCGACACCCTGAACGAGGGCATCCAGCCCACCGAGACGAACAAGACGCGCGTCGGCATGCTGATGGGCACGCCGCGGTACATGTCGCCGGAGCAGGCGCACGGCAAGAACGACGTGCTCGATGCCCGCTCCGACCAGTACGCGCTCGGCGTCATCCTCCAGGAGCTCGTCACCCTGGTCCCCGCGGTGCGGGCGGATCTGGATCTGCAGGGCTGTCTCGACTGGGCGAAGAACGCGAAGCGGCAGCCGTTCACGGTCCTGCACCGCAACCAGCCGCTCCCCAAGCAGCTCGTCGCCATCGTCGAGAAGGCCTGTCAGCTCGACCCCGACAAGCGCTACCGGAACGTCGCCGAGATGGCCGACGACGTGCGCCGCTACCTCCGTGACGAGCCGATCACGGCGATGCGCGACGGGTTCGGCGACCGCCTGGGGCGCACGGTCGCGCGGAACCGCGGCAAGGTGATGGTCCTCATCATGTTCATCGTGATGGTGGGCGTGATCGGCGTCGCGGGCACGGCCATGTTCGGGGTCACGGCGCTCGGCGCCGCGCAGTACAAGGCCCAGCAGGACGAGCACCGCATCACGGGCATCCTGAACGCCACCACCGAGCGCGCCATCGCAGTGGAGTCGGCGTTCCTGCGGTGGAACGGGCAGCTCAACGGGATCTCGGCCGCGATGGAGCAGGCGCTCACGGGCGGCGCGAACTTCAACGACTCGCGCAACGTGCCGAACCCGTACGAAGCGCCGCCGGGCATCAAGACGTACACCGGCTACCCGATGCCCGTGTCGCTCGACTACCCCGACCTGGGCATCTCGACGGCCGCGACCGACCCGAAGCTCGAGGTCCCGTTCACGAAGCAGCTGTTCACGCTCGGCGGGCGCTTCCGGGCCACGCTGGCCGACAGCGCGCAGACGGTCGACACCGGGCGCGCCGGAGCCCTGCGGAACGCCATCGTGGCAGGGGTTCCGATCGTGTGGGTCGAGCTGCACACGGCCACGGGCATGATCGCGCGCTTCCCGGGCCGCGGGGCCCTGAAGGATCGCCGCAACCTGCCCGACTTCCAGAAGACCCAGTGGTACCGGCGCCACCAGCAGGATCGCAAGCTCCGCTGGGGCCTGCCCCATGTCGACCCCAACGGGCTCGGCCTGATGACGAAGGGCTCGCGCATGCTCACCGACCAGGAAGGCGACTTCGTCGGTGTGGCGTCGATCGACGTGTCGCTCCAGTGGGTGCACGATCACCTGCTGAAGCCGCCCGACTGGGCGAAGAAGGTCTGGCTGGTGAACGAGGAGTACGCGATCGTGCTCACGAGCGACGACACCCCGTCGACCATGACCACCTACGAGCCCCGGCGGCTCGAGGAAGACATGCGCACGGCCGTGGCCTCCTCGCCGTTCGGCACGGCTTCCGTGTCCGGCGGGCGCATCAGCTGGGCCCGGCTCGAGTCGACCGGGTGGACCTACGTGATGCTCGTCGACCATGGGGTCGGGCCCGCCCAGTAGGGGCGTTCAGAGCTCGAGGCCCGCCATGGCGTCCTGGAAGTTGGGCGTGGGGTCGGACACCCGCGCCATCCACCGCAGGAGCGGGTTGCCCACGTCGGCCGTCTCGGTCCAGGTGAGCTTCGAGCCCGCTCCGGACGGCTCGATCACGAGGGTGCGCTCGACCACGAGCATGCCGAAGTCGACGTCCCACACCACTTCCGTGGGCTCCGCCTGCTTCAGCGTCCACGTCTCCATCCGGTAGCCCCCGGCCTCGAACGCGACCTGCTGGGCATCGAGCGGCACGACGTCCATGCGGGGGTAGCCGTCCTGCACGGCCTTGTCGGCGATCGGCGCCCACCACGCCTGGACGCCCGCCGGGGACGACACCTTGGCGAACACCGCATCGGGGCCGAGGCTCACCTCGCGCTGCGTCGACAGCTGCAGCTCGCGAGGGAGGAGGAAGCCCGAGAGCACGAACAGCACGAAGAGCGCGATCAGGCCGCCGCAGCCGAGCCCACCGCGCTTCACCCACACCATGGGCGCCTCACATGTTCCGGCGGTACTGACCGCCGACCTGGTACAGCTTGGCGCTGATCTGGCCGAGCGTGCAGACCTTGCCGGCCTCCATCAGCACGTCGAACAGGTTCCCGTTGCGGAGCGCCGCGTCTTCGAGGGCCTGCAGGGCGCGCTTCCCGGCGTCCGCGTTGCGGGACTGGAACGCATCGCGGGCGTGGATGGCGTACTCCTTCTCGTCGGTCGTCGCGCGGATGACCTCGTCGGGGATGATGGTCGGCGAGCCCTTGTCGTCCAGGAACGTGTTCACGCCGATGATCGGGAGCTCGCCCGAGAGCTTCTTGTGCTCGTAGTACAGGCTCTCGTCCTGGATCTTCGAGCGCTGGTACATCCGCTCCATCGCGCCCAGCACGCCGCCGCGGTCGGAGATGCGGCGGAACTCGGCGAGCACGGCGCGCTCGACCATGTCGGTGAGGTACTCGATGAAGAAGGAGCCCTGGATGGGGTTCTCGTTCATCGACAGCCCCAGCTCCTTGTTGATGACGAGCTGGATGGCGAGGGCCCGGCGCACGGACTCCTCGGTGGGCGTCGTGATGGCCTCGTCGTAGGCGTTCGTGTGCAGGCTGTTGCAGTTGTCGTTGAGCGCGTACAGCGCCTGGAGCGTCGTGCGGATGTCGTTGAACGCGATCTCGGAGGCGTGCAGCGAGCGACCGGAGGTCTGGATGTGGTACTTCAGCATCTGGGAACGGGCGTTCCCGGCGTACTTCTCCTTGAGCACCTTCGACCAGATCCGGCGCGCGACGCGCCCGAGCACGGCGTACTCGGGGTCCATCCCGTTGCTGAAGAAGAACGAGAGGTTCGGGGCGAAGCTGTCGATCGGCATGCCGCGCGACAGGTAGTACTCGACGAATGTGAACCCGTTCGCGAGCGTGAACGCGAGCTGGGTGATGGGGTTCGCGCCGGCCTCGGCGATGTGGTACCCGCTGATCGAGACGGAATAGAAGTTCCGAACGTCGTGATCGACGAAGTACTGCTGGATGTCGCCCATCATCCGCAGCGCGAACTCGGTGCTGAAGATGCAGGTGTTCTGGGCCTGGTCTTCCTTGAGGATGTCGGCCTGCACGGTACCGCGCACCGACTTCAGCACGTCGGCGCGGATCCGCCCGTACGTCTCGGCCTCCAGCACCTCGTCGCCCGACGCGCCCAGCAGCAGCAGCCCGAGCCCGTCG
>JAWKRP010000027.1:0-137674 GCA_041389565.1 Myxococcota bacterium
CGAACGCTGGCGAGACCGTGCGGGTGCGGATGTTGAACGCCAGCAATGCGGGCTACGTCGCGCTCGACGATGTGCGGGTCATCGCCCGTGACCGCGGCCTGCTCGGGGCCCCCGACGCGGCCGTGGTGCTCGCGCCGGGAGACCGTGCCGAGCTCGAGTGGGCGGTCGACGCCACGTCGCTGGCCGTCGACGCCGTTCCCTGGTCGCTCGCCGGCCCGACCGTGAACCCCGCGGTGCCGCTGTTCACGGTCGAACCCGTCGGCGCATCGGAGGCGCCGGAGCCGGTGGCGTGGCCGTTCAGCCCTGCAGGACCCACTGCAGATCCCGGACACACCGACCTCCGCTACACCTTCACCGGGAGCGCAGCGGCAGGCTGGGAGATCAACGGTCAGACGTGGCCGGCGATCGCTCCAGACGTGGTCTCGCTGGGTTCGGAGATCATCCTCGAGATCCGGAACCCGTCGCCCGCGCACCATCCGTTCCACCTGCACGGCATGGCGTTCGAGGTGCTGTCGATCGACGGGGTCCCTCCCGCCCAGAGGCTGACCGAGGACACGCTGGACATCGGCGTCCAGGAGACGGTTCGACTGCGGATCGAAGCGGACAATCCCGGCGACTGGATGAGCCATTGCCACATCCTGCCCCACGCCGAAGACGGCATGATGACGGTGTTCAGCGTCCAGTGAAGTGATCACGGAGGAGACGCTCGGACTCTGCCGAGTACACCCAAGCCACGAGCGACCGACCGTTCCGTTCGAACACCCGCCGCCGCGCCAGCCGTGGGTCCGCCTTGCGTAGCCCAAGCTCGGTGATCGCCATCCCCACGCGGTGCGCCGACACCCCGAGCCGATGCCCGATCTGCGTCGGCGTCGACCACCCGTCCGGGATCGGCCCCCGCAGGTCCGCGAGGTCGTACCCGAGCACGAGCTCCGCAGCGTGGATCTCCCACTCCGCGAGGCTCGTCGCATCGAGCTCGCCCGCCGCATGCTTCGCCCGGGCCGCCGCGCGGAGAGCCTCGGCCCGCTTCCAGCGCTGATCGAACGCCCACTGGTCCATCTGTGCCTTCTGGAAGGCCTGGAGATCCGCGCTCATCGCACACCTCCCTGGTCGTCGGAGACCCAGTCGCGGAACGCGTCCCAGTCGGCCGTGTGCGCACCCGGCAGCGCCCGCCAGAACCCTTCGGCCCAGCGTGATCGCATCCGGCCATCGAGCACGACCATCGCCCCGCCGCGCGCGACCCGGCTCGCGAGCAGCCGGAACCGCTGCACCGCTCGCGGCATCCCGACGGTCCGGAACCATCGGGCCGTCCGCTCCCGCTGCGCAGTGTGCGCCGGCTCGCCCACATCGAGCGGAACCCGGTCGAGCACCACCACCCGCGACAGCTCGACCTCCCGTGCCGGATGTCCGATGGAGACCGAAGCCGAGAGCTGCGAGCGCAGCGCCCGCCCGAGGTCGTCGCGGTTCCACGCCGACGCGAGCACGGTGACCTCCGGCGCGAGGCCGACCACCCTGCGCGCCGCATCGACCACCTGGGTCGGCCACTCCCGCTCGGAGTACCGCGGCAGGTGGGGCGCGAAGAGGAGCAGGTCTTCGCGCACCGCTCGGGCGTCCACGTGGGGGTCGGCCTGGAGCCCGAGCTCCTGCATCGCGAAGGACAGGTCCCCATCGACCGCCAACGCCCGTCCGAGCACGGTCACCCTGGACCGCTCGAGGAACGACGCCATCGCATCGCCGGCCGAGATGATGTCGGAGCGAAGCTCGCGTCCGCGCCGGGTCCGCTGCAGGTAGAAGACGCGGTTCGGGTCCGAGCGCAGGAGGTAGGGCACGCAGGCCAGCTCGGTCCGGCGGAGCTGGTTCGCCGACACGAAGCTCGTGCTCCCCTCTGCGTGGCCGAGCCCCAACCGGGACTCCAGGAAGCCACACGCGCGGCTGTCCTGGGTGCTCGTACGCAGTGCGCGGCGGAGCCGGTCGACCAGGCCGTCGCCTTCGGCGATCAGCCAGTGGTCGAACGCGGGCAGCAGCGCCTCGAAGGGCTCGGCGGCGATGCCGTCGAAGAACACGCGCTCGTCGATGACGACCGCGGGTCCGAGCTCGACGAGGCCATCGCCCCAGCGGACGGCGGTGACCTCGGTTGCCGGCAGGCGCTCACCGAGGGCCCGGCAACATGCGTCGAGGGCTCGGGTGGGGACGACCACCGCCAGGGTCCGGGCCTGGCGGGCGAGTGCCGTCGCGGTGAGCACGGCGGCGTCGGGGTGACGGGTCTCGACGACCCGGGAAAGCTGGGCGAGCTCGGGCGAAGCGAGCAGGTCAGCAAGGAAGGACAGGGAGTCGTTGGGCATCAGGGCCTCCAGGGTTGTTCCCCGACCCATCGCAGGAACCGGACCAGCTCTCCGATCCCGCTTCTTCCCTGGTTCTGGCGCGCTCGACGGTAGAGCGGGTCGGTTCGGTCGCCGATCTGGGACGCTTCCCGTCCCCGCACGAGACGATTGTGAGGGGCGATCACCGATCTTCCCTCTCAATCCGCGAACCCGGCTTGCCGTGAGCCCTTGCCTCCAGCCGGGCAATGGCCTGGGCAAGCGCTCACCGTGACCTCCGAGAACAGCGGTGCAAGCGACACAGTCGTGGTCCGAGACTCGCAGTGGGCGCTGCGGCGGCCTTTGTCCCGGAGATCGGCGGCGGCCACGTTCCAGGCACACCCAGCCGGGAGGTGCCCCATGGAACCCCACATCGAATTCGACGGCCTCGAGCCGACCATCAACGCGATCCGCGAGCGCGCGGATCAGATCGCCTACCTCTTCCTCCAGGACCGCTCGATCCCTGGCTGCGACGAGGCGGTCGGTCGCTTCGACTTCAGTGAGGAGAGCTTGCTGGAGCTCGAGGAGGACGTGCCGCTGCTGGAGCAGCTGTGCGACGCCGCCGAGCTCTGGCTCGAAGAGACCACCGCCGAGCTCACACACGGCCATCGACAGAAGCGCTTCCGCGTGCGCTGCATGGCCCCGAAGGGCTCTGCGATGGTGCACAGCGCGCAGTTCCTCGTCCGGGACACCCGACCGCCGCCGCCGCCCGACCCACCCGACCCGAGGCCGGAGCTGAAGCTGCCGCAGGCGGACTTCAGCAACGTCGAGCACACCCAGGTCACGCAGAGCCTGCACGCCCTGGGCGAGCTCTACACCCGCTTCGGGAACCTCGTGCTCGGCGCGGTCGGCAACCTGCAGCGCATCCACGACTCGACGACGACCCAGCTGCACCAACAGCTCCAGGAGAGCCGTGCGCAGACCGACATGCTCGTCGGCAGCATCCTCGAGGCGCGCGCCTCCGAGCTCAGCGTCGCCGCCGAGCGCCAGGCCGAGTCCGAGCAGTCCGATGCCCGCAGCGCGCTCGCCCGGGACGCCATCCAGCAGATCGGCGAGGCCGCGCGGGTCCTGCTCGGGCAGCAAGGCCTGACGCCGGAGACCGTCGAGCTGCTCCAGATGCTCCGGACGAGCCCGCAGCTCGAGGCCGCGCTGAAGGACCCGAAGGTCCGCGGTCTCATGCAGCAGCCCGGTCAGCTCGACCAGCTCGCCGCCCTGCTCCGCGCCGCAGCCGAGCAGAGCGCCGCTCCACCGGCCTCCGCGCCGGTCCCCGAACCCGAGAACCCCAACCAGGAGGTGCCCGATGGCCCATCTGTTCGCTGAATCCCTCTACGCCAGCCTCTTCGATGTCGACACCGAGGAGGAGCTCGAGCAGTCGCTGCTCGACTGGTCCCAGTTCCCCAACACCGAGCGCAGCTTCGCCTCGGCCCAGATCGCCTGGATGCTCACCGAGCGCGTGCGCGAGCTGACCGAGGAGGTGCGCCTGACGAGGTCTCTGCTCGAAGACCTGGCGACGCGTCCCGAGCGACCGCCCGACGTCATCGACGCGGAGGTGGTCGATGGCTGATCTCCGACTCCGTCTCGTGCTCCCCGTGTTCCGGATGGGACCGGTCACCATCGATCCCATCAAGGCCGTGCTCGGTCAGTCCGTGTGCGACATCTTCGGTCCACTCGTCACCGCCAACCGGGACACTGCGGACGGGCAACAGCTCGACGTGCGACTGCCGAACCAGGTGGGAGCCAACGTACCGCTCGGGGTCATCGGCGAGGCCGGCTTCCGCAACGAAGGCGGCAGGCTGATCCTCTCCATGCCGCGGTTCATAGCGGGCCAGACCGAGCGGGCGCTGTCGCCGTACGTCGTCGCTCGACAGCTGGGGCCGAATGGCCTGGAAGAGCTCGCGGTGGAGCTACCACCCGGTCGCCCCATCGAGCTCCCGCTGGGCTCGCTCGCCACGATCACGATCTGTCGGATCGGGGCGATCTGAGCCCGAAGTGGCGGCGAGGCCCGCAGCGAGGGCTCCGTCGCCACTTCCCCCCTTCGCCATGGTCTGGCGAAAGAGCCAAAATTTGTCCGCATACAATATTCACCTGTTGCGTGTTCAGGAGGGTCGCCGTACAGTTGATCTCCTGAGGGGTTGGGACCCCGGGGTTCTCTCCTTCCCAAGCCGGGAACGGAGAGCGTGAACACGTGCGCCTGGGAGGGCCGTCATGGCGAACACTGCAGACTTCTGGACCGATCACCCGCTCTACACGCCGCCGGAGTTCTGGCTCCAGGGCCTGCGGACCTCCGACTACTCGAAGTGCATGGCACTGCTCGAGAACAAGCAGGAGCTGCACAAGGAGGTCGTTCGCATCCTCTCCCGCCGCCAGGTCGCGCTGGTCGTCTGCCGGGCACTGAACATCGACGCGGGCGGCACGCTCAAGGAGGTCCAGGATCGGGTCACCGAGCACCCGGTCGTCATCTACCTGCTCATGGCGGCCCGCTTCGCCGCGCGAAAGCGCCGGGCGGCCATCGCTGACGTCGTGTTCGGCGTGCTCACCGAAGATGCCCGCCGGGAGTGCTGCTACGAGACCGAGTCCGGCGACATCGGAGAGCCCGACCGCGTGGCGGCGCTCATCCGGCTCTACATGGACGACCCGCAGAACCTGCGCTTCGTCCGCGCGCTCCACCTCTGGCACAGCTCGTCGGCGGCATCGCTGGTTCTCGACGACCACCCCATGGGCCTCCTTCCCAGCCTGTCCTTCGAGAGCTTCGTGCTGCGCGACCCGGCATTCCACCGGGCGCTCCACGGCGTGAGCGTACGCTTCGAGGGCATGTTCCCGCGGGGCAACGGCCAGTGGCTCATCTTCGTCAGCCACCTCTACAAGGAGGGCACGCTCGTCGTGGACGGCGTCGTCACGCATGGCCACCACGAGGAGCTCGTCGTGCTCGACTTCCAGGAGGGCGGTCGCGCTGTGCGGATCTCGTCGAAGTCCAAGCCGCCACCGGTCACCATCGCCAACGCCATCGCGAAGGCCTACTTCGGCCGGGACTGTCGCTACGGGCCCGACCTCGCGACCTCTGCGCCCCCATCGGTGCAGGCGTTCATGGCGCAGGTGCTCGACCCCGACGATCACGACCCGCCGCTCGAGTACATCGAGATCTCCGACGTGCCCGGTCTGGCCGGCGAGCCTTCGATGTGCCTGTCCCGCTCGTCGTCCCGCCGCATGGAGGAGGCGGTCCAGGGCATGGAGTCCAAGATCGGAGACCTCACCGTGCGTCCCGAGCGCATCGCGCGCTTCGACATCCGCTACGACAACGCGCGCATCGGGCTCTACGTGCGCCGGAAGGACGGCGAGCACGTCGTTCAGTTCGCCGACGGTCGCACGAACAACCACCGCGCCGAGCGATTCCAGCGCGAGATGCTCGAGACGTACGGCATCGCCGTCCGCTCGGCTCGGACGCCGAAGGCATGACCGCGACCGCGAAGCAGGCCGGCGCTGCGCTGTCGCCGGAGACCTACCTCCCCCGGGACGGGTCGGACGTGGGGCCCGAATACGTGAGCCTCGTGCAGCCCTTCGTCGACGTCGGGCTGGTGACGCTGGAGCCGTACGACGTCGTGTACTGCTCCGAGGTCGAGGACGACTCGGACGACCGCGACCCCTGGTGCGACGCGTTCATCGAGCCCCCCGACTCCGAGGAGCTCGAGTGCATGGAATGCGGGCACGTGCTCTGGTACGAGCCACACCACGTCCGGCAACGCTTCCGCGCCCGGGTCGATCAAGCGACGGTCGAGGCCTGGTTGCAGGCTCGGCTCGAGCAGGAGGGTGAGGTCGAGCGCCTGCGCGGCGGGTGCGCCTGGCGCGTGCTCGTCGAGGGTGAGGAGATCGTCGTCGCGGTGCTCGACTGGAGCGAAGATGCCAAGTGGGTCGACGCGGGCCGGATGGACTCGGATCCCACGGTGCTCGTCCTGGTCGAGCCGTTCCGCTACCGGACCGCGCTTCGCGCTGGCGTGGTCGCGGTCGACCTCGAACAGCTGGCACTCGGTCTCGAGCTCGGGCCGAGCTGGCAGGCGGCCCGAGACTCCGTGATCCGCTTCGACCGGCCGCGGGCCTGGCTCCCCTCGCACACGCTGCCGAATCGGTACCACAGCCGGAAGCTCGGCGCGCACATCCTGGAGGCCGTCGATGGCGTGCTTCGTGTGGATGGCGTCGAGATCGAGCGCTCGTCGGGCGCCTACCCGGTGGTGCGCTGGCTGGTCGCCCGGCATGCGGAGGATGTCGCGGACGGGAAGACCGCTACCGAGCACTGCTGGTGGCCGGCGCAGGAGCTCGCGGACGAGATGTCGAAGGACGCCTTCGTGAAGCGCGGCACGGTAAAGCGGGCGCTCGCTCGTTTCGTGGCCGAGCTGAGCGAGGTGTACCGCGACGCGACCGGGCTCCCGCTCGGGCCGGACGCGGTGATCGAGTCGAGCCGGGCGGGCTACCGCCTGAACCCGGCGGTGTACGGGAGGCTGGCCTGATGGTGGTCAACGCAGGGATCCGGAAGGTGCTGGAGCGGCTGCCGCCGCGGTGTCCAGACGTGTCGGTGGAGGAAGCCCGGGCGGAGCTCGCGCGGCTCGACGGGCGGCGCTGGGCGGTGCTCGACTTCGAGACGGCGAGCTTCCACGAGCCTCGGGTGATCGAGGTCGGGCTGGTCGCGTCGGATGGGACGGTGCTGATGGACGAGCTCGTGGACCCGCGGATCCCGATCACCACGCGGGTGACCGAGATCCACGGGCTGACCGACACGGATGTCGCGGGAGCGGACGCATGGCCCGCTGTTCAGGCCCGGCTGGGTCGGGTGCTGCGAGAGGCCGGGATCGAGGTCGTGGTCGCGTTCAACACGTCGTTCGAGGCGATGTGCTTGGCGTACAACGCGGAGGCGTACGGGATCGCGGGACTCGAGGTGGAGCTGGTGTGCATGCAGCGGGTGGCGCTCGGCCTGCTCGGGCCAGGCGAGAGCGGCTGGCTGTCGCTGCGGCGAGCGTGCGAGGAGGCCGGGGTCGAGGAGGTTCCGACGCATCGGGCGGTCGCGGACTGCGTCGCGACAATTGGCCTCCAGTGCGCACTGCGCCGCACCACTGCCGCTGCCGCCCTCGATGGGAGCCGGGACAGACTCGGCGTCCTCCGTCTCGCGACATGAAGAGACCCCGGCAGGCTTCGTTGTTCGTGCTAGGTTTCGCGCGCCGCCCCGGCAAACGTAGAACAGGACGCTGACCCGTGGACCCCTCATCTCGAGAGCTGCTTTCTCGACTCGGGTACCTCGACTGCGGCTCCTTCCTCACTCCAGCCGACTTCGAGCGCCCATCGGAGTTCAGCCACATCTTCCGTCGCGCCGTGAGCACCTTCGATCTGGTCGGGGTTCTTGCATTGGGTCCGGAGCATGGTGGCGTCAGCACGCCCGTGGTGTACGTCGCTCAGGGAGCGACGGTCGCCGAAGCCGACCGAATCCATCGCCAGGTCTGGAATCAGAACGTCGCCCCATTCGTCATCGTCCAGACTCCGGCAGATGGGCTGATTCTCTACGCTGGCTTTCGGTGCTCTCCAGACCGCGAGGACAACGTCCTGACGGTCGTGGATCACCTCGATGACGCCCTTGATCAACTGGACGCGCTGCGCCTCCCGGCGGTGCTCGATGGAACAGTCTGGCGAGCGCACCCCGATGCCCTGTCGTCGAAAGGTCGCGTGGATTGGAAGCTTCTGGGCAATCTCCGAGACCTCGCGAAGGAGCTCACCGCTCAGGATCTGGACAAGCGTGTCGCGCACGCGCTCATCGGCAAGTTCGTCTTCCTTCGCTACCTCCGGGACCGGGCCATCCTCACCGATGCTCGGTTCGAGGCGTGGGGACTTCAACCGGACGCGGTCTTCAGTCGCCACTGCACCCGCGAGGCTATCGAAGAGCTGCTCATCCACCTCGACGCCTGGTTGAACGGTTCGGTATTCCCGCTGGACCTTGCGTCGCCTGGGGCTCCGGACAACTCACAGATCCAGCTCGTCGCGAGCGTCTTCGCTGGAGACGACGTCGACGGACAGCTCCATCTGGACTTCAAAGCCTACGACTTCTCGTTCATTCCCATCGAGACGCTCTCCATCATCTACGAGCAGTTCCTCGACATCGAAGGCCGTCAGCGCTCGATGGGCGCCTACTACACCCCGCTCCCGTTGGTGAACTTCCTCCTCGAGGAGGTAGACGAGTACCGTTCCGTAGCGGCACCGTGCCGGATCCTGGACCCGTCCTGCGGATCCGGTGCCTTCCTGGTGCAGTGCTTCCGGCGCCTCGTAGAGCGCGAGAGATCTCGTGTCGGCAAAGACGCCCTCACCCCATTCCATCTCTCCGCCTTGCTCACCTCGACCATCTTCGGTGTCGACCGCGACCAGGATGCGTGCCGGGTCACGGAACTGAGTCTGGTGCTCACGCTCCTCGACTATGTGACGCCCCCAGATCTCATGGCCCACCCGACCTTTCGTCTCCCGTCGCTGAGCGAGAGGAACGTCTTCGAGGCGGACTTCTTCGACGCCGACTCTGGTTTCGCGAATGCGGCAGAGGAGAAGTTCGACATCGTCGTCGGGAACCCACCGTGGTTCCGGCTCGGCAAAGGAGCCGACGATGCCGCGGCCAACGCTTGGGCTGCCGCCAACGCCTCGAAGTGCCCCGTCACCGAGCGACAGGTAGCGGAAGCGTTCGCGTGGAAGGCTCTCGACCACCTCGGACCCGATGGAGTCGCCGGTCTGATTGTGCCCTCCATGTCGCTGTACAAGGCCCCCGCGAGCTTTCGAGCGGCGTTTTTCTCGACGGCCCACATGCACTCTGTTGGGGACTTCTCCAACTTGCGGGAGGTCTTGTTCGGTGGTCGCGGACGCCAGCCCGCAGCATCCCTGGTCTACGGGCTGAGGAACGAGTCCGTTTCGAACGAAGAGTCGATCGTGATGTTCGCGCCGAGCGTGATCAATCAGGAATCCAACCGACCAGAGCCCGGACACCGGATGGACACCTGGAGCCTCGTCGTGAACGCGAGCGAGGTCAGCCTCGTTGACCGCACCGAGGCCGCCAAGGGAGCAGCAGTCATTTGGAAGCTGGGAGCGTACGGCTCTCGCCGTGATGCCATCTTGATGACGCGCCTGCACGATGCGGTTCCGACTCTGGGGGAGTTCCTCGAGTTGCGCGGCCTCCACGCCAGCGAGGGCCCACAGCTGCGTGCGTCGATGGACGCGAGGGAGCAGTTGGACTCGGCTCCAGAGTTCAAAGGAAGACGTAGAGTGGTCACCGACAACCTAGGTTCGTTCGGTCGTCTCTTCGCCTTTCCCGAGGTGGCGCTTGAGGTAGTGCCAGCAGCCCTCGACAGCGTCCGACGGGGGCGGAAGCAAACACCTCTGCAAGCCTGTCGTCCTCCACATATCCTCGTGAATGCCGGACGAGCATGGGCCATCTTCTCGGATGAGTTTCTCATTCCGGCCCCACGCCAACTCGGAATCTCGGGTCCGCAGGAGCATCGCGACGACCTCATTCTTCTGACCCTGTTTCTCAACTCCGACTATCTCGCATACTGGGAGTTCCTCACGACCGGACAGGCGGGGATCTACGGAAGTCGCGCTACTCTGAAGTCGCTGCGAGCGACGCCATGCCCCTTAGCGTCGCTCGAACCAACGGAGCGGCAGGCGTGGCTGCGCCTCCACGACCGACTCGTCGACAACAGCCGCGCACGGATCCACCACGAACAATCCGGGTCGTTGTCCAACGCCGTGAGACAGTCCGCCGAGTCCTTGGAAACGGAGCAGCGAGTGTTGCTCGAGGAGCTCAATCGCCGGGTCTCACAGCTGCTCGGACTGACGACTCAGGAACGCTGGTTGGTCGAAGACCTCGTGCACGTCCGCAAGCACGTCATCGAAGGCAAGGTCAGCCGCGAAGCCGTGGATCCGCCGACAGAAGCGGATCTGGAGGGGTACGCGAACGCGCTCGAAGGCGAGCTGGATTCGTTCTTGCGAAGCAGGGCTAAGCACGACGTGTCATGCATGTGCGGCAAGCGAGCCGGCATCGTCTCGATCCGCCTCCACGGGCAGACCCTAGACAACCTTGAGCCCTTCAGGCTCGATCAGGTGTTCGACCGCCTTCATGCTCACCACAATCCGGCCTGGTTGTACTTCGACCGAAATCTGCTCCTCTTCGACGACCACGCAGCGCACTTTTTGAAGCCTGCGCAGCGAATCTGGTGGACCCGGTCGCAGGCGCTGCAGGACGCCGACCGTCTGATCGCCGACTCCCTCGGGGGCCAGTAGCGTGTCGATCCGTCGATCGGTGTCTTCGAGTCCGATGAAGGGGCCTTTCGCGAAGGTCTATCAACAGGAGTTCGTGGCTCAGGTCCTCGAGCTCGTCGACGTGGCCTTCTCGCGCCTTCGCGTCGGCACACTCGGAACAGAAGAAGAGCCGTCCATCACAGGCTTCCTTGTTCAGGCGCTCCGCGACTTTCAGGCCGAGATGCGAGGGTCGGATCACTTCGTCTGGCGCTACAGCTTCCATGACGACCCCCCAGTGAACGTCGGTGGCCGCACCGGCAAGCGCCGGCCGCGGGTAGATTTGCGTCTGGAGGCCGCGCATCGAGAGGGAAATCCTACGTTCCCGATCGAAGCCAAGCGCCTCGGCAAGGGGCACGGGTGTGGCGAGTACCTGGGACCGACCGGACTTGGATGCTTCCTCGAGGGCACCTACGGGTCCTCTTGTTCCGATGTGGGCATGCTTGGGTACGTGCAGACCCCAACGGTCGAAGACTGGGGTGTTCAGGTCCAGAAGGCTCTCAGCAGCGCGCGGATGAAGTTCGGTGTCCTTCCCGCCTTGGGGGATTGCTTCTTCGACATTCGGACCACCGCCACCAGCTGCCGGTTCCGGTCAGACCATGAACGATGGCCGCGAGAATTCCGAGTTCACCACATGCTGTATGCCTGTCATCCCGTCTGATGCGGACCCTTCCAGGTGTCCCGCAGAAGAGGTTCCAGATCGTTCCCCTGAGGGACAACGCCTTCCCCGAAAGCCCTGATTGTAGCGGTATCAGCGTGATTTCGAGGAGCTTTGGGAGCAGGGGGCCGGTGGTTCGAATCCACTCACCCCGATTCCTCGGGTGGCCCCGCTGTGCGGCCCCAGCTCGCTGGGGACGGACCGCCGGACCGTACGGGGCCAGTGGTATGCTGACGCGCTCCAATCGCTCCGGAGACGCGGTGCTCCCGTACCTCTTCACCCTGTCCGTGGCCGCCGCGGACCTCCCGGGCCTCTCGGTCGAGGAGCAGGCCACGGACGTCGCGGTCCTCCGACAGGCCCTCGACGCGTGGCACCCGGGCTTGACGCTCTACGCGTCACCCGAGGCGATCGACACCGCGTTCGCAGAGGCCGTCGCCCAGCTCCGTCCCGGCGCGACAGCGCTCGAGCTCTGGTCGGAGCTGAGCCGGGTGGTCGCCCTCCTCGGCTGCACCCACACGGTCGTGAGCCTGCGCAGCGACCACTGGGAAGCCCTGGGGGAGACCCTCTTCCCTCTGGACCTGGTGGTCGTGGACGACGTCCTCTACGTCGATCCCCGGTCCCATCCCGGTCCGATCCGAGCGATCGACACCCTCGAGGGAATGCCTGGCACCGAGCTCCTCGAGGCGCTTCGAGACCGCATGTCGTCGGACGGCGGCGCACGCTCCCATCGGGACTCCCAGATCGACCGGGTCGGCAGGATCGGGGTGACGGGAGTGCTCGGTTCGCGAGCTTCCTGGACCGTACAGACCCGCGACGCGGAAGGAACCGTGCACACGGAGGTCCTTCCCGGGACCGCCACCCGCCGGACGCTCCACGATCCGCCGCACCGGCGCAGAGTGGACCGCGCGGACGGAGTCGCCGTCCGGACCATCGGGGTCGCGGACTTCGCAGATTCCGAGTGGGGCAGTCGGAGGCGGATGGCCTCGATCCGCCGAAAGGCCGCACGGGTCGACGCCCTCGTGATCGATCTCCGCGGAAACGGCGGCGGAAGGACGCAGTCGCTGCTCGACCTGTTCGCGCTGTTCGCCTCGGAGCCCTTCGACCCCTACACCATCGGGTGGACCCGGCAGGGCGAACGGTTCCGCTGGACCCTCGCGCCACCCGGATTCCTCCCCTCCGGGGCCCCCACGGTCGCGTACGCCATGCCGGTGGCGAGCTTCTACCCCACCGTCCAGCCCGACCGACGCGCCCTCTCGCTCCCGTTGGTCCTGATCGTGGACGGATCCACCGGCTCCTCGGCCTCCGACCTGGCCGCGTTCCTCCAGGCGACGGGACGGGCCCGCGTCGTCGGGGCGGAGAGTGCCAGCGGGCGGTGGATCCAGAACTGCGAGGCCTACGACTCGATCACCCTCCCGAAGTCCCGCCTCCACGTGCGGATCCCGCTCATCGCCCTGGCAACGGCCGACGAAGCGGGACGGGGCCACGGTGTGGTGCCCGAAGTGCCCGTCCAGCCGAGCATCGAAGACCTGGCGGTCGGGCGGGACGTCGTGCTGGAGCGCGCGGTCGCGGAGGCGAGAGCGCGGGTGACCGGGGACGGAGCCCCGTAGCATCACAGACGACCTCGACGACGTCGAGCGACGCGTCAAGGCGTCGCCGTGTCCCCCGTGACGGCTGGCGGGTCGGTCTCGGTATCCGTGTCGCCCGTGTCGTCGACCGGCACGCCCGTGCCGCCGGTGCCGGCCGTGGCACCCGTGAATGCTGTGGGGAACCCCGTGTCGATCACAGGGAGCGAGGTGTCGAGCGTGTCCGTCAGGGTGCACGCGAACAGGAGCTGAAGCAGGATCATCGGGGGCGACTCCACACGAGCCGTTGAGGGGGAGAGATCAGAAGCCGAGGGTGACCGTGGCGAACAGATCGCGGCCACGCTGCACGAACACGTCCTGGCGCACGTCCGGGCCGCCCGGATGCTCGATGCGCCAGTCGAGGAGGTTCCGCACACCGATGCCGTACCGCAGGTTCGGCTCCGCGAGCTGGCCCGTGAGCGTCACGTCCCAGATGGCCGCCCAGGGCGTCATGTCGCCGCCGTTCGTCAGTCGCGGCGACTCCGTGCGGATCTTCTGAGCGAGCGTCACGCCCGACCCCAGAGGCACGGCGCCCATCGCAGAGGCCAGCAGCGTGGGGCTGTTCGTGAACGACCCCTCGATTCCCTCGACCCGCGTGCGCTGCACGGAGGTCTGGCCCGAGAGCATCCACCCGCCGCGCCACGTCCGGCGGACCTCCGCTTCGCCGCCCACACTGGTGACGGGGTCGTCGACGTTCGCGAACCGGAAGACGTCGGTGTCGCCGACCGTCTCGCTGTCGACCAGGTTGTTGATGCGGTTGAAGTAGCCCGCCACCGTGAACGACAGCACCTCGTCGAACTGGTGCGTCCACTCGGCCTCGACCGTGAGGACCGTCTCGGGGTCGATCTCGTCCGGCGGGACCGTCGAGATGCCGCCGTCCGTGTAGAAGTACTCGTACGGCGACGGCGCACGGAACGCGGTACCACCGAAGAACTTCACGACCTCCTTCCCCGGCGTGAGGATGATGGCCGCACGCGGGTTGAACGTGGTGAAGGACTCCACCGTGTTGTTGAACTGGTCGAGACGACCGCCCACGTTCACCCGGAACACCTCGCCCGGGTGGATGTCGGCGACCGCGTACGCCGAGTACGTCTGGAAGACCGGCTTCTCGTCGAGGGGCGTGCCGAACGCCTCGCCATCGAGCGTCTCGCGCTCCTCCGAGACCATGTTCGACAGGAAGTGCTGGGCGGTGTCGAGACCGACGGTCACGTCGGCCACGTCGCCGATGGTCTGGATGACGCGGGGCTCGATCCCGAACCACGCGCCGTCGTAGAAGTCGCGGTACAGGTACTCGCGACCGTACGGAAACACACCCCGGAAGCGATAGGCATCGAGGTAGGTGCGGACATCGACGCGCGTGTTGTTGAACGCGTGGTCGTACTCGGCCTCGACGTACCCGCGGAAATCGTTCGACCGCGCGCGCGGATCCGCGAGCAGCGACCCGAACGAGCCCGTCGCGATCTGCTTCTCGCGACCGGTGTAGTTCGTCTTGATCGTCAGATCGCCGAACCAGGCCTTCCCGGACACCGTGGTCGCGGTGGTCTTGTCGTTGTCGACCGACGCCCCGTGGGTGCGCGGATCGTCGGCGTACTCGTCGAACTGGTAGTCGCGGCCGAGGCCGTAGAGCCCGGACACCGTGAGCCAGGCACCCACGTCTTCGTCGCCCACACCCGCCGACGCCCGACCGCGGAGCAGGCCGTCGGTCGCCGTGGCCGACACGTGCGGCGTGTTGTCGGACGTGCCGTCTCTCATGACGACGTTCACGACTCCGAACACCGCGTTGGACCCGTACAGCGACGACCCCGGACCACGGACGACCTCGATCTGCTTCACGTCGCCGAGGTCGGACAGGAAGTCGGTACCGATGTACGAAGACCCGATCTGGTCGTCGTTCGTCGTGTGCCCGTCGATCGTGGTGAGGACGCGGTTCCCGTAGTCGCCCACGCGCCCGAATCCGCGGATGCCGAGGCTCTGGTACGTGAGGTCGTTCGTCTGGTAGATGCCGCGCACACCAGCGGCGGCTTCGTACACCGACTGGTACCCGAACGCGCGGATCTCCTCGGCCGGGATGAGCGTGACGGAGGCCGGCGCCTCGGACACGTCCTGGGCGGTCTTCGACGCGGCGGTGACCGTGAAGTTCGGGTTGAGCTGGATGCGCCCGAGGTCGAGCTGCTCGCCTTCGACGACCTCCACTTCGGCCTCGTACGTCGCGAAGCCCTCGCGCGAGATGCGGATGGTGTGCGTGCCCACCCGAACCGCGGGGGCCACGGTGGGCGTGAACCCGACCGCCACGCCGTCGATCTCCACCAGCGCACCGCGCTCGGTGGCGCTCACGGCCAGCGACCCGGTGATCTCGATGAGCGTGGGCTGGGCCGAGACCGTCTTGCCCTCCTCCACCGTGAGCAGGGCGGGCTGGCTGCGGTACCCCTCCTTTCGGAAGTACACGATCTGCTGGCCGATCGGGATGGGCTCCTCACACGGCGACACACACAGCACGTCGCCCTCTTCGGAGGCCAGCCTCACCTCGACGTCGTCTTCGCCCTCCACGCGGAGCCTCCCGGTGATGGGCTTCAGATCCCCCTGGATGTCGAAGCTCTTGCCGAGCGACTTCATGGCGGTCTTCGACGACGTGTAGTCGGCATACCCGTCGCGCGAGATGATGAATGTGTAGTCACCCGCCGGCAGGGCGATGGTGGCGGGCGTCGTGGCGACGGCTCCGAGGCTCTTCTGGTCGACGTACACCGTGGCGCCGGCCGGCGTGGACGTGAGGTTCACGAGCACGACGTTGTTCTTGATGGCATCCATCGATGCGCGGATGGACGTGTCGCCCTCCTCCGACAGCGAGTCGGCGAGCGCATACCAGCGATAGGCCTCGGGATACTTCCGCATGGCCACGTACGTGTGCCCGACGTTGCCCGCCGTGACCGCGTTCGGAGACAGTCGGTTCGACTGCATGAAGCTCAGCAGGGCGGCTTCGTACTCGAACCGGTCGTACGCTTCGGCACCCTTCTGGAAGAGGAGGTCGGCTTCGTCGGCGATGGATTGCGACCAGGCGGGGCGGGCGACGAGGAGGGAGAGGGCGAGGGAGAGCGTGAGGGAGACATGCCTGACCACCGGTGGCTCCTGACAGGTAGGGGGCGAACGCGCCGTGACGGACGCACTCTCGCCAGATTGGCGTGGAAATACCAGCGCCGGAGCGGGCCCGTCGGACCATGCCGCGCGAGAAGGCCGCTCCAAGGTTGCCTTTGCACGACATCAGAGTGGTGGTACCGCCGATGTCCCGCAGCAGCCGATCGGCCGCCGATGGTGCAACGGGCCCATGTCGGTGGGCTCAGACCGCGAGGACCGCCACGACGGTGACGTCATCCCCCAGCCGGTTCAGATCCCCGGTATGGGCGAGCGCGGCTTCCCGAACGGCGTCACACACCGCCTGTGGGCCCCCCGGGTACGCCTTCTCGCAGACCTCGCGCAGCGCGCGCTCGCCGAACTGGTGCCCGTTGGCGTCCTCGGCCTCGGGGAGCCCGTCGGTGAAGGCCACGAACATGTCGCCCTTCGCGAAATCCACGACGGTCTCGGTGTACTTGCTGGACCGGCTGGTGCCGAGCGGCGGGCTGCGGTCGCCGACGACCACCTGAGTGCCCGACTCGCGGAAGATCCACGGCGCACGGTGCCCGGCGTTCGCGATGCGGAGCGTTCCGTTCTTGGCCTCGAACCTCGCCATGATACCGCTCATGAAGTACTCGCCCTGCATGCTCTCGGTCAGGATGAAGTTCATCATGTTGAGCGCCATGAACGGCTTCAGGGCGTCGCGCATGCCCACGCGGGCCATGTCGAGCGCGCCCTTGGCCGTACCCGCGATGATGGCCGCAGGCGCCCCGTGACCCGTGACGTCGGCCACCATCAGGATGGCGTCGGTCTGGCCGAGCTTGGCGAGCGACCACCAGTCTCCGCTGCACTGGTCGGCCGGCCGGAACCACGCCGACGCCGACAATCCGGGCAGCTCGACGGCCTTCGCCGGCACGAGCATCTTCTGCACGGTGCCTGCGATCTCGAGCTCCTGGCGAAGCTGTGCGTCGGCGATCGTGCTCTCCACGAGGTCGGCCACGCGGTCGGCGAGGTGCACGAGCTCGTCACGGAGCCGCTGGAAGGACGTGGCCTGGGTGTCGACCGGGAGCGACTCGTCGAGCATCGTCGCCGACACCTGGATGGCGAAGCGGCGCCGTGCGGCGAGCATCAGGGACTCGGTGTCGTCGGGGTTCTTGCCCATCACCCCCTTGAACTCCTCGATCCCCGCGATGAGGCCGGCCACGGTGTCTGCGACGTCGTCGATGGCGTCGGCCGCGGGGAGCAGCGCCCCGATCGCGAACTCCGCCTCGCCGGCGTCGATCTCGCCGCCGAGCAGCCGCTGCAGCACCAGCCGCACCGTGTTCATCGCGACGTCGTTCGTCTGGGTCTCGTTCGTGGTCATTCGGACACCGTGATGGGCGCGAAGAAGAGGGAGCGCGTGGGCCGGTGGGCTGCGCCGCGACGCTGGAGCATCCAGCTCACGTGCGTGCGCTTCAGCGGGTGGAGCTCCGCCCGGAGCACCGTGCCGCTGCTGTAGAGCGTGTGGAGCCCGAGACCGGCGCCCCCGTGGCTCGTGTCGAGAGCCGGAGCGCCCTCGCCCGTCATGTTCATGTGACCGCGGAGCACGCCCTCGAAGAACCGGTTCCGGGGCAGACGGCCGAACGGGTCGGAGGCGTCGAGACCGAGGAAGTCGGACCCCAGGGTGAACCGGAACCGCGGGACCTCGTGGTCGCCGAGCGTGATCTCGTTCGCGCGGTCGTGCGCGTACAGCGGCCGCCCGTCGGGACCGACGGGAGCGTCGTACATCGCGTTCATCAGCAGCTCGTGGGCGGCGGTCGACACCGCCATCGCCTCGCGTCGCTCGCAGCCGAGGCTCCGTGCCATGCCTTCGATCTGCGTGACGATGCGCCTCAGATCAGCGGTCGACTTCGGCGTCCACGAGATGTTCGTGGTGCCCCACGGCAGAACGTCCGAGACCCACGGGGTGGGCTCGCTCGGCGACACCACGCGGCGCGTGACGTAGTTCACCTCCCACGACGGCGGCGACCCGTCCTCCGCAGACATCACCCCGACCACACGGGCCGACGCGAGCGCGAGCCGCAGCGTGTGGGTCTCCACGCGGCTCTCGACGAGCACGACCCGGGAGCGGCTCTGCGCATCCTTGAGGCACTCGAGCACGGTGGGTGCGTCGACCGTTCCCGTGAACACGAGCTGCACCGCCCCCACGTGGGCTTCGAGCTCGTCTCGCGACGACACGACGGAGACGGCACGCCCCGCGGCTGCAGACCGCGCGCAACGCACGAGGTCCTGACGCTGATCGGCCAGACCGTACACGACAATCGACAACGCGACCCCTAGAAGAACATGAGGTTGATGATCAGGGAGAAGGCCAGGAGTGCGACGAGTCCTATCAGACCCACCCAGGCCAGCACCACCGCGATCCAGAACAGCTGCCGGGACCGGTCGACCTTGCGGCGCTTTCGAGGTGCCTTCACGACGGGCGCTTTCGCGGGCTTCTCGGGCTTCCCGGGCGTCGAGGGCAGCAGGTGGGCGAGATCTTCGTTGCACGTGACCGCGGAGCCACAGGTCGGGCACTCGGCGGAATCGAGCACGGCGCCCGGCCGGGCCTCCGACAGCCGATCGATCGTGAGCGCCACCCGGCGGGGTGCGTTGCAGATCAGGCACCGCGCGTGCACACGCACGCTCGACGCCGAGTCGAGGATGCCGGCGAGCGCTCCCTTCCGCAGGTTGTCGTACAGGGGCGCAGGCGCGTGGACCAGCGAGAGCTTCGTGAGGTCGGGCCCCTCGCGACGCACGGCCTCCACGAGCTGCACCAGGCCGGCGTCGGTCCACGAGGGGGTCGCGGACATGTCGACCAGCACGGCGCCTTCGACGCCCGCGAACGCGCTCGACCACCGGTAGGTCTCGTCGATCGGGCGCCGGATCCACACCTCCGTGCCCATCGCGCTGACCGCCTTCTCCACCTGACGCCGGCGCTCCTCGATCGCGAGGGCGTCGACCACCGAGGCCACGTGCGGCGGGGGCTGCGCGAGGTAGTCGTCCATGAAGCAGAGGTACGACGACTCGTCCTCGTCGAACTCCGCGGTGCGGTCGGGGAAGCCCGGACACGCGATGCGGGGCGCCTTCCGCGACTCCAGGATCGCTTCCCCCCGCATCCCCGAGACGAGCTCGGTGAACACGTTGCCCGTGACGGGGTCGACGTACGGCAGGTGGTACGACAGCACCTTCCCGCCAGCGAGCAGCTTCCGGATCATGCCGACCTGCTGCACGAGCGCGACCGAGCACCGGATGTGGTACACGCCCGCCAGGCGGCTGGCCGCACCTCCGAACAGCGTGAGCAGCCCGCGGATGCCGTACGAGGTGATGCGCGTCACCGCTTCGGAGTCGATGATCACGACCCCTTCCAGGTGCGGGATGAGGGCGTCGGGCTCGAAGGTCTCGTCGATGCTGCCCCGCAGGCGCACGATGGTGATGCCCCCGACCTGCTCCACCACCGCGTGAGGGGTCTCGGCCGCCGAAGCTCCGCTCTCGTGCTGGACCCCGGGGAACCGCGCCAGCTGCTCGGTGCCGCCTTCCGAGATGATGAGGTCGTCGGGGAGGTTCTGCACGTCGGACGGGCGCGTGCCGCGTTCTGCGAGGATGCCCTCCACGAAGCCCGTGAACTCGAGCTCCGTGAGGTACCACCCGTGCTGGCGCACGACGTCGCCGATGGCCCGCTGCATGTCCCGCGCGGTGGCGAACCGGTGCTCCGACTGCTTGGCGAGGGCCTGGATGACGATGGCGTCGACCTCGGGACCGAGCTCGGGAACCCTCGACGACGGCGACACGGGGTAGTCGTGGATGACCGCACGCATCGTGTCGTACGGGTTCTTGCCCTTGAACGGCACGGCGCCCGTCAGCAGCACGTAGAGCAGCACGCCGGCCGCCCAGATGTCGGCGCGGCGGTCGATCTCGAGCCCCTGGCACTGCTCGGGCGACATGTAGAGCACCTTGCCCTTCACCACGCCCGACTCGGTCTCGCGCTTCTCGAGCACCTGTGCGGCCTTCGCGACCCCGAAGTCGAGCAGCTTCACGCCGCCATCGGCCGTCAGGAACACGTTGTGGGGCGACACGTCGCGATGGACGATCTCCAGCGGACGCCCGTCGTGCGTGCGGCGCTCGTGCGCGTAGTGCAGGCCGGCCAGCACGCGGTCGACGATGTAGAGCGCCTGCCGGATCGAGAACCCGCGCTGGGTCTTGTACAGGAACCGGTGGAACTCCATCAGGTTCAGGCCCTGCAGGAGCTCCATGACGATCGAGTAGCTGCCTCCATCGTCGATCACGTCGTACGTCTGCACGATGTTCGGATGCTGGAGGGTCGACGCCACGCGCGCCTCGTTCACGAACATGTTCGTGAACACCTGCTCCGACGCGTGCACGGGCAGCACGCGCTTGATCGCCACCCGCCGCGTGACGCCCGCTGCGCCGGCGGCATCCGCGACGTAGATCTCCGCCATCCCGCCCGTCGCGAGCCGTTGGACGAACCGATACCGCGACACGGCCGAGGCCGTGGATGTCGCCGTTCTCGGCTCGAACATCAGTCCTTCTTGAACAGGGTGGGACGCGGGGTCGCCGCTCCGCCCGGCACCGGATCCACCGTCGGAGACGGGCTGTTCGGGCGCGGGATCTCGGTGGTGACCGGCTTCCCGTCCCGCTGGAACTCGAGCAGCAGCGCCTTGCCGGCGGGCACGGCCGCGAACTGGCTCGTGGTGGTCGACTCGAACGCCGCCAGTGTGTCGGCCGGCTTCCCGCCGACCGTCAGCAGGCGGTCTCCCGGCGCCACGTTGCGGATGTACGTCTCACGCTCGACCAGGCGCACTCCCGCCCGCGACCACGGCATGCTCTGCGCCACGCGGATGCCGCGGAACTGCGCCACGCGACGGTGCTCGTTCAGGAACGCATCGACGCTCGCCTGACCCACGCCGTACTGCGCCACGACCTCGTAGCGGTCGCCGACGCGGCGCGTGGCCTCCTGTGTGCGCTCGATGGTGAGGGTCGACACGGCGACCTCGAAGTTCGCGAGCGCCGCTGCGCGCTCGGGGCCGTCGAGCGGGAGCGCTTCGTCCTCGAAGCGCGGCACGAGGTTCGCTCCGGCGTGCGTGAGCAGGCGGTCGAGCGCTTCACGGCGCGCTTCGACGGCGGCGCTCTGCAGGCTGTCTCCCGAGCCATGACCCGCGAGGAGCAGCTGCTCGCCGCTCTGCGCGATGCCGACCTCGCTCCACGGGGGCGGGAGCTCGCCGCCGGTCGTCCACTCGCCGGAGGCCGCGACCAGCTCGGCGGGCACGGGCATGGCCGAGGTGGTGGACCCGGCCGGGGTGCCCGTGGTGCGCGAGTAGTAGTAGCCCCCCGCGACGACCGCGAGCAGCATGCCCACGATCACGCCGCCCCCCGCGAGGGCCGCGAACACGCCGAGCCCCGCAGGACCGGCCGCCGCCATCGGGTCGTTCGTCGCGTCGTTCCCGGCCATCGGCGCGGGTGTGGCGTCGGGCAGCGGCTGCCGCTGCGCGGGGACCGGGGTGCGCGCACGCCGTACGTCGGGCGGGATGAGCGCTTCACAGGCCTTCTTCAGCACGTCGAGATCGGCGATCTCGAGGGGGTCGTCGCGCCACGGAACGTCGGGACGGAACCCGCCGCTCATGATCGCGCCGCGCTCCCGCTTCAGATCGACGATCACCGTGCGCTCGAGCGGGCGCGCGAGCGAGCGGGTCTCGACCGCCGCCGAGGCCACGTACACGTTCGGATGGTCGCCGGGCTTCGCGAGCAGCGTGCGGATCAGGGCCGGCGGAGCGCCTTCGATCACGAGGCGCGTGATCTCGTCGGGGAGCCGACCGAGCTGCTGCACGAGCCCGTCGATGCCCGCGGAGTCGACCGACGACGCCGTGCGCAGATCGATCGCGACGTCGCCCTCGAGGCCGGAGAACGCCCGCTGGAAGCGGGTATCGGCGTTAACGAGCCCGTTGAACCGCACCCGCGTGGTGTCGCCCACCACCGCCTTCTCGATCGGCGGGTGGCTCGGCGCGCTCCCGAGGTTCTCGAGCACGCGCTGGAGGTCGGCGCTCACCTCTTCGAGCAGCATCTCGTCGAGCGCGAAGAACACCCACGGGTCCTCGTCCATCTGCGCAGCGTCGGAGCACGACGGGCACGTGACCTTGAGCGGGTTGCGCGCACGCATCACCGAGCGGTCGTCGACGGCGTCGTACGTGACCCCGAACTCCGCACCGCAGGCCTCACACGCGTACGGCGCGAGGATGGAGTGGATCTTCGCAGCGCCGCAGAAGTTCCGCATCATCGTGACCTGGTTCACCACCGCCGGGCTCGCCCGCACGAACACGGCGTCCTTCAGGCGTGCGGCGTCCATCATCTGGAGCCACGAGCGCACGCCGAACGACGTGACGCGCTCCACCTCCGTGAGGTCGAACACCACGTTCCCGCGCAGGCGTGCACCGAGCTCCGCCCCGTTGAACGACTCGTTGATCCGCCCGCGGATCGTCACCACCGTGTAGTTGCCCAGCTCGCGGGTGTCGGCGGTCGCGTCGTCCTTCGGGAATCGCTGCATGTCGAGCGTGAACCGCTGCTGGACCTGATCGGGCCGCTGGCCGGGGTCGGTCGGCGGATCGTCGGTGGTCTCCTGGTCGATCTCCTCGAGGCTCTCCTCGAACGCGTTGTAGTCGAAGCCCGTGTCGCTCTGGCCCTCGGGGGCTCCGAACAGCAGGTCTTCTTCGGTGGACGACCGCCGCACGAGGGTGGCGTCGTCGGGCAGGGGGCCGGGGAACTCCGGAGTCTCGTCCGTGGACTTCCCGTCACGCTTCGATGTCGACATGTCAGCCTCCGTCCTCACCGCGATCCCGACCGATGGACGGGCGCGGAACCTGCGGACCCGGAGACGGGACTGGCGCAGGCGCTGGGCGAACCGGCGCGGGAGCAGCGACCCGCTTCCGGTTCAGCTCGATGAGGTAGGGCCCCTTCGCTTCCTTCATCTCGAAGGTCTGCTCGATGTAGCCATCGGCCTTCACGATGAACGTGCGCGGCAGGGGCGCGTAGGAAGGGTGTTTCACGGTGCAGGGCGCGGCACACACCAGCGTGTCGTTCTCGAACAGCTCCGCCCCTTCGGGGATCGTGACGAACGCGACGTCCACCGGGGGTGGCTCGATCGGCTCGGGCGGGGGTGCAGGCAAGGGCACCGGGATCGGCACCGGTTCCACCACCGGTTGCGGTGTGGGCGTCGTGTTTCCGAAGCCCCCCATCGCCACGAATCCCACTCCACCGAGCAGCAACAGCAGCCCGAATCCGATCGGCAGCAGGAGCAGCACCAGCGCGCCGCCACCGCCCGATCGCGCGGGCGGAGCCACGGGCGTGGGCGCCATCACGGCTCCCGGACCCGTGGTGGTGACGGCGCTCGCAATCAGCTCGGCCCCGTCGGCGAGACAGGTCTGAACGTGGTCTTCGTACTCGGTTCCACACTCTGGGCAGAGCTTCATTCTTGGACGGTCCGGATTCGATCTGGATGCGAGAGTTCGTGTTCCCGTACGACAGCTCCACCGGCACGCTCCACCGGGGGAGGTTGCCAGAGGCGCTCCGCCGTGGGGAAGGCAAGTGGATGACAGCACCGCCCGGGAGCGGTCGCGACCCGATCATATAGTCGAGTATGGAAATGATCTCGACAGCGACGGCGCGAATGCAGTGAACCGTTGCGCCGCGCGCGGCCGTGAACCGCACCCTTCACGAGTAGATTCATACCGCTTGAAGCCTGGTTATCCGACTTCAGGGCAAACGTGTGACATCCGCTGCGAGCACACCGTGAGCACGGGTGCTCGACGCCCCTCCCGCAATGGAGAGAGGGGCGCGCGCGCCGTCAGCTCCGGAACCCGTTCGTGCGGTGGCTTCCGTCACAGAACGGCTTGTTCCCCGAACCGCCACACCGGCAGAGCGCACACTTCACCTTCTTCGCGACGGTGCGCCCCGTTCCCGCGAGGATCTCGGCGTTCCCCGTCACCATCAGCGGGCCATCCTTCGCCGGACGCACGACCAGTGTGCCATTGCGGACCTCGAGGGGCGTCACGTCGCCCGTGGGCGGCTCGCCCGACGCCACGAACCCCGCCTCCACGTGAGAACCGTCGCAGAACGGCTTCTTCTTCGACGCGCCGCACCGACACAGCGTCGCGCGGAAACGCCGGGGCTCCCCTTCGAGGTCGAGGTCGGCGTGGACGGCGTATGGCCCGTTCTCCCGGATCGACACCGTGTTCACGGAGGGCGCGCTCTCGTCCGGACGCCCATCCTTGCGACGGTACGTGATCGCCCCCGACGGGCAGCGATGCGCGATCGCCGCGAGCGCCTCCGCGTCGACGCCATCCGGGCGCAGCCACGGGCCCTGCACGTTCCCCACGAACACCTCGGGAGCGCCGAGCACACAGAACCGTGCGTGGATGCACCGCTTTCCATCGAACCGCAGCGTGAGTGCATCCCCTTCCACCACCTCGACACCGTCCTCCATCCGGCGCGGCGGGATCGTGGGATCCGCGGAGTACTCCAGCTCGCCCACCACGCGGGGCGCGCCTGCCGGAGCGGGTGCCTGCGCGACCACCGCGGCCCCGGCCCCCGACGCCACCGCGTTCAGCCCGGCCCCCTCGAGCCGTTCCGCCATCTCGCTCAGCGCGGACGCCGCGCGGGCCAACATCGGGTCGATCGCGGCCAGACGGCCGGCTCCCGTCGCCAGCCACCGGGTGCGCTCCACGAGCACGGCCGCCGACCCGGCCGCCGGGACCCGGATCTCGCGCGTCACCGCAAACGACATGCCCGCGGACCGCTCCGGGGTGTCGGACGCCGGCGGGAGGCGCGTCAGCACCTCGTTCAGCGGGACCAGCAGCTGCATCAGGCCGATGGCCTCGTCGACCAGCACCCCACGGACCCTCGCCGGCACCGGACCCCACGCCGAACCCAGCATGCGGAGCATGTGGTTGTACGCGGCATTGCACAGGTCGAGCACCCCCGCGGCGCTGGGCTCCCCCACCCAGGTCTTGCCCTGCGGAGACGGCGGGCGACGCTGCACCGGGTTCGCCACGACCGGGCGCGCGGGCTCGAACGACGGATCCTCCGACCGCAGGGCCGCGAGCTCGTCGCGAATCCGACAGAACCGGCGGTAGTGCGAGCCCTCGGTGTCTTCGGCGTTCCCCTCGCCCTGCTCGACGATGTTGTCGATCGCGCGCAGTGCGCTCGCGAGGTCGCGCACGCCGATCAGACCGTCGAGCTGCACGACCCGCTCGTCGATCTGGCGCTCGGCGTCTCCTGCGAACAGCACCGCTTCCCCGAGCTCGGACGCCAGGTGCTCGAGCCCCGCGCGGATGCCGCGGTACAGGTGGCCCACGGTCGCGTAGTCCTGCGCGGTGGGCATCAACATCTCCGCGTGCGTGCCCCTGCGGTACTCCGACGGCTGCGAATACCCCGCACCGTCAGGCACTTCGACACCCTCCGGCCGCTCCAGGTACACGAAGTGGTCGATCGTCGACGCCTCGAACCGCCGCAGCTCCACCACCACGCCAGCCGGGTGGTACCCCGCCGACACCGGGAAGTTCGGACGGCCGAGGTGCGGCTGGCCCCCGATGGCCACGAGCAGGTTGTTCGCGAGCGCGAAGTGCGTCATCTCGTCGATCGCGACGTGCACGATCTCGCGCCGCCAGCGCGCCACGGCTTCGGCCTGAGCCTCGGTGAGCCCCTCGCCGACGCCCGATTTCAGCGACCAGGCCGCGAACAGGTAGCAGCACATCAGGTTGTGCTCGACCTCGACGGCTTCGGTGAGCAGCTCCGCGAGCTCTTCGCGGTCCTGGACGACGATGTGGGGTTCTGCCATGACTTCCTCCGAGCAGCCCCCTGTAACGAGCGGGAATGCTACCGTTGCGCAACCTGGAGGCGTGATGCGTGCGTGGGCTCTGGTGTTCGCCGTGGGGTGCGCGTCCCCACCCGACCTCGACGGGGGCTGGGCCGGCCGCGCGGTCTGCGAGGACGACTCCGTGCTCGACACCGAGGCCATCCTCGACGTCCACCCCGAGTCCGGCGGGCTCGACGGCCTGTTCTTCCTCGATCTCGAGGTCGATCTCGGGCTGCTGGGCGTGTTCGAGACCGTCCAGCGCGGCACGATCGCCGACGGGTCCGTCAGCGAGACCGGTCTGGCGGTCGATGGTCGGCTCGAGCGCGATCCCACGGAGTCTGCCGGCTACGCCCGGAACTACGCGTTCGAGCTCGAGTCGGACGAGGAACGGCTCGTGCTCGAAGGCACGCTCGACTGGATCAACGGCGACGGCGACCCCATCGTCACGTGCGACCTCGAGCTCGACCGCATCACGCTCGACGACTGAACACCGCTTGAGGGCACGGTCCCCGGGCGATATCTGGCACGGAGGGCCGATGAGGGCGTGCGCGACGGTGCAGCTCGTGCGGGCGGGGATGCCCGCAGTCGAAGCCGAGCTCGGTCACGGCGACCTGATCGGGCGGCTCTCCACGGCTGCGCTCCAGATCGACGATCTGCGGGTGAGCGAGGCGCACGCCATGGTCAGCCTGCGCAGCGGGAGTCTGCGCCTGCTCGCGCTGCGGCGTCGATTCGAGGTCGACCGCAAGCCGGCCGGTGAGGTCGAGCTGTTCGCAGGGCTGCAGATCGTCCTGGCCCCCGAGGTCACGCTGCGCATCGGAGCGGTCCGCCTGCCCGACGCCGTGATGGGTCTCCGGTGGGCCGGGGGCGAAGCCGCGCTGCTCCACGACGTCGCCGCCATCGTCGCGGAGCCCGAGCCGGCGGTCGTGTGGCGTCCCGTCCCGCACGCGCACGTGCAGCTGTGGCGCATGGGCGACACCTGGCGGTACGTCCACGGCGACGCCCCGCCCGCAGACCTCCAGGTCGGAGACCGCCTCTCCGTGGGCTCCGTCGAGTTCGAGGCCGCACTCATCCCTCTGCAGACGGGCGATGCGACGCGCGGCCCCGGCCAGCCCCTGCGCATCGTGGCCTTCTACGACACCGTGCACATCCTGCGCGACCGCCACCCGCCGTTCGTCATCGCCGGTGGAGGTGCGCGCCTCATCTCCGAGCTCGCGCTCGCCGGGGTCCCCATCGGATGGGCGCCGCTCGCCCGTACCCTGTGGACCGACGACGAGCCCGACCACGTCCTGCGCGGGCGCCTCGACGCCGTGCTCCGCAGGCTGCGCTCCAAGCTCGCCTCGGGCGGCATCCGCGACGACCTCGTCGCCGCCGACGGCCTCGGGCACGTCGAGCTCCGCCTCGACAGCTCCGACTCCATCGAGGACCGCACCTGATGGACGACAGCGACCCGTTCGGCGGCTCGGCAGCGGGCTGGAGCGAGGTCGCACCCGGTACGGCACCCGCGGCGGTACCCAGCCTCCCGGGCGACCGCTACCGGATCGACGGCCTGCTCGGGCGCGGAGGCATGGGCGAGGTCTTCCAGGCGTGGGATGCCCACCTGTCGCGGCACGTGGCGCTCAAGCGCGTCCACACCGGGTCGATCGACGCCCACCGCGTCGCTCGGCTGCTCCGGGAGGCCCGCGTCACCGCCCGCCTCGACCACCCCGGCATCGTGCCCGTGCTCGACCTCGGCACCACCGAAGACGGGTCGCTGTTCTACACGATGCGGCTCATCCGCGGGCGCACCCTCACCGCCGCTCGTGACGCCCTGTCGGCGCGGCAGGTGCTCCGCCACTTCGCAGATGCCGCGCAGGCCGTCGCGTTCGCCCACGCGCACGGGGTGGTCCACCGCGACCTCAAGCCCGACAACATCATGGTGGGGGCCTTCGGCGAGACCCAGGTGGTGGACTGGGGCCTCGCGCGGGCGCTCGACAGCTCCGACCCCGAGGGCGCCCCGCTCCCCTCCGGAGGGTCGGGAGAGCCCTCCGCCGGGCCCGCGCTCACCCGGGTCGGCGACGTCGTCGGGACCGAGCGCTATCTCAGCCCCGAGGCCGCTCGAGGCGAGCCCATGGGCCCCGAAGCCGATGTGTTCGCGCTCGGAGCCACGCTGGTCGAGCTCCTCACGGGGAAGCGCGGCTCCAGTCCCGCCTCCTGGCGCGCCCTCGCTGCGACCATCACCGACGGCGAGCTCGCCGCCATCGCGACCCGCGCCCTCGCCGACCCCGCCTCACCCACCGTCCCTGCGAGCCCTCGGGACTCACGGGCCGTCCCTGCGAGCCCTCGGGACTCGCGCTACCCCGACGCGGGGGCCCTGTCCGCAGACCTCGGCGCCTACTTCGACCGGCGTCCCGTCGGGGCCTACGCCTACTCCGCCTGGGAGCTCGCCCGGCGCACCGCCGAGCGCTGGCGCTGGCCGCTGCGGGTCGGAGGTGCCGCCGTCCTCGCCGCCCTCACGGGGCTCACGATCGCCGGTGTGGGCGTCCTCCGGGAGCGCGATCGGGCCGTCGCCGCCGAGGCCCGCGAGCGCGACGCCCGCATCGACGCCGATCACACGCTGGCCAGCTCGCTCGCCCACCAGGCGGTGCTCGCCATCCGCGAGGGCGCCCGACCCGAAGCCGCCGTCCTCGCGGCCCACGCCCTGCGCCTGTCCGACCTCCCGCGCGCCCGCGGCGCCCTCATGGCCGTCGGCGCGGCGCCTCCACCCCGGCTCGAGCGCATCGAGAGCCCCTGTCCCGACGCCCTCGTGGTCGGCCTCGACGGGTGGGTCTGCGCGGACGCAGGACGGGTGTGGACCTCCACGGGAGAGCTCCACCGCGGCCAGCGCGAGGCGGTTGCCCCCTCACTCGACGGCGCCTGGGTGGCCCTCGAGGAGGACACGCTGCACCTGCCCTCTCCAGGCTCGGTCGGACGGGGCATCGGCCTCCTCTACACAGACGGCCACCGCGCCGCGCGGCTCATCCGCCTCGCCGTCTCGCTCTACGACGACGCGGGGGCCTACCTGCCCACCGAGCCGTGCCGGGAGGTCCGCTCGCACCGGACCGGCGCGTGGGCGCCCGAAGGGTTCTGGGTGGCGTGTCTCGACGGCACCGGCGTGCGTACGTCGCTCGACGGCACCGAGCATCACGTGCGCTTCGACGGCCTCCATGACGAGGTACACGACTTCGTGTGGTCGTCCGGGACGCTCATCCTCGCCACCGGCGCCGATCATCTCGAGGTCCGCGACGACCGCGACGGCCACCGGGTCGCGCTCCTCGAGCCCGAGGTCGGGCGCATCCGTCGCTTGAGCGCCAGCCCCCGCGGGCGCTGGCTCCTGGTGGAGGGCGACCACGACGGCGCCGTGCTGTGGGACCTGAACGCAGGGCGCGCCGTGATCCGGCTGCCCCGGACGTGGCGCGGCGCGGTCTTCCAGCGCGACGGCCACCTCGCGTCCGGGCGCACGGGCCTCCGCCTCGATCCCGACTCCGTGCGCGATCCCACCCTCCACGCCCGCGCGGGGCTCTCCATGGCCGCCATCGACCCCACGGGCTCGAGGATCGCCGCCGCGCTCGGCGACGGAACCGCCCTGGTCTGGAACGCCCGCACCGACACCGTGGAGCACGACCTCGTGCTCGACCTCGAGTTCGTCACGAAGTGGGCGGCCTTCTCGGCCGACGGTGCCGAGCTCGTCGTGGCGAACATGTCGGGTCCCCCCGCGCGGTTCGACCTCACCGACGGCTCGCGGCGCGAGCCCTTCCCCGTCGTGTCGCTCTGCCGACGGCTGTTCCGCCTCGGGTCCGAGCCCTCCGCCACGTGGTGCCTGGGCTACGCCCACTCCGCGCCCATCCAGCTCGACGGGGCCATCCCGAGGGTCGAGGCGCCCGGTGCCTTCGACGATGGCGGGCAGAACGGGTTCGACATCGCCGCCGCCATCGACCACCAGGGCCGCATCGTGCTCGTCCGAGACGGGCCCGATGCGGTGGTCCCCGTGACGCAGGTCGCCGGGGCCACGCGGATCGACATCACGGCCGCCGGAGACCTCCTCGTCGTGGGGACGGGAGAGGCCGTGGTCCTGCTCGACCCCGATGGGACGGAGCGGGGTCGGATCCCGATCCCGTCCGGCATGCAGGACGTGGCGGTGTCGCCCGACGGGAGGTGGCTCGCGGCCTCCTTCATCGACGGGCGCATCCGCCTGTGGCGGGCCTCCGACCTCGAGCTCCGCGCCCTCCTCGAAGGGGTGCACAACCAGCGGGTGGTGAGCCTCCAGTTCACCGACGACCTGCTCCTCTCGGCCGGCTGGGACGCCCGGGTGCACCGCTGGTCTCTGGCTCCCCTCGAGCACGACCCCGACCCGTCCGAGATCGAGTCGCTGTGGCAGCTGTCGCTCGCCGACGTCGTGGGGGACGGGTGACCGACGCGCCTCCGGAGGTCCCGGGCTACGACCTGATCGACCGCGCCGGAGCGGGCGCCATGGGCGAGGTGTGGCGCGCCCGCCACCGCATCACGACCGCCCCCGTGGCGGTGAAGATCATGCCGAAGCACCCGTCCGCACGGGTCGACGCGCTGATGGCCTCCGAGCTGGCCGCCACCGCCTGCCTCGATCACCCCCACATCGTGAAGAGCGTCGATGCGGGCGAGCTCCCCGACGGCACGGCCCGCTGGCTCGCCCTGGAGTGGTGCGGGCACGGCACGCTCGAGCGGACCGCCGACTGGCCGACGCTCCACCGGGCGCTCCAGCACATGCTCGCGGGCCTCGCCCATGCGCACGCCCGCCAGGTGCTCCACCGCGACCTCAAGCCCGGGAACGTCATCTGTGGCGCAGCCGAGGTGTGGAAGCTCGCCGACTTCGGCGTCGCGCACATCGGTCCGGCGCGGTCCCGCGATCTCGTGGGAACGCCCGCCTACCTCGCGCCCGAGGTGGCAGCGCGGAGCGGACGCCTGGGCCCGTGGACCGACCTGTACAGCCTCGGCTGCACCGTCTGGCACGTGCTGACGGGCGCGCCCCCGTTCGACGGCGACCTCACGGCGCTCGTCACCGCGCACCAGGTGGAAGACCTCCCCGACTTCGTGCCCGTGATCGAGGCGCCTGCGTCCGTGCGTCCCTGGCTCGACCGGCTGCTCGCGAAGGACCCGCTCGACCGGCCCCGCTCGGCGGCCGAGGCCGCAGGGCTGCTCGACGACGCGAGCTGGGCTCCGCGCGTGCCCAACCGGTGGTCGCCCGAGCCGGAGAGCGGGCGCGACACCCGCCTGCAGGACGCCGGCATCGCGCTGCTCCCCTTCCGGGAGCCCCCGCTGCGCGGGCGGAACGCGGAGCTCGACCTCCTCTGGCGCACCATGGCCGACGTGATCGCGAGCGGGCACCCCCGTGTGTGCGTGCTCACCGGTCCCGAAGGCATCGGGCGGACGCGCGTGGCGGTCGAGCTCGCGCGCGACGTCCACCGCCGCGGCCTGGGGGTGTGGGGCCATGCCCGGTTCGGGGTCGCGGGCCTCAGGCCCCTCGGCGAGCTGCTCGATGCCGAGCCCACGGCGAGCAGCCTGGCGGGCTGGCAGGGCGGGCGACCCGCTGCGCTCGTGCTCGACGATCTGGTGGATGCTCCCACCGGTCGCGCCATCGCGGAGCTCGTGCTCGACCACGACGCCCCGCTGCTCTGGCTCGTCACCGCAGACCGCGTTCCCGCCGCGCTCACCGAGCGCCTGCCCGCCGACCTCTGGGAGGAGCTCCCCGTCGGCCCGCTCACGCGCACCGACTGCGCCGAGCTCGTCCAGCAGGTGCTCTCGCTGGCCCCCGCCGTGTACTCGCGCCTGCTCCGCCAGGCGGAGGGAGTGCCCGGGCGCGTCACCGACGCCGTGCGCGAGTGGGTGGAGCTCGAGCGCCTCGTGCCGGGCGACCAGGGGTTCGAGCTCGCCGCGGGCATCCCGCGCTCCGAGATGTTCGATGCGTCCCAGCGCGAAGCCCTCGAGCTCGTCGCGCTGTGCGGGGGCTCTCTGGAGCTCGACCTGTGGACGGACGCGTGCGAACGGGCCGGAATCGCGCTCGACTGGAACGCGCTGCGCGCCATGGAGGCCGCGGGCCAGGCCTGGTTCTCGCGCGACCACGCATCCGGCCCGAGGTTCGTGCTCGACCCGGGGAGCGGGCTCGAGCAGCTGGCGCTCGCCTGCCTGCGCGACCGACGCCCGCGTCCCGGCGCCATCACCCTGCTCGACGAGCTCCCCGAGCACGACGACCGCCGTCCGCTCCTGTGCATCGCGGCCGGTCGGGTCGAGGAAGGCGTGGATCTGGGCTGCAGGCGAGCCGATGCCTACCGCCTCGCTGGCGATCTGGGGCGCGCTCAGGAGCTCGTGGAGCCACTGCTCGACTACGTGGAGCACGACGAGCCCCGCGATCTCGCGCGCATCTGGAGGGTCCGCAACGCCTGGCTCACGGGCTGCGTCGATCTCCTCCAGCCCGACCTCGCGCTCGAGCGCGCGAAGGCCTGGCGCTCCGAGCTCCCCGGCGCCGATCCCCTCTCCCGCGCCCGGTATTGGGGCCACATCGCGACCGCCTACCGCTATCGGGGCGATCGGGAGCGCTGCATCGAGTCGCTGGAGCGCGTCGTCGCCGTGCTCGAGCGCGACCGCGGCCTCGCCCACGGGGGCCGACTCCTGCAGGCGGTGTCGAGCCAGCTCGTGTCGCTCGGCGAGCTGGAGTGGGCGTCGGAGCTCACGAGCGAGGCGCTGCGCCGCGTGGAGAACACCACCGACGAAGGCTTCGCGCGCCTGACGCTCGGCCGGATCCACGCGTTCCGCAACGACTTCCCGGCCGCCGAGCGAGAGCTCCTGCGCGCCCTGGAGTGTGCACGCGACCCGAGGTCGCCCCTGCTCGTCGTGTCCGTGCTCAGCATGCTGGGCGAGACCGCGAGCCGTGCCGGAGATCTCGAGGCCGCCGACCGCTACCTGACCGAGGCCTGCGCGGTCCACATCGTGCGGGCGCGCGGCCACACCGTGATGGCCGAGGTGAACCGGCTCGGCAACACCGTGCGGCTGGAGCGGTGGTCCGACGTCGTCGCGACGGCAGACCGCCTCGAGCACGACCCGAGGGTGCGCCGGCTGGCCCTGGCCGGTGCGGCGGTGCTCCAGATGAGCGCCGTCGCGTCCGCGGCCCTGAAGCGCTGGGACGACCTCCACACCCGGCTCGCCCAGCTCTCGGCGCGGTTCGACCAGCACCCCGGCCTCGCCGACCCCGACTTCGTCGCGTTCTCCGAGCAGATCGTGCGGTTCGCGGCCCTGGCGCCTCCCGAGGTCCGCGAGCGGGCGGAGGCCGTGCTGCAGAGGTGCCGCGAGCGCCTCGTCAGCCGGGAGTGATTCCGCCGGATTCGGCCGACAAGCGGCCTCCATCCTGCGGAATCGTACTCAGTGAATCTCTTGACGGAGCCCCGTAGGCTCGCCTAAAACCTGGTTTTGCACTGACGTGCCGGCGAGCTCACGGGTCTTGACCGTCAGGAGATTCCGAGCCGCGAGGCCAGGGGGCCCGGCACGAAGAAGTGCGTGACGCTGATGCTGGGATTGTGCCCGTCGGCATTGGGCGCCGGGAAGATCGTGCGCGAGCGCACCGTGTACTCGGGCACCGGGACGTAGCCCGCCTGACGCCCACACTCGGCCCAGGCAGTCGGGAGCAGGTGACCCGACCGGCTCGGAGGTCGGCGATCCGCCGGACGCAGCCCCTGCCCCGACAGCGCGTGTACGTACCGGAAGGCCGCGTGGTACGTGTTGTAGGCCGTCTCGCGGATGTCGTCGGACGAGAGGGCGTTCTCCTCGGTGAAGATCAGCACGATGCCCGCATCGTGGTAGCCGCGGAACACCTCCACCATGCTGGCGTCGGTCTGCCCGCGCACCTCGTGGAACCCGTTGCCCACCATCATCACGACGCCCTGGGCGTGCTCCGGGAGCGCGTCGACGATGCGCTCCGGGCGCCCGATGTCGGCGTTCCGCACGAACGTCATGGAGGCCGGGAGCCTACCCTCGCGCTGCTCCGCCACGGCGGCGTCGATCGCGGCATCCTCGAGATCGGCGCCGATGTACGTGAGGCGGTCTCCGTCGCGACCGTACCGGATGCGTGTGGCTTCGCCCTTCCCCACCGCGTGCTCCACGAACACGTCGAACGCGAACGCATGGTCGGCGCAGAACCGGTCGAGGGCGTCGTTGGCCTTCACGAAGGTCGCGCGGTTGGCGTCCTGGCTCGCGGCCACGTTCTCGCCGCGCTCGACCCAGATCGGCGCGCTGCCCCCCGCGAACAGGGCGTCTGCAGCGGACAGATACGGATGGTACGTCTCGATGATCCCGAACGGACCGGGCCCGCGGCGGAACCCGCGCGCGCCGAGCCCGGTGACGATGCCGTCGCGGAGCCACCCCGCCGCGGTGAGGATCGACCGGGCCTTCGCGTCGACGTCGGGGTCCGGGAAGACCGTGCCCCACGCCTCGTTCGCGGTGCGCTGGGTGAGATCCCGGCTGCGCAGCGCCAGCACGAGGGGCACGAGCTGGTGCCCGATGTCGACCTCCCCCGCCGTGGGCACCCAGTGGTTCTGGAACGCGGACCGGCGCGGGTACACGGGCGTCATGCGCACGAGGTCACGAGACTCCGCGGCACCCGCGGGATCCCCCTCGAGCGCTGCGCGCCACGCGGCCGTCGCGCTCACGGGCACCTCGACGCGACCGAGCCGGAGCACCTCGGGCACCCGCGGATGGCCCGCGATGCGGAACGCGAGGTCGTACGGCTCCACGAGCCCGCGCGCGGCCAGGAAGTCGAGCGCGATTCGCACCTGGTGGGCGTCGAGACCGGTCTCCTCGGGGATGACCGCGCCGCCCTCCAGCAGGGGGTCGATCAGGCCGTGCCGGTGCAGCACGCAGAGCAGGTTCCGCAGCAGCCAGAGGTCTGGGGGCGCCGTGAGGGCGGCGGTCAGCACGACCTGACGCACGACCCGCAGCGCCAGCACGCCCTCTTCGCCGAGCTCGTCCGTGAGGGAGTGCACGGCATCGAGGCACGCCTGCCCCATCGCGAACAGGTGCGGCACCCCGTCGCGCAGGCGCCGGTAGCCCGCGGGCGGGAGGTAGGGGTAGCCCGAGGAGCTGATCGACGCGGGCTCGGCAGCGAGCTCCCGCAGCGACCGCTCCAGCAGGCCTCCGCTCACTTCGCGACGGCCTGGTCGGCAGCGCTCCCGGCCTCGGCGTCCATCGCACGCACCTGGACGGCACACACCTTGTACTCGGCGGTGTGGGTGACGGCGTCGCCGGCATCGTTCGTGAGCCGGTTCGTCAGCTGTTCCGGGAAGTGCAGCGGCATCCACACACAACCTACCCGCATCCGCGGGCTCACGACGACCACCGCCTCGATCTCGCCCCGCCGTGACGACACGCGCACACGCTGACCGTCGGAGAAGCCGCGCTTGCGGGCATCGTAGCGGTGCATCTCGATGAAGTTCTCGGGCTGGCGGGCCTGAGCGCCCTTCGCCCGCAGGGTCTGCGTGGCCGCGTTGTAGTGGTACAGCGTACGACCCGTGGACAGCACGAGCGGGTACGCGTCGTCGGGCAGCTCCTCCGACGGACGGTAGAACGCGGGCATGAACGTCGCCTTGCCCTTGATCGGTGCCCGCTCGTGGAGCGTGGGCGTTCCCGGATGATCGGGCGTGGGACACGGCCACTGCAGGCCCTGCGAGCCGATGCGATCGTGGGTGATGCCCGCGAAGCTCGAGCACAGCCCGGCCATCTCGGCGTACACCTCTCGCGGGTGCGTGTACTCCGGCATCGGGTAGCCCACGACCCGCGCGAGGTCGCACAGGATCTGCCAGTCGGCACGGGCCTCTCCGGGGGCGTCCACCGCTTTCCGCACGCGCTGCACACGCCGGTCGGAGTTCGTGAACACGCCGTCCTTCTCGACGAAGCACGCCGCGGGCAGCACCACGTCGGCGTACCGCATCGTCTCGGTGGGCAGGATGTCCTGCACCACCAGGAACTCGAGCGCGTTCATGCCCTCTTCGATGCGCGACGTGTTCGGCTCGGACAGCACGATGTCCTCGCCCATCACGTACATCCCGCGGATCTTCCCCGACGCCATCGACTTCATCATGACGTTCAGGTTCAGGCCCTCTTCGCCCGGCAGCCCGACACCCCAGGCCGTCTCGAACTTCAGACGCGACGCCGGATCCGTGACGCGCTGGTAGCCCGGCAGGAACACGGGAGACGCGCCCGCGTCGTTCGCGCCCTGCACGTTGTTCTGACCGCGCAGCGGGTTCATGCCCGCGCTGCGGACGCCGAGGTGGCCGGTCATCAGCACGAGGTTCGCGAGGCAGTACACGTTGTCGGTGCCGTGCGTGTGCTCCGTGATCCCGAGGGTGTAGTAGATCCCCGCCTTCTTCGTCGTGGCGTACATCCGCGCCGCCTGGCGGATGTGGTCGGCCGGCACGTCGGTGATGGACTCCGCCCATTCCGGGGTGGCGTCCCTCACGGCCTCACGCACGGCCTCGAAGTTCTCGCAGTGCTCGTCGATGAAGCGCTGATCGACCAGCCCCTCCGCCACGATCACGTGCGCCATGGCCGTGAGCAGCGCGACGTCGGTGCCCGGCTTGAGCTGCAGGTGCAGATCGGCGATGCCCGTGAGCCAGATCGCACGCGGGTCGGCCACGACGAGCTTCGCGCCCCGCCGTACCGCACGCTTCATCTCCATCGCGATGATGGGATGGGCTTCGCTCGTATTGCTCCCGATCACGAACAGGAGGTCGGCATCCCGGATCTCCGGGATGGAGTTGGTCATCGCGCCCGCACCGAACATCGTCACCAGACCGGCGACCGTGGGAGCGTGTCAAGTGGCGGCACACTGGTGGCAGTTGTTCGTGCCGAACGCCGCCCGTGCGAGCTTCTGCATCAGGTAGTTCTCTTCACCGGTGCAGCGCGAGCTGCTGATGAAGCCCAGCGCATCGGCTCCGTGGCGCTGCTTGATGCCGAGCAGGCCCTTGGCGGCGGTCTGGAGGGCGTCGTCCCACGTGGTGGGCACGAGCTCGCCGTTCCGGCGGACCAGCGGCACCGTGAGGCGGTCGGGGTGGTGCACGAACTCCGTCGCGAACCGCCCCTTCACGCACAGGTTGCCGTCGTTCACCGTCTCGCCCGGCGGCGGCGACGTGACGCGCGTGAGCCTTCCGTTCGTGACGTGCAGATCGACCTGACAGCCCACCCCGCAGAAGTTGCAGGTGCTCCGGATGGGCTCGGGCGCCGGCGGGATGCCGAGCGACGGCTTCTCGGTCATCGCGCCCGTGGGGCACACCGCGATGCAGCCCCCGCACAGCTCGCAGGAGCTGTCGAGCAGGCCCTGCTGGTCGGCCGTTCCGATGGTGGTCTGGCCGCCGCGCTGCACGAGCGCGATGGCGTTCACGGCCTCGACCTCGTCGCAGTACCGCACGCAAGCGGCGCACAGCACGCACGCCTCGGCGTCGAAGTGGATGTACGGGTTCACGTCGTTCCGGGCGACGCGACGCAGCGGGAGCGACGGCAGCTCGGGCCCGGTTCCGTACTGCAGCACCTGCTCGCGGAGCTGGTTCCCCACGCCGCGCTCGGCCGGCAGGCCCTCGGCGTCCTTCGCGTGGTCGGCGGCGTACATCGACAGCAGCACCTGGCGGTGGGTGTCGATGCGCTGGCTCTGGGTGGTGACCACCGCACCGTCGGTGGCCTTCCACGTGCACGACGGCTGGAGCCGGCGCTGCCCCTGCACGTCGACGAGGCACATGCGGCACGCCCCCACGGGGTCCAGCCGCTTCTCGTGACAGAGCGTGGGGATCTCGCGACCGGCGCGCTGCGCCACATCGAGGACCGTCTCGCCGGGGGAGAACTCGAGCGTTTCGCCATCGAGGGTGATCTTCATTCGAAGTCCGCTGGAAAGTGCTTCATCGCTGAGAGTAGCGGCAACGAGGCCGTCATGCCGAGCCCGCAGATGCTGCCTTCGTCCATTTCGCCGTGTACGACGCCCACGTGCGCGAGGTGCTCGCTCTTCCGGTCGGCGAGGTAGCGATCGATCGCCTGGCGCTGGAGCGAGCACCCGATGCGACAGGGCGCGCACTGACCGCAGGTCTCGTCCTCGAAGAACACCTGCCCCCAGCGCGCGGCCTCCGCCATGTCGACGGTGTCGTTCAGCACGACCACACCGGCGCTTCCGAGCATCGACCCCACCGCCGCCAGGCTCTTGAAGTCGAGCGGGGTGTCGCGCTTCGACATCGGCAGGAAGCCCGCGCTCGCGCCGCCCGGCGAGAACGCCTTCGGCGTACCGACATACCCGCCTGCGGCCTCCACCAGCTCGTCGAGCGTGACCCCGATGGGCATCTCGTACACCCCGGGACGCTCCACGTGCCCGCTGATGCAGTACAGCTTGCTGCCCGAATCCGTGCGACCGAGCCCGCGGAACCAGGCCCCTCCGCGCTCCACGATGGACGGCACGCACGCGAGCGTCTCGACGTTGTGGATGAGCGTGGGCTTGCCGAACAGGCCCTGCTCCGTGGGGAACGGCGGCTTCAGCCGGGGCATGCCGCGCCGGCCCTCCAGGGCTTCGAGCAGGGCGGTCTCCTCGCCGCAGATGTACGCGCCGTGCCCGTCTGCGAAGCGCACCTCGAGGTCGAGCGCCGCTTCGGCGAGCGCGCGCTCCAGGCTGCGCCGACAGGCCTGGAACTCCCCGCGGATGTAGATCCACGCGACCGACGCCCCCACCGTGTGGGCTGCGATGGCCAGCCCCTCCAGCATCCGGTGGGGCCGCCGGAGCATGATCTCGCGGTCCTTGAACGTGCCGGGCTCGCCTTCGTCGGCGTTCACCACGACGTATCGCTCCGTCTCGGCCTGCCCGCGCACGCCGTTCCACTTGATGTGCGACGGGAACCCCGCCCCTCCCCGCCCCTGGAGGCCCGCCTCGCGGATCTCGGTGATCACCGCTTCGGCCCCGATGCGACGGGCCTTCTCGAGCGCCGTGTAGTCCGAGCGATCCGGCCCGGCGAGGTCGATCGGCAGCTCGGGGTCGGCGGGCAGCGTGTGGCCGGCCTGCCCCCAGATCACCGGCTCGAGGTTCCCGTCGAGCGCACACGGCGCGCGGTCGCACTGGCCGAGACAGCTCACGGCCTCCACCTTCACCCCGTTCGCGCGGGCCTCCTCGAGGTGCCGGAATGCGCCGGCCAGCGCGCAGCTCGTGCCCTGGCAGATGCGGAGCTCCACGTCGGGCTTCGCGAGCAGCGTGTAGAACGTCGCCACGCCGTACACGTCGGCCTCTGCGCGCCCCATCTGCTTCGCGACCTCGCGGGCCGCCCCCGGACGCACCCCACCAGCGTGCTCGAGCGCCTCGAAGACCTCGGGGCCGGGGGTGTGTCGCTTCATCGGGGCTCCTCCCTGTGGTCCACTCTAACCCCGGAGGCTCGATGCACGCCTGGTACGCCGCGACGCGTCCACACACCTGGAATGGGCTCACGACGCCGGTTCGCAGCGACGGGGCCGGAGAATCGGTGCTCTGTCTGCACGGGTTCCCCACATCGTCGTGGGACTTCGAGCCCCTGTGGGGCGGCGTCACGGAGCGGCACCACGCCATCGCGTTCGACCTGGTGGGGCTCGGCAAGGCCTCGAAGCCCGATCACCCCCTCCCGGTGGGCCTCCAGGCCGACCTCGCCGAAGACGTGATGCGCCGCATCGGCGTTCGCGAGGCGCACCTGCTCGCGCACGATCTCGGCGACACGGTCGCGCAGGAGCTGCTCGCGCGCCAGGCGGAGGGCCGCTCCACCGTGACCTGGCGCTCGGCGGTCTTCCTGAACGGCGGGCTGTTCCCCGAGACCCACCGCCCGCGTCTCATCCAGCGGCTGCTGATCTCCCCGCTCGGACCATGGGTCGCCCGCTTCTCCACCGAGCGCACGTTCCGGTCGAACATGACGCGCATCTTCGGGCCCCACACCCCACCCGACGAGGACTTCCTGAAGCACGGCTGGGAGCTGCTGGTCGCGGACGGCGGTCGCACCGCCCTGCCCCACCTGATCCGGTACATGGCGGAGCGGACGACACAGCGGGAACGCTGGGTTCGCCCCCTGATCGACCGCATCGTCCCCATGCGGGTGATCAACGGGAACCTCGACCCCGTGTCGGGCCGCCATACCGCCGACCGGTTCGCGGAGCTCGTCCCCGAAGCCGACATCGTGCACCTCGCCGACCTCGGCCACTATCCCCACGTCGAGCGCCCGGAGACCGTGCTCGCGCCGGTGCTGTCGTTCCTGCAGCGGCTGGGCTGAACCGATCGAGTTCACCGCAACCGTCCGTTCCGCACGATCAGTGGATCCTCGATGTCTACCCAGGGTTTATCTTCCTGTATCAAGAGGCCAAGAATCCCCACATCCAAATCAGCGTTATAAACTAATGGGCGAGGTCGATGTATGAGTGAACCCGCACCATCCTGGGGAAGCCTCCACGAGGTCGCGAACGGCCAGTCAGGGCACTTCACTGCCCAGCAGGCCTCCGACGCGGGCTTCTCGCCTCAGCTTCTCCACAAGCACGTGCAGAGTGGGAACCTGTGCCGCCCCATACGTGGAATCTACCGTATCACGAGGTTTCCACCCTCCGAGCACGAGGATCTCGTCATCCTCTGGCTATGGTCCGACCAGGAGGCCGTCTTCTCCCACGAAACCGCGCTGAACCTGCACGACCTCTCCGACGCACTTCCTGGACGCGTCCACCTCACCCTGCCCACGACCACGTCGAAGCGGAAGAAGACTCCCGACGGCGTGGTGGTGCACTTCGCGGACATCCAGCCTCGCGAGCGTCAGTGGTTCGGCCCGGTGCCGCTCACCCGCCCCGCCCGAACGGTCCTCGACGTGGCCGCTGCTCATGGCGACGCAGGTCTCGTCGCACAGGCCATCGACGAGGGCATCCGCCAAGGCCTGTTCACCTTCGACCAGGTCGCCCCTGCAGGCAGCTATGTGGCCCACGCCCAGGGCTGGGGGACCCCCATCCGGCCGGACGGGCTCATCGAGCTCGGCGACAGCTACCACGTACGCGGGTTCAGCGGAGTGTGCAGCAAGCCCCCCCCCGCAGACTGGCCAACCCTGGCCGCCGAGCTGGGAGGTCGGCTGGGGGGGCACCTCCGTGTCGCACAGTACCACCCGTCACGGACGATGCAGCTGGAGTATGCGTGGCGCCTCGAACGGGCGCCCGACGATCGCGACGGGAACGAGCTCCGCAGGCACCTCGCTCGGCAGTTCGCGTGGGCATGACCAAGACCCCAGCGGCATTCCGGGCATCCATGGAGATGCGCCTGAAGAACATGGTCGGTGCGAACGAGGGACGCGCGCTCCAGCGCAGGCGCGTCCTGATCGTCATGGAGCGCTTCATCGCACGACTGCACCATGTCCTTCCCGAGACCGCCGTCCTCAAGGGCGGGCTCGCACTGGAGCTGCGAATCGAAAGAGCCCGCGCCACCAAGGACGTCGACGTCCGCCTGCTCGGTGACCCCCAGGATCTCGACGCTCGACTGCGCGCCATCGAGGCCCACCGTCCCGACCCCGAGGACCACCTCGAGTTCGCGATCCACCCCGACCCCCATCACCCCCTGGTCACCGGGGACGGCGTGAAGTACGACGGCTACCGCTTCAAGGTGGTCGCGAAGATCGCCGGCAAGACGTACGTCCGCTTCGGGCTCGACGTCGCCTATGGAGACCCGATCCTCGGCGAGCCCGACGTGGTCGACGGCTCCGACTTCTTCGAGACCTACGGCATCCCGCGAGTCCAGGTGCGGATCTACCCACCCACGACCCACCTCGCCGAGAAGCTTCATGCGTACACGCTCCCGCGCGACCGCGTGAACACCCGGATGAAGGACCTCGTCGACATGCCGCTCCTCTCCAACGCCCTCGACGGGCGCACTGACGCGGAGCTGCGCGCAGCCATCGCCCAGACCTTCACGTTCCGGCGAAGGCACGACAGCAGTGGGTGTAGCGCCAACGGCACACGAATCGGGGACCGGCGCCCGTCTCCCATGAGGGGCCACCAGGAGGTCCGAGATGGTCGTCGTGTTCGCCCTGTTCGCATGTGGAGGTGGCGGAATCCTCGCCACCGCCGAGTCCGCAGCCACCGAAGCGTGCGCGTGCTCCGACGCCGCGTGCGCGAAGGAGGTGGTGTCCGGCTTCAACAAGGTGTCGATCAAGGCCGGTGACGAGAAGAAGGCGTTGTCCACCGACGACAAGGCGAAGTTCGACGCCGCCGTCGACAAGATGAGCGACTGTCGCGACAAGCTCATGTAGGTGTCACTCCCATCCGCGCGACCCCCCGTTCCGCCCGCGGGACTGCCCATCGACCGCCGCGAATCCTACTCCTGGATCAACGGCGCCCACCGGCGTCGGGGAGGTCTCCATGAAGCACACCATCCTGCTCGCCCTGGCCGTCGGCTGCGCACCCTCCATCGAAGAAGGGGCGTTCGAAGGGCCCGGATTCGACAGCGAGACCGGCGAGCTCACCGTCGGCGGCGACGAGCTGCTCGTCGCGCTCACCCACCTGCAGGTGAAGAACGCGCCCGGTCCCGGCGGACGCTTCGGCGACCACGCGCAGGGCATCGGTGAGTGGCTCTACACCGAGGAGCCCGAGGGCTGGGTGGGGGCCGCGTTCCGCAACGAAGGCCGGCTGAACTGGTGGACGATGACCGTCTGGGAGTCCGAGGAGGCCATGCTCGCGTTCGTGACCTCCGACATCCATGGGGCCGCGATGGCCGACCTCACCGACATCTCCGTGGGCGCCGAGAGCCGGAGCGACTGGATGCCGCGCGAAGACCTGCCGCTGGCCTGGACCGACGCGCTCGATCACCTGCGTGAAGCCCCGGGCTTCCAGTACGGCGAGTCGACGTGGTTCGGAGAAGCGCCGTGATCGCGCTGCTCCTGGCCTGCGCGCTGCCTCCACAGGTCGAAGCGGCGTCCGTCGCGGCGAACCCGATGCTCACGCTCGACCGGACGATCGACCGCACGCCCATCGACGGCATCGCACGGGAGGTCCGCTCGGCCGGGGGCTACGAGTACGTCGCGCTCGGAGACCGCTGGGTGGTCGGGCTCGCGAAGGGGATCGCGCCCGGAGACGCCGTCCGGGCGGCCCCCGTCGGGGTCGCGCACGACTTCCACTCGTCGCGCACGGGCGATTCCTACGACTCGCTCTGGTTCTCGGTGCTGTCGAAGCGCACCCCGTAGGCGCGCCCGAGGTCGGCACGCAGCACGGCCACGTCGTCCTGGCCGGGCACGTGGCGCAGACGGGACTCCAGGTGGTCCCACACGGCCGCGACCGCCGGTGCATGGCGCAAGGCGCGGTGCGTCACCATCCACAGGTCGAACGTCGGGAGGCCCGGCGCGTCGAGCTCCACTTCCCGGAGCGAAGGGGTGAGCAGGCCGAACAGCCGCGGCAGGACCGCGAGCCCGACGCCCGCGGCCGTCGCCTGGCGCAGGATGCCGGGCGCGTTCGTCCGGAACGCGATGCGGGCGGAGGGCGCGTGCTCGGCCAGCCACCGCGACTCGTGCACGTGCGCGAGCGAGGCGTCCCACGCGACCCACCGATGGTCGAGGGCCCGCCGCGACGGGTGTCTCGCGAGGTAGGCGGGGGAGCCGAACACCCCGTAGGTCTCCGTGCGGAGGCGGGTCGCGACGAGCTCGTCTCCGTCGGTCGGACGCACCACGCGCACCGCGATGTCGGCTTCGCGACGCATCAGATCGGCGAGGCCGCTGCCCGTGTCGAACAGCAGCTCGATGTCGGGGTGCGCATCCGTGAACGACGCGAGCACCGGCAACAGCACGAGCTGCACCATGTCGCTCGGGAGGGCCACGTGCACGCGGCCCGACTTCTCCGCATCGAGCGACTGCACGGCCGCTCGCCCCGCCAGCACGGCGTGCTCCGCGGCCTCGGCATGCGGGCGCAGCGCGTGGGCGGCCTCGGTGGCGGTCATCCCGTCGGCGGTCCGCACGAACAGGGGCTTCCCGAGCTGGTCTTCCAGGCGGGCGAGCCGCCGGGTGACGGTCGACACCGAGACGTCGAGCTCGGCGGCCGCACGGGAAGCCGACCCCAGACGCAGGGTCGACAGGAAGGTGGCGAGATCGTCCCACGCCTGCATCTCGGAGCCTCCAACGCCGTGGAGGTATCGCGCCGAAGTTGCCAATCCGACACAATCCGGACATTGTGGGGGGTCCGTCGGGCCTGAGCCCTTCCGCCTGCCTCTCCGCTGGAGCCCCAAACATGCGCGCCCTCATCCTGTCCCTCGCCCTCCTCGGTGCCTGCAAGGGCTCCGGAATCGCCCCGCCCGTCGAGGTCGACACGGACACCGACACCGATGCCGATGCCGACGCCGACGCCGATGCGGACGCCGATGCGGATACGGACGCCGATGCCGACGCCGACACCGATGCGGACTCCGACGCGGATGCGGATTCCGATGCCGACGCGGACAGCGACACGGATGCGGACGCCGATGCCGATGCCGATGCAGACGCCGATGCCGATGCCGATGCCGATGCGGATGCCGATGCAGACGCCGATGCCGACTCGGACGCCGATGCCGACTCGGACGCCGACTCCGACTCCGACACCGATGCCGACACCGACGCCGACCCCGCGTGCGAAGACGACGACTACGACCCGAACGACACGTTCTCCACGGCCACCCAGTCGGTCCCGAGCACCTACATCTTCGGCCTCACGCTCGACGACGCCGACGACGAAGAAGACTGGTTCGCGATCACGCTGGCCCCCAACGACCAGCTGCTCGCCGACGCCTACATCAACGGCGACGGCGACCTCGACCTCTACCTGATGGACGACAACTTCGTGGTCGACAGCTCCAACACCATCGGGTCGGGCGACGAGTTCATCGACTACACGAACACGAGCGGCACCACCGAGTTCCTGTACCTGCGCACGAAGATCTGGAGCCCGGGCGAGTGCATCGCCTACTCGCTCCTGTGGGACGTGTTCAACACGGTCACCTGCACCGACGACAACTACGAGCCGAACGACAACCGCACCGACGCCCCGCTCGATCCGCCGTCGCCCACCACCGCCGTGCTCGACGCCGACGGCAGCACCGAAGACTTCTACAACCTCTTCGTGCCGCCCGGCTCCACGATCACCGTCGACGTGAGCTTCGTCGCGGCCGATGGCGACGTCGACCTGCAGCTCCAGGACAGCAGCGGCAACAGCCTCGACCTGAGCAACGGCAGCGCGGGCACCGAAGACGTCTCGTGGACCAACAACACCGGCCTGTTCCAGGTGGTGTACGCCCGCGTCTTCCTGTTCCAGGGCGGCAACACGGGCGAGTGCGTCACCTACGACATGGACTACGACATCACCGCGCCCGTCGGCTGTACCGACGACGCGTTCGAGGAGGACGACAGCTCTCCCGACGCCACGTACATCGACGTCGCCTGGCCGCTCTCCGAGACCTACGACGCCATCGCCAACGACGCCGACTGGTACTTCCTGAACAGCACGTTCCTCGAGGAGCACGACATCGAGATCACGTACGACGCGTTCTCCGACGTGGCGATCGAGCTCTACAGCACCGACGACTTCACGTACATCACCGGATCCTACAGCGGCACCGGCTTCGACAGCGTGTACGCCGGTCCCGGGGAAGACGTGCTCGTGCGGGTCATCCCGAACGGCACCACCTGCGAGCCCTACACCATCACGTTCGACTCGTACTGACGGGGCGCTTCACAGCCCCGGGGGCGAGAGCAGGGCGTCGTACACCGCGCGTCGGTTGAGGATCGACTCGACGTACGCGACCGGCTCCGTGCCGCGACAGTAGCCGTTGCGGACCACGGGGTGCCGGTTCCACTCGCGGTCGGAGAGCGCCAGCATCCACGGCGCGACGCCGTCCCAGTCGTTCGGGTCGTCGCCGTTCACCTCGGCGAGCCTACGGGCGTCGTCGACGTGACCCATGCCCGCGTTGTACGCGGCGAGCACGAACGGCAGCCGCTTCTCGGGCTCGGCGACCGACTTCTCGTAGTACCGGTCGAGGCGGCGCAGGTAGTCGGCTGCTCCGCGCACCGACTGGGCGGGGTCGGATGGGTTCTCGACGCCCAGCTCGCCCGCCGTGGCCGGCATGATCTGCATCAGGCCCTGCGCACCGGCGTGGGATGTGGCCTGGGGCTTGAACTTCGACTCGCGCCAGGCCTGGGCCGCGAGGAGCGTCCAGTCCCAGTCGATCCGGTCGGCGTGGACCCGGAACAGATCGTCGTACGCGGACACACCGGGCTTGCGCACCGTCGCCCGTGCGTCGAGGTACTTCGCCTGGGCCGAAACCACGACGCGTTCGTTGGCCACCACCCAGTTCGACAGGGCGTTCGACAGGCCCACGGCACCGTCCCGCACGGCCAGGTGAGCCCCCGCGACCCCCGGCAGGGCCGGGCCGATCACGAGGTTGTGCTGCTCCGCGAGCGGAGCTGCGAGGTCGGCGCGCGCCACGACCGCTCCGCCCTCGTCGAGCAGATCGGCCACCAGCGTCTCGAGCAGCGTTCCGTCCGGGTACACCCTCAGATCGACCGTGAGCCCCAGGTCTTCGACGGCCGCGCGGTTCCCGCTCTGGTCGACCACGCGCACCACGTGCCCTTCGAGCCCTTCCACGTCTTCGACGGCCCGACCGGAGTGGACCTCCTCGACCGTCTGCAGGACCACGCGGTGCGTCTCGGTGAGGGGCACGTAGTCGACCCCCGGCACCGGGAGGACCGCGAGGCGCCCCGCCACCACGTCGTAGCGCCCGGCCCGGAGCCCCTCGAGACGTCGGCGCACGTCCGGCTCGGGCGTGAGCTGGAGCTCCAGGCCCTTCGAGCGCGCGAACCCGGCCAGCACCTCGTACTCGAAGCCGCGCACCCGCGTGCCGTCGAGGAACCAGGACGTGGGGTCGGTCGACATCGCGACCCGCAGCACGCGGGTCTCGAGGATGTGGTCGAGGTCGTACGGGTCGCCTTCGCAAACCGACACGTCTGGACCGGGGTCTTCGCACACCCCCAGGGGATCGAGCCCGTCGCCGTCGGGCCCGCAGGCCACCAGCACCGCGAGCACCGCCGGACCGAGGGCCCGCACCCACATCAGGGCGCTGTGCACGGAATCCGGGATGTCTCCCTCCGACCGAACCTTCGGTGTGTCCAGCATAACGCAGCTCAGCGGTCGGTCGGCGCCAGGACGTAGAGCGCGCCGTCCACCCACGACCCCGCCTCCTTCCGCAGCGGGCCGGACTCCACGGACTGCACGGAGAACCCGGCCTGCACGGCGCACCGCTCCACGTAGGCGCGTCCGTGCGCGTACCGGCCCGTGGGGCAGAGCACGAGGTCGGGCTCACCCGCCTCCACCGTGAGCACGAACCGCCCCGCGCACACCGGACGAACGGCTGCGAACAGACCTTCGAGCGCACCCACGTACACCAGCACGTCGGCCGCCAGCACGAGGTCGAACCGCTCAGTGGAGCCCGCCAGCCAGTCGGTCAGCGAAGCGCAGTGCACCTCCGCGTACAGCCCGCTCTGACGGGCGATCTGCACCATGCGCGGCGAGAGGTCCACGCCCACCGCCCGCTCTGCACGGTCGCCCAGCGCGCGCACCGCCAGGCCCGTGCCGCAGCCGAGATCGAGCACCGACCCGCGCAGGTCGGTCGCGCCCGCCACCCAGTCGGGCACCCGCGTCTCGAGCACGTCCCGCAGGTGGGTGTCGTACCCGGCGGCGAAGTGGTCGAACACCTCCGCCACGAACGCATCCGGGGCGTGCTCCGGGGCCTCTCCCGTGACCGCCGCGAGCATGTGCCGCGCGATCGCATCGGATGGGTCGTCCTGGAGCGCGGCTCGCAGCATGGCCACGCCCACCGCCCGGTTCCCGTGGAACACGTGCAGCACGCCGAGCCGGCACCGCACGCGCCCCGGAGTCCCGACGTGCGTGCTCTCCGCGAGCGCCGACGTGAGCGTCTGGATCGCGCGGTCCGGACGCCCTTCGAGCTCCTCGACCGCCGCGAGCGCCAGGCGCCCGTACGAGAATCCCGCAGCCACCGCACGGGTGAGCGCCTGGCGGGCCCCCGCGAGGTCGCCGGACTGCTGGCGCGTGACCCCGAGCCCGTAGAGCGCCCACCCCGCGGGCTCCTCGGCGACCAGCTCCGCGAACACGGCCTCCGCCTCGCGCAGCCGCCCGAGCTCACGGTACACGTGGCCCAGGTTGTTCCGCGGAGACCGGTCGCCGGGCCTCCCGTCGCGTGCGGCCTCCAGGTGGGGCAGCGCGGCTTCGAGCCGTCCGGACTGGGCCAGCAGCCCCCCGAGCTGGGCATGGGCCCCGGCGTGCCGGGGGTCCCGGGCGAGCACCTCGCGGTACGCCCGCTCCGCGGCGCCCACGTCCCCCCGCTGCTCCGCCCGCACGCCGCGCTCCACGGCCCGGTCGGCGTCGAAGCGGCCCACTACAGCCCGCCCAGGACCTGCTTCAGCGCGTCCCTCCGCGCCTCCGCGTCGAGCCGGGTGGTGCCGTCGAGCGACCGCATGTCGAGCAGCTTCAGGCCGAGTGGGAGCGCGAACGCGGCGTCGTAGAAGGCCTGCACGGCCGAACGGGCCTGCGTGTCGACGTCCCCCTCCCCGCTCCCCGAGTGGCACCCGAGCTTCGCACCGAGCGGCGAGATCAGGCAGATCCGCCCGCCGTCCACCCGCACCACGAACCCCGACCCATCGCGCGTGAGGCGCGGGGAGCGCTCCAGCATCGTCGCGATCGCGGCATCGACGGGCGCGCCCCCCGAGGCCACGGTCGCCGGCAGCTTCAGGCCCAGCCGGCGCAGCGACGACGGGTCGAGCTGCATCGCGCGCTCGTACAGCCCGAAGGCCGAGGGGTCGCCCCATCGCCACGCATGATCCGCGGCCAGGGCCGCCACACGGGCCCTCAGCAGCACTTCCTCCTTCGGGAGCCCGTCCAGGGCGCGCTGCGCGAGCTCGAGCGTGCGGGACTGCCCACGAGCCCAGGCGACCTCGGTCTCCAGCGCGTCGTAGTAGGCCTGCACGGCGGGGAACGCATCGAGGTCGCGCCCCCGGTCGACCGCCGCCTGGATCACGCCGGGCCCGAGCACGCCCACGAGGTCGCCGGCCATCCAGGGCGCGGGCACAACCCCGTCGTCCTCGTACGGTGCGAGCGAGCGCTCCAGCAGGGCCCGATCCGATAGGATGCCGCCGAGCGTGGTGAGGTCCTCCCACACGGCCGTGTCGGGCACCCACGACCCCGTCCAGTGGCGCAGGCGCGGCAGCACGCCTTCCATCGAAGCCGCCTCCGCCACGCGCTCGGCCTCGAGCCGCCTGAGCGCGAGCTGCACCAGCGTGTTCTGCGCGCGCGTTCCGTCGTGGGACGCCGACGTCGACGCCCGGCGGTCGGGATGGGTGAGCGCACGCCCGATGATCTCGAGCCCCTTCTCGCTGTCGCCCGCCACGAGGAGCACGGTGGCGAGCATCGCGTCGGCGGTCGCGCGGGACTGCGCGCGGTCGGGCGGCTTCTGGGCGTGCCTCCAGCCCTGCATGCGCTGCACGGCCGCGACGGCCTCGGCCCCACGGCCCTCCGCGAGGTACAGCCCCGCGAGCGCACGCCAGGGGTTGGTCGACGTGCCCGTGGCGCTGCCGGCCGACTCCTTCAGCAGCGCTTCGGTCTGCTCGAAGTCGAAGATCGCGATGGCCGTCGTGCTCGCGTTGAACGCGTCGACGACGACGTTGTCCTGGGTCTTGCGCCCGTGCTCCAGGCTCGCCATGCACGCGTCGTGCGCGGCCTCGCGGTTCCGCACCTTCGCCTCGAGCGCGCACATCACGTTGAACCCGAGCGACCGCTGCCACTCGTCCTCGGACTGGAGCGCAGCCTGTGCGACCGCCCGCGACTCGTCGTACCGCTCCTCCTTCATGAGCACCCAGCCCGTCTCCGCTGCGAGCTTGGGGTTGTAGAGCCGGTTGTACTCGTCGACGGTGTCGAGGAAGAGGTCGGCGTTCTCCATGCTCTCGGCCACGAACGCCTTGCCGCGCAGGGCGTACCAGTGCGTGCGCCACGCCTCGGCGTCGAGCGAGGCCTTGTTCCGCGTGTACAGGCGGTCGGACTCCTCGAAGTGGTGCAGGGCGCGCGGCAGGTTCCCGTCCTGGTTCCAGTACACCTCGGCCACGACGTAGTGCGCGACGAAGTCGTCGGGGCTCGCCGCCAGGGCTTCCTCCGCGAGGCGTCGGGCCGTGAGCGACTTCCCGTCCCGCAGGGCGGTGAGCGCGTCGGCGGACGTCGCCTGCGCCCACGCGGGGCTGGCGAGCAGCAGGAACAGGCCGGCGAGCACGGACCTCATCGGCGCAGGGTCTTCCGGGAGAGCGCTTCGAGCGGACGCCGGCAGCACTCCGCCACGACGTCCTCGGCCGAGCCGCTGCCGGGCGCGAGCTCGATGCGGTGGGCGAACACGTTGGGCGCGAGCGTGTGGATGTCGTCGCTGCTCACGTAGTCGCGGCCCTGGGAGAGCGCGCGGGCTTGGAGCGCGGGCAGCATGAGCACGAGCGCGCGCGTGGAGACGCCCTGTACGGCGCGGTCGTTGTTGCGCGTGGCCTCCGCGATGTCGACCAGCGCTTCGTGGATCTCGCGCGCGATGTGCACCTTCTCCTTCAGGGTGGAGCGCGCGTCCACCACCTCCGTACGCGTCACGCGGGGCAGGTCGCCGCCCGCGCCCCGGGTCACGGACTTCAGGTCGGTGAGCAGCTTCAGCTCGGCGTCGCGGGAGATGTGCGTCATCCGGATCTTGAACAGGAACCGGTCGAGCTGGGCCGCCGGGAGCGGGAACGTGCCGGAGAGGTCGAGCGGGTTCTGGGTCGCGATGACGAAGAAGAACTCGTCGAGCTTGCGGGTGCGGTTGTCGACGGTCGTCTGCTTCTCGGCCATCGCCTCGAGCAGCGCGGACTGCACCTTCGGCGAGGTGCGGTTGATCTCGTCGGCCAGCACGATGTGCGCGAAGATCGGCCCCGGACGGAAGAAGAACCGGTTCGTGTTCGGGTCGAAGATCGTGGTTCCGGTGACATCCCCGGGCAGCAGGTCGGGCGTGAACTGGATGCGCCGGATCGTGACGATGTCGTCGTTCGGCATGTCGTCGATGATGCAGTCGCCGAGGGCCTTCGCGAGGGTGGTCTTGCCCGAGCCCGGGAAGTCCTCGAGCAGCACATGGCCGTCGGCGAGCAGCGCGGTGACCACGAGATCGATGACCTCGTCGCGCCCCACCACCGACTTCACGAGGCGCGCGCGGAGCCGGTCGATGACCCCCTTCGCGCCGTCGAGGTCGGTGATCCGGGCCGCGGGCTCGTGCGTGACGTGCTCGCTCTGGTCGAACTCCTGATCCACTGTGCCTCCCAAGGAAAAGTCAGCGCGTCCGATAGACGCTGGACGGGTCGATCAGACCCAGGATGCGCCGCCACAGCGGGCGGGCTTCGGCGATCTCGACGCGCAGGCGCGCCAGGAGGCCGGTCCACTCGGCCCGGCTCCGACCACTCTGTGTGGCGGCATCGCCCCCGCCGAGCGCGCCGCGCAGGTGGAGCGCGGTGAGCTGCTGGAGGGCGGGCATGCCCAGACGCCGGGCGAACGCCTCGCGGGTCTCGCCCGACTCGCGCACGAGCCCGGCTTCGGCGAGCAGATCGAGGGCCGTGCGGTACCCCACGCGGGACAGCGCGCGCGGGCCCGCCCACAGGGGCCGGATGCGACGCCAGGCCTTCGCGGCCCAGTGCAGCACGAGCGTTCCGAGCACGAGCGTGCCGAGCACGCCGCCCGTACCGTACCCGAGCACCTTCCAGATCCAGGAGTAGTCGGGACGCGGGCCCTGGGGCTGGTCGGGCTGGTGCCGCGCCATCTCGCCCAGCATCTCGCTCTCGTCTTCGTCCGGCGGGTCGGCGGGCGGGTCGAGCGTCTCGGCGGGCGTCACGTCGAGCGGCACCCAGCCGACCCCCGTGATGTACAGCTCGCTCCATGCATGCGCGTCGCCGGCCTTCACCACGAGCGACGACCCGCGCCGGTTCGCCTCCTCCACGGCGTACCCGGTGGCCACACGCGCGGGGATGCCGAGCTCGCGCCACAGGTACACGCTCGCGTGCGCCGTGTGCACGCAGTACCCGATGCGGTTGCCGAACAGGAAGTCGGCCGTCGGGTCGGGGACGTCCGCGTGCCGCTCGGCCTTCGAGTACTTCATGTTCTCGCCGATCCAGGTCGTCACCGCGACCGCCTGCACGAACGGGTCGTCCCGGATCTCCTCGGGCACGCCCTGCACGAAGGCGTCGCGCACCTCGGCGGCGAGCTCGGCGTACCGGGGGTCGTCGGCCGTCTCGAGGTACTGCGCGCGGAGCTCCTCCGACCATGCGGGGTCGCCGACGCCGAGCCCGACGTAGTCCGCGTACTGGGCCGTCAGCATGTGGGAGACGAAGGCGTAGCTGCGATCGAACCGCGCAGGATTGGGGTTCGCGCGCGGGGTGTACTGGACGGGCGCTTCCGGACCGAAGGGATTCGGGTGCTCGACGAGCAGCGACACCGAGCCGTGCACCACCATCCGGTGCGTGAGCGGCGGCTGGAACGGGAGGTCTTCCTCGGCGACCGCGAAGTGGTCGAGGATGTCGTCGGAGGCGCCCGGGACGGACGATTCGACGAGCCTGGTGCCGTTGTAGTCGGCCAGCACGCCCTGGCGCAGGTACCAGTACCCGCTGGGCGGTGCGTAGTCGTCGTCGACCAGGACCACCGCGACGGGCGCGTTCCCGCCGCCTCCTCCGCCGCCCTCGAGCGGATCGGGCGGCTTCTCGGGCGGCTTGTCGCTCGGGGTGTCGTTCTCGTCGGACGGTTCCGCGGAGCCCTGACCGTTGGGGTCGGGCTTCGGCTGGCCACCGTCCGCTCCATCCTGCGAGCCATCCTCCGGCTTCGGCTCGCCCCCGTCCGAGCCGTCCGACCCGTCCTGGGAGCCGTCCTCCGGCTTCGGCTTGCCCGCGTCCGACCCGTCCTGGGAGCCGTCCTCCGGCTTCGGCTCGCCCGCGTCCGACCCGTCCTGGGAACCGTCCTCCGGCTTCGGCTTGCCCGCGTCCGTGCCGTCCTCGGGCTTCGGCTTGCCCGCGTCCGTGCCGTCCTCGGGCTTCGGCTTGCCCGCATCCGACCCGTCCTCGGGCTTCGGCTTCGGCGCCTCGGGGCCATCGACGCCCGCGGACTGGCCCTCGTCGCCCCCCGCCTCTGCGAACAGCTCCTCGGGATCGGGCGGATCGAGGACCGGGAACTGCGTGGCGAGGAACCACGCGATCAGCGCGAACACGGGCAGCGCGAGCAACCCCACGCCCGGCTTGCGCCGCTGGGCCCCGAGCAGCAGCAGACCCGCCAGGAGCCCCGTCATCACGGCCCCGAAGACCAGGAGCACGCGGCCGGGGTCGACGCCGAAGGACCAGGAGAGGTCCGACAGCCACAGGGGCCGCGCGATGGACCCGTCGCGGTGGGACGCCACGGCGTTGGCGAGCAGCCCGCCCACCAGGAACAGCTCGACCGCCTGGAAGGCCGGCCCGCGCAGGCCGAGCACGCGCAACACTCCCGTGAGGGCCACCACGACGGACCCGAGCCCGAGCAGCAGGCTGATCCACAGCGTGAACGTGGGCCCGAGCACGGACGGCACGAGCGCGTACGTCGTGAGGAAGCCGCGCACGACCCACGCGAGCGCGACGAGCCCGAGGGTTCCGCCGACCAGCCAGGGGGTGCGCACCCGACCGCGCCCGGCGACCTCTCCGGCCGCGAGCCCCACGACGACCGCGAGCATGCCCACCAACACCCACGACACCCCGCCGATCGGGCCGGCCGCGCTGCCGATGGCGACGATCCAGGCGAGCCCGCGCACCGGGTGCGCCGCGCCCGCGACGATGCGGTCCCAGACCGACAGCTCGAGCTCGCGATCCTTCACGCGGCCCCCGTGAGGCGCGACAGGTGGGCGTCCCCGAACACCTGGCCCGACTTCCGGTCGACCACGCGCACCGTGCCCACGCCCGCCAGCTGCCGGGTGAGGTCGGACAGCGTGGCCTTCGTCACCACCACCTCGCCCGGACGCACGGTGTCGTCGGGCGTCAGGAGCACCTTCGACAGCCCGAGGCCCGGCGTCGGGACGATCCGGTCGGCGCACAGGATGACCTCGAGCTTCGTCGTGCGCGCGACCGCGAGCAGGCTCGCAACCCACGGGCCCGGCTGGGCCGGCGCGAACACCACGACGCGCCGCGGGTTGTCGGCACCCGCCACGAACGGACCGAGCCCCGCGCCGGCCGCCGCCGGGTCGCCGTCGGCCGAGCGCATCACGACCTCGAGCGCGCCGCGACGCTCGCTCGCGACCTCCGGACAGCCATCCGCTCCGAAGCGCCACTCGTCGCCCAGCGCTCCGCACTCGAAGGCGGTCTTCGCGGTGCCCGCAGCGGCCTGGTCACCCTCCCCGGCCACGAGGTACGCGGCGGTCCGCCGCACCGGCGACAGGGCGCGCTCGGGCGACCGGACCACGAGCTGGCGCGACTTCGCGAACACCTTCCAGAGCACGTACCGGATGGGATCGCCGTCGCCGTAGGCCCGGATGTCCATCAGGTCGCCCTCGGGCCGGCCCTCGGGATGCGCGAACTGGTCGCCCGACGCGAGCCCGCGCACGACCTGCACCTGGCGCAGCGCGCCCTCGTCCGGGACGAACCGGTGGGGACGGGTGGTCTCGATGGGGAAGCGCACCGACGTGAGCCCGAAGGCGTCTCCCGCGGTGAACCAGCGAACCACCCGCTCGGGACGGCCTCTCCGACGGGGCGTCCACTGCTCGATCAGCGCGCGTCCCTGGGCCACGACCTTCAGCTCGACGTCCGGAGCCTCGAGCGTCCAGCGCACGTCGGCCAGGGGAAGCCACAGCGGGCTGCGGAGCACGAAGCCCGTGCGGCCCGGGCTGCCCACGCGGAGCTCGAGCGGGGCGTCGGGGCTCGTGCGGGCGGCGAATAGCGTCCACAGCGCCGAGATCGCGGTGAGCAGGAGGCACACGGCGAGCAGGAACAACCCCGCGACGCCGGCCACCAGGAGCACGCGGTCCTCGTGCCACATCCCGAACGGCACGAGCGCCGTGAGCGAGCCCACGAGCACGACGAACCCGGTCGCGGTGAGCGGGTACAGCCCGTTGATGCGGGAGAGCACGCGGAGCACGGGACGGAAGCGGTGCAGGGATCCTCCGACGGCCACTCTACAACCGCGCGGTCAGTGCGCGCATCTCACGGGTACACGTTGGGCGGGAGGGGCTCGCACATCCACGACAGTCCCATCCCGTGCAGGAGGTCCAGCAGGGGCTCGTCGCGCTGCAGCCCCCGCTTCACGCGCTTCTGCACGGCCTCGAGGTCGGCTGGCACCTTCACGGGCTCGCGGTGGGTCGCGTCGATCGTCGCGATGGATCGCGGATCCGGCCCGTAGGGAACGCCCTGTTCGCCGAGCACCGTGTCGCCGTGCTTCAGCAGGCCGAACACCAGCACGTGCTCCGGACGGTACGCCGCGCCGCCGGCCTGGTCGCGCTGCTCGTACACGAGCCCGAGGGTGGCTTCGGTGCAGACCACGCGCTCCGTGGCGGACGACGGGAGCCCGTCGGATGCGGGCGTCTGCGCGAAGGCAGCGAGAACGGCGAGCACGGAACCTCCGAGGTGCACGCGACGCGAACGGGCACGACCCGCCGAGCTTACAGCGGGATAGGAGCCCGAATGCCGACCCTCTTCCTGATCGCCCTGTCCTGCAAGGGACCCCCGACCGAAACCGACGCCGGCCCCGTGCCGATCGACGTGATCGACTTCGCGCTCGGCGATCGACGCCTGGTGTCGCTGCCCATCGCGCAGCTCGAGCTCGGCATCGTCGATCCGGGCGAAGACGGCTGGTCGTACATCCCGCTGCACGCCGACGGGATGGATGTCGTCTGGCGCGCTCCCACGGGCGCCACCCGCGAGGGCGACATCATCTCGCTGACGTACCCCGACGACCTGTTCGCGACCGTGCTCCTGGAGGAAGACGGCCCCGACGGGTGGAAGCTCCACTGGACGCCCTCTCCGGGCCGTGACGTCGGGTTCTTCCGGATGGTGGCCCGCGGAGATGCGACGGAGGCGTACTACGGGCTCGGCGAGACGTTCGACACGCCGCACCACCGCGGGAAGGTCCGCGAGATGCAGCTCGAGACGACCGGCGACACGGAGTCCGGCTACAACGAGCGCCACGTGCCCATCCCCCTCGTGCTCGGCACCACCGGGTGGGCGCTGTTCGTGCCCGACGACCACGCGATGCAGTTCGAGCTCGGCACCGAAGCGCCCGACGAGGTGCGGATCACCGTGGGCACGGGGGTCTCGAGCGACGCGGGCCTGCCCGTGCACGTCTGGCTGGAGGAGCGTCCGGTCGACCTCACGCTGCACTACTACGAGCTGACGGGCTTCCCGATGTTGCCGGCGCCGTGGGCGCTCGGGCCCATCTTCTGGCGCGACGAGACCACCGGTCAGGACGAGGTGCAGTCCGACATCGACGCGATGCGCGACCTCGATCTCGCGGCCAGCGCGCTGTGGATCGACCGTCCGTACGCGTCCGCCGTGAACAGCTTCGACTTCGCGCCCGCCGACTACGCCGATCCGCAGGGGATGATCGACTACGCGCACGACCGCGGCTTCCGGATGGGCCTGTGGCACACGCCCTATGCCGACGTGGCGACGGGCAGCATCCACGACGAGGCCATCGCGAACGGGTACTTCCCTCCCCTCGTGCCCGCCATCGTGCTCCAGGTCGTGAACTGGGGCGCGCTCGTCGACTTCACGAACCCCGCCGCGACCGCGTGGTGGCAGACGTACATCCGGCTGTACACCGACATGGGGATCGAGGGCTTCAAGCTCGACTTCGCCGAGGACGTCGTGCCCGGCGTGTTCCAGTTCCGCCTGCCCTGGGAGTTCGCCGACGGCAGCGACGAGCGCACGATGCACCGGCACTACCAGCGGCTGTACCACCAGGCGTACCGCGACGTGCTCGGCCCGGAGAACGGGTTCCTGCTGTGCCGTACGGGGGCGTGGGGCGACCAGGCGACGGGCACGATCATCTGGCCGGGCGACATCGACGGCACGCTGTCGACGTACGGCCAGGACATGGGCGACTACCGCTCGGTGGGTGGGCTGCCTGCCGCCGTCGTCGCGAGCATCGGGCTCGGCCCGTCCGGGTTCCCGTTCTTCGGCAGCGACACCGGTGGCTATCGCCACACGCCTCCCGACAAGGAGACGTTCACGCGCTGGTTCGAGCACACCGCCCTGTCGAGCGTGATGCAGATCGGGATGAGCAGCAGCGACGTCGCGTGGGAGTACGTGCGCGACTGGGACGACGCGATGCTCGACGACTACCGGGACTACACCCGGCTGCACCTGCGGCTGTTCCCGTACCTGTGGACGCACGCGCACCGCATCGCGAGCACCGGCCACCCGATCCAGGTGCCGCTCGGGCTCGCCCACCCCGAGCTCGGCGAGCACTTCGACTACGACTACCTGCTGGGAGACGCCCTGCTCGTGGCGCCCGTGGTGCTGCCCGGCCAGACCACCCGTCGGGTCGTGCTCCCCGAGGGGCAGTGGGTCGATTGGTTCGACGGAGACGTGCGTTCCGCGGGCGAGCACGTGGTGGACGCACCCCTGTCGAAGATTCCCGTGTTCCTGAAGCAGGGCGGCATGGTGCCGCTGCTCCGTCCGACCATCGACACGCTGGCTCCCGTGGCCGACACGACGATCGACTCGTTCGCGACCGATCCCGGCGTGCTCACCGTGCGGGTGTTCCCCGGAGAGGCCACGCAGCTCGAGCTGTACGACGGCACGGTGCTCACCCAGGAGTCCACGGCGACGGGCGCGACGCTCGGCTACACGGCCGGCTCGGTCTACACGTCGGGCGTGGTGTTCGAGGTGCTCGGGTCCGGGCCGGTGGTCGAGGCCACGCTGTCGTCCGATGGCACGGTGGAAGTCGCGCTTTAAGGAAGTTTCAGGACCCCTCCGGCGGCCGGTCGCGTACATCCCTCCGCGTTGGAGGTACCCATGCGCGGAACCCTGTTGTCGGTCGTCCTGTCCCTTGCTGCCTGCTCCGAGTACGGGCTCGACGTGGAGCCCCCCGGCTCGAGCCTCGCGAGCGACGATCCGTCGGTGAAGGCCGGCGGTCACATCACCCGGATCGGAGATCTCACCGACGACGAGCCAGAGGGCCGGCTCGAGCTCGGCGATGCCACGCTCGGTGGCGGGGAGGACCCCGAGCTGCCGTTCTTCGTGGACGGCACGTGGACCGACACGTCCGAGCAGCCGACCGACCCGGAAGACCCCACGAATCCCGAGGACCCGACGGATCCCGAGGATCCCACCGTGGAGCAGGACGGCGGCAGCGACCCCGAGCACCCGCCGACGGGCGAGCTCCCCGAAGAGCACCCGACGAGCGAGTGCGACGCGTCGGACATCGCTCCGTTCTCGAGCGGTGAGATCTGGGTCGGGAACAGCAACAGCTCGCCCACCGAGGCGTCCGGCACGCTCACCGCGCCCGCGGCGGGCTGGTACGACGTGTACAACACGCCGATCCAGGAGTCCGGCGCGTCCCAGCACAACGAGAGCGCGTTCTTCCGCGTGCAGAACGCGACGAACCCCGCGGGTCTGCCGGCCACCGGGAACTGCGGAGACGAGTGGGTGGTCGCGGACGCCGACAACTCCGGCTCGCCTCCCGGTGCACGCACGTACCTCGGCACGTTCTGGCTGGACGCCGGCGCGAACACCCTCGTGATGACGCACTACTGCCAGATCTGGACCAGCTGTCCCCAGTTCCACAACGACCAGCCCAGCAACCAGACGTGTGACTCGGGCAACATCAATTCGGTGCACTTCCTGGGGGATGGCGTCTGCCTGGAAGCGCTGTAGGCGCCCATCGCCGAGCGTGACCGTTCGTGACGCCCGCGGGCTGCCCTCCGTGGGTAGTCTGGCCGAATGGCGCCTGGTCGACATCGGCACGTCTTCGTCCTCGCTGCGCTCCTCACAGGGTGCGGCGTTCGAGGCGTGCCTTCGCCCACCCCTCCAGCCCCTCCGACCGATACGGCAGAGCCGGATCCCGCCGGCCAGACGGGCCTCCCCGCGACGGCGCACACCGGAGCCCCCGTAGACACGGGCATTCCCGTCACCGCCGACACCGCTGCGCCGCCCCTCACGGGCTCGACGGGCCTCGTGCCCACCGCCGACACCGGGGGTCTGCCCACCGCCGACACCGGGCCCGACGACGACTGGTCGTTCACCCCACCCATCGTCGCGGCCGCGCCGAACCTCGTGCCCACCGTCGCGCTGCTGCACGTCCCCTCCCTGCAGCCCGTGCGTGCCGTCGTGGTGTTCGAGGAGCACGTGGGCGGCGCGGTGGAGTACGCCAGCGCGGACTGGCGCGACTTCGCGGCCACCGAGGGGCTCGCGCTGCTCCAGGTGGAGCTCGAGCCCGACAACGGTCGCGAGACTGCCTTCGACTTCCCCGACCAGGCCGCGCTGCAGCTCGTCAGCACGCTCGACGTCGCGGCCCTGGAGTCGGGCCATCCCGAGCTCGCGTCCGTGCCCATCGTGGTGTTCGGGCACTCGGCGGGCAGCCAGCTCATGGTGGTGCTCGCCGCCGAGCTTCCCGACCGCATCCTCGGATGGATCGGGTACAAGGGCGGCGTCCGCGCGTTCAACCAGACCCAGATCGACAACCTCGGTCTGCTGGACCCCGCCTTCCTCGCGCTCCCGGGGCTGCTCGTGGTCGCGGAGCACGAGCCCGAGGGGCTGCAGGATGCCGCGTTCGCGCTGGAGACGGCCGCACGCGCCCATGACGGGCTGGTCGCCGTGGCCATCGAGATCGGCGGGCTCCACATCGCCACGGGCACGTCCCGCGAGATCACGATCCCGTTCGTGCGCGAGCTGCTCGAGGTCCGGCTGTCTCCGACGGGCGCGCTCGTTCCGCTGGCCCAGGCCGACGGTTGGACGGGCCACCTCGTCCACCATCGGGAGCCCGGGCCTCCGGGGCAGTGGCCGTACGAGCGCGTCGACAGCGCCGAGATCGCACCGTTCGGCGCGGGCACGTGGAGCGACGACGAAGCCACCTGGCTGATGTCGGAGGACTTCGCGAACACCTGGCTGGCCTTCGAGACGCCGTGAGCCGACACCACTCGTGAGCCTGGAAGGGCTCGGGGGCGTTAGCGGGCCTCGAACGCCACACGCACGCCGTTGCGCGGGCGCAGGGTGACGGCTGGAACGAGGTCGGGCGCATAGCCCGGCACGGCCCGTACCCGGCGGTCTCCGAGCAGCGTCGCGAGCACGAGCTTCGCCTCCATGTCGGCGAAGTGGTTGCCCACGCACACCCGGTCTCCCCCGCCGAACGGGAAGTACGCCATGCGCGGCAGGTGCTCGGTCTCGCCGTTCGTCCAGCGCTCGGGCCGGAACCGCGAAGGGCCCGTCCAGTACCGCGGATCGCGATGCACGACCCACTGCGAGGCCGCCACCTGGGCGCCCGCCGGGATCGTGCCGTCGGCGAGCTCGATGTCCTCGAGCACTTCCCGACCGGTCGCCCAGGCCGGCGGGTACAGGCGCAGGGTCTCCTTGAGCACGGCATCCAGGAACGGCAGGCTGCGCAGGTCCTTCAGGCCGGGCGGGCCCTCGAGCCCGTCGAGCTCCGCGAGAAGGCGGTCCTGCACCTCCGGGTGCTCGGCCAGGAGCCACAGCGCGAACGACACGGCCAGCGCGGTGGTCTCGTGCCCCGCGAGGAACAGCGTGAGCAGCTCGTCCCGCAGCTCCGCGTCGGACATCGCGTTCCCGTCCTCGTCGCGTGCGGCCAGGAGCCGGCACAGCAGGTCGTCGGCGTCGCCGCGCGCGCGGCCCTGCGCCACGAGGTCCATCACGAGCGCGTCCAGCGCGTCTCGCGCGCGCTCCACCTTCGACCGGTGCGCGCCCGGCACCCAGTCCGGAACGAACCGCCACACCGTGCGCTGCTCGACCTCGAACGCGGCCATCAGGTCGGCGAGCAGGTCGCCCACCTTGCCGGCCTCGCCGCTGGGCTCCGCCCCGAACAGCGTGCGGATGACGATGTCGAGGGTGATGGCCGCCGAGAGCTCGTGGACGTCGAGCTCTCCGGGTGCCGGCAGCCGCTCGACCGTGCTGCGGACCATCGCGTCCGCGTACCCCGACAGGTGCCGAGGCTGGAACGACGGTGCGATCCGCCGCCGCTGGCGCTTCCAGTGCGCGCCGCTGCTCGTGAGCAGCCCGTTCCCGAGCACGCTCGACAGCTCGCGGGTCACGGTGTCCTTCACGGTCTTGTCGCGGTGGCGCACCCACACGTCCTCGATGAGATCGGGGCGGCTCACGACGAACACGTGTCGACGCCCGACCCGGAACTGCGCGAGGTCGCCGTAGCGACGGACGAGGCGCGGCCACGCCACGAGGGGGTCGTACCCGACCATCCAGGGCTTCCGACCACGGGCAACCCACGGGGACCCGGCACTTCGATGGGGATTCGCTGGACCACTCGGCCTCCATGCTCCCAAGATAGGGTGCTGGAGGAGCCCGCGGTATTCGCGCCCTCCTCAGGTTCTCCCGAGCCCACGTGGCGCGCCATCCTCCCCGTAGAAAGCCGAGTCAACAGCGCGCGAAGGCCTCGGTCGATGCCATCGTCGAGGCCTGTGCTCAGGTTCTGGTGCGAGACGGCTGGGACGCTGCACCACCCAGACGCTCGCCGACCGCGCGGGGGTCAGTGTGGGCACGCTCTACCAGTACTTCGCCGACCGCGACGCCGTGCTGGCGGCCCTGCGCGAGCGGATCATGGCCGAGCAGCTCGCCGCGGTGGCGTCCGTCATGTCGGAGGTCCGCGAGACCCGGCCGGGGTTCGAGGCCGCCCTCGATCGCCTGATGGACACCGTGTTCGCGGTGGTCTCGGTCCGTCCCGAGCTGATGCGGCGGCTGCTCCTCGAGTCCCCGCCCGACGCGCCCGAGGCGATCGACGCCGTGTGGAAGGAGCGCGCCAACCAGCTCGTGCGCGGCGTGCTCTACGCGGGGCGGCCCGGATCCGGCCCGGAAACGTCGACGTGATGGCGACCCTGCTCGTGAGCGCGGTGTTCGGCGCGGTGCGGGACGTCGTCGCCCACCGTCCCGACCTGCTGCTCACGCCCGACTTCCGGAGCGAGCTCACCGAGCTCGTCCGCCGCTACCTGGGTCCCGACCCCCCCCCACCGCCATGAGTTGACACGTCAACTGTGTAGATGATGCACCACACGAGATCGTGTGCTAGCATGGGTCCACCCCTCCGATCCGCCGTCCGCGCGGGTCATCCTCCCTCCCCGGAGACCCTCCCATGCGCAACCTGCTGAAGTCCGGCCTGCGCCGGCTCGTCACGTCCGCCGCCACCCAGCGCCCCATCGGCGACCGCCACGCCCACATCCTCGCCGTGGCCGCACAGAAGGGCGGCGTCGGCAAGACCACCACGAGCGTGAGCCTCGCGAGCGCCCTCGCCCGCTACCACGGCAAGCGCGTGCTCCTCGTCGACCTCGATCCCCAGGGGCACGTCACCACCGCGCTGGCGTCGCACGTCCGTCCGGGCGGCGGCCTGATGTCGAAGGTGCTGACCGACGACCGCTCCGGCCTCGAGGTGATGGACATCGTCACGTCCACCGACATCGAGAACCTCGACGTCACCCCGTTCGACCCGCGCCTCGCGGAAGCCGAAGACCTGCTGTCCACGCGCATCGGCAAGGAGTTCATCCTCCGCGACGCGCTCAAGGTCACGCGCTCCCACTACGACGTGATCGTGCTCGACTGCCCGCCGAACCAGGGGAACCTCACGCTGAACGGCCTCTGCGCCGCCGACAGCGTGATGATCCCGTGCGATCCGAGCCCGCTCGCCCTCAAGGGCGTGGAGGCGCTCGTGCACACCATCACGGCCGTCGCGAACCGGCTGAACCCCGACATCGACGTGCTGGGCGTGCTGCTCACGCGGGTCGACGGCCGGAACCGGTCGCTGAACGACACCATCGAGACCGACATCGCGGAGCGGTTCGGCGACGCCGTGCTGCCCGTGCAGATCGGCATCAACAGCAGCCTGGCGAAGGCCCAGTGCGAAGGGCGCGACATCTTCGCGTTCGACGAGACGAGCCGGGGCGCGCAGCAGTACCGCTCGCTGTCGGACGCGGTGGTCGCGTCGCTCTGACGGGCCTCAGCGAACCGGTGCGCACTCGCGCTGCATCCGCAGGCCCGACTCCACGCTGAACCGGTGCTGCAGGCTGCGCGCGACCCCACCGGCGAGCTTCGCGAGCGGGTGGTCGAGCCGGCTGAACTTCCGGACCGAGTACACCACCCCATCGTCGGTGCGCGTGACCAGGAACTGCTCCTCGCCCGCGACCGCATGGCCGGACAGCGTGCCGTACCCGAACCCCACGCGGTCGGGCTCGTCGATGCGGTAGACCGTGCGACACCCGTGCAGCATCCAGACCCCGAGCTGGCGGCTCGCGAACGCCACGAGCTCGCCGGGCTGCTGGCGGGACGCTGGGTCCATCCGGACCCACGGCAGATCGAACATCACCCAGCGCGCGACGGCATCGACGGCACGGTCGAACACCTCGGGGCCTCCGAGCGGCACGCTGTACGCGTCGGTGTCCCAGCCGGCCGGGAGCGCGCCGCGGGTCGCGCCCACGTCGGTGTACGACCACCCCGCATCGGCGAGCCCTTCGCGGAAGGACGCGATCCTCGCGGTGCTGGGCTCGCGCAGGCTCACGGTGTCGAGGCCGAGCGAGCGACGACGGATGGCCGGTGAACTGTTCATTTGTTATTCAGACTATATTCAGTTCATGAGGTGAGTGTGGGGACAGTCCTGGTAGCCGGTGCCACGGGATTCGTCGGCCGCCATCTCGTGGGGGCGCTGCGGGAGGCCGGCCACACGGTGGTCTGCGGCTCGCGGAACCCGGGGCGCCAGGTCGCGCGCGAAGGCGTTCGGTGGGTGCGCCTGGACGTCGACGCGCCCGACACGCTCGGCCCGGCGCTCGAGGGCTGCGACGCCGCGGTGTACCTGGTGCACGCGATGGCGGAGCACGACGAGCCCGGTCCGGCCGAGCGGCGCGCGGCCCTCGCCTTCCGAACCGCCTGTGAGCACGCGGGGATCCGACGCATCGTCTTCCTGGGCGGTCCCCGTCCCGCAGGCCCGCCGAGCGCCCACCTCGCCAGCCGCCTCGAGACGGGCGAGCTGCTCCGGAGCGGCTCGGTGTCCGCCATCGAGCTCCGCGCGGCGATGATCGTGGGCGAAGGCAGCGAGAGCTGGACGATCTGCCGCGACCTCGCGATGCGCCTGCCCATCATGGTGCTGCCGTCGTGGCTCGGCACGCGGAGTCAGCCCCTCTGGATCGGCGATGTGGTGCGTGCGCTCGTCCGGGCGGTCGACCTGCCGCTCGAGGGCAGCCACGCGTTCGATCTGCCGGGCCCCGACACGCTGTCCGCGCGCGACATCCTCGTGCGCACGGCCGCGATCCGGGGGTTCCGCCCCATCATGATCCCCGTGCCCATCCTGAGCCCGCGCCTGTCGAGCTACTGGCTGCACGGCGTCACGCGGGCCGACATCCGGATCGCGCGCCAGCTCGTCGAGGGCCTGCGGCACGACATGGTGTCGCCCGACGACGGCTTCTGGGCGCTGGCACCCGACCTCGAGCGCACCCCCTTCGACGAGGCCGCCCGGCGGGCCCTGGCGAGCGAAGCGCCGATGCCGAGCCGCCGGGAGCGCCTGTGGGAGCGGCTGACGTCCGCCATCGCGCCATCTGCGGGCCCGGTGACGGTCCGCACCTGACCCCCGCTACCTGCCGATCCGCGCCAGCCGACCCGCCAGCAACACCGCGATGCCGTACGCCACGATGGCGACCACGAGGGCCGCGCTGAACCCGAACAGCCGCGACAGGAAGATCGTCGCCAGGCTCGCCACCACGCTCATCCAGCCGTTGAAAGCCCATGCCCACGGGACCATTCCGGCCGCCTCGGGCCGGAGGATGCGGAGCGACAGCGGGAACGGCATGCCCATCAGCAGGCTGAGCGGCACCAGCGTGAGCCCCGTGAGCCCCACGCGCACGGCCATCGGCAGCCCGAGCGCGGCCCCGTACAGCGCGGCCGGAACCGCCGAGGCCTGCAGCACACCCAGCACGACGATGCCGATCAGCACGAGCCGCAGGCGCTGCTCCAGCACGTCGGGCGAGAACGTTCCGGCCACCAGGCTGCCGATGCCGCTGAACACGAGCATCGTGAAGATGACGGTCGTCACGGCGTACACGGGGTGGCCGACGAACAGCACGAGCTCGTGGATGAGCACGGTCTCGACGCCGAGGTAGCCGTACCCGAGGCAGCTCACGAAGCCGAGCCCCCACCCCACGCCCGACAGGTCGGCGAGGCCACGCGCACCGCGCAGCACGAGCGGCACCACCACGAGGAGCGAGCCCGCCAGGATCACGAAGCCCGCCTGGATGAACAGGGCGAAGTACAGCGCATCGACGGTGCGCACATGCTCGTCGGACCCGTTCGCGCGGCGCCAGAGGCGGGTGGCGGACTGCACGAAGCGGTCGGGGGACTCGAAGAACGGGCGGTCGTCGGTGAGCACGGGACCGGAGTGGAAGAGCTGCTTCGCGAGGGCCGGCTTCCCGTGGCAGGGGTTGTACTCGACCGTCTCCGCCGGCCTCCAGGCGCTCAGCACGCCCGCGATGTTCGCGCACTCCTGCGGTGTGAACGGGCGCTTCTTCACGAGCATGAAGATGTTCGCGCCCCCGATGTAGAAGATGTGGTCTTCCGGGCGCTCGACCCCGCGCTCCATGAGCGCTGCAGCCGCCGCCCGCGCGAACGGGCGCGTCTGGGTGTGCGCGGAGAACGACAGCGTGCCGTTGTCGCTCAGGTGGTCGAGGTAGGTGGTGAACGCCTCCTTCGTCTCGAGCAGGTTGGGCGACCACGTGTTCGCCATGAGCCCGGCCGCGGAGTGCAGGTTCGCGTGCACCATCTGGATGACGTCGTAGGGCTCCTCGGCATGCAGGATCGCCGCGCGCCCGTCGGACCAGACGCGACGCGTACCCCCCACGACGTACGGATTCACGGGCGAATCGGGGTACTGGGTCGCCACGATGTCGCCGATCTCGGACGCGATGTCGATGGCGTCGATGTTCGTGTGACCCCGCTCCTGCGCGACCGCGACCTCGGGACCGGCGGAGGCCGCGAGGATGGCGATGCGCGAGCCGGGCGGGTGCATGTGGTACACGAACGACCGCGCCGCCTCGAGCTTCTTCGCGTCGCGCCGGGCCGGCGTGGTGATGATCTCGGATGCGCTGGAGTTGTCGAGCAGCATGTAGATGCCGCGGTCGTCTTCGTGGATGGCGAGGCGCGTGAGGGGCGTCCACTTCGTGAACGTCACGTTCTCCTCGGCGTATCCGGCCGCGTACCGCACGGGGAACACGGTGCTGCCGAAGTGCCCGGCCACCGAGCCCGCGAGGCCCGCGGCCACCGCGACCCCGCCGATGCCCAGCAGCGTGCGGTCGACCGCGCCCTTCGCAGACCCCAGCAGGAGCGCGGACACCCCGCTCACCGCGAGGACCGTCCACGCGAGGTCGGGCGCAGGGATCGCGTACAACAGCGGGATGAACGCGAGCGCCCCCGCCCCGCCGCCGATCAGATCGGCTCCGTAGATCAGCCCGATGTCGGACTTCCGCCGCTGGAACGTGCCCGCGAACGCCAGCCCGACCACCACGAACGGCAGCGCCAGCATCGGGAGCAGCGCGGTGAACCACACCGGATCGAGCAGCTCCCACACCTGGCTCGAGCGCTCCCCGTACGTGCGGGGCGCCTCGTCGAACTGGCGCGTGAGCGGGAAGGTGACGCACGCGAGCACGGCTACGAGGGTGGTCACCCCCTGACCGACGGACAGCCAGCCGAGCCGGCGCTCCAGGCCCTCTTCGGGCACGAGCGACGGCCAGAGGTGCTGCAGCATGGCGCCGAGGCTGATGCCCAGCAGCGCGAGCGCGAGCGCCAGGTGCGCGTACGACGCGAACAGCACGACGCCGAACAGGCGGGTGAGCGCGAGCTCGAAGAGAACGAGGGCCATGCTCAGCGCGAACATGGACCCAGCCACGGAGAAGCGAGGGGTCACCGGGCGCTCGTAAGCGGACCGGCTCGGCCTGGCCAGACGGGCGTGATTCACCAGCCGGTCAGACGAAGGCTGTCGACGGGTTGGCCATCAGCGATCAGACTTCAGCGATCAGCTTGGTAGCTCCATCATTCCAGCTGACGGCTGACCGCTGACTGCTTGTATGTACAGGGTCCAGGGGCATCGCGGCCCTGATCCCGTCTCGTCAGACGACGCCTCGAGCGAGTTGATTGCTTGTATGTACAGGGTCCAGGGGCATCGCGGCCCTGATCCCGTCTCGTCAGACGACGCCTCGAGCGAGTTGATTGCTGTGGGAGTACCGGGCCGCGATGCCCTTGACCCTGGTCCTCTCGTCACGCCCGGCCCCGTTCGCGGGCGAGCGGCAGGTGTGCGATCGTGCGGACGGCCCTCCCCACGAATGCATGAGGCCTGAGCCTGTCGGTCGAGCGGGAGTGCCCCGCCCTCACGTCGAAACCGTAGAGTATCAGGCGCCCTGGAGCGCGCATCGCAAGCGTGGAATCGACGTAGGTGCAGGGTCGGGGCAGGTCGACCTTAACCCGGAGGACGAACCCATGAACTTCATCGGCATCGACGTGGGCAGCCGAAGCCCACCTTCGCCGTGGCGGACGGTCCCAAGGTGCACACATTCGCCAATTCCGGCGAAGGCCATCGTGCACTTCTCGAGCTGCTGGCTGCACTCGGGGGCCCTGCCGGGTCGTGGTGGAAGCGATGGCGAAGTACAGCCACGGCATCACCCGAGCCCTTCACGGAGCCGAGAACGTCGAGGTGATGGTGGCCAACTCGCGCCACCAGCGACTTCGCGCACGCCCTCGACAAGCGCAAGACAGACACACCGACTGCCGCATGCTCGCCTGCTTCGCCGCCGCCATGCCCTTCACCCCTGGACCGGCCCATCGGAGCAGGCGGTCGAGCTGCGACGGGTCGTGCGACGGCGCGGTCAGCTCGTGGCACAGATCGCGAAGGAGAAGACCCGCCTGATCGAGGAGCGAAGCACGGATCGCAGCGACGTCCTGATGGAGGACATCCAGGCCTCGCTGGAGTTCCTCCAGGGTCGTGTCTCGAAGCTCGAGGAGCGAGCTCTGCGATCGTCCAGACCTCCGAAGAGCTCCTCTCATGGCACCGCCTCCTGGTGAGCATCCGGGCATCGCCGACATCACAGCCATGCTCATCATGAGCAGATTGGCCGCCTGGCGGCGGACATGTCCCCGCGACAGCTCACCGCATACGCGGGTCTCGACCCGCAGCCGTGGCAGTCCGAACGATGGATGCCACACGGCGGATCTCGAAACGCGGGAACAAGCGCCTTCGGACGGCGCTCTTCCTGGCGGCGTGGAACACTGCCCGATTCTCGCCCAACGTGAAGGCGTGGCGGACCCGGCTCATCGAACGAGGGAAGTCGCCGAAGGTCGCAGATGTCGCCGTAGCGCGACGCCTGCTCCACGCAATCCACGCGATGCGCTCCTCGGGCACCCCGTGGAACGGCGAGAGCTTCCACCCACTGCCACGTTTCGAAGAGGCCCGAAGCGCTTGACACTCTACAGAGCATCTGACCGCCGCGCAGCTCGACCGGCTCGTGGATCACACCCGGCCAGACTTGCGTCACATGGACGGCGGGTCGCCGGGCTTGGCCTTCTCCTTGTCCTTCTTCGGGTGCTTGGCCTCTTCGACCGCCGCCACCTCGAACTCGCCGAGCGACCGGGCGCGGTCGAAGTTCATGTCGCGCGCGTAGAAGTACAGCACGGCCATCGAGTCGATGTTCTGGCCCGACGTGTTGTTGTAGACACTGACCAGCTCGTACTCGTGCTCCTCGAAGAGCGGGATGCCCTCGTGCGACGTGTAGATGTCGACCTCGTCGATGCCGATGCGGTCTTTCGAGTTGCGCACCTTGGACTGGTAGACCTGCTTGCCCGTGGTGAGGTCGTTCAGCGTGAGCGACTGCGCGAACGGGTGGAGGTGCGTGGCGATGTAGTAGACCGTGGTGTCGTACGGGAGGTTCAGGAACCGGGTGACGTTCGTGCGGTTCACCTCTTCGCCGGGCTCCACCACCCAGTGCGCCGTGAACTTCTGGCCGAGCGCGTCTTCGTCGACGTCGTTCTCGATCGCGCTCGACCCGACCGAGCAGCCCTCACCGAGCTCCATGGGGTCGGCGTCGTCGTGTGCGACGCCGTAGTAGCGCGCGTTCTCGAGCGCCTTGAAGCCCTGCACGGCCGTCTGGTACAGCGGCACCACGTCGAAGCCCTCGTGCTCCTTGCGGAACGCGTCGAGGTCGGAGTCGCGCACGAACTCGATCTGCACCTTGTGCTTCACGTCGAGGTCGGGCGAGTCGATGTTGAGGTTCAGCACCTGCGTGGCGAGCGACAGCTCGAGGTCGCTCCGGATCGGGATGCCCATCCCCGTGGGGAAGTGGATCTCCTGCTGACCCTGGGAGAGCGTGAACACCCGGCCCGACAGCGGCGGCGCCTTCGGGAAGTGGCCGTAGTACTCCTTCGCGTCGAAGTCGAGGTTGGCGTGGCACATGAACTCCTGGGAGAGCTCCTCCTCGGACTTCGCGTCGACCACGAGCGTCTTGTAGCCCGTGATCCACAGCAGCTCGGGCTTCTCGGTCTCGAGGAGCACCGCGTGGTCGAACCCGCTGGGCCCGCGCATGGACGCGTACTTCGCGTCGATGTGGTACTTCGAGCTCACGATCTCGCGTTTCTGGACGAACCCGCGCCATGTGGCGTCGTCGATCTGGCGCGTGACGGCGATCTCGTCGTCGCCCATCCCGGGCTCGGGGAGCTGGCAGGCGAGCAGTGCGAACAGGACGGTCATACCGAACCTCCGCCGGCACTCTAACCCGGTTCGCCGCCGCATCGTGACGCCAGGCGCGGTCCCTGCTACACTGAACACATGAGCAGTATCCCGTGGAACCCCGCCCACCGCTTCCGATCCGAAGCCCTCGAGTGGGAGGAGCCCCCGCCCCCTGCGCGGCTCCAGGTGCTGGTCGACCGCAGCCGGTCGGTGCTGACGCACAACGACAGCCCGGATCTCGCGTTCGACTGGACGGTGAACCCCTACCGGGGCTGCACGCACGCGTGTGCCTACTGCTACGCGCGCGCCTGGCACGAGTACCTCGACCTCGGCGCGGGCACCGACTTCGAGCGGGTGGTGCTCGTGAAGCCCGACGCTGCGGCCCTGTTGCGCGAGGCCTTCGAGAAACCCTCGTGGCGCGGCGAGCGGGTGGCGTTCTCGGGCGTCACCGACTGCTACCAGCCGCTCGAGCGCACGTGGGAGCTCACGCGCGCCTGCCTGGCCGTGTGCGCCGACTTCCACAACCCCGTGTCCATCGTCACGCGCTCGCCCCTCGTGCTGCGCGACCTCGACGTGCTGGCTCGCCTCGCACGCGACCAGGCGGTGCGCGTCAGCATGTCGATCCCCATCCTCGACCCCGCGATCTGCCGGAAGATCGAGCCGGGCGCGCCGCCTCCGTCCGCTCGCCTGCATGCCGTGCGCGTGCTGGCCGATGCCGGAATCCCCGTCGCAGTCGGGCTCGCGCCCCTCATCCCCGGCCTGAACGACCACCTGGTGCCCGCCACGCTGCGGGCCGCGCGCGAAGCCGGTGCGCGCTGGGTGTGGATGGGCATCGTGCGTTTCCCGGGCCCGGTCCGCGCGGTGTTCGAGAAGCGGCTGCGCGAGGTCCTGCCCGACCGCGCGGATGCCGTGATGGCGAAGCTGGCCCGCGCGGGCGTCCAGGGGGCGGGTCGCGTCGGAGACCGCTGGCGCGGGAAGGGCGCGGGCTGGGAGCTCACCGAGCAGACCTTCGACGTGTGGCGGCGCCGCCTGGGCTTCGAGAGCCCGCCGCCATGGGGCCCCACCCCGTTCCGTCGGCCCGGTGGCCACCAGCTCGCCCTGTTGTAGGGAGCGCGCGCCGGTTACCGCTCCGGCATGGTGTGGTTGCTCACGACACTCGGCTGCAGCTCGGGCCCCCCGCCCACCACGCACGGCACCGTGCTCCATGTCGGCGCCGAGACGGTCCTCGTGCAGCACGACGACCTCCGCGGCCGCGTCGTCACGGGCGTGGAGCGCTACCAGCGCGGTGAGCTGGCCGACCTGTCGGCCCTCACGCCCGGGAGCCACGCCGATCTGTGGCTGGTCGACGACACGCTCGAGAGTGCGGTGGTCACCGGCCAGGACGCCCTGCCGAAGGGCTTCGTGAAGGGCGGCTCGCCGCTCGTCGGCACGATCGTGAACGTCGACGGGGTGCGGGTGACGGTCGACCACGAGGAGGTCCCCGGCGTGATGATGGCGATGGTGATGGGCTTCTCGCTCGCGCCCTGGGAGGCCGGACGCCTCGCGAGCGGAGACCGCATCGAGGCCCGCCTGCTCTCGACGGACTACGGATACCAGCTCGTCGACCCCGTGAAGACGGGCACTTCCGAGGTCGCGCTCCGCCAGGACATCGCGCCGCTCGAGGTCGGGCAGGTGCTTCCCCGCACCGAGCTCGTGGCCCAGGACGGAGCGCCGCTCGTGGTCGGCGCGGGCCAGGGCGTGCGCACGCTGCTCACGTACATCTACACGCGGTGCCCCGACCCCACGTTCTGTCCGGCCATCGCGGCGAGGCTCGCGGCCCTCCAGGACCGCATGACCGGCGGGCGCATCGTCACCGTCACGCTCGACCCCGAGAACGACAGCACCGCGGTCCTCTCGGCGTGGGGGCAGGCGATGGGCGCCGACCCCACGAAGTGGAGCCTCGGGCGGGCCGATCCCGTCGTGCTGCAGGGGCTCGCGCTGCGCGGAGGCCAGCACGTCACCGTGGATGGCGGGCGCATCACGCACCTCCACCGCGTGCTGGTCCTCGACGACGACGGCACGCTCGTGGAGCGCTACGACGACAACGCCTGGCCGGCCGACCGCGTGCTCCGCCAGCTCGCGTCGGGCGAGCCGCGGGCCGAGCACACGGGCACGAAGCAGGAGCGCTGACTACGCGGGCTGTTCCTTGCGGCCGTTCGCATGGGCGGCGAAACGCCCGGCGTCGCGGGGATGGATGGGGTCGGACCGATCCCAGGGCCAGCCGCCGAAGCGCGTGGCCCGGTAGTCTTCGAAGGCCTGCTGGAGCTCCTCGCGGGTGTTCATGACGAAGGGACCGTAGTGAGCGACGGGTTCTCCGATGGGACGGCCCTGCAGCACGAGGATCTCGCTCGGCGCATCCCCGTTCGTGAGCTCGAGCGGCAGGTCGGGACGGACCCGGGCCGCGACCCCCTTCTTCAGCGACGCCTCCCCGCCGAGGCGGACCTCGCCCCCCGTCACGAAGTACAGCGTGCGGTTCACGCCCTTCGAGGCGAGCGGCAGGGTCACCTTCGCGCCCGGCTCCATCTGCACGGTCCACACGGCCACCTCGGCCTCGTTGCGCGCAGCCCAGGAGTTCGGCGGCGGCGACGGGACGGTCACCCCTTCGATCGCGCCCGCCACCACGGTGATGTCGGTGCTCTTCCCGCTCGCGTCGGTCTTCGTGATGCGCGGGATCGAGTGGGCCCACAGCATCGTGAAGTACGGGTCGACCATCTTGTCGGCGGCCGGCAGGTTGATCCAGATCTGGAACAGCTCGACCGGGTTCGGAGCGTCTTTCTCGAGCAGCGGGAACATCTCGCAGTGCACGATGCCCTTGCCGGCGGTCATCCACTGCACGTCGCCCCGCCCGAACCGGGCACGCGCACCGAGGGAGTCGGAGTGGTCGATGTAGCCGCGCCGGGCGAGCGTGATCGTCTCGAAACCCCGGTGCGGATGGGACGGGAAGCCCGGCACCACGTCACCGTGGTACATGTTCCAGCCGTCCTTCCCCGCGAAGTCCTGGCCGATGTTCCGGCCTGTGAGCGGCGCATCGGGGCCGCAGTTGGCGTTCGCTCGCGGGTACGCGTCGTCGTGGTGCACGCAGAACAGGAACGGGTCGAACGTCTGCCACGGGGGCGGCCCCAGCCGCAGCACTTCGAGGATGGGCGATTCGCTCATGACGACCTCCAGGCGCGTGCCTTATCGTGGATTCCGCGGAGCAGGCGCAGGGCATGACGGGCGGAACGCGAAGGTCGGCGCACGGAGCGGAGCGGGAGGAGGCGCTCACGGGCGCTGCGACGGCTCGGAACCACTCTCCGTCCGCCCTGGGTTGTCGTCATCGCAACAATCCGTTCGCTTCTCACAGGATGTTGCTCCCGCCGAAACGATGCCCGAACACCCCGTGCCGGCCGTGCTGAGCACGGGTGGAGCGGGCGACGGGCCCCCGTACCTCGGGCATCTCCGGCTCACGTGGACGGAGGGAGGCGTGCGGGTCGACCTGCCGCCCAGCTACGTCCGCGCGTGGACGGTCGTACGCGGCGCACCCGTGGCGCTCGCGCTCGTCCTGTGGGGGGCCGTGGCACTCGGCGCGCTCGGGCTCGTCCCGTCCGACCCCGCCAGCACGGCAGCCGCGGTCGTGTGGACCCTGCTCGCCGTCGCCGTGTGGCTCCGGACCCGGAAGCGCGTCAGGGTCGGCACGCTCCGCGTCGTAGCCGACCGCCTGTGGCTCGGGGACACGGAGGTCCCGGCCGACCAGCTCCGGGAGGCCCGCATGTCGAGCGGGAGCCTGGTGCTCGACCTGCACGACCGCTCCTGGGTGACGACCGCCGCGCTCGACCATCCCGAGGACGCCGCGGTCCTCGCGGGCTGGCTGCAGGAAGGCACGCGCACATCGGGCCCGCCAGACCTCGACCGCCTGCGCGAGCTGGCCCGGCAGCACCCGCGAGCATAGCGTTCCCCATGGTCTCCTCGCGCGCCCTCGGAATCGCGGCCCTGTTCGGTCTCTTCGCCGCCCTGCCCCTCTCCGCGAGCGAGCCCTTCGACTTCGGGTTCGGCCAGGGCATGGCGCCCATCCCGTACGAAGGCGCGCCGCCCCCCGGCCGGTGCGAGCCCTGCCACGCCGAGATCACGGCCGACTGGAGCGCGAGCCGGCACCACGTCGCGTGGACGAACGACCTGATGATCGCCGGGTTCGTGGCGGAGCCCCTTGAGTTCTGCGTGAACTGCCACGCTCCGCTCCCGGAGCAGCGCGCGGAGGTCCTCGCGAACCAGGCCTTCTACCGGTCCCTCGACCCGCGCCGTCGCAACGGGCCCATCCCGGCGCAGCTCCCCGAGCCCACCGCCGCTCACGGCATCCACTGCGCCACCTGTCACCTCCGCGGCGACGTCACCCTCGCGCCGTCGAAGTCCGACGCCAGCCCGCACGACACGCGCGTCGAGCCCGGGATGTCCGCGGGCGACTTCTGCGTGAGCTGCCACGAGTTCCCCATGCCGGTGACGCACGCGGGCGTCACCACGCTGTCCGACGCGCCGATGCAGAGCACGGGCACCGAGTGGCGCGCGTGGGTCGCGACGGTCCGTGAGTCGCGGTCCCGAAGGGACGAACCAGGTTCGCCAACGGCCGCGACGGTCCGTGAGTCGCGGTCCCGAAGGGACGAACCAGGTTCGCCAACGGCCGCGACGGTCCCTGAGTCGTGCCAGGACTGCCACATGCCCGGTGGGCGCCACGTGTTCCGGGGCGCGCACGACCGGGAGTGGCTGAAGACCGCCGTGTCCGTCGAGCGATCCGCAGGTCGGCTCACCCTGCGCAGCGTGGGTGTCGGCCACCACTTCCCGAGCGGAGACCTGTTCCGGCACGTCACCGTGGAGATCGACCGCGGCACGGGCTGGGAGGTCGTCGACTGGATCGGGCGCCGGTTCGAGCGGGGTGCCGACGATGTCCGTCGGGTCGCGTCCGATACGTCGCTGCGTCCCGGAGAGCCCCGTCAGGTCGAGGTCCCAGCGGCCTTCGAGCGCTGGAGGCTCGTCTACCACTACGGTTCCGAGACCGACGAGAAGCGCGGCCTGCTCGACCCCGCGCAGATCACGTTCACGCTCGCGGAGGGGTCCGGCCGGCTGCAATGACCCCGCGGAACGGCACGTACTCCGAGGGGGTTACTCAGATCCCACGAGGAGGGGCCGGCGATGGGTGAGCTGATGAAGCGTGAGGTGCAGTGGGTGCCGGTGCTGCTCGAGCTCGTGCCGGGCTGGTTCCAGGTGTTCGGGCTCGGCCACCTCTACCAGGGCCGCGTCGGCATGGGCCTGTTCATCATGTTCTCGTACTGGGGCCTCCAGGTGGTGAACGGCTTCCTCACGCTGTTCTTCGGCCTCGGCATCCTCACGGGCTTCCTCACGTGGCTGTTCTACATGGTCACCGCACCGATGAACGCGAACGACCACGTGAAGGAGTAGGCGCACAGGTTACTCCGGGCGGCCGCTCCCGGAGCCTGCGTGCCCTTCGTCGACCTCGCCGCCAGTGCCGTGCTCGTCGCCTACTCCGCGGCGGCACTGGTCATCGCGCTGTACGCCACGAGCCAGCTCCACCTCCTGTGGACCTGGGCCCGGAGCGTCGTCCCGTCCGTGCCGGCCTGTCCCCGTGAGCGGCCCGTCGTCACGGTCCAGCTGCCCATCTACAACGAGCGCACGGTGGTCGAGCAGCTGCTCGCATCGGTCGCCGCGCTCGACTGGCCGCCGGAGTCCCTCGAGATCCAGCTCCTCGACGACAGCACCGACGACACGGTGGAGCGCGCCGCCGCCCTCGTACAGGCCCTGCAGGACCGGGGGATCGACGCCAAGCACCTCCGGAGGCCCGACCGCACGGGCTACAAGGCCGGTGCGCTCGCGTGGGGGCTCGAGCGGGCGCGGGGCGAGCTCGTCGCGATCTTCGATGCGGACTTCCGGCCCGCACCAGACTTCCTCATCCGCGCGGTCGCGGCGCTCGAGGCGCACCCCGAGTGGGGGCTCGTGCAGGCCCGGTGGGGGCACCTGAACCGCGAGCGCTCGGTGTTCACGGCGGCGCAGGCGTTCCACCTCGACGCCCACTTCTCCATCGAGCAGCAGGCCCGGAGCCAGCCGCCCCTCCTGATGGGGTTCAACGGCACGGCCGGGGTGTGGCGGAGAGCCGCCATCGCGGACGCGGGAGGGTGGTCGGCCGACACGCTCACGGAAGACCTCGACCTCGCGATCCGCGCGCAGCTGGCGGGCTGGACGCTCGGCTACCTCGACTCGCTGGAGGCCCCCGCCGAGCTCCCCGAGGAGGTGCCTGCGGTCCGGAGTCAGCAGCACCGCTGGATGAAGGGCGGCGCCCAGGTCGGGCGCAAGCTGCTCCCGATGGTGTGGAGCGCGGATCGGCCGCTGCTCACCCGCGTCCAGAGCACGGTGCACATCGGGGGGGGCGCGCTGTTCGTGTGCGTGCTGGTGCTGTGTGTGCTCTCGCCCGTCCTCGGGCCGCTCCAGACGGGTGCTCCGTGGCTCGCCACCGCGCTGGTGCCCGCGCGCCTGGGTCTCCAGCTCGCCCTGGTCGTCCTGGTCGCGTTCTACACGAGCATGTGCGTACAGCGCGAAGGCGCGCTCGGCGCGGGCTTGTGGCGGTTCGCACGCACGTTCCCGTTCTTCATGGCGCTGTCGGCCGGGCTGTCGCTGCACAACACGCTAGCCGTCGTGGAGGGGTGGTCGGGCCAGGTGTCGCCGTTCGTGCGCACCCCGAAGCGCGGGGAGGCGTCGGTGCTGGCGTACCTCCCGGAGCGCGTGGGTCCCGTCGTGTGGGCCGAGCTCGCCATCGCCCTGTGGGGCGGCATCGGGCTGGTGTGGGCCGTCACCCAGGGGCAGTGGGTGCTGGCGGTCTTCCTGCTGTCCCAGGCCGGTGGATTCGGGGCCGTCGCCGTGGCGAGCCTGCTTCCTCCGCGCCCCTGAACGCGGTAGAACCGCGACACTGGAGGTCGCGTGCTCACCCTGCTCCTCGCCCTCATGGGCTGCGACACCGAGGGGTGTCTCGACGGCGCCGACGGCTGCCGCGTCGAGCCGGCCTGCGCGCAGCTCGCGTTCGAGTGTCCGGGGGGCGTCGCGACGTTCTCGCGCGTCGAGCCCGGCGGCGTCGAGCTGTTCGGCAACACCGTCGTCCAGTCGCCCGGCGACTGGGTGCTCCGGAACAGCCGTGTGTATGCGGTGATCAGCGACCTCGACCACCCGCACTTCCTCGCGCCGCGGGGCGGCAACCTGATCGACCTCTCCACCGTCGAGCCCGACGGTACGCTCCGGCAGGACGACAGCCTGCGCAACCTGTTCCAGGTGGGCGGCCTGCTCCCCACCGAGGCGTCCAGCTACGAGCGCATCGAGGCGTTCATGGACGGCGACCACGCGGTCGTCCAGGTGGTCGGCACGTACGACGACGACCCCGAGGTCCGCATCGCCACGCGCTACGAGCTCGGCCCGTGCGACCCCGGCGTCCGCATCCGTACCGAGGTCCTGAACGGCCACCACGAGCCCGAGAGCGTGTTCCTCGCCGACGCCCTCTACCTGGGGGGCCGCGAGGCGCTCGGGTTCGCGCCGGCACCCGGGGTCGGGCTCGCCCACCCGTCCTTCGGGCTGTCCACCCTGCTCGACGGCATCGTGCAGGCGCCGTGGATCGCGTCCGGAGCCCACGAAGAGCCGGCCAGCACCCACGTGCTCGCGAGCTGTGACGAAGAGACGGTGTCGGGCATCCTGTCCGAGGAGATCATGGCGATCGGCATGGAGCCCCGCCTGCTCCAGCCCGGCGACTTCCTCACGTACGAGCGGTTCCTCGGCGTCGGCGCGGGCTCGTCCATCGCCGCGGGCGCCGACATCGCGTTCGAGGTCCGCAGTCAGCTGTGGGGCGAGGACTTCACGACGGTCACGGGCCAGATCTCGACGCCCGGAGACGATGCGCCCGACTTCCGTGCCGGCCGGCCGCAGATCGTGGTGTGGGAGGGCGACATCCAGCCGAACCCCGACGATGCGACGCAGATGCCGTGGACGCACGTGGAGCCCGACCCCGACGGCACGTTCACGTTCCGGGTGCCCCGCGGAGGCACGTACACCGCGCAGATCGAGCGGTTCGGTCGCGGGGCGGGCCGCGCGACGTTCGATGCGTCGGGAGAGACCGCTTCGGTCGACGTGCCGATGGACGCTCCGGGTCGGGTGTCGCTCGAGGTCAGCGTGGATGGGGTGCCCGACCACGCGCTCGTGATCGTCTACCCCTCCGACGAAGCGACCCTCGAGGCCACGAAGGCCGAGTATCTCCAGCACTTCCAGACGTGCGCGCCGATGCTCGGGCATCCGTTCGGCGCGATGCCGTCGTGCAACCGCGTGCTGGTGGAGGGCCCCACGACGCTGTCGCTCCCGCCCGGCACCTACGACTTCTTCGCGGCGGGCGGCCCGTTCACGTCGGTCGACGTGGCCCGGAACGTCAGCGTGAGCGCGGTGGTGCCGGGGGAGTCGCCCCAGACCATCGCGCTGTCGATCGGGTCGCTCGACCTGCTCGATCCCGGCATGCTCACGGGGGACTTCCACGTGCACGGGTCGGCGAGCTTCGACAGCTCGATCCCCGACAGCGACCGCGTGCGCGCCTTCCTCGCGAGCCACCTCGACGTCATCGCGGCCACCGACCACGACAAGGTGCACGACTACGCGCAGGCCCGCGCCGACCTCGGTGTCGACGCCCGCATGCAGATCCTCATCGGGCTCGAGACCACCGGGCACATCCTGCAGCCCCTGCTGAACAGCTCGATCTACCCGAAGGTCGTGGGGCACTGGATCGTGTGGCCCCTGCCCTTCGATCCGGAGGGTCCGTGGCGCGGGGCGCCGTGGGACGAGAAGGCCCAGCCCGGAATGCTGTTCACGCGGTTCGAAGACCAGGGCTGGCCCGCCGATACCGGGGTCATCCAGCTGAACCACCCGTGGGGCGGCATCCAGTTCGGGCGCGACTTCGGGTGGGCGACGGCCCTCGAGATGGACCTCACCCAGCCGCTCGAAGGGCCCGATGTGCCCGAGGGCCACGGGCTGTTCTCGGCCACGCCCATGGGCGCGCGGTTCGCGAACGACGCGTACCACGTGCAGGAGGTGATGAACGGCACGAACAACGGGCAGTTCCTCCAATACCGCGCCGTGTGGCACTACCTCCTGTCGCAGGGCGTGGTGCGCGGGGGTACCGCGAACTCCGACTCGCACACGCTGGGCGGCAACGTGCTGGGCTTCCCGCAGAACGTCGTGCAGACCGACCAGGCGGTCGGCGAAGGGTTCGACCAGGCGGTGTTCAACCGATCCGTGCGGCAGGGGCGGATGTTCGGGACGAGCGGTCCGGTCGTGGTCGCGCGGGTGGTCGATGGGGCCACGGAGCACGAGCCGCGGGTGGATGCCGTGATCCCGGCCTCGGGCGAGCTCCGCGTCGAGGTGCGCGCCGCGAGCTGGGTGCCCGTCACGGAGGTGCGGATCTACGTCGACGGCGTGCTGGCGGAGTCCTTCGATCCCGGCCTCACCGACGATGCCAGCCGGCCCGGCGTGCGCAGCGCGAGCTTCACACGGTCGCTCTCCCAGCTCGTGCAGGGCGGCTCGGATCACTGGGTGGTCGTCGAAGCGGGCGTGCCGCTGCCGGCCTTCGCCGACTTCGACTGCGATGGCATCCCGGATACCGACGACAACGACGGAGACGGCCAGGTGACGCCCGCCGACATCGAGGTCGACGACGGGGATCCCCGCCCGGAGCCCGACGAGGACGGGTGCTACGACACGGTCGGTCCGCTCGACGGCACGATCGACCCGCTCGCGCTCCCGGACAGCGACTATGCGGCCGTGGTGCCGGGTGGATTCCCGCTGTCCTTCACGAACCCGTTCCTCGTGGATGGCGACGGGAACGGCACGTACGAGGGGGTGGCGCCATGATCGCCGTGCTGTCGGTCGCAATGGCGGGTGCGTGCTCGGAAGACGCGCTCCCACAGGGCCCGCTGACGGTCACGCTGCAGCCGGGCGACCTCGGCCGGGCGCGCTCGGCCTGCCTGCGCACGGAGGTCGGGCTGGGCGGCGGTGCGGCCCTGGTGGTCGACACGCCCGACTTCTACGGGCGCATCCAGCTGATGGGTACGGTCGACGGTCGCATCGCGCTGCCCGGCACGCCGGTGAGCGTCGAGGTCGGCGTGGAGCCGCTGCGCATCGACAACGTGATCGCTCCCATCGCGGTGAGCGCGTCCGGGTTCGGCGCCTCGTACGTCGGAGCGACCTGGCAGTTCGACGAGACCGAGAACAGCGTGCTGTCGGCGACGGCCCGGGTGGTCCTGCCCACTGCCGGGGGCTCACAGAACCAGCGGCCGATCGCAGCCGACCTGGGGCTGGTCGGGCAGCACCGGTGGACGGAGAAGGTCGACGTCCACGGGGGCCTGATGCTGTACGGCAACCGGATGGTAGGGCCGGGCCCGGATGTCCCGCGCACGGCCTTGTCCGGGATGGCGGGGCTCGCGTGGCACCCGTCCTCGCACTTCGCGCTGGTGCTCGACGTGCCGGTGTCCGTCGCGTGGACCGGTCCGGTCGACTACCTCGCGCTCTCGCCCGGAGTGCGCGTGGGCGCCGGTCCCTGGGCGCTGGAGCTCGGCGTGATGGCGCCGCTCGCCGGTGCGGATCGCTCACTGGTCGCGGCCGACCTGCGCACGTCGATCCGGTTCGACTGACCCCAGGTCTCGAGCCGGACGACCCGAATGCGGGCACGCGCGGCTCCTCGACTCAGTCTCGCGTCACCGTGAGGTCGTAGCTGTTGCAGTCGCCGGCGCTCGGCAAGAAGTGGTACGCCCGCACGAAGATCACGCGGTCCTCGGCGAAGTCGTTGCGCCACGAGACCTGCTCGTCGTCGGACACGGTGAAGCTGAAGTCGAGCTCGTTCCCGTGGTCGTCGAACATCCGCATGTCGATGTCGCCCGCCGCGTGGGTGAACGACAGGTCGACCGTGACGGTCTCGCCGGGTGCGACGGTCGTGGTGAACCAGTCGTCCGGGCCGCCCACGGCCACGAGGCCGGTCGCGGACACGAGGCTCGACGCGTACTGCGGCGTGTCGTTGGGCTCGAGGCTGTCGTCGGGGCACGTCACGGCGAAGTCGTAGCCCCCGCACACCCCTGATCCTCCCGCCCATGGGAACACGTTCGCCGTGTAGGTCTGCACGGCGCCCGTGGTGTTCGTGAACACCACCTGCTCCGAGTCGGACACGCCCGCAGAGCCCCCGATGTCGAGGGCTCCGAGGAGGACGTCGAGGTCGATGTCGGTCTGGTCGTCGTCGAAGGTCGCGCGGACCTCCACCGTCTCGCCGGCCGCGACATCGAACGCGAACCAGTCGTTCCCCTCGGCGCGGAGGTTCCGCTCGAACCCGGTCGAGAACGCCGCGCCCTGCGTGTCGTTGGGCTCGGCGGCATCCAACGGGCACGCCGCTGCAGGGTCGATCGTGAGGGTGTACGGCTGGCAGGCCGTGCTGGTGGACCTCACGCGGACCCAGAAGTCGAGAGGCACCCCGGTGCCGTTCGACAGCGGAGACGTGACCGGGCGGCCGAGGTCGTCGAAGATCGAGAGCACCTCGGCGCCCGCGGTGACCCCCCACAGACCGCCGTCCGGCACGGTCACGATGTACCAGTCCTCGTCGTCCGCGCCCATCGAGGCCGCCACGGAGGTGGTGGTGGGGAGCGCGGTCGCCCAGTTGTCGTTCGCTTCACCCACATCGTCGCAGGCGATGCGCGACTCGAGGCTGTACTGGGTGCAGTCGTCCTGGGCGACGACCTCGATGAACACGTCTGCGGCCACGGACGCACCCACGTTCGACAGGCTCGCGGAGCCGGCGCCCACGATGTCGGGCACCGTACCCAGCAGGAAGCCGGTCGCGTCGTAGACGTTGATCGTGACGGCCCCGCCGATGATGTCGGTGAGGTTCACGTTCACGAAGTCGTCGGCCTCGACCGTCAGCGAGAAGAAGTCGGACGAGTCGGGGGACGCCCAGAACCCCGTGCCGCTCGTGAGAGGCGTGGCCGTGGCCGTGGAGTCGTTGGGCTCGGCGAAGTCGTCGTTGCACGTGATGGAGAGATCGTACGGCACGCAGGTGTCGCCGCCGGTCACCTGGACGGTCCAGGTCTCCTGGCCGTTGCCCGGGCTCGCGGCGAGCAGGGAGACGGGCCCGAACAGCAGGGAGCCCGAGTCGACCAGCGTGCCGGACTCGTCGAAGAGCGCGAGGGAGAGATCCGCAGGCCCGTCGATCGAGACGGTGCGGGTGGCGAGATGGGCGAGGTCGAACGAGAAGAAGTCGTCGTCGTTCGGCACCGATACGCCCGCGGCATCGGCGGGCAGCGCAGCAGCGGCGCCCGCGGAGTCGTTCTGCTCGAAGCCGTCTTCGACGCATGCGGCGGAGTCGTCCACGACGCTCAGATCGTAGGAGTTGCACTCCTCCGGAGCCCCGGACCACAGGTAGACGTTCGCGTAGAACGTGGCGGTGGCGCCGGTGTTGTTGCGGAGCGTCACGGACTCGTCGTCGACGATTCCGGAGGAGACCGCGATCTGGTTCACGCCGGTGGGGTCGTAGATCGCGAGGTCGATGTCGCCCAGCGCATCGGTGAACGCGGCCGTGACGACGACCTGCTGTCCCGCGGTGAGCGTGATGGACCACCAGTCGTCGGAGGCCTGCGTGACCACGAGCCCCGTGACGGGGGCGCCGACGGCGACGGGGCTGGCCATCCCGAACGTGTCGTTCGGGTCGAAGAGATCGTCGGCACAGACCGGATCCGTGTCGGTGTCGGTGTCGGCGTCCGCATCCGTGTCGGCGTCCGCATCCGTGTCGGCGTCCGCATCCGTGTCGGCGTCCGCATCTGTGTCGGCGTCCGCATCCGTGTCGGCGTCCGCATCCGTGTCGGCGTCCGCATCCGTGTCGGCGTCTGCGTCCGTGTCGGCGTCGGCGTCGGCGTCCGTATCCGCGTCCGCGTCCGCGTCCGTGTCGGCGTCCGCATCCGTGTCGGCGTCGGCGTCGGTATCGGCATCGGCGTCCGCATCGGTGTCGGCATCGGCGTCGGCATCCGTATCGGCGTCGGCATCCGTGTCGGCGTCGGCATCCGTGTCGGCGTCGGCGTCCGTGTCGGAGTCGGTGTCGGCATCGGTATCGGCGTCACCCCCGGTGTCGCCGGTGTCGACCATCGGCTGCGCCAGGAAGTCGTAGTTCGTGCAGCCCGGGGTCTGGAGCGTGACCTGGACGAAGTAGCTGTAGTTCCCGCCGCTGCTGTTCGTGACGACGACGCCCTCGTCGTCGGTCGTCGAGACGGACTCGGTGATCACGGACCCGAAGTTGTCGGTGACGCGCAGGTCGATGTCGCCATCCGCGTGGATGAACGCCGCTTCGATGGACCACGTCTCCCCGGCGGGGACGGACACGATCCACCAGTCGGGCGAGGCGTCGGTGACGGTGAGGTTGGTGCCGACGAGGCGCGGGCGTGCCTGGCCGAGGAGGTCGTTCGGCTCGTCGAGGTCGTCGGTGCAGCCCGGATCGGTGTCGGTGTCGCTGTCGCTGTCGGTATCCGTGTCGGTGTCGGTGTCCGTGTCGGAATCCGCGTCGGCGTCGGTGTCGCTGTCGGCATCCGCGTCGGCGTCGGCGTCGGCATCGGCGTCCGAGTCGGCATCGGTGTCGGTGTCGGCGTCGGCATCCGTATCGGCGTCGGTGTCGGCGTCGGTCTCGGACTCGCTGGGAGTCAGGTTCGACTTGCACGCGGTGAGGGCCAGCAGAACGAGGAGATTGAGGCGCATCGTCACATCCCGGGTATCCGGGCAGACTATTCGGAACCGGGCCGGTCAGCCACACCCTCCCGACTGCCCGCGCGCCCCCTCCATCCTTGATACTCTGATGGCGTGACCGACTCCGCCTCCGACTCCGCACTCCGCGCTCAGCTGCGTACCGCCGGCCTCCGGGCTACGCGGTCCCGGGTGACGGTCCTGCGCGTGCTGCAGGATGCGAGCGCACCCACGAGCCACCCCGAGCTCACCGAGCAGCTCGCGAACGACGGCTGGGATCGCGCGACGCTGTACCGCAACCTGGTCGACATGACCGATGCGGGCCTGCTGAATCGGGTCGATCTGGGCGACCACGTGTGGCGGTTCGAGCTCGCCGGCCGTCCCCACGACTCCAACGACCACCCCCACTTCCTGTGCACGTCCTGCGGCGACGTGTCGTGCCTGCCCGACCTCGCCCTGCCCAAGGGAGCCGCTGGCCTCCCGCGGTCGGTCGTCGATGGGCAGGTGTCGATCCAGCTCCGCGGCCTGTGCGACGAGTGCGCCACTCCATGATGCTCGCCTCCGGCCCGATGGGCCGCCGCTGCACGCTCCTCCTGCTCGCCACCCTCGTCCTGCCCGCCTGCCCCGAGCGTCCGCGAACGGGCGACGTCCACGTAGAGCCCACGCCGGTCCCGAAGGACGCGAAGGCGCCCGACCCCAAGGCGAAGGTCGAGCTGCGGGAGACCGCGCCGGCCCCCGAGCCCCAGGTCGAGGTGGGTGTGGTGAAGGTCCCCGAAGGCAAGTGGGACAGCGACTTCAAGCGCACGAACGTGAGCCAGCCGAGCTACCCGACACCGAGCATCACGCTCGAGCAGTGCGACGACCTCACCGAAGGTGGGCCCGTCTCGTCCGATGGGTGCATCACGGCCGAGGTCACGTGCGAGAGCCGCACGATCGGGCACACCATCGGGGGCGTGCAGCGCTACGACTCGAAGTTCTACGAGAAGAAGCAGTGCTGGCCGGCCACGCGCGACCACGACAGCGGGAACGAGCGCATCTACAAGCTCGTGATGCCCGAGGGCGAGTGGCGCGCATGGGCCACGCTGTACACGCCCTGCGCCGACCTCGACATCGCGGCGGTGCGGCACGATCACGGCGGGTGCCCGACGATGGGCAGCAACGTCGGGCCCTGCGAGATGACCGTCAACGACTACAACCGCCCCGAGCGCATCGAGCTCACGTCCCAGACGAAGCGCGCTGGCGAGCGGCCCGTCTGGTACATCATCGTCGAGGGAAAGAACGCCGACGAAGGCGTGTTCGAGCTCGACATCCAGTGCCGCCCGGGGGTGGGAGGCACCGTCGACCCCTGATCCGTTGCCGTCCCTCCCCTCGGGACTCGCGCAGCACGCTCCAAGCTCCATCCGTGCCCGTGCCCGTGCCCATGCCCGAGCCCGATTCGGAAGCCGTGTGGGGCTTAGTTTGTACCGTCCACAACCTCCTCGAGCTGTAGCAAGCGAGCGCCCCTGCCAGCCTGATCGGGCACGGGCAAGGGCACGGGCACCGCCTTCGGCGGGGCACGGGAGGAGTCGCGGTCCCGAAGGGACGAATCAGGTTCGCCAACGGCCGCGACGGTACGTGAGTCCGCCGCGCAATGCGCGACGGGCTGGCTCCTAGGGGCAGGTGCGCTCGAGCCCGAACTCCGAGGCGTCGTCCGCGGTGCCCGCGACCCACTCGACCGAGGGGTCGAACATGTCGGAGCCGTCGTTGTCGCCCTCCGTGATGGAGCACGCGCGGATCAGGTGGTTGTCCTGCGTGGACAGACCACCGCCGGTCCAGGCGCTGCCCGGGTCGGTGCCGATCTGGCCGATCACGTCGTAGGTCTGGCCGCCGCACTCCAGCTCCAGCGCATCGTTGCCGTTGAACGTGAGCGAGCCGCTCGTCTGGTCGCACGCCCCGCCCGCGAGGCCCGTCGGGTAGGTGGCCGAGCTGTGGCACAGCACGTGGAGCTCGCCCAGGCCGAGCGTTCCGCCGGTGAGCGTGATGGTGCTGCCCGCCGTGGTGTTGCCGTTCGTGTACAGCTTCACGGAGCAGGTGGACACGTCGAACCCGTTGGGGTCGAGGTTCACGATCTCGAGGAACTTGTTGTTCCCCATGCTGCCCTCGAGGTAGCGGCTGAACAGCACGCCCGTGCCGACGATGCCCTCGGACACCGTGACATCCGCGACCTGCATGGAAGCGCCGAGCGAGGCCGTGACGGTGTCGGCCCCGGCCACCGCGCCCGCGACCACGTCGAAGCTCTGGGAGACCTGGCCGGCCGGCACGGTCACGTCGGCTGCGACCGTGACGAAGCCGTTCGCGCCCGCGAGCGTGACCGTGGCTCCGCCCGTGGGTGCGGGCACGTTGAGGGTGACCGTGAGCTGCTCGGTGGCGTTCGTGCGGATCGCCAGGGAGGTCGGCTCGAGCGCCGTGATGGTGCGGAGCGTGAGGTCGTCGTAGACGAACACGTCGGCGGACAGGCTGCTGGTGTTGAGCGTGGCCGTGACGGTGCCGGACAGCGGGCTCGCGAGCACGCCCGTGAGCTCGACGCCCTTCACCTGCTCGCCCACCTGGAAGGTGACGCTGGCCGGGCAGCTGACGGTCGTGAGGGGCTGGCAGTCGAGCGTGACGGTCTCGACCGCGCCGGCCGGACGCGACAGGCTGACCGCGAGGAGCGCGTCGGTCGTGACGCCCTGCTCGAGGTACACGACGCCGGGCGTGAGCGTGGAGAGCGTCGGAGCCCCCGCGAGCGCGTCGAAGGCGTCGCGCGGCTCGAGCTTGCTGTCGCCGTTCGCGTAGCGGAGCACGCCCGACAGAGTGGCGAAGTTCTCGCCCAGCACCGGGACCGGCGTGACGAGGTACAGCTCGTCGTTCACGCGGAGCGACCCGTCGACCTCGAACTCGTTCGTCGGCGCGGTGTCGCCGGCACCGGGCGCGAGGTCGACCGCGGTCACGTCGACGTCGGACACCGCGACCACGACGCCTTCCAGGGCGTCCGCGCGGGCTCCGTTGGTCGCGACCTCGGCCGGGGTGACGGACACCGGCGTGGGGTCGGGGTTGCCCGAGCTCTGCACGGTGTACCCGACGACATCGGCGATCTGGATCTGACCGAAGTACTCGGCCACCACGCCCACCACGTCGACCACGTCGCCGCGCTGCGGGCGGGCGGAGAGGTAGCGCATGAACGCATAGATGCCGGAGTCGTTCTCGTCGACGTAGCCGGGCTGCCCGCTGACGCGCTGCAGGAACACCCCGTCGTCGTTCGAGGCGGTGACCAGCATGCCCTCGAGCACCACGGGCGTCCCCACGGCGACCGTGCCGTCCTTGATGTCGTACACACTCGCCGGGCACGACCCGGTGGGGGACGCGAAGCTCGGGCACGCGTCGCAGGCGTCGCCGATGTAGTCGCCGTCGGCGTCGGCCTGGTTCGTGTTCGCGTCGGCCGGGCAGTTGTCGTCGAGGTCGACCACGCCGTCGAGGTCGGCATCACGCCAGTTGCAGGTGACCCCCGCCTGGAGTGGGCACGCGTCGCACGCGTCGCCCTGGCCGTCGCCATCCGCGTCGCCCTGGACGAACCCGTCGAGGGGCCGGCCGGGGTTGAACACCGTCGGGCAGTTGTCGACCGCGTTGTCGACGCCGTCGAGGTCGAAGTCGCTCGTCGAGCTGGTCGGGTAGATCAGGCCGTCGCCGTCTTCGTTGTTCCGGAACGGCTCGCAGCTCGGCTCGTCGGCGGGCGGGGTGCAGATGTACAGCTCGTACGCGCTGGCTCCGACGGAGGCCTGGATGGCGGCGAGTGTGAGGCCGGTGTCGGCGCTCGCGCAGATGGAGTTGTCGGACGCGCACCCGCCGAGCACTTCACAGGACGAGGCCGCGGTGCCGAGCAGGCCCGCGAGGATGTCGGTGTCGCCCGTGAGCGGCTTGCTGCCGCGCAGGACGAGCGCCACGTCGGACACGTCTGCGTTGATGATCGCGCGGTGCAGGCTGTCGGTGCGGCCGTCGAACACGGCGATGTCGGCGATCAGCCCGGGACGCAGGCTCCCGATCTGGCTCTCGGCGCCCATCGCGACCGCCGCGGACCGCGTGACCATGAGCCACAGCTCGCGGTCGCTGAACTTCGAGTCGAAGTGCACCTGGTTCAGGTAGTCGGCGCACTGGAGCTCACGCAGGATGTTGGCCGAGCCGGACGGCACCCAGTCGGTGCCGAGCGCGATCGGGACGCCCATCGCGCGGTAGGTGCGGACCGGAGCGGTCTCGCCGTACAGCGAGATGTTGCTGCGCGGCGACCACACGAGGTGCGCGCCGTTGTCGGAGACCTCGGCGATGTCGTCGGGGAGCAGGCCGATGCCGTGGATGATCGACGTGTTGTCGGCGAGCAGGTCGCGACCGCCGTTCGCCGTGCTCGACAGGCACTGGAACTCGTTGTTCGCGAAGTCGTTCACGCCTTCCGCGATGTGCGGCAGGTAGATGCGGTCTTCGAGCACGAAGGCCGGGTCGATCGAGTAGCTCGAGCACCCGGACGCCGCCTGGGTGCCGCTGGTATCGCCGAGCGGGAACGTGGCGTACCCGACCTCCCAGCCGCCGAGACCCTCGTTGTACTGGTCGCTGTCGAGGTTCCGCAGGAAGCCCTGGGCGTTCACGCTCGAGATCGAGCCCGCGATGCTGGTGCCGCCGCCGAGCAGCATCCGGATCTCACCCATCAGCAGGCCTTCGCGGCTGTTGTCGCTGAAGGTGTTCAGCTCGGTGTGCCCGTTCGCGCCGGTGCGCCAGTCGTGTCGGTGGTCGTAGCGCTCGTCGCCGTGCGAGATCGGCGAGAAGTTGTTGTACCGGATGTGGTCGTGCGCGTTGATGAGGCCCGGCGACACGACGCCTTCGGGGCAGCTCAGGGTGAGCGTGGTGGCGGGCGCCTGGGCGGCGCAGTCGCAGCCCACACACTCGATCAGCCCGTTCTCGCCGAGCTCCACGAGCACCGAGCCCGCTTCGTAGGCGATGGTGTCGGCGAGCACGTCGCCTTCGATCAGGAGGTGCGTGGCCGTCGTGGGGTCGCCGGTGACGCCGCAGAGCTCGCCGCTCGGGGGTGCCGGGATGCTGTTCGCGCAGGTGGTGACCACCGCGACGTCGGCGTCGGCGTCGGCGTCCGTGTCGGCATCCGCATCCGCGTCGGTGTCGGTATCGGCGTCTGCGTCCGTATCGGTATCGGTGTCCGTGTCGCTGTCGGCGTCCGTGTCGGTGTCGGTGTCGGTGTCGGCCTCGACGGGCGGATCGCCGTCCTTCTTGCAGCCGGCCGCCACGAACAGGACCGTCAGGAACAGGGGGAGCAGAGCGCGCATACAGCCTCCAGGGCCCACACGGGTATCACCTGGTCCGCCGACCCACTGTGACGGATTCGTCACGAGTCGCGGTCCCGCAGGGACGGGCCAGGTCCGCCAGCCGGCCGCGACGGTCCGTGAGTCGCGGTCCCGAAGGGACGGGCCAGGTCCGCCAGCCGGCCGCGACGGTCCGTGAGTCGCGGTCAGTGCGCCTGCAGCCCGTCCATCACGATACCGCCGCCGGCGAGCCCCGTGTACACGGTCGGGTCGACGAGCCCGAGCCACGGATCGCTCGCGGGAGTCGCGAAGATCTCGCGGTACACGCGCTCGTTCAGCGTCGCGAAGTCGGGGCTCCAGCCCTGCGCGTACCACTGGTGGATCCGGGCGTGCAGCACGTCGCGGTTCCACGTGGAGTCCGCGCGCACGCTCTTCCCGAACCGCTCCACCATCGCCTCGAACACCGCCTCGCCCTCGGGGGTCCCCAGATCCCGCGCCTGGGACCGCATGAACGCCACGCTCGCCGGGTGCAGCGTGCCCTCGTCCGTCACGAGGAGGTCCTCCGGACCGAACAGCTCGCCCACCCCAGGCGGGAGCACCGGCACGAATGGCCGCTCCACGATCCCCTTCCCGAGCGCGATGGGGATCGCCATGCTGGCCGGAACGGCGTCCGTCGCGAATCGCGGCTCGCTCGGGGGCGCCACGAGGGGCGCAGAGAGCACCGTGGTCGCCGGATCGGGGAGCGTCGTCCCGAAGGCACCGTACAGACCGAGCGGCTCGACGAACCGCACGCGCGCGACCGCAGCGTCCCGTTCCGCCGTGTGGTGAGCGACGAGCACGGCCGCACGGTCGTCCGGGGAGGCTTCGAGCGCGGCGTACAGGGCCTGGGCGCGCTCGAGCTCCGCGCGGAACGTGTCGGGTGTCATCAGACCGGGCAGCACGTCGATCGGACGGCCCTTCGCATCGAGCACGTAGTGGGCGCTGTTCCCGGTGACCGTCGTGTGGACCTCACGCCCGTCGCCGTACCGGATCGTCAGCTGCGGCACGTCGCGCTCGCTCGACCAGTGCAGCACGAACCCCTCGTCGAGGAACGCGGACAGGTCGGGGTTCGAGTACAGGATCGCCCGGAAGAACCGGCTGTTGGCGCAGCTCGTCGCGTCCCGCAGGTCGCCGAGCATCCGGAGCGACAGGATCGGCTTGCCCTCCGCGAGAGCCTGCGCCTTCGCGGCGTCGAGGTCGGTGTGCCAGAACAGGCGCGAGCTCGAGGCGTCCTTCTGGGCGGCCACCTGGTCGATGGCGTTCGCCCACTGCCCCGGAGTGGCCCGGATGCGCTGGGCCTCCGCGGCGGTGAGCAGCGCGTGGAGGCCGTCCTCACCGCGGCTCCGGAGCTCCCGCACGCCGACGACCTGCTCCGTCGGATCGGCCGACACCGCCTGGCGGATCGCGCGGTGGACCGGGTCTTCCCCACCCGCCGCGTACGCGGTGGCGACGAGGGCGAGGAGCAGCGTGGGCAGAGCGATGCGGTTCATGGGTCCTCCGGGATGGATGACCCGAAGGTAGGCCGTCACGCGAGGGTCCCGGGTAAACGCACCGACGCGGCTGCGTAACGGGACAGTAAACGCCCGCGGACCACCGTCCCGCCGGGCTCGTTATGGTCCTCGTACCGGAGGTCCGTCCATGCTGCTGATCGCACTCGCCACCGCCGCGGAGCCGCAGTCCGTCACCCTCACCTACACGGCCCGGTTCGAGCTCGACGAGCGCGGCGACCAGGTGTGCGGCCTCACGGGGCTGTGCGACTGCTCCACGGTCTACGAGGGCACCGGCACGCTCCACGAGAAAGCCGAGGATCGCCTCACGTTCTCGGGCACGTGGAAGGTCGCGTCGAACACCTGCTCCGACAAGCTCACCGTGTGGGTGCCCGCCGACGGGGCCGCGTTCCACTCCTTCCACCGGAACGGCGAGCAGCTCGACGACTGGGTCGTGCATCGCCAGGCCACCGGCCACACGCGGCTGAACAGCGGCATGAAGAAGAGCGGCCAGTACTGGATCAACGAGCTCGGGCAGCCGTGGAAGTCCACCCACTGGACGGTTCATCAGGAAGACGGCACCACGCTCGCGATGGGCGTGAAGCTCCAGGGCTTCCACGACCTCGACATCCAGGTCCGGTAACGACTCCGTAAACCGGTTGGCGCGGCGGCCCGCAGGCGACGATGATCCCTGCATGGCCGACATCCTCGTGATCGAAGACGAAGAGGCGATCCGCCGCGGGCTCTGCGACCTGCTGGCCTACCACGGGCACCGCCCGACGCCCGTGGCCGACGGAGACCGGGGGCTCGCAGAGGCGTTGTCCGGGCGGTTCGAGCTGTGCATCGTCGACGTCATGTTGCCCGGGGTCGACGGGTTCACGATCTGCCGGCGCGTGCGCGAGGCCCACCCGAGCCAGGCGCTGGTGCTGCTCACGGCGCGAGGTCGCGAAGAAGACGTGCTGGAGGGCTTCCGCGCGGGCTGCGACGACTACGTCACGAAGCCGTTCTCCGTCGCGCAGCTCATGGCCCGGGTCGACGCGCTGCTCAGGCGCGCGGCCGCCCCCTCGACCTCGTGGACCGTGGGGACGCTCGAGATCGACTGCGACAACCTCGAGATCCGCTCGGGCGGACGGGTGCATCCGGTGTCCCGCCGCGACGTGGAGGTGCTCCAGTACCTGTGGAAGGAGCGCCACCGCATCGTGCCGCGGACCGACCTGCTGCAGGCCGTGTGGGGCTACGCGAAGCCCGAGGCCGTCGAGACCCGCGCGGTCGACATGCACATCGTGAAGCTGCGCCGGAAGCTCGACGAGGTGATGGACGCGCCGCTCATCGAGACCGTGCGCGGCGCCGGGTACCGCCTGCTCGACCCGTCGGCGGGCGGATGACCCGCGAGCGTGTGCTGGCCGCGGTGGTGGCACTCACCGTGCTCGGCGTGCTGGGAGCCCTGCTGGAGCGCTCGATCCACACGGTGGAGCGCGAAGAGGCCCTCCGGCGCGAGATGCTGGCGAACCGGGTGTTCGACGAGCTCGAGCGGGAGCTGGTGACGCTCGTCGATCGCGAGGAGGCGCGCCCGTTCCTGCACTACAGCTATGCCTACGTCCCCGACAACGATGCCGGACCAGCGGGCATCAGCCGGTCCCCGCTCGCCACCCTGCCCACCGAGCCCGAGGTCGTGGGGTACTTCCAGATCGCGCCCGACGGCGAGCTGTCGACGCCGTACCGCCCGGCGCGCGGCAACACGACCAATCCGGTGGACGTGGTGGAGGGGCTCGAGGACCGCCTGGCCGACGCCACGGCCGACCTCGTGTCGCTCGCCCGCCAGGCGCCCGTGCAGCAGGCCGTCCGTCCCACGACGAAGCAGACGAAGCGTCCGCGGGACGAGGTCGCCATGGCGAAGGGCGCGAACGACGCGCTCAACCGGAACCTGAACGCCGAGCGCAGCCGGGTGCCACAGACCCAGAAGGTGCAGCTGCTGCAGGCCGGGAACTTCGTGTCGAACAGCGCTCCCGAGGACTTCCTGCAGGTGCAGGCCACGGTCCAGCAGCAGCTCGACCCCGATCCGGAGCGCCAGCAGGACCTCGACGCGCCCGTGCCCGACAGCCTGCGCGAGCTCCCCGCGACCTCCGAGCTCGAGGTGCTGATCGAGCCGTTCACGGCGACCGTACGCGGCACCGACCTCGTGCTGTACCGCACGGTGCAGCTCGGCGGCGACCGGTGGGTCCAGGGGCTCGTGCTGGAGCGCCCCGTTCTGCTGGCGCGGCTCCAGGAGGCCGTGCTGGTCGGAGATCTGGCGCAGGTCGCGCGCATCACCTGGGACGGCACGGGCCCGTTCACGCACACCTTCCAGGCGCCGTTCGAGACCCTGTCGGTCGGGCTCGACCTCGCCGGGCTGCCGCCGCGCCAGTCCACCTCGTACTTCTGGATGCTCGCGGGCCTGCTGCTCGCGGTCGTGGCCGTGGCGGGCCTGCTCGCATCGCGCTGGCTGGCGGAGACCGCGCGTCTGGCCCGTCAGCGCGGGGACTTCGTGGCGGCCGTGAGCCACGAGCTGCGGTCGCCGCTCACGTCGATCCGGATGTACAGCGAGATGCTGGAGCAGGGCATGGTGCCCGGAGAGCCGCAGCGGCGGGAGTACTACCGCACCATTCGGCTCGAGTCGGAGCGACTGGGGCGGCTGGTGGAGGACGTGCTGGCGTTCTCCAGGCTCGAGCGCGGACAGGAGCGGCCGGGCACGGCGGGATCGGTCGGCGAGGTCCTGGAGGAGGTGGGCCGCCTGTTCCGTCCGCTCACGGATCGGGATGGCGTCGAGCTGCGGGTGGCGGTCGCACCCGAGGTGACGGGAGCGCGCATCGCCGACCGCGACGCGCTCGTCCAGGTGCTGACGAACCTGGTCGACAACGCCCTGAAGTTCTCGAAGGACCGCGAGGTCCGCAGGGTCGCGGTGTCCGCGGAGCGCGGAGACGCCGGGGTCGAGCTGGCCGTGCGCGACACGGGCCCGGGTGTGGATCCGTCCTTCCTGCCGCGCATCTTCGAGGCCTTCACGCGCGGGGAGGCCGAGCTGACGCGGAAGACGAAGGGCACGGGCATCGGGCTCGCGCTCGTCCGGGGTCTGGTGGAGGACCTCGGGGGGCGCGTGCGCGCGAGGAACCTGGCGGACGGGTTCGAGGTGGTCGTGCTGCTGCCCGAGGTCGGCCCGCTCCCGGCCCCCGCGCACCCGACGTGAACGCCCGATGAACCGGATCTCCGGGTGGGCCGTAGTGTACAGTCCGCCGGGGCCCTGACGGCCCGACCCCGCGAGGTTCGACGTGGCCCTGCCCGACATCACCAAGATCTCGTTCGAGTTCAGCCCCAAGCTCGGCATCCGCGAGCTCCCGGAGCTCGACGGGCGCCACGAGTCCAACGTCACCGGCCTGTACGTCGTGGGCGACCTCGCCGACGCCCCCATCATCAAGGTCGCGCTGAACCAGGGCTACGACGTGGCGAAGCAGGTGTGCGACTCGCTGGGCGCGCCCTCGCAAGACCCCGACGTGCTCGACGTGGTCGTCGTCGGCGCGGGTCCGGCGGGCATCGGAGCCGCGCTGGCCCTCCAGGAGCGCGGCTACCGCTACCTGCTGATCGAGAAGGAACGTCCGTTCAACACGATCCAGAACTTCCCGAAGGCGAAGTTCGTGTTCTCGGAGCCCCGCTCCATCGAGAACAAGGGCTCGTTCTGGTTCGAAGACGCGAGCAAGGAGGAGCTCGTCGAGAAGTGGGGCGAGGCGCTCGAGACCCGCAAGCTGGTCCTGCACCAGCCGGAAGCCGTGGTCGATGCGCCCCGCGTGGATGGCCTGTTCCACGTGAAGACCAAGGTGGGCCCGGGCGGTCTGATGGGCGACTACTTGCGCCACGACCGCGACTACCAGGAGTCCGCGGGGTCCGAGAACGTGTATCGGGCGCGGCGGGTCATCCTCGCCATCGGTCGCCGGGCCGACGTGAACAAGCTCGACGTGCCGGGCGAAGAGCTCGACAAGGTCGCGTACGTCCTGCGCGATCCCGACCTCCACAAGGGCCGCGACGTGCTCGTGGTGGGCGGAGGCGACAGCGCGGTCGAGGCGGCCATCGCGTGCGCGGAGTCGGGCGCGAACGTCACGATCAGCTACCGTGGCGACGGCTTCCACCGGGCGAAGGCCGGTAACCGCGAGAAGATCGAGAAGCTGATCGCGGCCGGCACGCTGCGGGCCGAGCTGAAGTCGCAGGTGCTGCGCATCAACGGCGACTCCGTCGAGCTGAAGCGCGGCGACGACAGCTTCATGCTCGCGAACGACGACGTGATGATCTTCATCGGCACGAAGCTGCCGAAGGGCTTCCTCGACCGCCTGGGCATCCGGATGGCCGGGCAGATGACGGCCAAGCGAGCCGTGTGGATCGGCTCGTTCATCTTCATGACGTACCTGTTCTACCTGATCAAGGGCGGCCTGAAGGGCGACCACCCGAAGTGGGACTTCTTCCCGATGGGCACGGGCGACCCGCTGGAGTTCGTGCACCACCTGCTCCAGTTCGACCTGGGGTTCCGCACGATCGACGGCGCGTTCTGGGGCACGTTCGCCTACTCCGTGATGATCACGGTGTTCGGCGTGATGGCGTACCGCAAGTACCCGAGCCCCGTGCAGAAACGCCGGTACATCAGCCTGATCGCGTTCCAGGTGCTGTTCCTGTTCGGCATCCCCGAGATCATCGCGCCCCTCGTGATCAAGGGCAGCCCGCTCGTGGCCGACCTGTTCGGAGGCGACCGCGGCTGGCGGTTCTACGGCATCTCGGTGCCGTGGCCCCTCAACATCTGGGCGCTGATCGACGGCCAGTACTGGCCCACGGTGAGCGAGAACGCGCCGCTCTCCCAGAGCTCCGTGGCCATCGGATGGATGGCGGTGGGTGCGTTCGTCAGCTTCGTGCTCATGCCGCTGTTCGTGTGGCGGAACAACGAGAAGTTCTGCAGCTACCTGTGCGGGTGCGGCGGGCTGGCCGAGAGCCTCGGCGACTTCTGGCGCCACCTGGCTCCCCGCGGCAAGACCGCCATCCAGGCCGAGTGGGGCGGGCGGATCGTGTTCCTGCTCGCGATCCCGGTGACGCTGCTCATCATCAACGACGCCTGGGGCCTGGTCGCGAAAGACGCCCTGTACGACGTGAAGGAGTTCTCCCAGCACTGGTACGGGCTGATGGTCGACTTCTGGCTCGCTTCCGTCATCGGGGTCGCGTTCTACCCGTACCTCGGGAACCGCGTGTGGTGCCGGTTCTTCTGCCCGCTTCGCGCCTACATGGAGATGCTGTCGAAGTACATCGGTCGCCTGGCCATCCACGCGAACGACAAGTGCATCGGGTGCGGCGAGTGCACGCGGTTCTGCCAGATGGGCATCGACGTCCAGAAGTTCGCGCAGAAGAAGCAGTCCTTCGACAACAGCAACAGCGCCTGCATCCAGTGCGGGATCTGCGTGCAGGTCTGCCCGATGGAGGTGCTCGAGCTGCGGCCGAAGGAGCCCGTGAAGCTGGCCGTCTGACGACCGCGTTCGGGCGGATGCCCGAGAACCGGGCTAGAACACCGGGCGACCGGACGGTGGAGGACGCATGCGAATCGCGTCGCTGGCATTGCTGATGGGGTGCTCGGGCTCGGGGCTCGACCGCTATCTCGACACCGATGCGTCGGAGACCGGCCTGTCCGAGTCCGACACCGACACCGATGCGGACTCCGACACCGACACCGATGCGGACGCCGATACCGACGCGGATGCGGACGCCGATGCCGACGCAGACGCCGATGCCGATTCCGACGCGGATGCAGACACCGATGCAGACGCCGACACCGACGCGGATGCAGACGCCGACAGCGACACCGACGCCTGCCCGGCCCCCGACGTCGACCTCGGCAACGCCACAGGCACCAACCTGGCGTCCGGAGACACGTGCACGGGGGTCGACGCCTTCGACCCGACCTGCGACTCCACCGTGGGCTCGGCGGAAGACATCGCGCATCGCTGGGTCGCCCCGTTCCCGGGCACGTTCCGGTTCGACACCTCCGGATCCGGCTTCGACACCGTGCTGAGCGTGAACAGCGCGTGTCCCGCCAACACCGAGCTCGACTGCGACGACGACGGGGGCACGTCCACCCAGTCCATGCTCGAGCGCACGATGTTCAACGGCGAGGAGGTCGTGGTGGTCGTCAGCGGGTTCTCCACCTGCGGCACCTACACGCTCGCCATCGACCTCGCCGACACCGACACCGACGCCGATGCCGACAGCGACGCGGATGCCGACGCCGATGCCGACTCCGATGCCGACGCCGACGCGGATGCCGACACCGACGCCGACACCGACACCGACCCCTGCATCGACGACGGCCACGAGCCGAACGACGACGCCCTCGCCGCCCTCCCCCTCCCCGTTCCCGGCACGGGGCTCGTGGTGACGGACGTGAGCGACGACTGGTGGTTCTTCAACATCCCGCCCGGCCAGCGCGGCAACCTGTCGATCACGACGACGTACGCCACCGGCAACGACCTCGACCTGTTCATCTACGACACGAGCCAGGCCGTGCTCGACTCGAGTGCGGGCATCACCGATGTCGAGACCGTCTCGTGGGCGAACACCGCCCCATTCACGCAGAGCTACTACGGGTTCGTCGAGGCCTGGGGCTCGACGGCCTGCGGCGACTACGACATCGCGCTCACGACCGCCTGCAGCGACGACGCCGCGAACAACCACTCGCGGAGCAACGCCACGGTCCACAGCCCCGACGACAAGACGTTCGGGTACGGCGTGGTGCCGGGCGACGACGACTGGTTCGAGATCGAGATCCCGGCCGGGGAGCGCGTGCGCATCACCGCCCACTTCGCCGACACCCCGGCCGATCTCGACATGCGCCTGTACGACGAGACCGGGAGCCTGCTCCAGACCTACGCCTCCACCACCGACAACGAGACGTCCGTGGTGAACAACATCGATACGGTCGATGTCACCGTGTACATGAAGGTCTACGTCGCTTCCGGCACGTGCAACGTGTACGACTTCGAGGTCCGGCCCGAGCCGTAGGCATGAAGCACGTTCCCTACCGTCCCGTGCGCCTGGCCCCCGAAGCGAGCCAGACACGCGGTGAGGCCTTCTACGCCGAGCTGGATGCACGACGCTCCGTGCGGTTCTTCAGCGACGCCCCCGTGCCGCGCACGCTGGTGGAGCTCGCGATCCGCACGGCCTCGACGGCCCCGTCGGGTGCGCACATGCAGCCCTGGACGTTCGTGGCGGTGTCCGACCCCGAGCTGAAGCGCCGGATCCGCGAAGCCGCCGAAGCCGAGGAGCGCGAGTCGTACGAGACCCGCATGTCGGACGAGTGGCGTGCGGCCCTCGCACCCCTCGGCACCGACTGGCGCAAGCCGTACCTCGAGACCGTCCCCTGGATCGTCGTGCTGTTCGCGCAGCGATGGGGCGTCGGCCCCGACGGAGAGCGCATCAAGCACTACTACGTCACCGAGAGCTGCGGGATCGCCGCGGGCCTGTTCGTGGCCGCGCTCCACCACATGGGCCTCGCGACGCTCACGCACACCCCGTCGCCCATGGGCTTCCTGTCGGAGCTCCTCGAGCGCCCGGCCCACGAGAAGCCGCTCATCCTGTTCCCGATCGGCTACCCGTCCGACGACGCGACCGTGCCGGACCTCGAGCGCAAGCCCCTCGCGGAGGTCAGCGTCTGGAAGTGACGCGGCGGCGCACCACGAGCGCCGCCAGCCCCACCAGGAAGCCGCCCGCGGACGGGCTGGACGTGCAGCCGCACTTCTTGTCCTCGGTGTCGGTGTCGGTGTCGCCGGGCAGGTCGGTCTCGGTGTCGGAGTCGGTGTCCGCATCGGTGTCGGCGTCTGCATCGGTGTCGGCGTCGGCGTCGGTGTCTGCATCGGCATCGGCGTCGGCATCACTGTCGGCGTCGGCATCCGTGTCTGCGTCGGAGTCGGTGTCGGCGTCGGTGTCCGCATCGGACCCGGCGGTGTCGGACCCCGTGTCGCCACCGGTGTCTCCCGTGCTGGCCGCGCCGGTGTCGGTGTCGGCGTCGGCGTCGGTGTCCGCATCGGTATCGGCGTCCGCATCCGCATCGGTGTCGGCGTCGGCGTCCGCATCGGTGTCGGCGTCCGCATCGGTGTCGGCGTCCGCATCGGTGTCGGCGTCCGCATCGGTGTCGGCGTCGGCGTCCGCATCCGTGTCGGCGTCCGCATCCGAGTCGCTGTCGGCGTCGGTGTCGGCGTCCGCGTCCGTGTCGGCATCCGCGTCGCTGTCGGCGTCGGTGTCCGCATCCGCATCGGCATCCGCGTCGCTGTCGGAGTCCGTGTCGCTGTCGGCATCGGTGTCGGCGTCTGCGTCGGTGTCGGCGTCACCGCCGCCGATCGTGTCGATCCGGACATCGTCGATGTAGAGCCACTGGCCGTACCCGCTCACGTTGACGAACGCGACCTGCACGTCCATCCCGGCCCATGCCGACAGGTCGAGCGTCTGTGTCTCCCAGTCGCCCGGACCCGGCACGAACGTGCCCGACGCGTCGGGGGCCGTCGCGAGAGCCGTGCCCTCTTCGTCGAAGATCGTGGTGTAGGACTCGGAGCAGTCGTCCGACACCGCCACGACCAGCCGGTCGAAGAAGCTGGGGCTGAAGCGTGCGTACGCGAGCTCGAACGACAGCTCGGTCGTTCCGGACGCCGGGATGCTCACGAACTCCGACACCAGCCAGTCCTCCTCGCCCGAGAAGTTCGTGTCGAGGTTGTTCATCGCCGCGCTGAACGAGCCGCTCGCCGCGACCGGAGACTGCTGCCACGCCTCCACCCCGTCGAAGTCGGCCACCAGCCAGCGAGCCGGTTCGAAGGCGCCCTCGAAGCCCTCCACGAGCGGGAAGGTCGGCGTGTCGTCCAGGACGAACAGCTCGATCGTGCTCACGTCGTTCGCCGGGTTCGTGTCGTTCACGCCGTTCGGATTCGCCGTGCGCACCGAGAGGTCGTGCAGGCCGACCGGCAGGGTGACCGGGATCGACACGGTCTCAGTCCCGAGCGACGGCAGGTTGCCCGTCCACGACGCGGCCGTCGTGTATCCGCCCGTGTTGTCGAGCCTGTAGCGCAGGTTGGCGCTCGTGAGCGCGTTGTTCCCGACGTTCCGCAGCGTGGCGTCGACCGTGGTGTCGGGGCACACGATGGATCCGTCGAGGGGCGACAGGATGGCCGAGATGCTCGCGTCGTTCGGGTCTGTCGCCGCGTTCGGGTCGTACCCTCCGAGCGTGTCGCCCGCCGTGTTGCCCGGATCGAGCCAGTCGCGGAGCCTCGACGCCGAGTTGTTCCCGGCATCCCAGCTCATCGACAGCTTGCCGTAGTTGTCTTCCGCGTTGCACCCGAACGTGCCGCCGTGGAGCTGACCCACGATCAGGCCCGACGAAGCGTCGAACAGCGGAGAGCCCGAGCTCCCGCCCTCCGTGGTGCCGTCGTCCCAGAAGTTGACGCGCCAGTGGCTGTTCGTGCCCGTTCCGTACGAGACCGACGTGAGCGGGCTGTTCTCGAAGCTGATCTTCTTGATGTCGCCACTCGGGTGGTGGATGCCCACCGCCGACTGGGGCTGGCTCCCCGAGTGGTCCCACCCCGCGAAGTACGCGTTGTAGCTGGCCGGGATCGCCTGGTTCAGCTCGAGCAGCGCGAAGTCGGACTGGCCCCGCGTCGCTCGCAACGTGGCGCCGTTGATGGAGTTGAACGGGCCCGGGAGCGAGCTCGGATTGGCGCACGTGGGGGACTCGTAGTCGAACCGGAACACCCAGTTGTTCGTGTTCCCGCCCAGGCAGTGGTTCGCGGTGAGGAAGTACGGCGTGCCCGGGGTCGCCGTGTTGTTCACGAGCGCACCCGAGCAGTACCCGTCGCCGTTCACGACGATCATCAGCACGCTTCGCTTCTCGTCCTGCCAGCTGGCCCCCACCGGGCAGTTCACGTTGTTGTTGCAGGTGAACGAGTCGTTCAGCGCCTTCGCGGCATCGGCCCAGGGCGCCTCACGGTAGCCATGCGTGACCGTGGACAGGTGCAGCCGGCCCGGGAACGCGACCGTCTCGGGCTCGCGGTACTCGAGCACGATCTCGTCGCCCGGGATCAGGTCGGTGGCGAACGAGCCCGACGGCTGGTTGTTCTCGTGGGTGAACGCCCCGATCACGTACGAGCCATCGGGCGTGTAGATCCACAGCTGCGCGCCCGGCGGCAGCTCGAAGCGATCGAAGATCAGGTTCAGCGACAGCGCCCCCGGCGAGCGCACGGCCTGGCGCCAGATCCACGCACCATCGGTATCCTGCCGCCACTCCCCGCCGTTCTCGAGCCCCAGATCGACCGCGTGCTTCGCGCCGAACCGGAAGGGCACGTCGACCCGGGCATCGTTCACGGCGTCTTCCGCATGGTAGGGCGCGAGATCGATGGGCGGCAGGCGGTGACGGGGGGCCGTGCCGAGCAGATCGCGCGACACCAGACCCGGGGGCGTTCCCCCCGACGAGACCTGACCCAGCGCCACTCCAGGCATCACCAGAGCGAGCGCCACCACCATCCGCGAAACGAGCATCCGACCTCCCGGGCGCACACGATACCGGCTCGACCCTCGACTGGATACCTCGCGCGAACGGGGGGCACGTGAGCACACCGCTGAAGCGCACCGTCGGGTTGCCGGGCGCCGTGCTGCTCGGGCTCGGGAGCATCGTCGGCACGGGGGTGTTCGTGAGCCTCGCGCTCGCGGCGGGCACCACCGGTCCGTCGTTCGTGCTCGCGCTCTGCGTCGCCGGTCTGCTCGCCGCGCTCAACGGGGTGTCCAGCGCCCAGCTCGCGGCCGCACATCCCGTCAGCGGGGGCACGTACGAGTACGGCTACCGCACCACCGGCCCGCTCACGGGCTTCACGGCCGGCTGGATGTTCCTGTCCGCGAAGAGCGCCAGTGCCGCGACCGCCGCCCTCGGCCTCGCGGGCTACACCGTGCGCCTCGCGGGCCTCGAGGCCGGCTGGCGCGTACCGCTCGCGTTCGTCGCGGTGTGGGCCGTCACCGGGCTCGTGCTGGCGGGCCTGAAGCGCTCGAACACCGTGAACGCCGCGCTCGTCGGGCTCACCTTCGCGGTGCTGCTGGCGTTCGTCGTCCGTGGCGTCCCCGCCGTGCGCGCCGAGAGCTTCGAGCCCTTCTTCACGAACGGTCCGCTCGGCTTCCTCGAGGCCTGCGCGCTCCTGTTCGTGGCCTTCACGGGCTACGGGCGCATCGCGACCCTCGGAGAGGAGGTCACCGAGCCGGCCCGCACGATCCCCCGCGCCATCGGGCTCACGCTGATCGTCGTCGTCGCGCTGTACGTGGCGGTCGGCGCCACGGCCGTGGGTATCGCCGGCGCAGACGGGTTCGCGGAGGGGGCCCGTGCAGCCGCACCCCTCGAAGCCATCGCGCAGCAGGTCGGCGGCACGGGCTGGGCCGCGATGATCACGGTCGGTGCGGTCTCCGCGATGGCCGGCGTGCTCCTCAACCTCGTGCTCGGGCTGTCGCGCGTGCTGCTCGCGATGGCCCGCCGGAGCGACATGCCTGCTGTGTTCGCCCGCATCGACGCGAGCGGCACCACACCTGGTCCGGCGGTGCTGGGCATCGGCGCGCTCATCTCGGCGCTCACCCTGCTCGGGGACGTGCACACGACATGGAGCTTCAGCGCCTTCACGGTGCTCGTGTACTACGCCCTGACGAATCTCTGCGCGATCCGGTTGGAAGAGCGCCGGTTCTCGGCCCTCTGGTCGTGGGCCGGGCTCGTGGGGTGCCTGGGCCTGGCCTTCTGGGTCGACTCCAGCGCATGGCTCGCCGGGCTGGCCCTCCTCGCGGTCGGGCACGGCGTGCGAGCCCTCGCGCGTCGATGAAAGAGATGCAGGAGGCGGGGCTCGAACCCGCATGACGAGGATGACCCGGGCATTACCCCGGGTGTTCCCTTCCCTTGGAAACGCGCTTCCCTACTCGGCCTCCCAGCGGTTTCGGTGCATCCGCAACCATGCGGGTCGGGACTCTGACGCCTCGCCCTCTCTCGAGACACCATTCAGCTCGTTTTCGGTGTGCCTTTGTCCATTAGGCGACTCCTGCGTGCCCTGGACCAGAGCAAGCACGATGCCATCCATGCCGAACGGACGAACGCCGTGATCCCCGCACACGCCAACCGAGAGACGATAGGAACCTATCGTTTCTGATACGAACAGATACGCCTCACGCGGCGAGTGCATCCTCGAGCCGGTCCTCGAGCCCCTCCGACTCCGTGCACGCCACCTCGAGCTCCGCGCGGATGAGGGCCAGCGCCTGCTCGTACAGCCGGCGCTCGCCGAACGACAGCACCTTGTCGTGCCGGACCGAAGCGAGCTCGCCCACCAGCTCGGCCATCTGGAGGGGGTCGTTGCTCATCAGCAGCTCGCGGTACCGTCGCTGCCGCCGGTTCCAGTTCGTGCGCTGCTCCGGGGCCGTCGTCTCGCGGATCGTGGAGAGGACCGTGTCGACGTCGGCGGGCTGCATCGGCGGACGGATGCCGTCGACCGACGCCCGATGGATGGGGATCCACATCCGCATGCCCGTCGTCTCGATGTAGATCCTGTACATCTCGACGTCGATTCCGTTCAGATCGACCACCTCTACGTCCTCGATGACGCCGACACCACAACCGGGAGCCACCACCACATCGCCTGCATCGAATCCCATACTCGCCTCCCTGCTCGTGAAACAATCGTCCACAGCGCCACCTCGACCACGACGGCTGGCGCGGCGGCAAGGCGCTGAACGGCTCTATCTATTGTAGACACAGCGGACGCGTTCGTCTACCGGGTCGCTGGCGCAGGCGTCTCCGCGGGGTCGCCTCGCTGGAGGTGGTTCACGCGGGCCGTCGCGCCCGGTATGTTCCTCGCGATGAGTGACGCCTTCGAGACCCGCCTCACCCGGACCGCCGCCCGCCTCGGCTGGTCCGACGACGCCATCGCCGAGATCCTCCGCCACGAGGAGGACCTCGCGCGCGACCCCATCGGCACCGCGAAAGACCTCGCGGCCGCGCTGGACCTCGACCAGAGCGCGCAGTTCGAGCTGCGCATCCTGGGGACGCGCAAGGCCCCTCCGCGAGGTGCGGCAGACGGCACGCAGTTCGAGCTGAATCCCCCTTCGGCCGGCGGGCCCAAGCCACCGCCCGTGCCCCCGTCCAAGCGGCCGACCACACCGTCCCGATCGACGTTTCCGCCCACTCCGGTCGCTCCGGCGCGCGAAGCCGACCGCACGGTGTCCGGTCACACGCTCCGCGAGGAGATCCGGCTCGTGCATGCCGAGCCCGCACCAGAGCGCCTGCGCGACCTCATGGTGAAGCTCGCCGCCGTGGGGTCCACCGTCGGGAACGCCCACCGGAACGGGCTCGTGCTCCGCAACCTCGCGCCCGACAACCTCCTGCTCGGCGAGGCCGGCGAGGTCGTGTACGCCGACCCCAGGCGCATCCCCACACCCGCCTACTGCTCGCCCGAGCAGGCCCGCGATGCCCACGGCGCGCTGTCGCCCGCGAGCGACGTGTTCGCGCTCGGCTGCATCCTGTTCGAGTGCCTCACCGGCTCGCTCCTGTTCGCGCAGGTCGGCAAGGACGCCACGCTCAAGGCCATCATCGACGACGACCGTCGCAAGCTCGAGAGCCCGTTCCAGCTGCCCGCAGAGCTGGAGCGCATCCTGAAGCGCGCCACGGCCGGCGCTCCCGGCTCCCGGTTCGCCGACGGCACCTCGTTCGCGGCCGCGATCGACCAGTGGCTCGACGGGAACGCCTCCGACGCACCGTCTCTCGACGCGCTCTCCGACCACCCGGAGCGCGTGGCCGAGCTCCGCCGGTCCGCCACGCTGAAGCGCGCCGAGTCGGTGGTCCTGCTCTCCAGGCTGACGCCTGGCGCGCGCATCCCGGACAAGCAGCCCGCCTGGTCGCTCGTCGACGATGCCGCAGGGCTCGAAGCCGAAGCCGACCGCCTGGAGCGCGAGTACCGCCGGGCCCTCGAAGGCGAGCTGGCCCGCAACCCGCTCGACGTGGAGGTCCGGCGCCACCTGGCCGACCTGCTCCACCAGCGCCACCGCGACGCCGAGCTCGAAGACCGTCCCGACGCTCCGGCGCTCGCCGAGGAGCTCGCCGAGGTCGAGCCGCGCCGGTTCGCGAGCTACCTCCAGGGCGACGGCCGCCTGAGCCTGGTCACCGAGCCCCCAGGAGCCGAGGTCGACCTCTACCGGTACGAGCTCAAGGATCGGCGTCTGTGGCCCACCTTCGTGCGCACGCTCGGCAAGACCCCCCTCACCGACATCCCGCTGTCCATGGGCAGCTACGTGTGCATCGTCCGCCATCCCGACTGCGTCGACGTGCGGTACCCCGTGCTCATCCGCCGCCGCACCCACTGGCACGGCCGCGGCCCCGACCACGAGCGCGCGCGCACCCCCGCAGAGCCCCGTCCCGTCGTGCTGCCCGCGAAGTCGCAGCTCGACGAGCGCGACATCTACGTGCCCGCCGGGTGGTTCCGGTGCGGCGGGCCGCCCGAGGCGAACGCCATGCCCCGCACGTGGACGTGGTGTGCAGGGTTCGTCATCCGGCGCGACCCCGTGTGGCTCCGCGAGTACCTCGAGTTCCTCGACGCGCTCGAGAAGGCCGGCGACCCCGAGCTCGACGCCTGCCTGCCGCGTTCTCCGGACGGGCGACCCCTCGTCGTGTCGCGCAACCACAGCCACCACGTGCTGGCCGACGCCCTCGGGCAGGCCCCGTCGCTCGACTGGCCCGTCACCCACGTCCCGTGGACCGCCGCGACCGTGTACGCCCGGTGGTACGCCGAGAAGACCGGTCAGCCGTGGCGCCTGCCCGAGGATCTCGAGTGGGAGAAGGCCGCGCGAGGCGTCGACGGGCGCATCTACCCCTGGGGGAACGGGCTCGATCCGCTGTTCGCGTGCTACGCGCCGAGCCACGCGAGCCTCCCGCATCCCGTCGACGCGAACGCGTACCCCGCCGACTCGAGCCCCTACGGCGTGCGGGGGCTCGCCGGGAACGTGCGCGACTGGTGCCGCGACGGCTGGCAGTCCCGCGAGAGCATCGCGACCGGGAACGCGCCCCCGGCCATCACGCCATCCGGTCCGAAGGTCGTGCGGGGCGGGCACTTCGACATGACCGGGCCCGGCCTGGTGTCGTGGATGCGCAGCCGCGTCGACGCCAGCACACGCTCACCCCGGATCGGGTTCCGCCTCGCCCGGCTGTTCCCCGGCTGACGACCGCCACTGGGCGTCGAGAGCCCGCGCTACACGTGCCACCTCCGCCGGACGAGCGCGGGACGGCAGCACCCGCGGATGCCCGGACACCTCGACCACCAGCGCAGAGAGCTCCGACGAGGGCCGTCCCACCGGGGACATCGAGAGCACGCGGTCGGCGCGGAGGCCCGTGATGCGCGCCCAGGGCACCCGCTCCGTGCCCAGCAGCAGGCCCGCCTCGCCGGCCTCGACCGGGTACGGCGGGGGATCCCCGGGACCCAGCACCAGCGTCGCGGCTCCAGCGGCGACGAGCACCCCTGCGGTCACCGCCCAGCTCCACGGAGGCGGCACCACCCAGAAGCCCGCGACCGACACCGTGAACGCGCCCACCCACAGCACCATTCCGCGACGATCGCCCGGCATCGTCCACGCCTGGTGCACGTCGCTCCAGGTGACGGACGCGGGGTCGAAGAAGGCGGTCAGTGCAGGGCTCCCTGCGCGAGCAGCGCTTCGACCGCTCCCGCATCCGGGTGGATGTCGAAGGTCGCCAGGGGCGCCAGGATGTCGTCACGCACGGTCTGACGCGCCGTGCGCGCATACGTCTCCGCTTCGGCCCAGCCGAGCTCGTTCACGTGCTGGAGCAGGAATCCCTCGGTCGTCACGCCTTCCACGGCCCGGCTCGTGAGCTTCGACCAGAACGGCGCGTACATCCGCAGCATGTCGAGCGCGACCGCTCCGAGCCGCGCCCGCTCCGCGGCATCCATGTGGTTCGCGGCCCACTCCAGGTAGTACGTGCCGAAGCGCCCGTGCGGGGCCTCGTCCTTCACGATCTGCTGGAGCACGGCCCGCGTGAGCGGGTGGGCGGCGGTCTTCATGCAGGTCGCGAGCATCGGCACGCTGAACGCCTCGGCGACACAGCAGGTGCGCACCACCTCTTCGTTGGCGCGCTGGAACGGCGTCAGGCCGGGGCTGTTCGGGAGCGTGAGCGCTTCGAAGTCCACCTGGTAGGGCGCGCCGCCGCCCAGCTCCATCGCGATGCGCGACGTGAGCTCCACGTGCAGCATCTCGTCGACCACGAAGTCGCTCGCCATCCCCGTCAGGTCGATGGGGGCCTTGGCCTCCAGCAGCGCGCGGAGGAGTGACGTGAACGCGGCGGCCGTGCAGTACTCGTTCCAGGCCGCTTCGGTCCACGACACCCGCGCGCGCTCGACCAGCACGGGCGGATAGCGAGACGGGTCGAGCGTGCCCCACGGGAAGTCGTCGACCCCGGGCCTGAGCTGTCGAAACGCCCGCTCGGTCGGGCCTCCCAGCCACTCGAGCTCGAACGGCTCACGCACCGGCTACTCGCCGAGCTTCGGCTCGGCCACCGGGGCTTCGAGGCCCTTGTCGTACATCGAGCCCTTGGGGTTGCCCGGCAGCGGGATGAACGCACGCAGGGTGAGGGTCACGTCCTTCGACCCGACCGCGATGGACCCCTCGTGCTTGGGCATGTCGGGCTCGGCGGTCATCGCGTTGCCGTCGGCATCGAACGTGGCCTTGATCGACACCTGCTCCGGCAGCGGGCGCTCTCCGCCCATCTGGATGAGGTCGGCCTTCGTCAGCTCGAACGCCATCGGGAACGGCCCGACCGGCAGCTTCTTCGCGGCGAGGGGCGGCCCCGACGGACCGCGCAGCGACACGAAGATCGCCGTCGCTTCGGGGGTGGGGCCCTCCACCACGAGGGTTCCGGACACGAGCACGTCGGGCGTCTGGCTCGCGTTGTCGTCGAAGTGGCTGCCCTTCGGATTGCCGGGCAGGGGCTCGCCCTCGGCGCTGCCGCAGCCCACGAGGAGGGCACTGGCGGTGAGGGCGGCGACGCGGAGGAGGGGCCGGGACTTACGGGTGTTCATGGGGCGGATACTAGCAGTCCCCGGCCCGTGCGCCACTCCCCCATCCCACCCGGGAGATCCTCTTGGACGACCTCCAGCTCCACACCGACGACTCCGTTCCCGGGCTCGTCTGGCTCACCCTCGACCGCGCGGACGCGCGGAACGCCTACTCCGACGCCATGGTCGCGGGCCTCGTGGAGGCTCTCGATCGCTGCGAGGCCGATCCGGACGTGCGGGTCGTGGCGCTCACCGGCGCGGGCAGCGCGTTCTCCGCGGGCGGTGACCTGAAGCAGATGCTCGCCCACGACGGGATGTTCGCGGGCGACGCGACGGCCCTGCGAGCCCGGTACATGCGGGGCATCCAGCAGGTGCCCCGCCGACTCGCCCGGTTCGACAAGCCCGTCATCGCAGCGGTGAACGGTCCGGCCATCGGCGCCGGGCTCGATCTCGCCTGCATGGCCGACCTCCGCGTCGCCTCCACGCGCGCGAAGCTCGGGTCCACGTTCGTGAAGGTCGGGCTCGTGCCGGGCGACGGGGGCGCGTACTTCCTCGCCCGCACCATCGGCTTCCCGAGAGCGCTCGAGCTCATCCTCACCGGTCGCATCGTCGACGCCGAAGAGGCCTTGTCCATCGGGCTCGTCCACGAGGTGGTCGCCCCCGAGGCCCTGGTGGACGCCGTCCGCGCCCGCGCCGCCGTGTTCGCCTCGCTCCCGCCGGTCGCCCTGCGCCTCGCCAAGTCCGCCGCCACCCGGTCCTGGGACCTGCCGCTCGACGCCGCCCTCGAGCTCGCCGCCACCTACCAGGGCGTCGCGCAGAACACCGCCGACCACGACGAGGCCGTCCGCGCGTTCCTCGAGAAGCGGGAGCCCCGGTTCACCGGCCAGTGACCGGCAGACGACCGGTGGGGCGGTCAGCGGTCGGCGGGCAGCGATCGGCGGGCAGCGGTCGGCGGTCGGCGGTCGGCGGTCAGCCGTCGGCGGTCAGCCATCGGCGGTCAGCGGACAGTTTGGGGAACGCGCCACATCCACGGCCGAACGCTGAACGCTGAACGCCGAACGCCGCCCCCCGAGGACCGCATTCAGGCCTTCGGCAACCCGCCCAGGAAGAACACCGTGACCCGCACCGAAGTCGGTGTCTCGCCAGATCCCACCGCCGGCTCGGCCTCGACGTCGTTCACCAGGAACATCGCGCCGTCCCAGTCCTCCGCCTGACCGCCACGCCGCGTTCGCTTCATGATCTCGGGCGTCATCGGGATCTCGATCTCCAGCACGTTCGGCCCGACGGACTTCGTGCGAGCCCCCGCGAGCGTCTCGTACCGACCCTTCACCAGCACCGCGACCGTCACAGCCCCTCCAGCGTCTGCTCGACGCGCACCACACCGGCATCGTCGACGAACTGCACCCGGACCGTTCCGAGCCCGGGATCGAAGTCGATCACACTGAACGTCCAGTCGTCGATCACCGTCTCGTACTGCGGCAACGGCCCGCCTCCGAGCTCCATGATCGCAGGCACGGGGAACAGCGTGCTCCCCGCCGGACCCACCGCGATCTCGCGCAGGTCGGCGCCGGCTCCGCCCTCCGGATCCAGGCGCTGAACGGCGCCGTAGTGCATGTCGCCCGTGACGAACACCGTGCCGGGGACCGCAGCGGCCGCCGTGATCAGGGCGGCGCGCTGGGCCGTATAGCCCTGCCAGCGGTCTTCGTCCTGCACCACACCGATGAGCTCGAAGTGATCGGTCGCGTGGACCGAGGTGAGCACCACCTTGAAGTGCGCCTCGCTCGCCTGGAGGGCCGCCACGAGCCAGTCGAGCTGGGTGTCGGACATGATCTTGCCGGGCGACCGCTCCCCTCGGCAGTCGAGCACGAACAGCTCGAGCGTCGCCCCGAACCGGAGGGTGCGCCAGATGCCCGTGCCACCGGGACCGAGGCGCATGGGCACTACGGAGCGCCAGGCGTCGGTGGCGTCGTCGATCTGCTGCTGCGACACGCCGGTGAACAGCGAGTTGGGCGCCACGCCGAGCACCCAGTTGTTCGCGACCTCGTGGTCGTCCCACGTCGCCACCACCGCGCCCGCAGCGAACAGGTCGCGCACGCGGTCGCGCCGGGCATGCGCGTTCCAGAACGCCGTGTACTCGCCCGCCGTGACGTTGCCGTCGCAGTACCCCGTGTCGCCCAGCAGGAGCACGGCATCCGGATCGTGATCGGCCATGAACGACAGGTTCGCGAGGTCGCTCGCGCCGCCCAGACACGACGTGGCGACGAACCGCACCTGCCGGAGCACGTCGGGCTCGGGCGCCGTGCGGAAGTGCGTGACCCGGCTGCGCACCCCGTCGACCTCCGCCCAGGCCGCATACGGCGTATCGGCGTCGAGACCCGACACCTCGAACCGCGCGCTCCCACCGAGCGTCTCGCGGGCCGGGAAGCGTGCGGCCTCGGCCCAGGCGCCCTCGAAGTGACGGGCCAGCACCACCTCCACGGAGTCGGCGGTGGAGTGGACGACGACCATCACTCCGTCGGGCGTGGGATCTCCGAGGGCCACGGCCCGCGGGAACACGTCGCGGTCTTCCGGACCGGGGGCCTCGAACGGAGCCGGCGACGGGTCGCGCACGGGGGCGGGGACGGCCACCGCGTCGGTGTCGTCGGGCGACTCCGGCTTGCAGGCCACGGCGGCAGCACTGGCTGCGATGAGGAATTCCCGTCGGTCGAGCGGCATGCTCCACGTTAGCCAGCCCGGAGGCCAGCGTCGCGCGGGAGGGCCGACATGTCTGGAGCCCCGGCATGGTTGATCCGCTGGTTCCTCACGCCTGCCGCGTTCGCGGCCGTGACCGTTCCCGTGTTCACGCTCGCCGGCATCGACCTCGTGCAGCGGCGAACGGCCGTGTCGCGGTGGTTCGCGGCCGCACCGCTCGTGACGTTCCTGCTGGGGTTCGTGCAGCTCTGGCGCGCATGGGGCGCCCATCGGCCCATCCAGGGGTGGTGGCTCGACCTCCTCGAGGTGAGCTGGCGCAGCTTCTGGCCCGCGTCCTTCGCCGCGGGCGCGTGCGCGCTCGGTCTGGCGGCGTCCCGGGCGCTCGCGCCCCCCGCACCGGTCGTGTGGCGTCGGCTCCTCCCGGGCGTCGGCATCGCCGGGCTGCTGGGGGTGGTCGGTCAGCTCTCCGCCACGGGGTACCACGCGGTCGCGATCGGCATCGGTGCCGGTGGGACGGGCCTGATCGGGGCGCTCAGCGCGCGCGGGCCGTCCGAGCGGGTCGAAGCGGCGGGGGGCGCCGTGTTCGCCCTGCACCTGACGGCGGTGCTGCTGATCGTCTGGTGCGGGTGGCTCGAGGACGTGTCGAACACCGTCGGACTGCCGTACGGCTATGGCGAGCCGCGGCTCCCCTACTGGCGGACCGGGGTGCCCGTGGCCCTGCTGCCGCTCGCGTTGCTCGCCTGCGGGCTCCGACCGACGCGCTCCAGCCTGGGGATCGTGGTCCCGCCCGCACTGCTGGCCCTCGCCGTGACCGTCGCGTTCGCGTACACCCGGCCGTGAAGGGCCCTCACGTCAGAAGGCGTGCCCGAACGTCAGGTAGAACCCGGTGGTCCACCCCCGGGTGACCGAGCCGTCCGGCTCCAGCACCGGGTCTTCCGCGGCCGCGTAGTCCACCCGCCCCACGAAGGTCTTGTCGAGGATGAGCCGCAGCCCCCCGCCCGCGCCCAGGTGCAGCGGGTTCGACGGCGGCGGCGCCGTGCGGTCCTCGCCCGCCCCCCACACCGTTCCCACGTCGACGAACGGCGACAGCTCCCAGCCCAGCGTGCGCGACCCGAGCCCGTGCTCCACGACCACCCAGCGGACCTCGCCGTTCGCGATGGCCTTGCCCGGCGCCCGAAGACGCCCGAACCGCAGGCCGCGCAGGGTCTCGAAGCCCCCGAACCCGGAGATCGGCACGAGCCCGCCCCAGTGCACCTGCTCGTAGAACGGGACCTTCCCGATCAGCCACTCCCCCACGACCCGACCTGCGAACGTCACCGGCCCCACCGAGCCGAACCCACGCGCTGACGCCATGGGGCCCATCCAGCCGCCCGCTTCGCCCCCGAAGTTGGGCGCGACCCGCCACGACGCCTCCAGGAACGCGCCCTTGCGCGGCGCGATCTCGGGCTCGCGGGAGTCGTACAGCACGCCGAGGGTGACGGGCGTGGTGAGCCCGCCCTCCATCCCGTACGGGCGCTGCTCCTCCAGCACGCTGCCCGGCCACGGGTCGACCGCGCTCCACTTCACGGAGACCGCACCGAACAGATCGACGCGAGACAGCACCGGATAGCGCAGCGCGACGTGCACGAACGGGCTCGTGAGCGTGTACCGGTAGCGCTTCCGGCGCGGGTCGTCGGCGTCGAAGGTGCCCACGAACGCACGCTCGCGCAGGGTTCCGTTGCCGATGCCCCAGTAGCCGTCGTTCTTCCACTGCCGCCACTGCACCTGGCCCGTGATGCGGGCGCGCCCGACGCGGGTGTGGTCGACCGTCACGCGGCCGAACTGGTAGCCCTTGAAGCTCGCGAACCCCTGCATCGTCACGGCCCAGAGGTAGGGCTCGGCACCCTCCGAGAGCTTCGCGATCTCGCCCCGTGCGCCGAACCCGAGCCCATCGTCGGAGTCGTACGAGGCGTTCGGGAGCGCGTACCAGGACAGGTCTCCCGCGAGGGCGGGCATCAGCAGCGACAGCCACATGGCGCGCAGCATACGGGACGCCGACCCGCCGCTGTCGACGTTATGGCCCGCGGATGCTGTGGTGGTGGGTCGGTCTCGCGTTCGGAGCGGGCCTCGCGGGAGTCGAGGTGTCCGACCCGAGCGGCTGCGTGGACGGGAACCGCGTCGACGACGAGCTCCGCCTGGCGCTCGGCGACGCGCTCGTCGACCGCCTGGCGATCCGCGTGAGCACGTCGGAACCCCTCGTCGTGCGCACGGTGGTGCGGGAGGGCGACCGTACGCTGTGGTCGCGCAGCACGTCGTTCGAGCCCGCCGACTGCCCCGCGATCCCCGAAGCGATCGCGCTGTCCGTCCAGCAGGGTCTTGCGGCCCTCCCCGGCTGGTCGCCCGACATCGAGCGCACGCGACGCCGGCTCGCGCCCACCGCACACCTCGTGGTGTCCGGAGCCCTACCGCCCGACGGGCGCTTCGGCGCACACTTCGGGGCTCGCACGCGCGTCGCGGGTCCACTGGGCGCATGGGTGCAGGCGCGCCTCCAGATCGGCCCGTCCGTCGAGGTGGGCGCGGGCTCCGCCACCCTGCTGCACCCGGCGTTGACCGCCGGGCTCTCGCTGCGCGCCGACACCCGCTGGACGCCCGACGTGTGGGTGCTCGGAGGCATCGGTCCGATCGTGGCGTTCGGCAACCGCTTCGACACCGACCGCGTCGTCGTCCGTCCGCGCAGCACGGTGGAGGTCGGCGCAGGTGTACACCCCGGCGGGCCCGTCCACATCGGGCTGTTCACGGAGATTCCCGTCCTCCGCATCCAGTTGCTCGACTCCACGGGCGGGGTGTACACAGAATCGCTCGTGCGGACGGGGCTCGTCGTGGGCGTCGAGCTTTGATCGACGTCGGGTGAAGATCGGTCCCGGCACCGGGCATGATGGGTACGCATGTCCCACGAGCCCGCCAACGTCGTGCCGTTCCCCCGCCGTCCCACACCGGACCTCGACCTCGGTGAGCTGTTCGATGCCCACGGTCCGTTCCTGCTCCGCGTGGTGCACCGGCTCACGGGCCGCGCCGACCTCGCCGAGGATCTCGTGCAGGAGGTGTTCCTCGTGGCCTGGAAGCGCCGCGACGAGCTCACCGACTCCGCCGGCATCCGCACGTGGCTCTACCGCGTCGCCGTGAACGTCGTGCGCCACCGCCACCGCAGCGAGTCCCGCTACGGCGCCCTGCTGGAGCGGTTCACGCACGTCTTCCGCCGCACCAGCCCCGGTGCGGACGAGGGTCTCGAGCGCTACGAGCGCGGGCAGCGCGTCCATGCGATGATCCAGCAGCTCACCCCGAAGCAGCGCGAGGTGTTCGTGCTGTTCGAGCTCGAGGAGCTGGAGGGCGTGGAGATCGCGGAGATCCTCGACATCCCCCTGAACACCGTGTGGAGCCGGCTCCGGCTCGCCCGCGCGGCCTTCAAGCAGCACTGGGAGGCGCAGCCATGAACGCACCCCGCCGACTGAAGGACGATCCGGAGCTGGGCGCCGAGCTCGGTCGGGCCCTGCAGGACGAGCAGCTCGTGGTCGGTCACTACGACCTCCAGGGGCTGCGCGGCCGTGTCACGGGGGGCACACCACCACCCGTGAGCCCGCCGTGGTGGCGGATCGCGGCCATCTCCGGGGTGAGCGCGAGCCTCGTCACGTTCGCGCTGCTGCAGCTCGTGCCAGGCTCTCCCGCGCCCGTGGCACCGTCGTACACGCCGGAGCTGGAGGTGCTGTCGCCGGCACCCGTCGATCCCGCGCCCCGGTCCGAGGCGTCGGGCGATCCGCTCGACGGGAGCGCCGACTCCGCGGAGTCCCACGAGCGGGCCGTACACACGGGTCCGTCGCCCGCATCCGTCGCGCAGGTCCCGCGCCCACCGGAACCTTCACCGACGCGGCCCGCAGATCCGGTGCCTGCGTCCGTCCCTGCGGCCCTCCCTCCGGAGCCCGCAGCGGACGCCGCATCTTCGAGCGCGCTGGTCGCCGAGCTGGCCGACTACAATGCCGCCATGGAGCTTCACGACGCCCACCGCTGGATGGACGCCCACGCCGCCTGGTCCACGTACCTGCAGCGCTGGCCCGACGGTCGCCTGCGCACCGAGGCCCGCCTGGGCATGCTCGGAGCGCTCGTGAACGCCGATCGGCCCGATGCCGTCGAGCGCCTGGCGTCCGAGCTCCTCGCCACGCCCGACCTCGGCGCCCATCGCGACGATCTCCGGCTCGTGCGCGCCGAAGCGCTCGTCCAGCTCGACCGGTGTGACGAAGCGCTCACGGTGCTCGAGGGCGCGAAGCGCAGCGCTCGCGTGTCGGCGGTCCGATCGTCCTGCCGCAAGGCCGGCCACACGCCGTGATCCTGCTCGCTCTGGCCTGCGTCACTCCGCCGGGGCTGGTCGGGATCGACGATCCGATCGACGCCGACGAGGACGGGTCCGACGTGACCGAGGACTGCGACGATCTCGACCCCCGGCGCGCACCGGGGCTGGCTGAGCGCTGCGACGGCATCGACAACGACTGCGACGGTGGGCTCGACCTCCCGGAGTGCGAGCGGTCCGAAGCGTTCGTCCAGACGATGTCCCTCGACCTGCTGCTCGTGATCGACGACTCCATCTCGATGGACGAGGAGCTGGCCGGCGTGGCCGCGAGCTTCCCGTCCCTGTTCCCGTGGATCGTCGGCGACGACTACGACACGCACGTGGGCGTGATCACGATGGACATGGACGATCCCGACGAGCAGGGCCGGCTGATCCCGGCGAACGGCCATCGCTTCCTCGACCGCTCGCTGTCGACCGAAGAAGCGCTCGACTGGGCGAATGCGGCCATCCAGCGCCCGCTCGACGCCGGGCTCTACTCCGAGCGCGCCCTCGATGCCGCGAAGACCGCCCTGTACGAGCACAGCGACGCCGAGAACTCGGGCTTCCGGCGGTCCGACGCCCACCTGTCCATGGTGTTCGTCAGCGACGAAGACGACGAGGACAGCAGCCTGTCGGCCCTCCCGTTCATCGAGGCCATCCGGGCGCTGCCTGGCGCAGGCGACTTCACCGCGCATGCCGTCGTGTCGCGCGACGAGGCCTGTCTGCAGCTCCCCGGGCACGAGTACCTCGCTGTGGCCGCGCTCACGGGTGGGCTCACGGAGTCGATCTGCGCAGGCGACTATGGGCAGTTCCTCAGCGCGGTCGGTCAGGTGAGCGCCCAGCAGGGCCTCCACGAGCGCTTCCTGCTCGAAGGGCCCGCGCAGGCCGACTCGATCGACGTGCGGTTCGAGGTTGGGAACGAGGTCGTCATCCACCTCGACCCCGAAGACCACGTGCTGGCCGGCGATCACGACACCGTCGTGTTGCTCGTGCCCCCGCCCCCCGCCGGGAGCCGTGTGCTCGTGGACTACCGGATCCTGGAGTAGTCGGGCGTTACGGGAGGAGCAGAGCCGTTCGACAGGATCTCCGGCCGCTCCGAAGAAGGAACCCGGGCTGCTGCAAGCCCGGTGACAGCGGCCTGCCTCCTCGACGCGATACCCACGAGGGAGAGGTACCGATGCAGCCCGTGTTCTACATCCCCCATGGCGGGGGCCCCTGCTTCTTCATGGACTGGACCATGGGTCCGCCCGACACGTGGGATCGCATGGCCGCATGGCTGCGCACGCTCGTGTCGGGGCTCGAGGAGATGCCCCGTGCGGTCGTCGTGGTGAGCGCACACTGGGAAGAGCCCGTCGTCACGGTGCAGTCCGGGGCGAATCCCCCGATGCTGTTCGACTACACGGGCTTCCCGAAGCACACCTACGAGCTGAAGTGGCCCGCGCCCGGTCACCCCGTGCTGGCCGAGCAGATCGCCACCCTCATCCGGGAAGCGGGCATCGATGTCGCGGCAAACGACCACCGCGGCTACGACCACGGCGTGTTCGTGCCGCTCCTCCTGAGCCTGCCCGACGCCGACCTCCCGACGCTCCAGATCTCCCTGAAGCGCGGGCTCGACCCCGCGTTCCACCTGGCGCTCGGCAAGGCGCTCGCTCCGCTGCGTGAAGAGGGCGTGCTGATCATCGGATCGGGCATGAGCTACCACAACTTCGGCGGGTTCATGCGGCCGGCGGGCGACGCCGACTCGAAGGTGTTCGACGCGTGGATGCAGGAGACCGTCGCGCTCGGGAGCACGGAGCGGAACGCGCGCCTGGCCCGATGGGCCGATGCCCCGAAGGGCCGCGCGAGCCACCCGCGGGAAGAGCACCTGCTGCCGCTCATGGTGTGCGCGGGTGCGGCCGGCGACAGCGCCGGCAAGACCGTGTTCACCGACCACGTGATGGGCGTGACGGTGTCCGGCGTCCGCTTCGGATGACGTGTTAGGGCGGCCCTCCACGGAGGCCCCCATGCACATCAGCTCTCGCTTCGACGCCGGCAACATCGAGGTCCTCGACGCCTCCGACCCCACGAACGTGCGCCTCGCGATCCGGAAGGACGCCGGTGGCGAGCACCTGCAGTGGTTCTCGTTCCGTGCGGTGGGCGTGATGGACGTGCCGTGCACGTTCCGCATCGAGAACGCGAAGGACACGTCGTATCCGAAGGCGTGGGCCGGATACCGCGCCGTCGCGTCGTACGACCGCGAGGAGTGGTTCCGCGTACCCACCGACTACCTCGACGGGCAGCTCGTGATCCGGCACACCCCCCTCCACGACACCGTCTGGCTCGCGTATTTCGCGCCCTACTCCCGCGAGCGGCACCACGACCTGATCGCGAGCTGCCAGTCCGCGGGCGCGCGCCACGAGGTGCTCGGCCAGACGCTCGACCGCGACGACATGGATCTGCTCACGATCGGCGACGGGCCCGTGCCGGTGTGGGTGATCGCGCGCCAGCATCCCGGCGAGACCATGGCGGAGTGGTGGATGGAGGGCTTCCTCGGGCGCCTGCTCGACCCCGACGACGCGCTCGCGAAGCGCCTGCTCACGCGGGCCACGTTCTACGTCGTGCCGAACATGAACCCCGATGGCAGCCGTCGTGGGCACCTGCGCGTGAACGCCATCGGCGCGAACCTCAACCGCGAGTGGCACGAGCCGACGATGGAGCGCGCACCCGAGGTGAAGCTCGTGCGCGACCGGATGGACGCCACGGGCGTGAAGCTGTGCCTCGACGTGCACGGCGACGAGGAGCTGCCGTACAACTTCATCAGTGGTGCCGAGGGCGTCCCCTCGTGGACCGAAGCACGCGAGGCCGTCCGCCAGCGGTTCGAGGCGGTCTACGAGACCGTGAACCCCGACTTCCAGCGGGTGCACGGGTATGGGCGGAGCGCGCCCGGCACCGCGAACATGACGATGTGCACGAACCAGGTGTCGGAGCGGTACCCGGGCTGCCTCGGCATGACGCTCGAGATGCCGTTCAAGGACAACGCCGACGCGCCCGACGAGCTGTTCGGCTGGTCACCCGAGCGCAGCCGCCTGCTCGGAGCGAGCGTGCTGCACGCGATGGCCGCCGTGCTGGACGACCTGTAGGCGCTACTTGACCTGATCGACCGACTGCGTCATCTCGGGTGCGAAGTCGGTCCGGAGCTTGATGAACGACGGGTAGTTGTCGGCCGGGGTCGCCACGATCACCTCGCCGATGAAGGGCTTCGCGACCGAGCCGTTCACCTCGACGCCGCCGAAGTCGATCTCGGTGCGGTGCTTGAACTTCACCTTCTGCTCGGTGGGCGCGGGCTCGGCATCCTGAGCGAGGGCGGGGGTCGCGACGAGCAGGACGAGCAGGAGCTTCTTCATGGGGCACCTCACGGAACGTGGAGCCCCTACCGACACCCGGTGCCGCGCGCGGTTCCCTCGCTGGAGACGGACCTGTCGGTGTCGCGGTCGCGCCGGGCGGGCTACGCTGGAGATTCGGAGGGTTCGAGCCAGATGTTCCTGTCGACTGCATGCGTCGGGGTTCCGAGCCCCTTCGCGGTTCTGCGGAGAACCCTGGCGGTCGGGGCCCCATTGGCGTGGACGCTGGGTGCCTGCACCGGTCGTTCGCCCGATGCACCGGAAACGTCGGAACCGCCTTGGGTGTTCGAGGGCGACACCGACACGCCGGTGAACGATTCGGACCCACCCGGCTTCGGGATGGTGACGCTGATCCAATCCAGTCGCCAGTCGTCGATTCCCTCGAACTCCCTGAGAACCGAGGTTCGTGGAATCTTCGTGGACGACGCCCTCGGATACGAGAATCTGACCCAGTGCGTACTCGAGGCCCTGGAGCCCTGTCACCGCGGCCTGCCTCCCCCCGGTCAGATGGTCGAGGTGCTGGGCGAGCTCCCGCTGGTCCAGTTCGAGCTCGGGTACGAGGACGTGGGTGCGTGGCTTCGCTTCGGCCCCATCGAGGCCGTCCGCACCGGCTCCCTCGGAGAGTTCCTCTGGTACGAGGGCTTCGACGACTTCGCCGCGATTCCGTCGGGCCAGGCGCTCGCTCTCCGGATGGGCGCCGGAGATTGGGGGCCCTTCGATGGCGAGATCCGGGTGACCGCTCCGGACCCGCTGGAGCTCTCGAGCCCCTACTACATGACGCTCTCCGAGAACGACGTGCTCGACATCCGTTGGGTGCCCGGCAGCAATGGCGTCCTCACGCTCTCGCTCGCCACGGGCAAGCGACCGGGTGATCTGCCGGGGAGTCGCGAGGTCCACCGCGTCTACACCCTGGAGGACGACGGTTCGTTCGAGATACCGCTCCGCGAGCTCGGCCTCACCGACGCCACGCGGTCCATCGATGCCCGACTCACACGGACCGTCTTCACGGAAGGCACCGTGAACGGTCGTCCCGTGAAGGTCGGCATCGGCAGCCGGGCCGTCCTGTTCGTGAACTACCTCCCCATCGCAGGACGCACCTGGGTTCCGATCCCATCGGGCTGCGCGGGCAGCGCGCCCCTCGGGCCCGGGCGCTACTGGGGCCGGCTGGAGGACCAGCGCGTTCCCATGGATCTCCCTGGATGCACGGGGTCGAACGCTACGAGCTACGGCTTCCAGGGCGAGGTGCAGGTCGTCGCCCCGGCGGGCACACGGACCCGCGTGCGGGCCGATACCGTCGATGACTCCGTGTCCATCGCGCTCCTGTCGTCGTGTGGAGAGCCGGACACCTGCGTGGCCGGCGCGAACTACGGCGACCTGGAGGTGATCGACCACATCAACGCGACGCCGAACGACGAGATCCTCACGCTGCTCCTGCAGGGGGAGCTTGCAACGGTCGCGCCGATCGTCCGGTTCGACATCGAGTCCTCTCCTGCGCCCCTCCCGAGCCCGGGCTTCACCTCGACGTGCTCGACCGATCCGGCGATCCCCGAGGGGCACCACGCCGTCGATCCGACGGGCTTCGCGCAGTCCTGTCAGGGCCCGACGACCGCGGCAGCATTCGCGAACGTGACGATTCCGCCGAGCGGAACGCTGCGAGCGCTCAGTCGGAACCCCGCCCGGATGGAGCTGCGAGACACCTGCGAGGACACCTGCGGGCTGCAGAGCGGCCCGTACGAGCCGCTGGTGTTCCAGAACTGGGCGTCGGAGCCGGTCACCCGCCAGCTGGTGGTGCAGGTGCCCGACGAGGCAGCGATTCCCGGCCAGCTCGACCTCGAGGTCGACATCGCGTCCCCGGAGTGGGTGGTGCTCCCCGACACCTGCGCCGACCTGCCGACAGTGGAGCCGCTCTCACGTGGACTCCACGTGTTCCTGATGGACCTCGCGGATCTCGCCGACGACGGCGGACACGATTGCGAAGGCGTATACGAGGCCGTCGGACCGGATGGCATGCACCGCGTGCGGCTCGCGCCGGGAGAGACGCTGCATGCACGTGTGTTCGAGTTCGATATCTTCGCGCCGGATCTCGTCCTGTCCGTCGACCCGGAGTGCCCGCGGTCGCGGCGCCCAGTGATGTGCCGTGATCCGCGCGGAGCGGGCATGGCCGACGAGATCACGTACACGAACGTGGGCGTGGTCGAGGAGGAGCTCGTCCTGCGGGTGGATTCACGGGAGGCACTGAGCAGTAGCTCGGCTCCGCTTCGGTTGGAGATCTCCATCCGGTGAGCGTGCCCCGACGCTCTACCGATCTCCACCGAGTCTGGCGACGACATCCGGCGGGAGCTCGGACAGCACCGCCTCGCGGACCTCCCGACGGCGCCGCACGGCGAGGAGCCCGAGCGCCGGGATCATCCAGCCCCCCGTCTGCGCGCCGTTCTCGCAGGTACACAGGCACGCCTGCACGCTCAGACAGGGCGTGATGGCGGTGTCGCGCGCGACGAGGTCGGTGTCTGCCGTGTCGGCGCAGGTGTCCGAGCCCCGCGCCTGCGCGTCGAGGTCGGCGCGCACGGGCGGATCGTCGGCACATGCCGAGAGCCCGAGCGCCACGAGCACCTGGGGGGGAACCGCCATGCACCGAGCATACCGGGCGCCCCCGGAACCCGCACCTCAGGTGGGCTCGATCCGGCCGTCGTGTGCCGCCAGGTGCACCGTGGCGCCGAGCCCCCCTGCGACCAGCGCGCGCGCCAGGGGCTGCACGACGAGCTGATCGAGCGCCCGCTTCATAGGACGCGCGCCGTACCGGGCGTCCGTGCCGTTCGCCACCAGCACGTCGAGCACTGCGGCATCCCAGGTCACCCGCACGCCGCGCCGCGCGAGCCCCTCGCGCTCGAGCGCCTCTTCGAGGAGCGTGCGCGCGATCACCCGGAGCGCGTCCGGCGACAGCGGCCCGTACGGCACCACACGGCCGATGCGGTTCACGAACTCCGGCCGGAAGAAGGCCTCCACCGCGGCCCGGTAGCGCTTCGACGTGTCTTCCGGCCCGACCGGACCGATGGGACGCGAGCGGACCGCGCCGAGGTTGCTCGTCATCAGCAGGATGCAGTGGCGGAACGACGTGAGCCGGCCCGCGTTGTCGGTCAGGCGCCCCTCGTCGAGCACCTGGAGCAGCACGTCGAACACGCTGGGGTCGGCCTTCTCGATCTCGTCGAGCAGCACCACGCTGAACGGCCGCTCGCGCACGCGCGCCGTGAGGCTCTGGGGGCCCTCGAGCAGCCGCCAGGACGCACCCACGCCGGCGAACTCCGACATGTCCAGGCGGAGCAGGCGCGACGCATCGCCGAACAGCCACTCCGCCAGCGCCTTCGCGCTCTCCGTCTTGCCCACCCCCGTCGGGCCCGCGAGGAGGAAGCTGCCGAGCGGACGGCCCGGGTCGGCGAGCCCGGCCTTCACCACGAGCACGAGGTCGACCAGCGCACGCACGGCCTCGACCTGCCCCACCACCTTGTTCGAGAACCACGCGATCAGCTCGCTCTCGTCGAGCTTTCGCGCGGGGTCGACCAGCACCTCCGGGAACCCCGTGGTCCGCGCGAACGCGGAGACCGCGTCTGCAGGCGTCAGCGAGCGGCCCGGCGCCAGGCGGATCATGCGGTCGAGCAGCGAGAGCCCGCTCCCGGGCAGCGCCTCCGAGCCTCCGAAGCGGGCGAGCAGCTCGAAGGCCCGCGCCAGCGCGGCGTCGTCGACGACCGTGCCCTGCTTGCGCCCCATGCGCCCGCCAAGCGTCGTGAGCACGGTGACCGCCTCGTCCGCGGGCATCCCCTGCACGTCGACACGGCGCAGCAGCCGGCACAGCCCCGGTGCGCTGCGCTCCGCGAGCATCCACGCATCGTCCGTGGCCTCCACGACGAGCCGGATCGCGTCGTCCCTCACGAACGACTCCAGCAGCGTGGCGACGCTCGAGCCCTCCTCGTCCGACCCCGCCATCGCGAGCTCGAGCAGGTTGTCGCCGAACAGGATGCCCCCGTTCCCGCGCATCTCCCGGGCGATGCGGAGCACGCGTTCCTGCCACTGCCCGAGGAACGGGAGGCCGGCCAGGAAGCGGTTCCCGGTGACGTGCCACACCGGAACGTCGGCCAGCCCCTCCGGGCAGCGCCCGCTCGCGATGCGGTGCGCGAGCTCGTGCACGAGGGCGGTCTTCCCGACGCCAGGCGGACCGCGCAGCACCACCGAGCGACCGCTGCGCTCCGCCAGCATCCGCATCAGCGCACGCATCTCGGACTCGCGCCCCAGCGCGCGGGACACACGCCCGCGCCGCGCTTCTTCGACCAGCTCGATGCCCGCCGTGCCCAGGGCTCCGCCCGGCCCCGTCCGCTCGGCCTCTTCGCGGGCCTTCTTCGCGGCGGCGCGCACGGCGTCCTTGTACCGACCGGGCCCGTGGTACACGACCAGCAGGGTCTCGATGCGCTCGTGCTTCGCGAACCGGTGCGCCACGAGCTTCTGCACGGGCGCCAGGTGGAAGTGCCCGCGGATGCGCTCCTCCGTCCACACCAGCCGCTCGTCGTGCCCGCGCACCCGGAACCGCAGGTCGAGGGTGGGCACGAACACCTCGGTCACGCCGTCCCGACTGCCGGGACGGGCCGGGTCGGCCGAGGACCGGGACGGCCCCTCGGCGGTGCGGTGGAGCACGAGGAACCGCATGGGCACGCGGATCAGCCGATCGTGCTGGACCGCACGGAGCTCGAGATCGAGGGTCTCGGCCTCGAGATCCCCCCAGTGCTCCTCGGCGCTCGGGTGCAGGTGCTGCAGGGCCAGCTCGCGCGCGAGCACGTCGCGGAGCTCGTCACGGCACTCCTTCAGCCGGTCGCCGTACACGGCGTACGTGGGGTGCGTCAGCACGGACATCGTGTACCGACCGTCCCGGTAGCGCCGGACGTACAGGTGGAATCGCTGCTGCATCAGCGCACCGCCCTGCGCAGCGCCAGCCGGCGGAGATCGGCCTCGAGCGTCGCGCCGAGACGGGGGGCGTCGCCGCCGGGATGCAGGGCCCCGAAGCGATGCACGACCGCCGGGAGGCCCTCGGGCACGGCCTCTTCACGGCGCACGGCCGCTCTGAGGTCGCGGATCGCGGCGTCGCGGTCGCGCACGGCTTCGAGCGGGTCGTCGCACGGCAGCACCTCCACGCGCACCAGCCCCAGGAGCCGGTCGGCCCCGAAGTCCTCGGCGCGCAGGTAGAGCCCGGCATCCGGCTCCAGGAGCATACGCAGCCCCGGCACCGTGAGCGCCACCGCGTGGGACGCGCCGTCCGGCAGCGCGTCGGACCACTCCCCTTCGCCCGCGACGAACCGGCGCACGGCCCCCCACCCGCTCCACGCCTCGGCGAAGGCCTCCGCGAGCTCCCCGGCCAGCGAGCGGGCTTCCTGGTGCAGGGGCTCGAACCGGACCACGAACGGCTCGGGAGGCCCGAAGTGACGAGCCCGATGCAGGACGGCCGCCACGCGCAGCTCGAGGTCGAGCACGGCGCGGGTCGCGGTTCCCAGCGTGCGCTTCCGGTCGACGGGCACGGGCACGGACTGCGTGATGAGCCGCTCCCGGAAGTACCCCTTGTTCGAATGGTTCGACGCGTACCCGCCGACCTTCGAGTACCCGTCGTCGAAGCGGTAGGCGGCCAGCCAGTCGGCGGCGAAGTCCTCGAGCTCCGACAGCAGTGTCGCGTGCTCCTCCACCACGGAGGTCGTGACGTGCAGGCGGTCCCACTCGGCTTCCGTGAGATCTCCCCCACCCAGACGGGCCAGGAGCTCGGTGCGCGCGCTGGAGACCCGGTCGAAGCGGGGATCGTCGTGCAGCGAGGCGAGGAGCCCGACCAGGCGCTCGTGGAGCGCCGCGACCCCGGCCCAGTCCGAGGGAGGCTCGACGTCGGCGGCATCGCGCGGACGGTCGGCGAGGCCGTCGAAGTGCAGCTTCAGGCCGTCGGGAGTGCGCCACAGGTCGATCCACGCGCCCCGCTCGGTGGGAGGACGGTCGGCCAACAGGCGCGCGAGCGGCACGGTGAGCTCGCGCTCCACCACCCGCTGGAGCGACCGGGCGCCGTACACGGGGTCGAACCCGATCTCGGCGATCCAGTCCCGCATGGGCGGGTCGAGGTGCACGATCACGCCGGAGCGGCGCAGCCCGCGGCGTCCGAGCACGCGCCCGACGATGCGCTGCACCAGCGGTGCGACGTCCATCCGGCCGAGCTCGCGGAACGGCACGATGCGATCGATGCGGTTGAAGAACTCCGGCCGGAAGAAGCGCTCCGCGGCGCGGCGGTAGTGGGTCGCGTCCGCTTCGGAGTCGTCGCGGGCGAAGCCGGTGCGGCGCCGGGACGCGCTGACCCCGAGGTTCGAGGTCATCACGACCACGGTGTTCCGGAAGTCGGTGGTCTGGCCGACCGCGTTCGTGAGCCGCCCCTCCCCGAGCACCTGGAGCAGGAGGTCGAACACCTCGGGCCCCGCCTTCTCGATCTCGTCGAGCAGCACGACGGAGAAGGGCTGGTTGGCGACCGCCCGCGTGAGATCGCCGTCGGGACGGCCTCCCCCGCCCACGAGCCGCTGGAGCGCCCCGGGCCCATGGACCTCGGACATGTCGAACCGCAGGAGCCGGCTCGCGTCGCCGAACAGGTACTGCGCGAGTGCCTTGGCCGTCTCGGTCTTGCCCACCCCGGTCGGGCCCACGAACAACAGCGTGGCGACGGGGCGATCCGGGTCGTCGAGGCCCTCCTGGAGCATCGCGACCACGTCGGTCACCGCCCCGATGGCGCCCTCCTGCCCGACGATGTGCCGCTCGAACCAGGCCCGGATGCGGGAGACCGGCTCGCCGCGGCCGGGCTCGAGCACGAACCGCGGGAGACCGGTGGTGGTGGCGAAGTGGTCGAGCACGTCGGAAGACCCGATCACACCGCGCTGGAAGCGGTCTTCGCGCTCGGTGCGCACGTCGCCCAGGAACCGCCGCGCGAGTGACACGGACCGCCCGGGCTCGGCCATGCGCGGACCGAACCGCCGCGCGAGGCCGAGCACGGTCTCGAGCAGCTCGGGGGTGCTCGCGAGGTCGCGGTCGAGCTCGACCCTCCGGAGGTGCTGGAGCAGCACGCGGTACGTGCCGAGGGCGTCCATCGGGCCCACCTGCACGATGCGGAACCCCGCGAAGAACCCGGGGTTGCGCTGACGGCCGGCCTCCAGGCGCTCGGGCGTGCACTCGGCGAGGATGCGCAGCTCCCCGCGCTGCAGGTGCGGGAGCAGGAAGCCCGCCATGGTGGTGTCGGACTGCGCGGACCGGCCGGTCCACGCGAGGCTCGGCAGGTCGTCGACCACCAGCACGTCGTCGCGCTGATGGATCTCCTCGACGATCCTCGACATCCGGCTCTCCCATGCGCCGACGTAGCTCATGCCGGAGATCAGGCGCCCCCCGTCGACGCGCCAGAAGTCCGTGCGCTGCTGCATGGTCTGGCCGGGATTCGCGAAGCGCTGCGCGACGGCCTCGATGATGGCGGTCTTCCCGACGCCCGACTCCCCCACGAGCAGCACGCAGGCGCCCTCGGAGCCCAGCTGGGTCGCCAGATCCGCGACCAGGGCGTCGCGCCCGAACGCGGGCTGCAGGCGCCCGTCCATCGCGCGATGCACGAGGTTCACGCCGACGGACCGCAGCTCGTTCGCGGGAATCCACGTCTTCTTCGGGGGCTCGGCGGTCTCCTCCGGGAGCTTCGCCTTCTTCCGCTTCTTCGACCGCTTCGGCTTGCGGCTCGGGAGCACGCTCGGCAGCTCGAGCTCCACGTCGATCAGCTCCAGGTGCGTGTCCTGCAGGGGTGCGGCCGCTTCGAGCGCCTGGAGCGAGCCGGTCTTCGCCCACCGGCGCAGCCACTCGGTGATGCCCTCCTCGAGCGCGCCCAGCCCCGGTACGGCGAGCTCGCCGCCACCGAGCCTCGGAACCGACACGATCCAGAAGCCGTCTTCCGGCCAGCGCGTGCAGAAGACGTCGAGCTTCGCCTTCACCGCCTGCTTGCGTTTGCTGTCGCCGAACGCGATCTCGGCGTCGATCGTGACCTTGCGCAGCCGTACCTCGGGGTTGAGGATCAGCCGGTGCAGACGGGCCGGATCCCACCGGGGCACGTGCTCCATCAGGTGTAGCGCGGCATCGTCGAGCAGCTCCGCCGGGCTCGGACCGCGGAACACGCTCGACGTGAGCCCGGGCAGGCGGACCTCCACCCGGTCGTTGCGGTCGATGCCCACCATCGCGGCGACGGTCAGCTCCATTCGACCGCCTTCCACAGCCGCCGCCCGCGTTCGGCGCCGTGCATGCGCACGTACAGGTCGAGCCACATGAGCGACAGGATCGACCGGCTGGCACGGGCGTACAGCGTGGTCGTCACCTGGTGCTGGTTGTCCTTCACCTGGCCCTTGCGGGGGTCGAACACCCGAGCCGTCGCGTAGGTGTCGGGCACCTTCGTCGACGGGCGATCGGCGAAGAACTCCACCAGCACGCGCTCGGGGGTGTTGGGGTCCTTCAGCGACACGCCACCGGTCTCCCCCGCGAGCAGCGCGGCTGCGTGGGGCCCTTCGAACCGGACGAGCCACGGAGCGCCTCCCGACGCCTTGCGGATCCGATGCACCATCGCATCGAGCGAGACCCCTGGTTCGGCCGGCCACTCGAGCTTCTTGCCATCGGCCGGGCGTATCGTGACGGACCACGCCCGCTCCGCCGCCAGGACGAAGTAGTCGGAGACGAGCTGTTTCTGGAAGGCCAGGTCGCCCGAGACCCGCAGCCAGGCCAGCGTGGGCTTGGGGAATCGGGCACCGGCGAGCAGGAGGCCGGCCTCCACCAGCTCCTTCTCGACCTCGAGGAGCTGGGCTTCGAGGGCGTCGACCACCGAGCCGTCGCGCCGCATCCACGACTCGTGGGCGAGCTCTTCGGCGGCGAGGATCTGGTCGTGGGCGGCGTCGACGGCGGACAGCGCCTCTGCGACGGACGCGATGGCCTCGGACCGCTCGCGCGCGAGCTTCTCGTCCTTCCAGAACCGCTTGGCCGACATCAGGCGCTCGACGAGGCGGACCTCGTTCAGCGAAGCCCGGTAGGCGGCGGTCTGGCGCCAGCACACCGCGCGGAACCGGAGGTCGGCGGCGGCTTCGAGCACCGCGCGCAGGCGGGCGTGACCGGGCGCACGGTCGTCGGACTCCGCGTTCACGAAGTCGAGCGCACCGCCCTTCACGCGCACCCGCACCCGTGGCGGCACGCCGGAGCCGGACAGGTGGCGGGCGAGCGGCCCGACGAGGTGCTCCCCGACGGCGCGCTTCAGGGGTCGGGCGCCGTACTGCACGTCGACGCCGCGCTCCGCGAGCCAGGGCACCACGCGGTCGTCGAGGTCGAGCTGGACGTTCCGACCCCTCAGCCCCTCCCGCTCGGCGACCCCACGCACCTCCCGCGCGGCGATGCCGAGGATGGCGTCGGCTCCGAGGGACGCGAACGGCACGACACGGTCGATGCGATTGAACAGCTCCGGACGGAAGAACCGCTCGACCTCCCCCAGCACGTGATCGCGCAGCGAGCCCGCCATGTCGGCCCCGAAGCCGGACGGCCGCTTGAACGAGCCCACGCCCAGGTTGCTCGTCATGAGGACCACTGCGTTCCGGAAGTCGGCCGTGCGGCCGGAGGCATCGGACAGGCGCGCTTCCCCGAGCACCTGGAGCAGCAGGTCGAACACGGCGCCGTGCGCCTTCTCGATCTCGTCGAGCAGCACGACGCAGAACGGGGTCTGGCGGACGCGCGCCACGAGCCCGGCGTCGCGGTCGAGCAGGCGCTGGAGGCAGTCGGGGCCGCTGAACTCCGACATGTCGAACCGCACGAGGCGGTCGGCGCGGCCGAACAGCCACGTGGCCAGCGCCTTGGCCGTCTCGGTCTTGCCGACCCCGGTGGGCCCGACGAACAGGAACGAGCCGAGCGGACGGGCCAGATCGCTCATCCCGCCCTTGATGACCGCGATGAGGTCGACCATGTGGTCGAGCGCGGCGTCCTGTCCGACCAGTCGCTCGCGGAACGCGTCGCGCACGGCGTCCGGATCGAGGGTGACCTCGTCGCGCACCAGGATCTCGGGCAGGCCGGTCTCCGCGCAGAACCTCCGGATGACGTCGAGCCGCTCGAGCGGGCCGGCTTCCGAGCGTGCGCGCGCTTCGGCGGTGAGGCGCTTGAGGAAGTGGCACGTGGTGCCGAGGAGGGCGTCTGCCGGACCGTACCGCCGCGCGAGCCCCACCGCGGCGTCGAGCCCGGAAGAGCCCACGGGCACGGGGAGATCCGTCGCGACGGCGTCGAGGATGCCGCGCACGAGGGGCTCCGCGGGCTCCACCATGCGGTAGGGCGTGAACAGACGGGCGAATCCCGGATCTCGCGACTCCAGCCGACCCCAGCCCTCCTCCGAGCACTCGGCGACGACACGCAGCTGGCCCCCGGACAGGAACGGCTTCAGGAGCTGCGCGACGTTCATCTCGCTGCCGACGTGCTTCCCGGCGTCGAGCAGCGCGACCGGATCGCCGACCGACCACACGCCCTGGACCTCCGCGAGCTCCGCCACGAGGTCGAGGGTCTTGCCGCGCCAGCCCGAGAACAGGTCGGCGGTGACGAGTCGGGAGGCGTCACAGAACCACGCGCGGCGGTCTTCGAGCTGACGGGCGACCTGGTCGAGCACGGCGGACTTCCCGCAGCCATCGGGCCCGACCACCGCGATCACGGCGCCCGGCTGCGCCAGCATGCGGAGCAGGTCGGCCACCTCGGCGTCGCGCCCATGCGCCCGGACGAGCGCGTCGGGGTCGGCCGTCAGCTCGATGGCGAGGCTGTCGAGCACCGGGGTCGGGACCTTCTTCGCCTCCGCCTCCTCCTCGTCCTTCTCCTCCTTCGGGCGCGGCTCGGGCAGGATCTGGAGGCCCGCGTGCTCGCCCGTGAACGCCTCGAGAGGCGCGGTCTCCACGTCCAGCACGAGCTCGACGAGCTCCATCCCGCTCTCGGCCCGCATGGACAGGCGCTTCTGCGTGTCGGCCTCGGCGAGCGACTGCTTCACGAGCTCCTTCACGCGGGCGCGCAGATCGTCGTCGGCCGCGACCCACAGCCGGGCGTCGAGCTTCGGGATCCAGGCGTTGATCCAGTCGCCCTCGGGCTCCACGAGCACGTCGATCTCGGCCTCGCGCAGCACGGGAGGGGCCTCGAGCACCTCGACGGTCTCGCCCACCACGATGCCGATGCGCTCCCGCCCACGGGGGGCCTGGAAGGCGTGCAGACGGAGCGGATGGCTGCGCTCGATCCGATCGATCAGCGCGAGCTCGAGGTCTTCGCGCACGGCCTCGAGCGTGGTTCCCCACGCCGTGAGGTCGGCCGCGCCGAGCACGCGCGCGGTGACCGTCCCGTTCGAGTGGTGCTGCACGAGCACGGAGACCGAGAAGGACAGGGACATGCGGCCGGGACAGTACACCGCGAGCCTGCGCGTGGGGACCGGGCGGAGGGGCGACCGCAGCGGTTCGCGATGGTAGAAGAGGCCCGCCGGAGGCCCAATGGACCTGTTCTCCCTCGAAAACCTGTTCACGCTCCTGATGCTCGTGTTCCTTCAGGCGGTGCTCGGGTTCGACAACCTGCTGTACATCTCCATCGAGTCGAAGCGCGTCGCGGAAGACCAGCAGCAGAAGGTGCGCAGGCTGGGCATCGGGATCGCGATCTTCCTCCGGATCGCCCTCCTGTTCGCCGTGGTGAACGTGATCGCGCTCTTCCAGGACCCCTTCTTCAGCCCGCACGTGGGCGAGTGGTTCAAGGCCGAGTTCAACGTGCACTCCGTCATCGTGCTCGCTGGCGGGATCTTCATCATGTACACGGCGTTCAAGGAGATCACGCACATGCTCTCCATCCACGAGCCGGGCGCGCACGAGGAGGCCCCGCTCCGCAGCACGGGGGTCGCCATCGCCTGGATCGTCGTGATGAACCTCGTGTTCTCGTTCGACTCGATCCTGTCGGCCATCGCGCTCACCGACTCCCTGCCCGTGATGGCGACCGCCATCGTGATCTCCGGCTTCGGCATGATGGCGCTCGCCGACCACGTGTCGGAGTTCCTCAAGCGGAACCGCATGTACGAGGTGCTCGGCCTGTTCATCCTGCTGATCGTGGGCGTGATGCTCGTCGGCGAGGGCGGGCACACGGCGCACATCCACTTCGGCGAGTACGCCGTCGAGCCGATGGCGAAGACCACCTTCTACTTCTCGATCGCGATCCTCACGATCGTCGACATCGCGCAGGGCCGCTACCAGAAGAAGCTCGACGCCGAGCGTGCAGAGGGCGCCCACTGACGCGCCGACCAGCTACAATCAGGGGGTAGCCCCGCCCCGGAAGGAAGATGGTCCGACAGACCGCGGAGAGCATCACCCGGTCCGACCTCGACGCGTACCTCGAGCGCGGGTGGTTCCGGTTCGGCGGCACCATGCGCACCACCCGGTTCACCGTGTGGGAGGAGCGCAACCTCCGGTCCACCATCTGGACGCGCACCGACATCCCCGCGCTGCGCTGGTCCCGCAGCAACCGCCGCCTGCTCTCGCGGGTGCGCCGCGACTTCGAGATCCACACGCACCCCATCGATCTCGACGACGAGCACGAAGCGCTCTACCGCGCGTACTGCGCGCACGTCGGTGGAGAGCGGCCCGCGAACCTCGTCGACTTCCTCGGCGGCGAGGAGGCGATGGAGTGCTACGAGACGCAGGAGATCGCGATCCGGCACGAAGGTCGGCTCGTCGCGTTCAGCCTGTTCGACCAGGGGCACCGCTCGGTGATGAGCCTGCTCGGGGCCTTCGCACCCGCGTACGCGAGCGACAGCCTGGGCATGGCCACGATGCTGCTCGAGGTCGAGCACGGCCGCGAGCACGGGCTCGATTGGCACTACAGCGGCTACGTGCTGCCGGGCGAGCCCCGCATGGACTACAAGCTCCGCGTGGGCGCGATGCAGTTCCTGCACCCCGACAGCGACGTGTGGCACCCGATCGACGTGCTCGCGCACACCGTGCTCCCCGACCAGCGCACCCGGAACGCGCTCGACCGCGTGGGGCGCGGCCTCGGTCGGTCCGGCATCCGGTGCCGGCGCATGCTCAACCCGCTGTTCGAGCTCGCCGAGAGCCCCGTGATCTCGGAGCGCATGGTCGCCGAGCCGATGCTCGTGATGGTGAACTCCGATCGCGCGCCGTTCCCGATCATCACGTGGAACGACATCGATCGTGTCTACGAATTGTGGACGGGCCTGCCCGCCGTCATCCGCCACCGGCGCAGCTTCGAGGGTCCCGAACGGTCCACCGGAACCGCCCTCATCCAGGGAGAGGTCGGCCGCTACCACACCGCGCTCGACGTGGCCGAAGCCGTTCGCGACCTCCTGGCGTGAGGGTTGCACACGGGAGTCCTGGAGGTCTCATGCGCATCAGCACCACGGCCGCGGGAATCGCGGCCCTCCTGGGGTCCGTTCCGGCGTGGGCCGGTCCGGCCGAAGACATCGCCACCGAGCTCGCCCTGCTCGAGACGAAGATCCGCGATCCTGCGGTCACCGGCGCCGACCTCGCCAGCGCCGGGAAGCGCCAGCAAGCCCTGTACCGCGGGCTCTCCGGCGAACAGGAGCTCCAGGAGGCCGTGCTGGCGGCCCTCGACGAGCCCACACGGTGGATCGTCCAGACCAACCTGGCCGCGAGCTCGAGCGCCGCGCACACCGTGAAGAACCTGAAGACCACCGTGCCCGAGTGGACCATCGCGCCGCCGCCCGACATCGACGTCCTGCTCGGGTACTACCGCGAGGCCGAGACCGCCTCGGGCGTCCCGTGGGAGGTGCTGGCCGCCATCCACCTGGTGGAGACGCGCATGGGCCGGCTGAAGGGCACGAGCTGGGCAGGCGCGCAGGGTCCGATGCAGTTCATGCCGGCCACGTGGAAGGCCTACGGCACGGGCGACGTGCTCGATCCGCACGACGCCATCCTCGGCGCCGGGAACTACCTCGCGAAGATGGGGGCCAGCCGCGACCTCGACAAGGCCATCTGGCACTACAACCACAGCGACCACTACGTCCGCTCGATCAAGGCCTACGCGTCGGTGATCGAGCGCGATCCGCTGGCGTACCGCGGCTACTGGGGCTGGCAGGTGTACTACCGCACGCAGTCCGGCGTCGTGATGCTCCCGGAGGGCTACACGCAGGCCGAGCCCGTGCCGGTCGAGACCTGGTGCGCGACGAACCTCGAGCACTGCCCGTGGCTCGCGAAGGCGCCCACTCCGGCCGTGCCGTGAGCTGGGTGAAGCGGTTGGTCGTCCTGGCGCTCGGGGGGGTCGGCGTGCTGTACGTGGCGTACGCGGGCCTGATGTACGCGCTGCAGGACGCCATCCTGTTCCACCCCGACGGCACGACGCGATCCGAGCTCGACCGCGCTGCGGAGCGCACGGGCGTGGAGCCGTTCACGATCACGGCGTCCGACGGCACCGCGCTGTACGGCTGGCATCGGAAGGCAGGCGGCACCCACGCGCTGCTGTACTTCCACGGGAATGGCGGCAGCATCCAGGCCGTGCCCTGGCTGGCCGCACAGCTCCCCGGCGTCGACGTGCTGTGCGTGTCGTACCGCGGCTATCCCGGGAGCGAAGGCACCCCCGGCGAGGCGGGCATGCGGCTCGATGCGCTCGCGCTGTGGGCGTACGTCACGAACGACCTCGGCTTCGCGCCCGATCACGTCGTGGTGCAGGGGCAGTCGATGGGCGGCGGGGTCGTGCACCACCTCCTGATGGACGCCCAGCCCGCGGGGGCCGTGCTCGACTCGACGTTCTCGTCGATCGAGGAGATCGCGGGCGCCAGCCAGCCGCTGCTCCCCGTGTCCCTGCTGCTGAAGAACCCGTTCCGCTCGTACGAGCGGGCGCCGCGCATCCGGGTTCCGGTGCTCGTGATGCACGGTACCGACGACACGCTGATCCCCGTCGAGCACGGGCGCAAGCTCGCGAAGCTCATCCCCGGGGCCGAGTACCTCGAGCTGCCGCACCACGGGCACAACGCCTGGACGCTCGACCGGCCCGAGGCCATGCAGGCCTGGCTGGCCTTCCTGGAGCGCGTGTGGGGCATCGACATCCCCGCGCCAGATCGATAGCGGCGGGGTCCACAGCCCGGAGGACCCAGTGCCCGTCATCGCCATGAAGACCGTCGAGAAGCGCGCCCACGAGCAGACCGACACGCTGTTCATCTACACGTTCGAGAGCCCGGCGCTCGGCCAGAAGACCATCGTGGCGAACCTCACGAACGTCTACGAGGTCGGCGACATCGCGGCCATCGCGCAGCTCGGCACGCTGCTGGCGGAAGGCGAGATCAAGCCGCGCAAGGTGTTCGGGATCGACTCCGAGGGCATGGCGCTCGGGCCCGTGGATGCCGCGGTCGACACCGACCTGTCGGCGCAGTTCGACGCCGACGCGCCCAGCCGGAAGTTCACGCTCACCTTCGAGATCGAGGTCGAGGGGCACTACGCGGCCGACGCCGAGAAGACCGCGCGCAAGCTGTTCAAGGGCGGCGAGGGCAAGCTGGTCTCGGCCGTTTGAATCTCTTGACGGTCAAGACCCGTGAGCTCGCCGGCACGTCAGTGCAAAACCAGGTTTTAGGCGAGCCTACGGGGCTCCGTCAAGAGATTCACTGAGTGCGATTCCGCAGGATAGAGGCCGCTTGTCGGCCGAATCCGGCGGAAATCGAGCTCGTGCCGCTGACGGCCGACCGGATGGAGGCCTTCGCCGGCCTCCTCGGCCACGCCGACTTCGGCGGCTGCTTCTGTGCGGTGTGGACGCACGCGGGTCCCGGCTGGGGGACTCGGTGCAGGGACGCCGCGCGGCCGAACCTCGCGGCCACCCGGCAGGACGTCGCGAGCGGGCGCAAGCCGGGGTTCCTGGTGTTCGAGGGGCCGGAGCTCGTCGGCTGGACGGGCGCAGGCCCGCGGTCGGAGTTCCCGCGCCTGCACGAGCGTCTCGGTGCGCGCCTGTCGGACCGCACGGACGCATGGATCGTCGGCTGCTTCGCGCTGCCCGCCGCCGCCCGCGGACGCGGGCTCGCAGACGCCATCCTGGACGGCGTGATCGCCCGCGCACGGGCCGAGGGGGCCGGCTGCATCGAGGCATTCCCGACGCGCCCCTGGGACGAGCCCCGCAGCTACCGGGGGAGCGAAGCGCTGTTCCTACGGCACGGGTTCGAGGAGATCGGCGCGGAGGCCGACGGCGACTCACGAACCGTCGCGGCCAGCGGCGGACCTGGCCCGTCCCTCCGGGACCGCGACTCCCAGATCCTGCTGATGCGCCGCGAGCTCTGAGGTCAGGGCGCTGCGGCGTGCTGGCGCTCCGCGAGGGCGACCAGATCGTCCATCGCGAGGTTCACGTCGACGAGGTGCAGGCCCCAGCCCGGAAGCGGGAAGTCGCCTTCGATCCGGTCGAAGCGCGGATCCGTCGGATCGTCGGGGATCGACGCCTCCAGGTAGCCGAACGCCCCCTCCTGCCGGCACTCGGCGTCGATGAGCCCGGGCACCGCGAAGAAGGGCGTGGGGACCGCGGGGTGAGCCCCCGGATCGTCCCATGGAGTCGTGTTCCCAGCGAGGAGGTCGGCGATCCCGCCCGGCCCGGACACCGGGAACACCGCGCCGAGCGTCGAAGCGCCCGTGAGCGCGGCCGGGTTCGTGCACGGCACCTCGTTCCCGGGCAGCGGCTGGCCGACGAACACGTTCGCTCCGGGCGGCGCCTCGGGACGGAACGTGAGGAACGTGGTGACGCAGCCCCACTCGTCGGCGGACGTACAGAGGGGCGTCTGCGCCAGATCTCCGCCCACGAGCTCGCCTTCGGGGACCTGAACGCTCATCCCAAGCAGGTGCGCGCCCACGATGCGCTCGTGCACCGCAGGGTCGGCCTCGATCGACAGGCGCAGCAGGCTCCGCAGCAGCAGCGCGCCCTGGGAGTGCCCGACCAGCAGGACCGGACGGCCGTCGTTGTCGTGCTCGAGGTAGTGCAGCCAGGCGTCTTCGACATCCCCGTACGCGAGCGTGAACCCGGCGGTCGGGTCGTCTTCGGACAGCAGCGAGGCCACCGTGAGCTGGCGGTAGACCGGCGCGAACGGCCGACACACGGCGGAGTACCGGCCGAACTGGATGAGCGTGGTGAACCGCTCCTCGGGGCCCGGCTCGAGGTCGCTGTTCTGCGTGAGGTCGCCGGAGACGGTGGGGTACACGTAGAAGCAGTCGAACGCGGGATCCGCGGCGGGAACGTGCGGCCTCGGCTCCATGGACCCGTCTCCGTACACCACGGTGACGTCGAGATCCCCGTCGCACACGGACTCCGGGGCGTCCGGGTGGCACAGCCAGTGCGCGAGGTCGTCGTAGGTTCCGACGACCAGATCGGTGTCGTCGGAGTCGAGGGGTTCGGGACCCGAGCAGGCGGCGAGCAGGACGAGCATGCCCGCCCGTATCCCCCGGCGGTCTCAGAGGAAAACCGAACCTTCGGAGATTCGGGCTTGTACGGACTTCATTCTGCGGCGCGATCTGCGGGTCGCTTGCGGACGAGCCGCCCCGGGACCGCCAGCACGTCGATGTCCGTCGACCGGAAGCACCGCTCGGCATCCTCCGCGGTGCGCACGATCGGCTCTCCGCGCACGTTGAAGCTCGTGTTCAGCAGCACCGGACAGCCCGTGCGCGCCTCGAAGCCCTGCAGGATCGCCCGGAACACCGGGTTCTCCGCGCCCACGGTCTGCACCCGGGCCGTGCCGTCCACGTGGGTGACCGCCGGGAGCGGACGCTTCACCGCGCCCACCTGGGTCATGTACGGGCTCGCGCCGGCCAGCTCGAACCACTCCGAGGCCCGCTCCTCCAGCACGGCGGGCGCGAACGGACGGAAGGACTCGCGCTTCTTCACGGCCGCGTTCACCCGGTCCTGCATGGCCGGATCGCGGGGGTCCGCCAGGATCGAGCGGTGCCCGAGCGCCCGTGGGCCGAGCTCCATCCGTCCCTGCACGAGCCCCACGACCTCGCCGGCCACCAGCGCGTCCACGATGCCGGGAACGTCGACGTCCACGCCCGCGCACGCGCCGAGCCCGCCGTCTCCGAGATCGACGCGACACGGGCTCGCTACGAGCGCGGCCCCGAGCGCCCCGCCGGCATCCCCCGCTGCCGGCTGCACCCACAGCCGGTCGACCACGCCCTCGGACACCAGCTTCCCGTTCGCCACGCAGTTCAGGGCCACCCCTCCGGCCATGCACAGGTCGCGACAGCCCGCCCGACGCACGGCCTCCGCAGCCATGCGTGCCACCACGTCCTCCGTGACGGCCTGGATCGACGCCGCCAGGTCTTCGAACCGCGCCGACATGGGGCTCTCGGGCTCCCGGGCCGCGCCCCCGAACCGCGCACAGAACGCGTCGCTGTACATCCGCTCGCCGGCGAGGAAGTCGAAGTACCGCAGGTCGAGCCGGAAGGAGCCGTCGGGCCGCAGATCGATCAGGTGCTCGCGGATCGTGTCGGCGAAGCGCGGCTCCCCGAACGCCGCGAGCCCCATCACCTTGTACTCGCCGCTGTCGACGCGGAACCCGCAGTAGCTCGTGAACGCGGAGTACAGCAGGCCGAGCGAGTGCGGGAAGCGGAGCGCCTGCTGCACGCGCACCGTCGTGCCCTCGCCCACGCCCATCGTGGCGGTCTCCCACTCCCCCACCCCGTCGACCGTGAGGATCGCGGCCCGCTCGAAGGGAGACGGCAGGAATGCGCTGGCGGCATGGCTGTCGTGGTGCCCGACCACCGATACGGGCGCGCTCAGCCCGAGCTGGCCGAGCTCCCGGCGCAAGTGGCGCTCGACGAACACGCGGTCGGTCCAGGTGGGCCAGGCGGCGGCGAACCGACGGAACCCCCGAGGTGCCGTCGCGAGCCAGGTCTCGAGCAGCCGCTCGAGCTTCGGGAGCGGACGCTCGTAGTACACGACCCGATCGACCTCGCGCTCACCGGCGATCTCGAGCACCGACCGGATCGCGTGCATCGGGAACGACGGGTCGTTCTTGCGGCGGGTGAACCGCTCCTCCTGAGCCGCGGCCACGAGCTCGCCGTCGCGGATCAACGCCGCCGCACTGTCGTGGTAGAAGGCCGAGATCCCGAGCGTTCGCATCAGAACAACGGGTACAGCAGCACGAACACCGCCGACCCCTCCGAGAGCACGACGAGCGACCCCACCGCGAGCAGCACGAGCACGACGGGCACCATCCAGGGCTTGCCCCGCGCGACCAGGAAGCCCACCACCCCTTCACTGGCCCCGTCGGGCCGGGCCTCTGAACCGGGATCGTCGCGATCGGCCCAGTAGGACGGGAGCCCCGGGTCGAAGCTCCGCTGGAGCGGGTCGGACCGGAGGGACCGCGAGACCAGGCCGAGCGGCGTGAGGACCGTGATCCACACGACCGCGAGGACCAGGGTGCTCGACGCGCTCCGGAGGGCCGTCCACAGGCGGATCCAGAGCGTCACAGGACCTCCGCCAGGCGCCGGGCCCAGTCCGCGTGGACCCGCGCGTCGGGGTGGCCGTCCCCCGGGATGGACCA
>JAWKRP010000028.1:0-133253 GCA_041389565.1 Myxococcota bacterium
CGGACACCGACAGCGATACCGACACGGACACCGACAGCGATACCGACACCGACACCGACGCGGACACGGACAGCGATACGGACGCCGACACGGATAGCGACACCGACACGGACAGCGACACCGACACGGACAGCGACACCGACACGGACAGCGACACCGACACGGACACCGACCCTCCGTGCACCCCGGCGACGTCGACCCTGACGCGCGTGGCTCCGAAGCTGCACATCGTGATGGACAAGTCGGCGAGCATGTTCACGCGGACCTGGGATCACGACGGGCTCGGCAGCTCTCCGCAGGTGACGCTCTGGTCCAGCGGACATCGGGTCGTCGACGCCGTGGTGGGCTCCGAGGGTGCCGTCGTGGACTTCGGGCTCACCCTGTTCCCGGCCACGTCCGCCCAGAACGTGTACGGGCCTTCGGCCTGCGTGACCTCGAGCTTCCCCGAGGTGCCCAACACCACCAACGCCCACAACGCGATCCTGGCGTCGATGCCGGCGGTCGACACGGTGGCGTCGTACGGCGGGCGGCCGACGACCCTCGGTCTGCTGACGGCCTCGGACTACCTCGACACCTCCGATCCGTCCGGTCGGCGCGCCTCGGTGGTCATCACGGCGGGCGCGGGGAACTGCGACCCGAACGCGGCGACGAACTTCGAGCTGTTCGAGGTGTACGACAGCAGCGTGGAGGTCGTGGCCTCGGGGGCGGCCAGCTCCGGCGTCGACACCTTCGTGATCGGGCTGGACGTGCCCGACACCGTGCTGGACGACGGGATCGGGGGCGAGCCCAACGGCACGAACCCCACCACCGTGCTGAACACGCTGGCGGCGCAGGGCGACACCTCCACCTTCGCGAACGCGCACGACGAAGCGGAGCTCGAGACCGCGCTCCGCGAGGTCGTCGCCGCGCTCGGGGCCTGTGTCGTGCCCGTCGCTTCGGGGCCCGTGGACCCCTCGGCCACCGTGAGCCTCGGGGCCACCACGTGGTCCTGGGTGTCGGATTGCTCGGCGGGGGACGGCTGGACGCAGGCCGGAAGCGACCTGGAGCTGTGTGGAGCGGCGTGTGCGGCCTGGCCCGCCCAGGGCAGCCTCGACCTCCTCACCTGCGAGTGAGGATCGGCGACGTGCAGTGGCGCCGTTCAGGAGTCCGCAAGACCCCCACGGATAGCCACGGGGTGACTCCAGGAGGTCCCATGCCCGTACCCACTCCCGACCGCAGGACGATCCTCGCCGGCCTCGCGTGCACCGCCGCGCTCGCCTGCGTGGACACTGCCGGAACCGCCGACACCGACCTCACCGACACCGACGCGCTGGACACCGGCGAAGCGCCCTCGACGCGCGACACGGCCGTCGGTGCGTGGGCCACGGGAGGCACGGCTGCGCTGGGCACCACGTACGCGGTCACGTTCGACGACACGTGCGCTCAGGAGTGCGAGCTCACGCTGGGCCCGTGCTACGCGGAGACGATCGAGCGTCGCGACATCTCCGAAGGGGTCGACGGGCTCCCGACCCGCCTCGCCTTCCGTGTGGTCGACACCGACTGCAACCCGGTCGAAGGCGTGGTGGTGGACGTCTGGCACTGCTCGCCGAGCGGGCTGTACTCCGGGTCGGACGCCATCGACATGTGCACGAGCGGCGACGCGGCGGCCCGTGCCTCCCGGTGGTTCCGCGGGATGCAGACCACCGACGCCGACGGACGCGTCGACTTCGACACCTGCATGCCCGGCTGGTACCGCGGGCGCGCCGTGCACATCCACTTCCAGGTGCGCACGGCGGCCGGACAGAGCTCGCTCACGTCGCAGTTCGGCTTCGATCCGGCGCTGACCCAGGACGTGTTCGCGAACCATCCGGTGTACAGCCCGCACGGTCAGCCCGACACGCCGAACTCGCAGGACAACATCTTCAACGGGAACAACGACGGCAGCCTGCTGTTCGACTGGTACCAGGCCGACGACGGAGCCCTCGTGGTGTTCAGCACGCTCGTGATCCGGTCGAGCCTCTCCGACCCGACCTGCTGAGGCTCAGGGCGTCACGGGCGTGCTGGTGAGGGTCACGACCGGCTCGGTCGACAGGCCGGCGGTCTGCCGGAACCACACGGGGGTACCGGCGTTGATCGTGCCGAACCCCCCTCCGAACGTCGCGGCCGTCGCGAAGGTCGTCGTGCTGTCGAGGGTGAGGGGATCCGAGCAGTCCGCGCCGTTCTGCCCGTCCACCCACAGCTCGACCGTGGGAGCCTGATCGACCGCGCCGTCGTGGAGGTCGAAGCACAGGTCTCCGGCGGTGTGCAGGAAGGTCGCCGCGTCCGCGAGGGTCTCGGACTCCGTGCCGAACGAGGCCTCCACGAGCGGCGGAGGAGCCGGGTTCGCCCCACCATAGGCGAGCACGCGGAGCTCACCCGCGTTCAGCGGGTCGTTCGCGCCCGCGGGAGCGAGGGCCGCGCCGAACACGAGCTGCGCGGACGCGTGGAAGGCCGGGGTCTCGACACCTTCGATGCGCACGTGTCGAACGGGCCCGTCCACCTCGCAGAGCGCGACGAACGTGCCTCCCAGCGCGGCCGTGATGGTCGTGGAGCACGTCGTCGGCAGCACCGGATCGGTGTCGGTGTCCGCATCGGTGTCGGTGTCGGTGTCGGTGTCGGTGTCCGCATCGGTGTCGGTGTCGGCGTCCGTGTCCGCATCGGTGTCGGTGTCCGCATCGGCATCGGTGTCCGCATCGGCATCGGTGTCGGTGTCGGACTCCTCGGTGGGCGGGTCGTCCCCGTCGCATCCGAGTGCGAAGAAGGGCAGGAGCAGGGCGATTCTCAGGGTCATGGCGTTCCTCTCGGGGTCAGCTCGGTCCAGTGGAAGGTGACGACCGCGGAGGTGCCCGCGTCGTCGTAGTAGCTGTGGAAGGCGAGGACCCACGTCCGCCCCCGGGTCGACCGGATCACCCAGGTGCCGGGATGGGGGGTGAGGACGTGGGAGGTGGAGTCGTACGCGTACCAGTCGGCCATCGCGTGCTCGGGCTCCTCGTCGTCGTCGTCGGGCACGTCGGGCGCGTCGGTCGTGAAGCCGCTGGACGGTGGGGTGCCGAGGTCCGTGAGCGACACGTCGGGCACGAAGAGGACCTCGACCCCGCCGTCCCCCGAGGCCCCTCCGTTCACGGCGACGTCGTAGCGGCGCAGGGCCACGTCCCAGTCGCTCCCGTCGCGTGGACCCTGCTCTCCGCGGCCGTCGAGATCGACCGCGACCCAGGCGACCGCATCGGTGGCGTCGACCTCGGTGCTCCACACGCCGGCCGCGATCTCGGTGGTCCCCGTGGCGAGGGGGACCGCCGTGTCGCTGGTGTCGGGGTCCACCGCGGGCGGTGTCGGCGGGGTCGCCGGCGCGTCGTCCCAGTGGTGGAGCAGGGCGAGGTCCTGCACACAGCCCGGGAGGACGGCGAGGGCCGCGCACGCGGCGAGGAGACGGTGGGGGAGGCTCATCGGTCCCTCCGGGTGCGGAGCGTGAGGCCGGCGTAGAGCAGCCGGGGTGTGGTGGGCGCGAGCTCGGTGCTGCCGGTGTCGAGCACGTTGTCGACGCCCGCGAAGACCTCGACGCCGTCGCGTTTCCAGGACGCCCGAGCGTCGAGCGTCACCTGCGAGGCCGTCTTCACCGCCTCGTCCGTCCCATCGCCGTCGGCGTCCACGAAGAAGGTCCGGGGGCTCGCCACGCCCACCTGCGCCCGTGCCCGGAGCGCCAGGGGCAGCTCGACCGCGGCGGCGCCCGTGATGCGGTGGGGGACGCGCCCCTCGAGCGGACGGTCGAGCCCGAGGTCCCGGGTGACGAGCGCCGCATACCCCAGGGTGAGGTCGACGGGACCGGGGCGACCGCGGACCTGCACGTCCACGCCCGCGGTCACGGCGCTCTCGATGTTCTCGTACGCGAAGCGCTCGGTCCCGCCGGTGATCTCGGGGGTACCGATCGCGATCAGGTCGCGGATGCGGGCCCCGTGGACCTGTGCGCTCGCCGAGAAGCGCTCGGACGGAGCGAGCTCCAGGCTCCCGTTCACCTGCGCGCTCATCTCCGGGCGCAGATCGGGGTTCCCCGCGACGACGTAGCCCACCCCGGGGTTCTCGAAGAGCAGGTAGAGCTCGCGGAAGTCGGGGGCGCGGTATCCGGTGCCCGCCGACAGTCGCACCGTCACCCGGCGTGCCGTCAGGGCGCCCGCGAGCCGAGGGGTGACCGCCGGACCGAACTGGCTGTCGCCGTCGAACCGGGCGCCGGGCACGACCATCAGGCGACCGTGCTCCCACGAGTGGGCGGTCCACACGTCCTGCGCGAACACGCCGATCCGCCGACGCGACCCCTTGCTCGACCCCAATCGGTCGGAGTCGATGCCCTGGGCCAGCCCGTCGACGCCGAGCGTCAGGGCGTGGTCGCCTTCGATCCGGTCGAGCTGCACGGAGCTCTCGACCAGGCGCTCGGTGTCGGTCGACGCGCTGTCGTTGGCGTCCGCCCGGCGCTGGTCGGACAGGTGCTGAGCCCGGTACAGCGATCCCGACAGCCGCGCGGACACCTTCGTGCGCGCATCGGGCGTCCACCAGGCGCCGACCGCTGCACGGGCGTCCTCGATCGCACCGCGGGTGTCGGACACCGCGCCGGTCGCGGTGCTGTCGACGCCCTGCAGACGGCGCTGGAGGTACGAGGCACTCGCGTCGACCGACGCATCGGCGGCCGGGCGGAACGTGCTCGTGATCTCCGCCTGGATCTGCTGGAACGCGCTCGCTGTGGTGGCCGGGTCGCCGGGATCCAGGTCCCACGCGCTCCCGCTGTGCCAGCCCACCCCGATGCGGTGCCGGCTCCGCTCGTCCCCGAGCTCGAGGTCTGCCGCAGCGTCGTTCCGCGCGAGGGTGCCCGACCGCATGTGCAGGCCGGCCGAGACCCCGGGACGCGCGCGTCGGGTGCGGATGTGGATGACCCCGCCCATCGCGTCGGACCCGTAGAGCGCCGAGCTCGGACCCTTCACGATCTCGATCTGCTCGATGGCATCGAGGGTGAAGCGCGACAGGTCGACGACCCCGTCCTTCCGCCCGAGCACCCGCTGGCCGTCGACCAGGATCAGGGTGTGCTCCGGGTTCATGCCCTGCAGGCGCACCGCGGATCCGACGACGGTGTCTTCGATCTGGATGCCCGGACGCTCTTCGAGCAGCTCGGCGAGCGTCTCGGACCCGGAGGCCTCGATGGCGGCACGGGTGAGGACCTCGACCGCCACGGGCGTGTCGCCGAGACGGGTCTCGGAGCGCGACGCGGTGACGACGACCACCTCGACGGGCTCGTCCGCCTCGTCCGGCTCGGACGTCTCGGACGGTGCCGCCGCGAGGGCAGCGGTGGCGATGGCGAGAACGGTCATCGGCTCCTCATGGACCCCTGTCTACTGAAAATGAAAATCATTTTCAACTCAGGCGAGGGATCTGGAGCTCGCGAGGAGGACGCGACGGTCCGTGAGTCAGGCTTCGAGGCCGCCGAACGGTCGTGTCCAGCGCACGACCTCGTCCGCCAGCCGGTCGATCAGGGCCTGCACGCGCGCCGGACGGAAGCGCCGACCGGGGGTGACCGCGACCAGCGGCACGGCTCCGCCCGACCAGTCGGGGAGGACGCGCACCAGCGACCCGTCGGCCAGCTCCCGCCGCACGTCCAGATCGGCCTTCAGCGCGATCCCGTGGCCGTCGAGCACCCACCTGCGCACCTGCGCACCGTCTCCACACAGCACCGGCCGCACCGCGACCGTCTGCTCTTCGGTCCCGCGAGCGAGCGTCCAGCGGGCGTATGCGCGACCTGCCCGGATCCACGACACGCAGCGATGGGAGCCGAGAGCTGCCGGACCCTCGGGGAGGCCGTGTGCAGCGAGGTATCCGGGCGATGCCACCAGGATGCGCTCGGTCGTGGCGAGCCGGCGCACGACCAGGCCTGCGTCGTCGACGCCTCCGTACCGGATCGCGAGATCGATGTCGTCGGCGGGGATCCGGTGCAGCGCGTCGTCCGCTACGAGGGTGGCCCGCACGTCGGCGTGCTCGGCCACGAATGCGGCGAGGCACGGCGCGACGTAGCGGTCCGCGAGGTCGCGCGGTGCGGCGACCCTCAGGACGCCCGCCAGCCCATCCCGTGCGTCGGCCAGGGCCTGCTCGCCTTCGCCCCACACCGTCAGCACGTCGCGGCAGGTCTGCAGGAACCGCTCGCCTTCGGGGGTGAGCCGCAGGCTTCGTGTCGTGCGCTCCACGAGGCGCACTCGGGCGCGATCCTCGATGCGCTGCAGCGCCGCGCTCGCGCCCCCCGGCCCGAGCCCCACGCGGCGCCCGGCCTCCGTGAGGGAGGGGGCCTCCGCCAGCGCCACGAACAAGCGGAGCTCGTCGAGGTTCATCATCCACTCCTGTTGGACACAGTCTCTATCGCAAGCGCACGATGGCGGTCGGGTCGAGCGATAGGGGCACCCCATCCCAAAGGAGCTCCCATGGAACACCGCATGCTCGGCCAGTCCGGCCTCATGGTCCCCAGCCTCTCCCTCGGAACCGGCACGTTCGCCGGCCGAGGCGAGTTCTTCGAGCGCTGGGGCACCACGCAGGTCGACGAGGCCCGGAGGCTGGTCGACCTCTGTCTCGACCATGGCGTCAACTTCTTCGACACCGCGAACAACTACTCGAACGGCGGCTCGGAGGAGGTGCTCGGAGAGGCCCTCGCCGGGCGGCGGAACGACGCGCTCATCGCGACGAAGACGACGTTCACGCACGGCCCGGGAGTGAACGACCGCGGGTCGAGCCGGTGGTCGATCCTGCGGGCGTGCGAAGCCAGCCTGAAGCGCCTGAAGACCGACCACATCGATCTGTACTTCATGCACGCGTTCGACGCGCTCACACCGGTCGACGAGGTCCTGCGGGCCCTCGACGACCTCGTGACGTCCGGCAAGGTCCGGTACATCGGGTGCTCCAACTTCAGCGGCTGGCATCTGATGAAGAGCCTCGCGGCCTCCGACCGGCACGGCTGGAACCGCTACGTGGCGTACCAGGGCTACTACAGCCTGATCGGCCGCGACTACGAGTGGGAGCTGATGCCGCTGGCGCTCGACCAGGGAGTGGGCACGATGGTGTGGAGCCCGCTCGGCTGGGGCCGCCTCACGGGGCGCATCCGCCGTGGCAGCGCACCCACCGAGGGTCGCATCGCGAAGGGCGGCGACGTGGGCGGGCCCCGGGTCGACGACGCGACGCTGTTCGACGTGGTCGACGTGCTCGACGGGATCGCGGCGGAGACCGGCCACAGCGTGCCCCAGCTCGCGCTGGCGTGGGTGCTCGGCCGCCCATCGGTGTCGAACGTGGTGATCGGGGCCCGCACGGAGGAACAGCTGCTCGCCAACCTGGCCGCGGCCTCCATCGTGCTCGATCCGGAGCACGTGGCGCGGCTCGATGCGGTCAGCCGGCGCCACCCGCCGTACCCGTACTGGCACCAGATGGGCTTCGACCGGAACCCGAAGCCCACCACCTGGTGAATTCAGGGAGGAGTCAGCGAGCCAGCTCGCTGAAGGCTCCCGGTCACGTGAAATCCTCACCGAATCGCGATCCAGTCGAGCAGCGTGCGGCGCTGGAGGGGAGACATCTCGTCCTGGCGCCAGCATCCGGAGTCGGTGAGCCGATCCGGCTCGGTGAGCGTGGCTCCTCCGCAGATCGCGCTGCTGTACATGAAGTTGTGGCCGAGCAAGTCGCAGAATGGAGTGTCGGCAGGGCACGGGGGGGTGTCGGAGAGCGCGTCGTCCTCGACGTGAGCGAGGCCGGCCGCGTGTCCGGTCTCGTGGGCGAGGGTCTGCGCGACCACCTCGGGGCCTGCGCCGATGGGCACGATGCCGATCACCCCCATGGCCGGGCTGTGGCTGTTGGGGAACGAGAACCCCACGGCCTCGCCGCCCAGGTTGGCGAAGCCCGTACAGATCAGGATCGTGAGGTCGTGGTCGGCACCGGCCGCGACCACCACCTCGTGGTCGGGGTTGCGTCCGAGCTCGAGCCGGCACCGTCCACGGAGCGTGCTCTGCTGGTAGTACGCATCGACGGTGATGCCCTGCTCGGCCCAGGTGTCCGCCCAGAGCCCCACGGCTTCGCGCACGTCGTCCTGCACGGCGCGGTCGTCCTCGAAGGGCGCCGTGAACACCACCTGCACGGTGAGGGTGCCGCGCTCCGGCGTGTCGTCGCGGGTGTGCTGGAACACGACCTCCGTGGGGACCGCCCGCTTCGTGAGCGCGAGGTAGTCGAGGGTCCACGGACCTCCGATCGGCAGGTCGCTCGGGTGCTCCGGATCGTCGGGGAGGTGCGAGAAGAAGGCATCGTCGGGGAGGTCGGGATGGTGGAGGTCTGCGTACGCATCCATGCCGTCGCTCGCGAACGCGTACGCGAGGCGGTTGCTCGCCGCGTCCACATCGATGTGGGCGGTCGGATGGGCCTCCGAGAGCTCGACCCGCTCGGTGACGAACCCGTCGGGGACGGGCGGCGCGGGATCTCCCCAGACCTCGATCTCCGGGCCCTGGCACGCGGAGAGAACGACGAGCACGGCGACTGCACGCATGGACACCTCTTCCGGGAGATGTCGGCGGGGAGGCGATCGGATCGATATGCTGCCCGCATGCGCTTCCTCGCTCCCCTGATCCTGGTCGCCTGCAAGGCACAGGTGCCCGACGACACCGACCCCGACACCGATCCCAGCTCCGACACCGACACCGACACCGATGTCGGAGGAGAGGCGCTCACCGGGGACCCCTGGTCGGGCACGGTCGACATGAGCCTGTACGTCACGGCGCCAGGCGGCGGCACGACGGTGGGGAGCTTCGCGTACTGCAGCGGCCCCGCCACGCTCGGTGTCGACGGCGACCTCGTGGGCGCAGACCTCGTGTGCGCGGGCGACTTCGCGTGCACCGGGCACTTCCGGGGGCAGCCCGTGTCGGGTCCGTGGTCGATGGAGTGGTCGTGCGACGAAGGGGCCGGCGAGGTGGAGCTCGCGCCCACCACGACGCCGCCCGATCCGATCGATCTGACGGCCAGCTGGGAGTGGACGCGTGCCGACGGCGCCGTGTTCGCGTACGGTCTCACGCTCGCGGCGAGCCCGGGCCGAGTCCCGTGATGTGGGCCGTGCTCGCCACCCTCGCCGGGGCCGCGGAGCCTCCGCGGGTCGCGGAGTCCGACCCGCTGTGGCGCTGGGACGTCAACACGACCGGGATGCGGGTGTGGTTCACCCCCGAGGGGCACTGGCTCGCCACCGGGTCCGGAGAAGCTGGCCTGCTCGTGATGGCCTCCTCCTGGAAGGAACCTCGGGCCTTCCCCACACCTCTGTTCGGTCTGCGCGGCATCAGCTACGGCCGGGCCACGTGGCGCGCGGACGACGGCGCCTACGTGCTCGACGTGGCGACTGGAGAGCTCGCCGGTCCGTTCGCCACCCCCCGGGAGATCATGTGGCCGCCGTGGGGAAAGTACTGTGTTCCGGAGGATTCCCCCGTGCTGCCGGGCGTGTGCGCCGACGACCTGCGCTACACCGAGCCTGTGCGGGTTCGCTCGACGGGCACCATCCGCGAGGGGCGCTTCGTGAACGTGGCGAAGGGTGGGATCGTCCCGGAGGGGGCGGATGCCTGGGCTTCGATGGGCCCGCTCTGCGGGGTGATGGAGGTGCCGGTCGCTCCGTTGTGGCTGGTCGACTGCGACGGGAATCCCTGGCCCGTGTACACCGACCCCGCCGACGCGCCGGGATGCCCCGATGGCCCCGAGGAGTACCGCGGAGAGTGCCGGGGCGGGCGCCCGCACGGGCGTGGCGCGCTCCTCCCGGGGCCGCAGTACGGCTACTGGGTGGAAGGTCGACAGGTGATGACGTGCGACCAGCCCTGTGGAGACCGGCTCGCCGGGTTCGAGGCCAACGCGCTCGCAACCCTCGAGACGTCGACCGACCCGGTCGAGATCCTCTCGGCGGCGATGGACTCCGGGCTCGGGGTCGAGCGCTCGCCTGCCGTGGGGCCCGCACTGGAGGCCTGGGCCGCACAGGTCACAGCGGCCGTGGACCGACTCGTGGCCGAGGGGAGGGTGGCCGACGCCTGGGTGCTCCACCGCACGCACGGGGCCGTGAGCTGGAAGCTCGGGGGGGGCACCATCGAAGCCTTCCCCGTGGACGGATACGGTGCGGCGCGCTTCGTGGAGGACCTGCGCGCACTGGGGCCGTGGCCGAGGCTGCGCTTGCTGGCGCTCCACGCGCGGCTGCCGTGGGGTGTGCGCAGCGAGGTCGTGGACGCCGCGCTGCCCGAGCTCACCGCGTACTGGTCCACCCCGACGGCCGAGCCGGGGATCCGCTGGCTGCGGGCCCGCGCGCGCTCGCTCGTCGGCGCCACGGACGACGACACCATTCGCGCGCTCGCCTGGGAGCCCGAGACCGCATCCGGGAACCCGATCCCCTCGGTGTTCTCGGACGCCTGCCCGCGCCTGCTCGAGACGATGCGGGCCGAGGTGGCGAAGACCCGCGACCGCTTGATCACGGGCCTCCAGATCGACGTGACGGGCTGCGAGGTGGCCCGCGACAACACCTCGGTCACGAAGCAGACGCACCAGCGCGAGATCTACGAGTGGGTCGACCAGACCGTGTCCGCGGAGAAGTGCCGCGACGTCCACACGTGGGGGTCCGAGGTGTGCGCGAACGTCGGGTCGAACGGGCGGGGGAAGGACTGCTACACCCCGATGTCCACGCGCCAGGAGTGCGAGACGGTCACGGATGTGATCCAGGTGAAGCACGTGCTCGGCTACGAGACGGTGGCCGACGGATACGCCGTGCAGGCCGACTACCACGCGGTCGTCACCGCGAAGGCGCACTACCGCACGCCCACGGGCCTCCACGAGGTGAACCGCACGCTCCGGTTCGACGCGCCGCTCGAGCGGGTACAGAACGATCAGGTCGTGCCCGACGACCTCCCGCCAGAGCTCCAGCAGCAGCTCGCCAGGCGCATCCTGCTGGCCTTCGACTCCGAGCTCCGGGACGCGAAGCGCGACGTGTGGGTCGACTGGATCACGGATGCGGAGCTCCAGGCGACCGCCAACCCCGACCGCGCGGAGGATCTGCTCGTGCGCGCGACGCTCGCGTCGTGGGGTCCACTGCATCCGTCCGTGGAGAGCTGGATGTCGGTGATGTACGGCATGACCCCCGCAGAAGCGGCCGGGTTCTTCCGCCGCGGGCAGTCCGCGCCCAGCTTCGATCTGGGTGTGCCCCTGCCACGTCTGTAGGCGTGCGTCCAAGAGGGGTGAGACACGGGTGACGTCGATCTGCCTCGCGTTTCGGGGTGTGATGGAGAGGCTCGCGCAGCGGAGGTCCGCCGCCGCGCGGGCTCCTCGAGCGTGACGCCACCCATCTCCCGAACGCCTGGGTGGCGTCGCGCTCGATGGACACCCAGCGCCCCGGTCCCGCGAATTCGCGCTAGGACGGAGTGCGGAGGTGCTCGTGGTCCTGCTCGCCGCGCTCCTGGCCTGTGGGGGCGACCCCACGGTCCAGGGAACATCCGAAGCTCCGTCGGTTCCCGAAGCGCCGGTGGAGCCGCAGCCGATGGCGGTGGTGCGACCCGAGACGCCGTCCGCGCCGCCCGCGGCGCCCGACGGAGCGCCGTCCGCACCGGTGGGGGCGCTCGCGCTCGTCCTCAGCTCGCGGGGGGAAGGGGAGATCGAGCCGTGTGGGTGCCAGCGCCACCCGTCCGGCGGGCTCGCCCGGCGGCGTACGGCCATCGACGAGCTGCGCGAGGCCACCCCGGTCGTGGTGCTCGAGGGGGGCGAGTCCCTCGGGCGGTCCGCGGCACCCCCCGGTCGGCGGGGTGAGGGCCAGCGGCTCGCGAAGGCCCGGTTGATCGCCGAGGAGTGGGTGGGCTCCGGGCTCGATGCGGCTGCGCTCGGAGAGAGCGACTGGGCGCTGGGCACGGGTGCGACGCGCGAGCTGGTGGAGCGCACCGGAATCCCCGTGGTCGCGGCGAACCTGGTGTGCGAAGCGGGAGCACGGCCGTTCCCAGCGGCCCGCGTGGTCGAGCGGGGAGAGCGCACCATCGGGGTGGTCGGCGTGACGGTGGGAGAGGTCGCGGGCTGCCAGGTGACCGACCCCGTCGAGGCCGCGCGCGAAGCACGGGCCCTGCTCGGCGAGGTCGACGTCAGCGTGCTCCTGTGGCCGGCACGCGACAATGCTGCGGCGGGCGCGGCCCTCGTGGGGCTCCCGTTCGACTTCGTGCTGGATGCGCGAGGCCGGTCGGTCGCCGAGCCGGTGGGAGACCTGCCCACCTGGGTGCTCGGGGGAGGGGCGCGCACGCGGTCTCTCGGGGTGGTCGAGGTCGGGCTCCGAACGGAACCCGAGGAGCCCCGCGGCATCGTGCCGGGCTCGGTCCGCGCGCGGAGCGTCGCGCTCGACAGCGCCGTGCAGGCCCACGAAGCGACCGCACAGCACGTGGCGGCCGTGAAGGCGTCGTTCTCGAGCCTCGCCGATGCGGGCGGAGCCGAGGTGGTGTCCCGTCCGATGCGCCGCGACTCGGGGCCCTACCTGGGCACGGAGGGCTGTGTGTCGTGCCATCCGGGGCCGTACTCGCAGTGGCGGCGCACGAAGCACGCGCAGGCGATCCCGGCGCTCGTCGCGGTGGACCGCCATGCCGACGAAGCGTGCTTCGGCTGCCACGTGACGGGGGCGCAACCCTCGGGGGAAGCCGGGTTCCCGGTGGTGATCGCAGACCCCTCGGAGGTCGGAGGGGGCAACAACGTCCAGTGCGAGGCGTGTCACGGGCCGGGCCGAGCGCACGCGGCCGACCCCGCGTCGGCGTCCATGGTCCAGCCCACCGAAGCCACGTGCCGCACCTGCCACACCCCCGAGCAGGACGAGGGGCGGTTCGATCTCGGCTCGTATCGCCCGCGGATCCTACACACTCCGCAGGCCCTGTAGAGCGATGGGCCCGGCCCGGCGGGCCTGCGCGCCGCGGAAGGGGGCTGTGACCCCCCGGGTGTGATCGTGAAATGCAGTACCAGTGATATTGCCCGAAAAGGCCGTATCAGACATGCAACTCGGTCGCGGACCGTCGGAAGTGTCCGAAGTTTTTCGCGCAAACGCTTACCATTCGTCAGATCCGGGCGTATGTTGAGAGTGGGCGGTGTCGCGCTCGCGAGAAGTGGTGGAATGACGTACTCATCCCCCGGTGCTCCGGCACGGGTGGCGGTGAGCGTCATCTGCCAGCGGCCTGCCCGGAAATCGCAGTGAACTCGTTGCCCTGGGGGGAGCATGACTCATCGGATCGGAGTGCGGATCGTCGCGTTGATCGGACTCACCTGGACTCTGGCTGTTCCCGCGGGGATGGCGGGTCGGGGAGGGGGCCATCACGGGGGCGGGCACCACGGGGGCGGGCACCACGGCGGTGGGCACCACGGCGGTGGGCACCACGGAGGCGGGCACCATGGCGGAGGCGACCAGGACGAGTGCATCGACCTCGATGGCGACTTCAGCGCCGTGCCGGTGGCCCCGGAAGACTGCGACTCTCCGGTCGCGTTCTGCACGCTCGGCACCCTGACGGGGGACATCGACGGCTCGTACGCGTTCACCATGCTGTCCGCCGAGTCGGCCCCGACGGCCGAGCACCCGAGCCGTCAGACGTTCACGGGCGAGAGCCTGATCGAGACCGACTGCGGCACGCTCTACGGCGACGACACGGGCGAGATCTGGTTCGACGGAGATGCCGGGTTCGTGACGCGGGTGACGGTCTACACGGGAGATGGGTGCTTCGAGGACGTCACTGGCGAGATCATCGCGACGGGCGCGCTCGACCTGATCACTGGTACCTCCGTGGGCACGTACACCGGAGAGCTCTGCGAGGACGACGACAGGTGCTAGTGTGCACCCCGCACGCGCCTGACGCCGAGCGCTGAACTCCCGGAGATTCTCGTGACTGACGCCCTGGCCAACCTGCTGGGACTCTACGCAGGTCTGCTGCTCATGAACACCATCATCTCGGCGTTCATGTGGTGGACCCAGCGGGGGTTGCTGAACCGCGACCTGCTCGTGATGTGGGCCGCGATGTTGTTGGCGTTCATCGCCCAGGGTGCGGCGAGTGCCAACTTCGAGCACAACGCGATGATCGTGGTGCTCAGCTTCTCCACGCTGTGGTTCGCGAACCTCTCGTACGCGCGCCTGGTCACGCGACTGATCGGGCTCGACGTGCCCGTCCGCATGAGCGTGGTGGTGATCGCCATCGCGCTCGCCCTCGGATTCTCTGCTTACTCCGCCGGTCTCCACTTCACGTTCATCGCGCTCCCGGTCGCCATCGGTGTCGTCTTCCCGGCCGTGGTGTCGGCCGGAGGCGCGCTCCTGAACCACTGGAGCTCGCTGTCGATCACGGGCCGCGCCATGATGGTGTCGTGCCTGGCCATCACGGTCCACGAGCTCGACTACCCCTTCCTGCGCCACCTTCCCGAGTACAGCGCGATGGGGTTCACCATCGCCATCGTCGTGGTGTTCGCGCTGTCCATCTTCGCGCCCGCCGTGGTCCTCGAGGTCGTCACGCGCGAGCAGGCCACCGTGGCGGCCGAGATGGATGTCGCGCGCAAGATCCAGCTGCGGGTACTGCCTGGCGTGAAGGAGCTCGCCGGCGTGCCCGACCTCGAGATCAACGGGTTCATGCGGCCCGCCGACGAGGTGGGCGGCGACTACTACGACGTCTGCAACCTGGGGGGTACCAGCTGGATTCTCGTGGGTGACGTCACCGGTCACGGGCTGGGGTCCGGGCTCGTGATGCTCATGGCCCAGAGTGTGATCGCCTCGATCCTGCACACCCGGGGCAGCGAGATCACCCCGAGCGAGCTCACCTTCCTCGCGAACCGCGTGCTGTTCCGGAACCTCGTGCGGCTCGGAGACATGCGCTCGATGACCATCGTGGCGCTGCGCAAGGACCCAGGCTCCCAGCGGTACGTGTACAGCGGCAACCACGACCACGTGTACATCTACCGGGCCGACTCGGGCGCCGTGGAGACCCTCGAGGTGTCGCAGGTGCCCCACGATCTCGGGTTCCTCGACGAGTTCCCGCAGTCCGAGTACTCCGAGCGGTCGTTCGAGCTGGGCCCGCGCGACCTGCTGCTGATGGCCACCGACGGCGTGACGGAAGCGGCCCGCGAGGGGGTGTACAGCAAGGGCATGTTCGACCCCGGGCGCGTGAAGGATCTCCTCGCGGCGATGGGTACCGAGCCCCTGCAAGACATCCGAGACCGCCTGCTCGGCGACCTCGAGGCGTTCACGGGCGGCGTGTACCACGACGACGTCACGTTCCTGCTCGCGCGCCCGACCCAGGCCCTCTCGTGATCGTCGCCCAGCCCTCGCTACGCATGTCGGTGGGGCTCGCCGAGTCGCCCACGGACGTCGCGGCGTGCGAGGAGCTGGTCGCGGAGACCTACCTGCGTGAGTACGGCGTCCTCATGACGCCCGATCGCACCGACCCGGACGGGCTGGTGGAGCGCATGCCCGACCGCTTCGTCATGGGCCGGGTGGATGGCGAGCTGGTGTCGTGTGCGGGCCTCTACGTCGGCCGCACGTACGTCGAGGAGTTCGGCGGGGTCACCCGGGAAGACATCGACCGTGTGCTGAACGACGCCGGAGTGTGGGAAGACCGTCCGCGTGTGCGGGTGGAGTACACGAAGGTGGTGGTACGACAGGAGTTCGGTCGGCGCGGCATCGGTCGGCACTTCATCGGAGCCACGCACTCCGCGGACTTCCTGCGGGTCGACGGTCAGCCCCCGGTGCTGTTGGTGTGCGCGAAGCTGTCGATCCTCCGCTTGTGGCGCGCAGTGGGGATCCGCACGCGAAAGCTGCGAGACTTTCCCGCCTACAGAAACCATGCGAGATACCGTCGTTCCGGCGATCCGATGGAGAGCCATCTGATCATCCCGGAGCAAGACATCCACCCAAGGTGGTATGACCTCTCTCTCCCAGCGACTCTCGATGTCGGTGTACTCGGAGGCGTCATTGCAGACTGAAACCGTATTCGGAAGCTGTACGAATACCGAGCCCGGGCCCCCGGTCACCTCGGTCGACGTGCAGGTGTCGGCGATGGACATGATGACCCACTGGGGTCGGTGCTCGCTCACCGCCAACTACCTGGCGGGCTACGTGGCGCCGAGCTTCGCGAACAGCGACTCCGCGCGTGTCGAGATCTCGATCATCCTCGACGAGCTGATCGAGAACGCCGTGAAGTTCTGTGCCGACGTCGAGGAGCCCGTCGTCGTCACGGTCGACAACTTCGGTCGGGCCGTTCGGCTCCAGGTGTCGAACCTGTGCCGCGAGCACCACGCCGAAGACCTCGGCCGCTCCATCGCCCGCGTGCTCACGCACGACCCCGAGGAGCTCTTCGTCGAGCAGGTCGAAGAGGCCGCCACGGAAGACGAGCTCGCGTCGCGCCTGGGCTTCATCACGCTGTCGATGAACGAGGCCGTGCGCCTGGGTGCGCGCATCAGCCGGTCCTCCCGCGAGGGGTTCTACACCGTCACCGTACAGGTCGTGATCGACCGCGACGACCTCGGCCCCGAGGTCCCCCACTCCGAAGAGGCCCCTGAATGCTGATTCAACACGAGGACTTCACCATCGACTGCTCGGCTGCCGAACGCGCCGTGGTCGCCGGTGTGCTTCGGCTCCCGTCTCCCTCCGCGTACGAAGAGCGCCTGGCGCCGCTCCGCGAAGGGCTCCTCAACGCCGACTCGACGTACACGATCGACCTCTCCCAGGTGCAGTTCCTCAACAGCTCCGGCATCACGGGCATCTCGCGCCTGGTGCTGCTGGCGCGCTCCGAGGGCAAGCGGCTCGTGCTCATCGGTTCCCGCGACGCGGTGTGGCAGGGCAAGACCCTCCGCCTCATCGCCCGCCTCTACGACAAGCTCGAGGTCGAGCTGGTCTGAGGTCCGGGATCGCGTCGTCCCTGGGGGCTCAGTGCACGGGCGGGGTGGGCTCCGGGGTGCCCAGTGCGAGCACGTTCTGCAGCGGTAGACGGCCGGAACGCGCCGTGACGTCGGGAGCGTGCGCGAGTCGGAACAGGAACGCGGGCGTGCGGCCGCGGCTCGCGGGGAACACGGTCTGCAGACGCCGCTTCAGGGAGCGCAGCTCCTCGTGCTCGGCGCTCGTGAACACCTCCGGGCGGTCGGTGGCCACCTCGAACATGTAGAGCAGGGCGGTCATCGGGTGCATCGCGAGACGCGCCGAGGTGGCCGCGAGCCACACCCGCTGCACGGCCGCGCCCACACGGAGCCAGGACGACGGGCTGTCGCCGTCGAACGAGAGCAACGCCATCGCGGAGCTGTTCGCCACGGCATCTCGCGAGCCCTCTTCGAGCGCGCGACCGCGCCCCGGTGCCCGGGCGGTCTCCGCGACGTCCGTCCGTGACAGCACCTCCATCGCGGCTGCCTGGAACTCGGAGAGCTCGAGCTGATCGAGCCCGATGCCATCGCTCGTCTTCGTCGCAGGCGGCCAGCGCACCTCGCCCATCAGCTCGCGGTGCAGCGGACCACACAGGAACCGGATGCGATCGCCACAGCCGAGGATCGCGCCGACCTCGTCGCGAGCCCGGGGGCTCACGCACACCTCGAGCAGGGCGTTCCGCGACCGGGCGGCCTCCATCAGGCCCAGCAGCTCGGCTCCGGAGACGGGTGCCTGCACGCCGTGCTTCCGGTTCGTCACCCGTTGGTGGATGGCCGTGAGCTGGCGCCGCACGTGCGGACCCGGCGCGATGCCCGGCTTCAGCGTGACCCGCGCCACCACCGATGGGTCGGTGGGGAACGGGAGCTCTTCGACGCGGGTGGTGAGGCTCTCGTTCTCGGCGGCGATCTGGAGGTTCTCGAGCGCCGCGCCGATGGCGAGCAGGCTGGCGTGCCGTCGGCCGTCGAGCAGGTTCTTCGAGCGCACGGCGTCGTGCAGCACCCACATCGCGTCGCCGTCGTACCGGAACGCCCACGGCTGGCAGTTCCCGCCCGAGGGCGCGAGCGTCGCGCACGTGACGAGCTGCTTCCACAGCTCCGGGACGCCGGCGAGCGAGTGGGGCTCGGCCGCGAGCCCGGGTGCGGGCAGCGGGGAAGGGCGACGGGCACCGGGTAGCGGAGCGGGCGGCACGCGCTCCTCGAGGTGGCGGTCGAGGTCGATGTAGGTGCGGCCGGAGGGCAGGGGACGGCCCAGCGCGAGCCTGCGGAGCGCCATCGGCACGGTGGCCCCACCGAGCGTGACGTCGGAGGCGAGCTGCGGCCAGGCGCTCGTCGTGCGGTCGATCTCCATCAGCGACGCGGCTGCGGTGGCCGATGTGGTGGATGCCCCGATGATCTTCATCATCAGGATGGCCTTGCGCTCGCTGTCGATGTCGACCAGCGCCGAGGCCGGGACATCCCCCACGAGCCCGTGGAACACGGGGCGTTCGGGCTCTTCGTCGAACCGTTCCACGTCGAGCATGCCGCGGTCGCTCGTCTCCATGAGCACCGGGATGCGAAGCGCGCGGGCCCGCTCCCGCAGGCGGAACTTCATGCGGATGCCGTCGCACTCGTCGACCACCACATCGACGGCCGGGGCCCCCGTGAGGAAGGTGTCGAGGTTGGCGTCGGTGAGCCCCTCCTGGAACACGGAGAGCGACACGTAGGGGTCGAGCTCGAGAATCTGGCGTGCCGCGACGACGGCCTTCGGCAGCCCCAGGTGCTGGACCCCGGCACGGATGCGGTTGAGGTTCGACAGCTCCAGGTGGTCGAAGTCGGCGAGCTTGATGTGGCCGGCCACGCGTTCCTGCGCGGTGGTGAGCGCAATGACGTTCCCCACGGAGAGCCCGACCACACCGACCGTCTGGCGGGCCAGGGCCTCCTGCTCGGCGGGCGTGGTCTTGAAGCGGTTCCGGTCGGACCGGAGCTCGCGGAACTCCTCGGGACCCAGGACGTGCACCAGCTCGCCCGACCACGGGTAGTACACCCACCGGCCATAGTGCGATTCGGGCGTGGACCCGAGCAGTGCGGCGATGTGGACAGTGCACTCGGCTTCCGTGAGGTCCACCTTCCGGGGGTTCCGGGTGCGCACGAGGTCGACGAGCTGGGCGTGCAGGGTGTCGCGCACGCGCCACACGGGGTGGGCCTCGAGGAACGCGGACCAGCCGGCCTCGTCGAGGGTCGTGCGGTCGACCACGACAGGCTGCCAGACACCGGACTCCCGTGCCACCGCTGCGAGCCCCAGCGACCCGACGTCGCTCATGAGGGCGAGCGCTCGATCGTGGAGCCGGGAAGGCGCATCGTGAACGTGGACCCGACCCCCCGCGTGCTCTCGACCTCGATGGTACCGCCCATCGCTTCGGTGAGCTGCAGCGACAGCGCGAGGCCCAGCCCGGTGCCGCCGTACTCCCGCGCGGTGGTGGCAGCGCCCTGGGCGAATGCGCGGAACAGTCGGCTCTGCTGGGCGGGCGACATCCCGATGCCGGTGTCGGACACCCGGAGCTCGAGCCACTTGCCGACCTCGACGACCTCCACCCGGATGACGCCGTTCTCGGTGAACTTGCAGGCGTTGCCGACGAGGTTCGTGAGGCACTGGCGCAGCCGCATCGGGTCGATCACGAGCCACTCGATGTGCGGCTCCACGCTGGCGGTGATGGCGTTCCCGCGGTGTGCGGCCAGCGCGCCCATGGTGGACACCACGCCGTGGACGAGCGCCTGGGCATCCACACGCTCGGGCACGAGCTCGAGCTGCCCGGCCTCGACCTTCGACAGGTCGAGAACGTCGTTCGTGAGCGTGAGCATGTGGTGGCCGGCGGTGGCCACGTGGCGGATCTCGGCCGCGATGTAGTCGAGACCGTCTTCTTCGGCCATCTCGAGCACCATCTCGCAGTACCCGATGATGGCGTTCAGTGGGGTTCGGAACTCGTGACTCATACCTGCCAGGAACTGACCCACCTCGGCGTTCCGCCGCATCAGCTCGGCTTCTACGCCCGTTGCGTGCTCCACCACGGTGTTGTACAGGATCGACAGATCCGTGACCTCGGTGTGCAACACCCCCGCATCCGAACCGACGTCGTGCCACTCTTCGAGGAGCGCGCGAACCGCCGGATCCAGATCGTCGCTCGCGAGAACCTCTCGGGTGGCATCGAGCGTTCGCTGGAGTCGCGCTCGCTTGGCCTCATCGAACGAGTGCTCGTAGAGATTGGTCACACGGTCCCCGTAGTGGTCGGCAGGGGCGGACTCATGGGGCCTCGCCGGAGGCTGACTATACCCTGCCCGCCTTTCATACCAGTGGATGCATGGCGGTACGCACGATAGACCCCTGAATCCATGAACGACCCCACGGACGGCACCCGGCGCGCGCACCCTCCCGTCGGCGAGCTGCCGTCGAACGGCGAGCCTCCCCCGCGCCCGCTGCTCACCCTGGGGATCGACCCCTCGTACGTCACCGAGCACTGGTCCGTGTGCGGTTCGGTCGCCGACTTCGTGGCCCTGTTCGCCCTGCACGGTCGCAGCCGCGAGCTCGTCACCTCGGCGTCCACGGTCATCAACGAGCTCGTCGAGAACTCGGTGAAGTACGCCGCACCGTCGGAGTCTCGCGTCGAGGTCGTGGCGTGGGCCACCGGCGACTCCCTCACGGTCGAGACGCGCCACGTCACCACTCCACACCACGCGAGCCGCCTGCGTGCCGCGCTCTCCCAGCTCCGGTCCACGCGAACCGAGGAGGTGATCGAAGCCCAGGCCGAAGACGGCGAGGGCTCGGGGCTCGGGCTCGTGTCGGTCGTGCGCGAGCACGGAGCGCAGGTCGGGGCCCTCGTGGCGCCCGCAGACGACGGGCCGAACGCGACCACCGGGGACGCGCACGTCACCCACGTCATCGTGCGGGCCCGGATGGAGCTCGACGCCTGGTAGGCGGGTTCGGTACGGCCTGCGGCGTCTTGTCACATCCCACACCTCTGAATCCTCCGGTAGAACGTGCTGTCGTCCGGAGGAGTCCCCATGCGTCGCCTGTCTGTCTTCATCCTGCCCCTGCTCGGCGCGTGCTCTCAGCCCGAGCCCTTCTCACTGGCGTTCGCCCCGGTCGATGGGGGCAGCCGAGTGGACTGCGACACGCCGATCGTCGGCGTGGGTCCCGGGGGCTCCTCGAGCGTTGGCCTCGCCGACCTGCGCTTCTACGTGTCGAACGTGCGCCTGCTCGATGAGGACGGGGAGGAGGTCGAGACCACCTTCGACGAGAACGGGTTCCAGTACCAGGGCACCTCCGATCGCGTCGCGCTCATCGACCTCACGAGCGACAGCACTGGCTCGTGCGGCGCGGGGGCCATCAGCTTCTCCGAAGGCACCGCACGGACGAACGACGCGATCACGGGCACCACGCTTCCCGGGAAGGTCCACGCCGTCGCCTTCGATGTCGGCGTGTCCCAGCCGCTGATGCAGGAGGTCATCGGTGCGAACACGGCGGAGTCCGCGCCCTCGCCCCTGAACGAGATGTACTGGTCGTGGCAGTCGGGCTACCGCCACTTCGTGTTCAATATGGCCGTGACAGATGGGGCCGAGTCGGGGGAAGGCTACATCCACGTCGGAAGCACGAACTGTGCGGGCGCGGATGGAGAGCTGGCGCTCGAGAGCCAGGACGCCTGTGGATTCGTGAACACCCCGGCCGTCGAGCTCCACGACTTCGATCTCGCGTCCGATGTCGTCGCGGTCGACCTGCGCACCGTGCTCGAAGACCTCTCGTACGTCGCACCGGTCTACGACCCCGAGACCTTCGAGGTGGTCGGCGAGTCGCTCGGGATCGGCTGCCACTCCTTCCCGGGCCAGCCCGATTGCGGTCCCATCTTCGACCGCTTCGGCATCGACGCGGCCACCGGGAGCTCCACGGCCAGCGCCAACGTGATCTTCGGCAAGCTGTAGGTGCGCCGCCTCGGACTCCTGCTGCTCCTGGTCTCGGGGTGCTCGTCGGAACCCGAGGAGACCGACCCCGAGGCCGAGGTGCGGGCGCTCCTGGATCTGCCGGACCACCTGGAGGTGCCGGCGATACCGGAGTTCAATCCGATCACGGCGGAGAAGATCGAGCTCGGGCGGTTCCTGTTCTACGACCCACAGCTCTCGGGCAACGGCACGCAAGCCTGCGCCGACTGCCACCATCAGGAGCTCGCGTTCACCGATGGGCTCGCCACGCCCGTGGGCTCCACGGGAGTCCAGCTGGTCCGGAACAGCCAGGGGCTGCAGAACGCGGTCTACAACGCGACCCTGACGTGGGCCCATCCCCACCTCGTGGAGCTCGAGGATCAGCTCCTCGTGCCCATCCGCAACGACAACCCTCCGGAGCTGGGCGTCAACGACGGGAACGAGCCCGACGTCCTCGCGAGGTTCGAGGCCGACCCGCGGTACGAGGGCAGGTTCGCAGCGGCCTTTCCCGAGAGCGATTCGGGCGTCACGGTCAACAAGATCGTGTTCGCCCTGTCGACCTTCTGCCGCAGCCTCGTCTCGGGCGACAGCCCGTACGATCGCTTCGTGGCCGGCGACCCCACGGCGCTCACGGAGCAGCAGCGGATGGGGCTCAGCCTGTTCAACGGGGAGCGGTTCGAGTGCTTCCACTGCCACGGGGGCATCAACGGCACGGCCTCGTACCGGGACGCCCACACCACCGAGGGCACCGCCCGACGGCCCTTCTTCAACAACGGCCTGTACAACGTCGACGGCGAGGGCGGCTATCCACCCTACGACCAGGGGCTGTACGACATCACCCTCGATCCAGACACCCGGGGGTCGTTCCGGCCGCAGAGCCTCCGCAACGTCGCGGTGACGGCGCCCTACATGCACGACGGGAGCATCGCGACCCTGAGGGAGGTCCTTGCGCACTACGCTCGTGGGGGGCGCCTCATCGAGGACGGGCCTTACGCCGGAGACGGACGACTCTCTCCACTCAAGTCCGGGCTGATTCGAGGTTTCGACGCGACCGACGAGGAGATCGACGCCGTGATCGCCTTCCTGGAGTCCCTCACCGACGAGACCTTCCTGACCGATCCCCGCCACGGCGACCCGTTCCAGTAGGGCGACCGAAGCCCTGCCGGTGGGCTATCGTTCCTGGATGAAGCCTCCCTTTCCGGGTCTCGTCGCCACACTCCTGATCGCGTGCAGCCCCGATCCGGCCGCGCCCGCAGACCTGCGGCACGACTTCGGAGCCGTCGCCAGCGGGGATTTCTGGGCGGCACCCTTCCCCGGAGCCCACGCAGACCCCGCGGGCGCACACCTCGCCGACTTCCCGAACCCCGAGGGTGTCGACCTCGTGGCCGACCTGATCGAGATGGGCGACGGCCGGCTGACCGGTGCAGGCACGACCAGCGGCATCTTCTTCGCGAGCGAGGTCGAGCTCGACCCCACGAGCCTGCCCGATGTGCCCGGATCGATGGAGCCTGGCGCGTCCCTGGCGCTGATCGACGTCGATGCGAGCTCCCCGGAGCAGGGGCGCCGGTTCCCGGTCACGTCCGACTTCCGCGTCGATTCCGGGCCGTTCGGCACGCCTCGCATGCTCTCGATGCTCCCGGTCCAGGGCATCCCGCTGCGTCCGGGCACCACGTATGCAGCCGTCGTCACCACGGGCGTGCGCACGGGGAGCGGGCGCGCGCTGTCCCCGTGGCCGGGCGCGGCCCAGCTCGCCGATCACACCTGTCCCGACGGGCTCACCGAAGCGGCGTGCGACAGAATGGCCGCCGCGCTCGACACGATCGGGCTCGACCCCTCCGAGATCGCCGGCCTCACGACGTTCACCACACAAGACCCCACGGCGTCCCTGCGTCGATGGGTCGAGCACGCACGCACCACGGAGCCCATCCCGGCGCCCGCCGATCTGGTGTTCGTGGAGGAGCACGAAGACTTCTGTGTGTTCGCGGGCACCACCACGGTCCCGGTGTACCAGTCGGGGGTCGCGCCCTACCAGACCGAAGGGGGCGACATCCACGAGGACGCCGAGGGCCGGCCCGTGCTCGACCACCGCGAGTCCTCGCGCGTCGTGCTCACCGTCCCGAAGTCCGCGGGGGCGAACACCCCGGTCGTCGTGTTCGTGCGGACCGGAGCGGGGGGCGACCGTCCGCTGGTCGACCGCGGCGTGCGCGGTGCCGACGGCATCCCCCTGGAGCCCGGGAGCGGGCTCGCGCGCGACTTCGCGCAGGTGGGCTGGGCAGGGCTGCAGATCGACGGGCCTCACGGGGGGATTCGCAACGCCACCGGCGGAGACGAGCAGTTCCTGATGTTCAACGTCTTCAATGCGCGGGCGCTGCTCGACAACGTGCGGCAGTCCGCGCTCGAGCTCGCCCTCCTGCCCGACACGATCGAAGGGTGGAGCCCCGACGTCACCGCGTGTCCGGGCGCGGGGGGGCTCACGTTCGCCCCCGACCGCCTCGCGCTGTTCGGCCACAGCATGGGGGCCACGATCGCGCCCCTCACGCTCGCCCTCGAGCCCCGCTACCAGGCGGCGATGCTGTCGGGTGCGGGCGGGAGCTGGGTCGAGAACGTGGTCCACAAGCAGAGCCCGCTCGAGGTGCGCCCGCTCGCCGAGGCCATGCTCCAGTACGACGGCACCTCGCTCCATCCCCACGATCCCGTGCTCTCGCTGCTGCAGTGGGTGGGGGAGTCGGCGGATCCGCCCGTCTGGGGCGCGACGATCCAGGCCCACGGCACCCACGTCCTCATGGCTCAGGGCATCGTCGACACCTACATCCTCCCGCCCATCGCGAATGCCACCTCGCTGAGCCTGGGCCTGGATGCGGCCGGCCCCATCCTCGACACGCCGCTCGACTACCCCTCCATCGCCGAGCTGCTCCCGCTGGCCGGAGGGCACGTCCTCACGCTCCCGGTGCAGGGAAACCGCGAGGGGGTCACGCGCGTCGTGATGCAGCACGCGGAAGACGGGGTGGAGGACGGCCACGAGGTCCAGTTCCAGCTCGAGGCGCCCAAGGCCACGCTGCGTGCGTTCCTCTCCAGCGCCGCGACCGGTACGCCGACCGTGGAGTAGCTCACTCGTGGTGGTGGCTCCAGACGGTCGTGGGACCCTCGGAGTAGTAGTCCCCGGCGAGCTCGGCGACGTACACCCAGCCCGACGCCCCCGATGCGACCTCGACCAGCGGATGGTCCGTCTGGACCGTGAGGATCACCGTTCCGTCGCCGTCCAGCACGCGCACGAAGCCGTCGTAGAGGCCGGACACCGGCTGCCCCAGCCCGGTGTCGGTCGAGCCCACCACCACGAGGTGGCCATGGGCATCCACGGCGACGCCCAGGGCCTCGCTCCGGCTGCCGGCCAGGACGGTGTGGGTCCACATCTCCGTGCCATCGGAGGCGTATCGACGCACGAACCCACTCCCGTACGCGACCCCACCGGCCAGCACAGCGCCCCCGTCGTACGCCACCAGGTCGAACAGCGCGACATCCTCGAGCAGCACGGGCCTCGACCACGTCTGCTCCGGGACCTCCCCGTCGTACCGACGGACCACGGGCTGCGAAGCCGACCAGCCCGCCATGAACAGCGCGCCGTCCGACCCTCGTGCCAGTCCCGCCACGTGGGCATCGGTCGCGCTGAGCGTCACGCTCCAACCGTCGGACCCGTCCGGAAGCACCTGCCGCATGAATCCGAATGCGCCACCCGAGCCGGGCGGGAACCCGCTCCCGGCCACCACGACGCCTTCGGTCTCGGCCATCACGTCGCCGAGCGCGAGGCTGGCCGCGCCGTCGACGAGGTCGGTGCGGATGCGCATCCCGTCGTCCGCGAGCCGGTGCAGCAGGAGGCCGTCGCTCTCCGCGGCCACCACGATCGACCCGTCGTCCGCCACGGCGACCGAGTGGAGGTAGGCCAGGCCTGCCGGACCGGATCCGAGCGTCTCCATCCACAGCTCCGTGCCCGCGCCGTCGAGCGCGTACGCGCGTCCGCTGGCGTCGGGCAGGTCTCCGGACACCAGCAGGCGGTCGCCCGCGAAGGCCAGCCCGTACACGTCCATCGGCACGTCCACGCTCCACGGCTCGCCGAGCGCACAGGCGCGGTCGGTGGTGGTGGTTCCCGGTGTCGACTCCACGAACCCGGCTGCACATGGGGTCCACGCAGTGCACTCCGGAGCGTCGGGCTCGACCGAGAACGTGCCTTCCGTGCACCCGCTGCACTCGCGGTCGCTCGTGGGGGAACCCTCCGACACCACGTGCTCGCCGGGCTCGCAGGAGGTGTGTGGCACACAGGTCTCGCCCTCGCGGTGCTCTCCAGCGGGGCAGTCGTCGTCGACCGGCTCGGCCTCGGGGCGGCAGGCCGCGCTCAGGAACAGTCCCATCAGCATGTGTCGGCAGTCCTCGCGCCGGTCCTATCGCGACTCCGGGCGTGAGTCCCGAGGGCTCGCAGGGACGATCCGTGAGTCCCGAGGGCCCGCAGGGACGGTCCGTGAGTCCCGAGGGCCCGCAGGGACGGTCCGTGAGTCAGTCGAGCAGCACGCACTCCGATGCATTGCACCCGAACTGTTCGGCGGGACTGGCGTTCTCGAACGTGTAGACCAGCCCGCTCGCCATGCAGGTCAGGTCTCCGACGGCATTGGTGCCCCCGGAGAGGCCGCGAACCCGCACGAGCCCCTGATCGACGGCGAGAGCGGCCGTGGTTGCGGTGGCGTCTCCGTTCCCGTCGAACCTCCGGACCTCCGCCATCCCACCCCCGGTGATCCACACCGCCGGACCCGCGTTCGCGAGGTTCCCGTCGATCTGCTGTGCGTCGAGGTGCCCGCCGTCGACGAAGACTCCACCGCCGACCGGGGCTTCGTTGTGGCGCGCCCGATCGAGCTCCCAGCTGGCATGGGGACCGAGGTACGCGCCCCCACCGGCCTCCGAAGCGAGGTTCTCCGCGATCGGCCCGACCATCGTGACGGTGCCGGACCCCACGTACACACCGCCTCCCACCCGCGCCGTGTTGTGCTCCACCGCTGCGGCGTCGATCCTGGCGCCTTCTTCGACATAGACGCCTCCGCCGAGATCGGCCTCGTTCCGCTGCACCTGGACGTCGTACTCCAGCCGTCCACGAAGCAGGAAAGCGCCCCCTCCGCGCACCGCCACGTTCTCGACGAGGTCGACGCGGGCGTGGAGCTCGCCCTCCACCAGCACGCCGCCGCCGTCGTCGGCTTCGTTGAGGTCGATCCGCGCCATCGCCATCGAGACCTCGCCGTCGGCGGCCACGTAGACACCGCCGCCCGCTTCGGCGCGGTTGTGCGAGAAGGAGCACTGGTCGAGCGCTGTGGTACCCCCCAGGAATGCGCCTCCGCCGCGGACGGCCGTGTTGCCGGACACCTCGGTGCGAATGCACGTCAGCTGGGAGTCGACTGCGTGGATGCCCCCACCGTCACTCCCGTCGTTGGCGGAGATCACGACGTCCTCGAGCGTCGCGCGCGTCCCCTCCAGCGCGAGCGCGCCACCGATTGTGCCCCGGTTGTCGAGCAGGGTGACCTCGACGAGCTCGAGCACCTCGGCCCCACGTGCATCGATGCCCCCGGGACCCCCGGTCACGTCGCCGTCGATCACGGTGACCTCACGGATCGTGACGGTGCCACGGGCCTCGATGCCCGGAAGCCCCGCGGCGCCGATGACCGTCACCCCCGGCTGGCCGTAGAGCGACGCGCCCTCGAGCACGATGGGGGGATGGGCTCCGGGACACGCGTAGACGATGTCGTCCACACCGGCCAGGTCTGCAGTCTCGGCGAGGTCGAATCCGGCGCGCGGCCGCAGGGGGTCTCGAGGTGCGGTGAGCGAGCCGAAGTGGGAGGCCCCGAAGTCGGACGCGTCGCCATCGCAGTCGTTGTCGCGGCCGTCGCACCACTCGGGCGCTCCGGGGAAGGTCTCGGGACGGGCGTCGTCGCAGTCGACATTGGCGCGGAAGCCGTCTCCGTCGGAGTCGGGAGAGCATGCGACGAACAGGAGGGCGAACGCAGCGAGCATCCCACAGCGTACCCCCGGTGGCGCCGATGCGTCGACGGGTCACGAAATCCAACACCGTCCCGAGTCTGCGTGGAGGCGCTCCAGGCGTGGAGACAGACGGCGCTCGCTCTCCCCGAACGACGGTGTGGAGCACGCGTCTTGATTCGAACCCTACCGCTGACGGGGCTTCCGCTTCTTGCGAGGCTTCGGCGGGGGAGGGGGGGCACCCAGATCGACCGTCTGTACGTGGACCGGCAAGCCGCAGCTGTCGTCGAACTCACACGCGGCCTCGGCGCCGATCCGGGCGATCTCCGCCACGTCGTCGAGGCGGTCGTACACCGCGAACATCGCGCCCAGCGCGACGGCGTCGCCACCTCCCGTGGCCCAGAACCGGTCGTACTCCGCGACCTCGCGGTAGCTCGACACCCCGAAGATGCCCCAGGCGTTGCAGATGAGGCCCATGAGGTGGTTGCTGTCGTACGGCTGGTCGTCGTCGTCTTCGTCGGGACGCACGTAGTACGACTCGGTGAGGACCTCCTGAAGGTCGAGCAGCGACTCGAAGATGGCGTCTTCCGAGGAGAAGTCGAGGAGATCGGCGTGGTGGCGGACGAGCGACCCCATCACGAGAGGGTGGGTGCTGGACCCCACGAGCCCCATCCACCCGTGTGGGATGGCGAGGAGCTTCGAGCGTGCGGGGGTGTAGGCGTGCTTGATGCGCAGGTTCCCCAGGCTGTACAGGGTGTCGGCCGCGATGGCCGCGCGGTGACCTTTCCGGACCACGGTGACGATGGACATGGGCGGCTCCTGCGGACCGCTGGACGCTAACGCAGGCGGTCGGCGGCGGCCGTGATCAGCGCGCGGATGGCCTCGGAGCGGGCCTGTTCGACCGACCGCACCTTCACGTGCCGGAGCTTCGCGCCCGTGCCCTCGAGCAGACCGGCGGGGTCGGGCAGGGACGCGCCCTCGTAGAAGCCCAGGTTCACGTGCTTCCCGTGCGCACCCACGTAGCAGAACTGCTCCGACATCTTCCGGGGGCCCACACCGAACCCGGCGTTGCCCTGCTTCGGCCAGCACACCTCGACCACGCCGGGGTGGACGTCGGCCACCACCTCGCGGAGCGCGTGCGCGACGGCGCTCATGTCGGCGCTGGCACGGGCCAGCGTGTCGTCGAACGTCCCTTCGCCGAACCCGTCGACGTGCCGGATGTCCATCGGGCCTCCAGGATCAGACGGGCGGATACTGCGCGGTGCAGCCCGTGTACACCCGGTAGCAGACCTCGGGCCACACCTCGAACGACGGCAGGGCATCACAGGAGGAGGCTTCGATCTCCCGCAGGCACTGGGCGGCGAGGTCGGGGTCGGGTTCGGCGGGCTGAGCGCAGTTGTTGTAGGGCGGGAACCGGAGCTCCTCGACGCACCCCTCCACGCCGTCGGCGAGGGTCCACCAGTTCGGCTCGCACTCGGCCAGCCGCGCGCACGCCGCGACATCGCGGGTGTACTCGAAGTCGAGCGGTTCGACGTCGGACTCGGCACACCCCGCCAGCAGAGCCACCAGCACCACGGGACCTCCAGAACGGCCAGCATACCTCACTCGGCCCCGCAAAATATTGCCCCGCTAATTCACCCGGGTAATAATGGTTCGTCACCCAGGAGGTCGTCATGACCTGGACCGCATTCGTCGGCATGAAGCAGCTCGTCTCCGGCAGCGAGACCGAGATCGTCACCGCCCTGCACGGGCAGGCTCCTCCCTCGCTGGTGTTCGACGACGACACCGGGAGGATCGTGGATCTCGACCTCCGCGGCTCGCTGGAGGAGGCCGTCGAACGGGCCCGTCCGGTCGTGCGTCCCGGGCGGCCGAAGCTCGGCGTCGTGTCCAAGGAGGTCTCGCTGCTCCCCCGTCAGTGGGACTGGCTCGCGGAGCAGCCCCGGTCGGCGAGCGCGACGCTGCGGCGCCTCGTGAACGAGGCCGATCAGGCCGACCCGTCGACGGCGCGGGCGCGAAACGCGGCGTATCAGGCCATGTCGACGCTGGCGGGAGATCTACCCGGGTTCGAGGAGGCGTCCCGCGCGCTGTTCTCGGACGATCGCGTCGCCTTCCTTCGCCATACGGCCACGTGGCCGTCGGATGTGAGGGACTACGTGCTGCGGCTGGTCGGTCCGTATATTCCACCCGGGTACATCGATCCGGAGCGCGAGCAGGTCGTGCGCTGGCTCGAGACGCGCCCGGTCGGGCCCATCGTGATGCTCAACCTGCTGCGGTTCCGGGAGATCGCCGACTACTCGGCGACCCCCGAGCTGGCACCCGTCGAGCCGATCCCCGGAGAAGAGGCCTACCGCCGATATTCCGAGCACGCCGAGCCCTTCGTGATCGAGGCCGGAGGTCGCGTGCGGTGGCAGGCCCGCGGAGCCGCCGCGATCATCGGCCCCGACGACGAGCGCTGGGACCGGGTGCTCCTGGTCGAGCACCGGAGCGCGGAGGCATTCCTGGCCTTCGCGAGCCACGCGCCGTACCTGGCCGGGCTCGGCCACCGGACGGCCGCGCTCGAGGACTCCCGGCTGGTACCCCTGCACGATCTCTGAGTGCGGTCGATCAGCGCGTGCGCGGCCGGTCTTCCGACTGGTACATCGACAGCGTGTGGCCATCGGGGTCGGCGAACTCCGCCGACCATCCGCCGGGTGCCTCGCTGACCGGGGTCACGATGGTCACGCCGCTGCGCGCGAGCGCGGCGACGGCGTCGTCGATCCCCCCGTCCGGAAGGTCGAACACGATGATGGGCGACGTGCCCGGACGGGTCTCCATCGCGAAGAACAGCAGCTCGATGCCGTTCGACGTGGTCGCCATCAGCCAGTCGTTCCCGTGCCCGTCGTCGCCCATCGCCTGGATGTCGAGGCCCAGCACGTCCCCGTAGAACGCCTGGGTTCGTTGGATGTCGCTGACGTAGTAGCAGACGCTGCCGAGCTTGCTCTTCCCGAACATGATCACTCCTCCCGCTTGGGGTACCCCCCGGGTTGCCGGGCGCCCGCATTCTGTGAGCGCAGCACGATCAGATTTCCATCGGGGTCGTGGGTCGCGAGCGCGACTCCCCCGGGATCGACCCGTCGCAGCAGGGCTCTCCGCGCGGCCCCGTACGCGAGATCGCCCCCGAGCCCCGACATCTCGACCCCTCCGCGCCCGCCGAGCCCACGCCAGCGCTTGCGGATCTGCGTGATGCGCTGACGCAGCGCCGCATCCGACACATTCAGCAGCCACTGGATCTCCGCCTTCGTATGGCCCGTGAGCGCGAGCTGCGCGGTGGTCTTCAGGGTGGGAGGGAGGGTGTCCACGAACCCACGCGCGTCGAGGCTCGGCTCGGCCTCGGATGGACGAGGAGCGTGCTCCGCATCGCGGTTCCGTCGGCGGACCGCCGTGCGGGCCTCGAAGGCGGCGCGGTTTCGGAGCGCACCCTTCACCCACGCGAGGTCGGCTTCGTTCGAGGGGTCGCGGCCCGCTTCCATCGCCGCGATCAGCACCGTCTGGAGCAGATCCTCCGCTTCGTCCGGGACGCGTGCGTGGCGTCGCGCGCATCGCAGCAGCTCGGCGAGCACGTCGGGGCCGGGTGGACGCATCGCATCGACCCCGTCAGGCCTGGACCGGGCGGCGTCGTGACAGGCACGCCCAGGCCGCCACATCGTGGAATCCGATCGCCTGGAGCGACACGATCTCGAGGTGGGGCTCGACGGCCTCGGCGATCTGCCGGGCGGACCGGCGCGGAGGTCCGAAGTCCCGCGGAGGCCCCTCCGTGGACCCGATGAGCGAGAGCCACAGCCCCTCCGGCCCGAGCAGGTCGGCGACCCGCTGCGCGAAGAGCGCGCGCTCGGAGGCGTGGTCGAACACATGGAAGACGCCGCGGTCGAACACGAAGTCGAAGGGACCGCCCGTGACGGGCTGCCGGAGGAAGTCGCACACCTCGAAGCGCGCGCCATCGCCCTTCGCTCGGGCCATCTCGATGGCCGTGGGCGCGATGTCGATGGCGGTCACGGCGAACCCCGCGTCCGCCAGCCACAGCGCGTTCGTTCCCGTCCCGCAGCCGATCTCGAGCGCCCGGCACGGCTGCACCGATCCCTCGCGCACCGCGGCCTCGAGGTGGGGGTCGACCACCCCGGTGTCCCAGGGCAGCGTGCCTGCTCGATAGTCGTGTTCCCAGCCTGCAGACATGCGTTCTCCGGATCCGAGTGGGTCCCTTGTAATCCCGTGACCGGGCGCCTTCTTCAATCGAACCAGGCCGCATCCGTCGTGCGTACCCAGGCCTCGAGCCCGGGATGATCCACGAGCGCCTGGTCGATGGACCGCGGTGTGCAGCCCATCATCGGCTCGAAGCGCCCACACTCGAGCGTTCCGTCGTCGATGAGGATCTCGTCGCCCAGGACGTGGAAGCGCTCGATGTCGGGAGGCGGCGCGGCGGACGTGGGTTCCACCAGCGCGATGCCGTACAGCGTCGCGCAGCACGAGCCGGTCTGGTGGCGCTCCGACCACACCCGCTTCGCATTCGGCACCTCCGTGAGGAGGCCCGACTCGAGCGTCGACAGCATGTACTGGTCGTACAGCCAGAGGTGGGGACGCGCGATGAGAGCGATGGTGGCGAGCCCCAGAAGCACACCGAGCAGCGAGGTGGCCCCGAGGACCTTTGCGAGCGTGCGTGAGCGAGAAGCCATGCAGTCCCTCTACCTGACCTCCACGCGGCGCGACCTCCGGTTCGTCACGTGCCAGCCCACTCCGTGCTGGGCAATCCGCCGCGGAATTTTCGAGAGTTCAGGTAGATGCGAATCTCTCGAATGTGGAAACAGCCCTGACATCCGATATGTCCTACTCCTCCCTTACAGTGGTGATGTGGAGGCACGATGGACGCGACCCAGGCACGGCTCGCGGAGCTGCAGGCCGAGAACGAAGCGCTGCGTCGCGCGATCGAAGCTCCGGTGGGGCTGTTGAGCGCGGTGCTCGACGCGATCGGCGACCCCGTGCTCGTGAAGGATCGACAGCACCGATTCCTGTTGGTGAACCAGGCCTTCTGTGAGTTCGTCGGCATCGCGCGGGAAGCGTTGCTCGGCACCACCGACCTCGATCACTTCCCGCCCGAGCAGGCTGCGGTGTTCGTGGAGCGCGACGAGGGGGTGTTCGAGACCGGCCAGACGAACATCAACGAGGAACGGCTCGTCGCGGCCGACGGCCACGATCGGGTGATCAGCACGAAGAAGACCCGTGCGTACGACGCAGACGGCAGCGCAGTCATCGTGGGGATCATCCGCGACCTCACCGAGATCCGACGCACCCGCGAAGAGCTCGAGCTCCACCGGCGCGCGGAGATCCGCGCCGAGGAGGCCAATGCGGCGAAGAGCCGGTTCCTGGCGAACATGAGCCACGAGCTGCGCACGCCGCTCAACGGCATCCGCGGCTACACGGAGCTGCTGGCCGAAGAGCTCGACGACGCGGGGATGTCCGACCACTCGACCTACATCGACCAGGTGCTCACGGCCACGGGCCACCTCCAGAACATGGTCGACGCCATCCTCGACCTGTCGCGCATCGAGTCGGGGTACCTCCACCTCGACCCCGAGCGCCTCCAGCTGCGCACAGCCATCGATCGGTCCCTCGCCACCGTCCAGCCCGCGGCCATCGCGTCGTCCACGCGTATCGAGGTCGATGCGCCGGCCATCGAGGTCGAGCACGACGCGCGGTCGCTCGTCCAGATCCTGGTGAACCTGCTCGGGAATGCCGTGAAGTTCGCGCCCGGGTCCACGGTCCGGGTGCGAGCCCGGCTGCACGGCGCACAGGTGCGGCTGTCCGTCTCCGACAGCGGGCCGGGAATCGCGCCCGACGACCGCGAGCACGTGTTCGACAAGTTCTTCCGCGCCCCCACCGTCGAGAAGGACCGCGAGGGCACGGGTCTCGGGCTGCCCATCGCACGCGAGCTCGCACGGGCCATGGGCGGAGACCTCACGGTCGACGACTCGGCCAAGGGGGGCGCGGTCTTCACGCTCGTCCTGCCCCTGATCCACGAGGCGAGGGAAGAGCGCGTGGCCTGACGACCGCGGGGGCGGCGTACGATCGCCGTACGATGCCGGCGGAGCAGGCCAGGCGTACCGGACGCGTGGAGGTCTCCCCATGTCGTTCGTCCTCGCCCTCAGCGCCCTCGTCACCGTCACGGAAGCGTCGGAGGTCCGGCGCGTGCGGATCGACGACACCCAGGAGGAGGGTGTCCTGCGCACCATCGTGCAGACGGAGTCGTCGGACGTGGGCGATCCGGGCTCACTGGTGGTGTCCGTCACGGGTCTCGACTCCGGGGAGGTGCTCACGTTCCGGGGACGTGCGAAGTCCACCGAGTCCCGCTCCACGGCCGAGATCACCGGGTCCTTCGGCGGTGCGGGCACGCTCGTGCTGACGTGGAGCGAAGACCCCACGCTCGTCGAGACGGTCGCGTTCGACGGATCGGGGTGCGAGGACGGGTGTGACTGGCAGGACGCTGTGCTGCTCGACGGCTCGAAGGTGCGGGTCCGGCCGACTCTGACGGTCGATGCCGACGGGACGGCCGTGCTGTCGGCGGACATCCGCTGGGTGCCGGGAGATGCGTCCACGGGGACCTGGGCGGTCACCGAGGCCTCGGGCGAAGGCGAGGACGTGGACGGAGACGGCGAGCCCGATGCGGTCGCGGGATTCGTGTCCGTGCCCGTGTACCGCACGCGCTGGACGACCCCGAAGTGGTCGCTCGCGGATGCCGCGGTCCGCGTGGACGCGGTGCTCACGGCTCCGGACGGGTCCACCGATGCGCTGGCCGACCTCGCAGTGCTCCAGCTCGAGGGAAGCGGGCTGTCCGAGGGCACGGTGCAGCAACGCAAGAAGCGGCCCGGGTACAAGGCCAGCTTCATCACGGTGTCGCACGCAGACGCGCCGGTGGCCTCGGTCGATGCCACCGTCCGAGACGGCGAGGGCAACGAGGTCCTCGCGGAGATCGAGGCGTTGGCCCCCGTGGAGACCGTCACCGTGCTGTCTGCACCGCTCGTGCTCGCCGGCGACGACGCTTTCGCGACCCTCACGGTGCGCGATGCCGACGGGAACACGCTGATCCGCGAGTCGTTCGCGCTCGGGTCCGACATTGCGGGTCCGTTCGCGACCGACCCGCGCCTCGCGCTCTCCCAGGCCGCTGTCGACGTGAGCCCCGATGGCGAGAGGATCCTGCGGGTGGCCCTCGTCGGGGAGCTCGCGGGGACCGTCGGGTCGGCGGAGGTGGTGGTCAGCACCCCCGACCAGGAGTCCGTGGCCGAGGCCTCGCTCGACTACCGGCTCCAGCGCTGGACGGCGACGTTCGATCCCGGTGTCGCCGTCGACGTGGTGGAGGTCGACGCGCGGGTGCGTGGCGAAGACGGGTCCGTCATCGACACGTGGACCTACGGCACGTCCACCGACAGCACCGGCATCGCGATGCGCACGTCGAGCATCGGTGGCGTGAACAACAACGGCATGGACCCGAAGCTCAGGGCGTGAGCCGCCGCGCGAACAGGTAGTCGTGGTCGTGCTGGTCGCCGACCGCGAAGGTCACGTCGGCGACCCGCTCGAAGCCGTGCCGGGCGTAGAACCGCTGCGCGTCGACGTTCTCCGAGAACACCGACAGCTGGATCTCGTCGGCCCCGAACGCCTGCGCCACTTCGAGAGCGCCATCCAGGAGCCGGCTGCCCACGCCCTGCCCGGTGCACGCGGGGTCGGTGTACAGCTGCTTCAGCTCCACCACACGCTGACCGCGAGCATGCTCCGGCCAGCCGCACCGGAGCGCGACCTTGCAGTACCCGACCAGGGCATCGCCGCGCTCGGCGAGGAGCACCCGCATCTCGGGGTCTGCGATCTCGGCCGCCACACGGGACTCGCTGTGGGCGGCCGACAGGAAGGCGTCGACATCGGCGGGCGTGTACAGGTCGCCGAACTTCGCCACGAAGCTGCGCGCGCCGAGGTCTGCGAGCGCAGCGGCATCCGAGGGGTTCGCGAGTCGCGGTGCCTTCGGGGTGCCGCGCCGGTCCGTGGGTCGGAGGTCCATCCGACCCCCTATCCCGCTACGGGCAGGGCACGACGGTCCACGAGCCCGACGAGAACGGCGTGCCTGTCGGGGGAACGATGGTTCCGCCCGTCAGCGTGCCGCCGAACGGACGCGTTCCGCTGTACACCGAGCCGTACCCGGCGAATGCGCCGCCCGACACGTAGAAGTAGCGGAACGACAGGGTCTGTCCGCTCCCGGACGTGGTGGTGCGCGTGTACTCGCCCTCTCCGGCGTTCGAGGTCGTGAACCAGCGTGCGAGGTCGAAGGGCGGGATGCCCACGCCCACGTTCCCGGCGGTGCCGTTCTCGTCGAACGTGAAGTCGGCCTGGATGGGCAGGCCGCCGTTCACCTGGAGGGTGCCCCCCGCCGTGTAGGTGTACTGGGCGACGAAGCAGATCGACACGTCGCACGCGTCGTTCTCGACGCCGGGCGTCCCGAACTGGCCGGTCCCGTAGGTGTCGGCGCCATCACACCAGCGGTAGGGAACGTCGTTGTCGGTGGCCGTGGCGTACAGCGGGTCGACCGAGAAGCTCGCGCCCACCGGGCGGCTCGTGCCGGTCGTGGAGTCCGACGTGAACGTGACGGAGTCGAGCGTGGCGAGGGAGGTGGCGCGACGCACGGAGAGGGTCGCGACGTCGTCGTACAGCACGAACCCCGAAGGGAGCGCGCTGGCCCCGGTGATGCCGCCGTTCGACGCGCTCGCGGTGCTCCCCGCGAGCACCACGATGCCGCCGTCGTCCACCACCACGTTGCTCTGGAGGGTCGCCGTGTTCGAGAGCCCGGTGGTGAGGGCCTCCAGCACGGAGTAGCGCAGATCGACGCGGTGCCCGCTGTTGTTCTGCAGCTCGATCCAGCGCTCGCTGCTCGCACCGGAGACGGGTGACGAGAACACCTCGGTGATGGCGAGGTCGGTGGTGCACCCGGTCTTCGGGGCGGTGCCGCAGACCGCGAGCAGGTCGTCGCAGTTCTCGTCGACCGTGTTGCCTTCGATCTCCGTGGCATCCGGGTTGATCGCAGCGTTCGAGTCGTTGCAGTCGCACGGGCTCGTGACGAGGCCTCCGCACGCGGTCCAGCCGTCGCCGTCGGTGTCGGTCTGCACCCGGTACACGTACACGACGCCCTTGGCGGAGCCGTTCGGGGCGCCGCTCATCACGTCCGTGGTGTTCAGGTCGACGGCGAACCCCTCGTTCTGGCCGTTCGGGTTGCCCGTCTGCATCACGGAGCCCTGGTTCCACGTGCTGCCCGACCGGTAGAACGTGTACGTGGCACCGCGCGTGTTCGGCCCGTGCTCCCGGGCGCCGACGGCGACCTGGTTGAGCCGGATGCCGACGCTGCTCCCGAACCGGCTGCTCGCTGGAGACACGGACCCGGATGGTGTGAGCTGTGCCTCTTGGGCCCACGAGCTTCCAGACCCCACGAACACGTAGGCGTTCCCCGTGGAGGTCCCCGTGGCGGGCGCGCCGCTCACGATGGTGTCGCCGAGCATCGCCACGCTCGTCCCGAGGGCCTGGTTCGCGGACGCACCGCTCGCCGAGAGGAAGGTCTGGAAGGACCACGTTCCGGCGGACTCTGTGTAGACGGCAAGCCTGCCGGCGTCCGCAGCGGCCACGTCAGAACCGGGGATGCCGACGACGAGCGTGGCCCCGTCGATGGCCACCGAGGTGCCGAACACGTCGTTGGTCGCCAACGAGAGCCCCGACACATCGAGTGTGGCGCCCGACGACCAGGTGGTGCCCGTACGCGCGAATGTCGCCGCACGACCCTGGGTGGAGCTGGACGAGGGGGCCCCGACCACGAGCCGGTTGCCGCTGATGGCCACGCTGGTGCCGAAGTTCCCGTCGACGCCGGTCGGACGGGTGAGCGCAGCCTGCTGGGTCCAGGACGACCCCGACCCCGTGTACACGAACACGTTCGGAGTGCCGGAACCATTCGTCGGCGCACCGACCACGATGGTCGTGCCGTTGATGTCGACGGAGGTGCCGACGCGGTGGTTCGCGGTGCCCGCACCCGTCAGGTCGGCCTGCTTCGACCACATGCCAGCCGCGCTCCGCGTGAACACGTGGGCCGCACCACGATTGGAGTTGTAGCCGGGATCGCCGACGACCGCCGTGGTGCCCGCCATCGCGATGGAGTAGCCGAAGGCCTCGCTGCTCGGGTTCCCGTTGAACGGTCGGTCGATGACCTGGACGTTCGCGTACACCCGCGGATCGATCGTGATCGGGTAGGCGGCATCCGTGTCGTCGACGACGAGGGACAGCACGCAGGCATCGGTGCAGTCGAGCTCCATCCAGCTCTCGAGCGCCAGGCCGTCGGCGTCGCTCGCGAACAGGTTGTCGAGCTCGACCTCGACGAGCCCGTCGGAACCCACCAGGTGGAGCACCTGCGCATCGTGCCGGAGCACGGGCAGCAGGTCGGTGTCGAGCCCGATCTCCACGCGCACCGGCCCGTCGCCCGCGGGGCGCGAAGCGAGGTCGAAGCCCTGCTCGAGCCCGTCTTCGCGGTTCTCGTACCAGCTCCGGATCCCACCGGCCTCGTACACCACGCGCCCGTCGGCCTCGACCGGCACGGCGGCCGGGATCTCCACGAGCTCGCCAGCGCGGCCCCAGGCGCGATGATCGAAGCCCAGGAACCACGACTGCGACAGCTCGAACACCCGGGGGCCCCGCTCGGGGAACGCGAGGTGCGTGACCTTGTCGGCGCCCGCCATCGCGAGCTGACCGGGCACCGTGGGGAAGTCGGGCCCGTCGGATGCGGGGTGTTCCGGCATCGGTGGACCGGAATCCACCGGAACCACGGGGTCTCCACCAGGCGTGCATGCGGCGACGAACACCAGGGCAAGGACGGAACGCATCTCGGGAGCTCCTCGTCGGGGCGTCAGCGAAGCAGCCGCTGGAGGCTCCCGGTCCCAGGATTCTGCGTGTCTCGATGGGGGGCTCGCACTCTCAGGGTGACGTCAGACGACCCGTTCGGGTCCGCGAGCCGAAGCGCTTCAGGCCCACGTCGTGCCGGTGTACGCTGGCACTTCGAGGAGCCGACATGTGCGACGTGAGCGACGGCTTCCGCCTGTGTTCCTGCGACACCGGCGAGCCCGCAGACTGGGTGCTCTACCGCGGACGCCGCCCGTACGACTTCGAGCTCATGCGCGGCTTCACGGCCGTGCCCACCGAAGACGACGAGCTGCAGGCCCTGTTCGTGCTGGACGGGCTCCAGGACGGCCAGCGGTTCGACTTCGACTACACCCCCGAGCACGGGGACGTCGTCACCTTCCGCAAGCTCGGCCCGGCCGGCATGTCGTTCGAGTACCACGAAGGGCGCTGGCAATCTTTCCACCAGGAAGACGCGTTCGAGCTGTCGCCGCTCCGCCAGGGCCGCCTGGAGCTCGACGCCGAGGCCGGACTGCGCGGAGAGCCCGTGTGGGAGGCGCTGATCGCGAGCCCCGACGATCCCGCCCTCCGCTCCGTCACGGTCGACTGGCTGCTCGAGACGGGCCGTGCGGTGCTCGCACGGTGGTTCCAGCTCGAGGAGGCCGTGGCGGCCGGTGCCGACGTCGATCCGGTCGAGCTTCGAGCTGTCGCACGCAAGGTCGGCCTCGACCTCCGCGCCCGGTTCGCGCGGGCCCCGCTCGCCTGCGACAAGAGCCGATGTCCGGGCGACTGGAGCGCGCTCGTCCGCACCCCGAACCCCGTCTCGCGCCGGTGCATCCGGTGCAGACGCGTGGTCGAGCTCGTCGATCGGCCCGCCCGCGCGTACTCCACGGTGCTCGAGGTCGCGGCGCCCAGCGTTCGTTCCGACGATGTCGGGGGCCCTCCGTAGTCAGGGTTCGCGACCGTGGGCGGCCCTCCACACTGCCGGCGACACCCCGTGCATACGACGGAAGGTCCGGTGGAAGTGCGAAGGGCTCGCGTACCCGACCTTCTCGGCGACGACGTCCACCGTGTCGTCACCGCGCAGCAGCAGCTCGCGGGCCTGAGCCATGCGGGCGTTCGCGATCCACGCGCCCACCGACTCGCCGGTCTCGGCCTTCACGCGGGTGGCGAGGTGGGAGGGGGCCCGCCCGACCGCACGGGCCACGTCCACCAGCGAGAGCGGCTCCAGCGCATGCCGCGCGATGTGGTCGAGCGCGCGCGCGACGATGGGGGAGTCCTGAGGTCGTGGCGCCGCGGCTCGGACCGCGCGTCGGAGGAGGGCGGTCAGCACGCCGAGCCGGGCGTCCGTCAGCCAGGGCTCCGCGGGGTCCCGGTCCTCGGCGAGGACCGTGAGGGTGCGAACCAGCTCGTCCCGATCGGCCAGATCGGGACGCAGCACCGGACAGGCCCCCTCGCCGACGGACGCGAACAGATCCCGCAGCGCGGGCCCCCAGCGCGAGTCCGGCACGCACGACATGCACACGCCGACCCCCACGTACGTGCTCGGCTCGTGATCGAGGCGGTAGTGGGGCGCGCCCTCCGGAACGAGGAACACATCCCCGGTGCCCAGCGTCCAGGCACTCCCGAGGTGCATCACCCCACGCCCGGACAGCAGGATCGCCACGCTCGCGTGCGTGTGCACCACGGGCGCTTCGGGAGGGCCTGCGCACCGGTGCCCGCCGACCACGGGCCGGTGGATCACGGCTCCATCGCCAGGAGGGAGTGGATCATCGCACCGCGCCCGCCGCCGGACGCGATGGCCTGCGACACCTGCTGCATCCGCGTGCACAGGTCGCCGGCCGCCCACAGCATCGGGAGGTTGGTGCGCCCCATGTCGTCGGTCTTCACGTGGCCGTCCTCGTTGAACGGGTCGGGTACGCACTCGAGCCCGAGGCTGCGGACGAGGGCCGTCTGGCGCTGGTGGACGCCGAGGAACATGCCGGTGCGCGCGAGGCGGGTGCCGTCGTCGAGCACGACTCCCGTGAGCTCGGCACCCTCGTGCTCGAGGCCCACGGGATGTCCGGCCCGGACGACGATGCCCAGCGCTTCGAGCTCGGTGCGGTCGGCGTCCGCGAGGGGGGTGTCCCCGGTGAGCACGACGAGGTCGGCGCTCCACGACCGCAGCATGCGCGAGAAGTGCGCGAGGTGGTCGCCCTGGCCGTACGCGACCAGAGCGCGGTCGCGCATCTCCCACCCATGGCAGAACGGACACACGTGCACCGAGTGCCCCCAGGTGGCGCGGAGCCCCGGCCATTCGGGGAGCAGGTCGATCACGCCCGTCGCGAGGAGCACGGCACGCGCGACCAGCTCGCGGTCCCCGAGGTCGGCGTGCCAGTGGCGCCCGTCGTACCTCAGCGCTTCGACGCGGCCCTCGACGTGTGTGACGTCGAAGGGCGCGAGGTCGGACCACGCGCGTCGTCGGAGCTCAGCAGGTGCGATTCCCTCGAGCCCGATGAGGTTGTGGACCCCGTCGGCCACGGCGTGCCGAGGGGACCCTGCGTCCACGACGGCCACGCGACGGCGCGCGCGACCGGTGTAGAGGGCGGCAGACAATCCGGCAGGACCCCCTCCGATGACGAGGAGGTCGAGCAGGGGGGCAGTGGACATCGGAGCTCCAGGTTCGATGGAGTCTCGTAGCCCCGGGGCTCGGCGCGTCACACTGCCGAGTCGTGTGGACTTCCTGCCCGATCGTCCGGTTCCGACGTTCGCGCTCAGCCGTGGGCGCGTCGCCGGTGGTACGGACACGGCGGCACGGGCCCCTCGTGGTCGGGGTCGCGGTCTTCTTCCCAGGCCTTCTTCTGGTAGGCGTACATCGGCTTCAGCACGACGTTCTGCAGGTCGTCCCGCAGGAAGATGGAGGAGGTCGAGCCCGACATCGGTGGCACCAGCCACGACCAGTCGGCATAGACGGGGCGCTTGCAGGCGGTCTCCTGCTCCTCGAACTTCTCGAAGTACGTCGACATCGCGTGGTGGTCCTGCATCCGCACCTTCTTCTTCTGGAAGCTGTGCATCACGGCCACGTTCAGCTCGACGAGCGCGCGGTCCTTCCACAGCGTGGCGGTCGTGCGGCGGTCGAGCCCCATCTTGTCGGCGATCACCGGCAAGAGGTCGTAGCGGCTCTCGTCCGAGAAGTTCCGCGCGCCGATCTCGGTCACCATGTAGAAGCCGTTGAACGGGACGCAGCGGTACTGCACGCCGCCCGAGTCCAGCACGAGCTCCGAGACGGCCGGCAGGACGTACCAGCGCAGCCCGAGCTCCGCGAACCACGGCAGGTCGGGGTGCTCGATCTCCACCTCCATCACGGCGTCTGGCGGGATCTCGAAGTACTTCGGAGCCCGGTCGCCGATCTGGAGGACCAGCGGGAGCACGTCGAAGCGGCCGCCCGGCGCCTTCCAGCCCAGCGCCTGGATGCGCTCGGTCAGCTCGCAGTTCGCGGGGTCACCGATCACCTTGCCGTCGGGCTGGCGATAGCCTGCGTAGCGCACCAGCTGCCCGTTCCAGAGCCGGATGGTGGGCTCGCCGGGACGGAAGACCGTCAGTGTCGAGACGAGGTCGCCCTCGTTGGTCGCCAACCGCATGTGGTCGACGATGGCCTCGAACATCTCCTCCTCGGTCTCGAGGTGGCGCATGTCGCGCACCTGCAGATGGTTCCAGAAGAATCGTCCGATGCAGCGCGAGCTGTTCCGCCAGGCGAGGCGGGCGCCGTACGAGAGCTCGTCGGCGGTCTGCACGTACGTGCCCGTCTCGGCGATCTCGGCGCGGACCTCCGCGAGGCGCCCTTCCAGCACGCTCGAGAGCCCGAGCTCCCGGTACATCTGCGCGAGGAAGATCTCCGCTTCCCGAAGGACCGGCCGGTCGGGGCGGAGGTCGAGCGCGAACGAGTCGTACGGCACCACCTCGGCGTCCGTGAGGTCGACGACCTCGCGCTCCGCACGGTCCTCGCGGCCGACATGCCCGTCGACGTCCACGTTCGAGCTGAACACCTCGACGCGCACGGACCCGGCGGGCCATCCGGCCGCGACGAGCCACTCCCGGACGCGCTCCATGTAGGCATCGGGGCCGCACACGAAGGCCAGCGCGCCCTCCTGGTAGGGGTACCGCTCCGCGAGGGTGGCCGCGTCGAGGCGCCCGTCGGTCGACGTGCAGCGCCGCGTCCAACTCACGAACCGGCCGAGCGACAGGGCCTCGAGCTCGTACGCGGACTCGAAGTCGTCGTGGCTCCGCGCCGACCAGTCGATGTGCACGGTGCGACCGGTACCGTCGACCGACAGGGTCCGCGCGAGCGCCAGGCCCGGCGTGATCCCGATGCCCGCCGCGAACGCATAGACGGGACCCGTCTCGTCGGCCCCCAGGAACACGTCGCCCATCGGCTGTGAGCAGCGCAGCAGCGCCTCGTGGTCGGCGTAGTCGGACAGCCAGCGGCTGAACAGGCCCATCTCCTCGCGCTTCACGTTGATCTCGTACGGGACTGCCGCTCCACCGCGGCTCGTCAGCGTGTACGCACGGGTCGCCCAGCGGCCGTGGATACGCCCCTGCAGGACGATGTACTGGCCGGGCAGCGACGGGGTGGGCGCACCGACTGCGGGCCGCAGCCGAACCGCCGGTTTCGCTACCGCGCAGCGTGCCCGTTCACGTCGACCACGAACTCGAGCGTGTCGTCGTTCCGGAGCGAGCCGAACATCGCCGTGAACGGGTCCATCGACCACTTCGAGTGGCTCGCCGAGAAGCGGCCCTTCGCGGAGAACCCGTCCGCGTCGGCCTCGATGCGCATGAGCGCGGTCACGGGGGCGTCCACGCCGTGGATGCCGAGCGAGCCCGTCACCTCGAACCCGGCTCCGGAGCGCTTGCACGACTTCGACGTGAACGCGATCCGGGGGAACATCGCTGCGTGCAGCTGGCTCTTGCCCTGCAGGTTCTTCGCGATCGACGACTTGTCGCCGTCGGACGTGGCGCCCTCGAGCCCTTCCCAGCTGCGCGAGCTCCCGGGGTCGACGGCCAGCGCAGTGACCGGGAACGAGATCCGCACGTCGCACGCGGACGGATCGGCCGGGTTCCACGTGACGGACCCATCGAACTGCTGCGCGACCACCACATGGTCGTGGCCGGCGATCAGGGCGTCGCGGTCGTACTTCACGAGCACGTACAGGCGGCTGTCCGCGGCTTCGAGCGTGTACGTCGTGGCGGCGGTGGCGCCCGCGGGCAGCGCGTCTTCGGCGTGGGACGGGGCGACGATGGACAGAGCGATGGCGAACATGGCGTTCTCCTGGGTGAAAGGGAAGGGGGTCAGAGCTCGATGGCGACGCGCAGGCGCGCCGTGGTGAGGTGGCCGTACCGGCCCGCCGGCAGCGCGCTCTCGACGCTGGGGTCGGGCAGCGAGTACCCACCGGGTGCGACGTACAGCTCGGCGCCGAGCCGCACCCGACGCAGCGCCAGAGCGTCGACGCCGCCCGAGAACGTCGGGCCGAGGTATGGATGCAGGTTGTCGACCATCACCCCGTCGTCGCCGATCCAGAAGACCGTCGACACGTCGGTCAGCCCGCCTGCGACGTACGGGGTCACCGAACCGACCGGCACGCCGACGCTCACGTCGAAGCCGAACGTCGACCCGAGGTACAGGTCGTCGACCGCGGGGTCGCCGGCCACGAAGGGGGTCGCGATCTCGCCGACGGTCTTCTGGAGCGTGAAGTGGGTGCGCACGCCCGCCTGGAAGTGCTCGGCGATCTGAACGCCCGCGCCGAGCTCGCCGCTCACGATCACGTTGGTGGTGCCGAGCAGCTCGACGGGCGGCAGGTAGCCGAAGCCCGCGTACGGAACGACGCGCCCGACCGCCGGGAAGGCGTACGACACCCGGATCCGCGGGACGGCCGGTGCCTGGTTCGTGTCCTCGGTCTTCGTGCCGTCGAGCACCAGGCGGCGCTCGCAGCCGAGCGGGGGGAGGAGCCCGAGATCGAAGCCGATGGCCCCGTGCCCGGGAGCATGGGGAATCGGCCCGTGCACGGCCGAGAAGCTCGTCGCCAGAGCGACGTGGTTCGCGAGGAAGTCCTGCTGGGCCTGCTCTTCGTAGTCCGCGGGCACCTCGGTGCCGGCGCAGCGGGGATCGATGCTCGCGAACGCCACGGAGGGCAGGGCGAGCACCAGGGACAACATGCGCATGGGGGTCTCCACGGTCTCACCAGGACCGGTTCACGTGGGTCTCGCCGTGGCAGGTGCCCGTGCACCCGGCCGCGGAGCGGGTCATGCCCGCGGGCAGCACGACCTGGACGGTGCCATCGACGTGCTGGTCGGGAATCGCGATGCCTCCGGCGGGCGTCGCGGTGGAGTGACAGCTCGCACACGCCAGCCCTTCGTCGATGTGCTCCTCGTGCTCTCCGCTCATGCCTTCGAGCGCGGCTTCTCCGCTGCCCATGAACGGATGACACGAGCTGCACTGGCGAGGACCGCTCGCATGGTCGACGCTGCCCGGCCCCTGACCGTCGCCGTGGCAGTACACCCCGCAGGACTGGCCGTTCCAGCTCCCTCCGGCCGCGAGCCCGGAGAACCGGACCTCCGCGCGACCCGGCGTGTCGTCGTCGAAGAAGTGACCGAGCGTCAGCGCCGAGGTGGGCACGGTGTGGCACGTCTCGCACGGGATGGGAGCATGCGAGCCCGGATCCAGGTGCTGGGTGTGCTTCTGGAACGGCGACAGCGTGACGTCGGTGTTGTCGTCGATGTCCTCCGGGGGCGCGCCCGTCGTGGAGTCCTGGCCGCCGTGGCAGAACGTGCAGGTGGTCTCCCAGCCCGAGCCGTGGCAGCTCTCGCAGGCGGGACCGAGCTCGCCCTGGAGCTGGTCTCCGTGGCACTCGCGGCAGTCGAGCTGCTGGAACTTCGCGGCGAGGCCGTGAACGTCGGGGGCTTCCCAGCCATCGGGGTGGAACCCGCCGGTGACGGGTGGTGGGGCCTCGTCGCACGCGCTGTCGGCACCGTCGGTGATCCAGGCGCGGACGAGGCTCGTGAGGTCGGACGACAGCGCGCTGCCTGGTGGCATGGCGCCCCCTTCGTCGGCGGCCTGCGTGCCTTCGATCTTCCGGATCAGCAGGGAGGTGTCGGGCGAGCCGGCATCGACCAGGAGCGCACCCGTCGAGCCCGGGACCCCCACCAGCGCCGCGTGGGCGTCGGTCTGGAGATCGAGCCCACCCGCGGCGGCCCCGGACGAGTGGCAGCCCGCGCACGAGCTCGCCAGCACCTGCTGCACGGCGCACCACCCGTCGCCTTGGGGAACGACTGGCGTGTGTCCGGATGCCCCGAACAGGTGGTCGTCGCAGGATGCGAGCAGGAACACGAAGGGGAGGAGGCGAACGAGGGTGCGCCGGGAGGCGGGCTTCGCGGACGCGCGGTGGGCGTGGACCTGGGTGGCCATGGGGCTCTCCGTTTCTCGCCCTACCTCTCACCCCCCCACGCCCCTCGCGCACCTCGTTCTGGATACAAAACGTATCCTATTGGGATACATGCAAAGTGGAGGTGATTGCAGAAATGCCAATGGATGCGGAGCTGTTTGGGTATCTGGATCCTCGGCATCGGTGAGGCGCATCCGGTATCCTGGATACACCGGAGTCGAGCGTTGTAGGGTGGAGCCCGGAGGTTCCGATGTGGATCTGGATGCTCGCCGGATGTGGCGACCTCACCGTGGAAGGCCTCGGTGCGACCTTCGCGAACCGCGGCCTGTGGGTCGAGGAGACGCGACGCGGAGACCCCGACCTCTCCCGGCACCACTTCGTCCTCGCCGACGAGCCCGTGTCGTGCGACGACCTGCGGGAGCACCCCGATCCGGAGGTCTACGGGTCCACCTGCGCCGAGGAGCTCGCGTTCTTCCAGCAGTGGGCGGAGACGCCGCGCAGCCGGTCCACCGCCTGGCTCGAGCTGTCGCTGTGGGACACCCGGCTGGAGGGGAGGTCTCAGGCCGAGCTCCCCCCCGAGACCGGTCACTACGGGTACTTCGATCCGAACGTGGAGCCCTTCGTGGGCCGCACGGGACAGGGGTTCGAGGCGAGCCTCGACCTACACGAAGACAATCCGTACGAGATCGCGCTGTCGTTCACCGAAGCCGACTGCGAGGGCGGCGAGAGCCCGACCTCCACCATCCTCCAGGCCTTCGCCGAGACCGGGTCTCGCGCGAGCTTCCGGTTCTCGGGCTCGATCCGGCTCGAGGTGCGAGACGACCGGGTCGACGCCCGGCTCCGTGTGCAGGCGTCCGACGAGGACGGGTCCGGGGTGGTGCGCGGAGACGTTCAGCTCGACTACTGCGAGATCCCGGTGCCCTGACGCCACCGTGCCCGCGCTCCGTCAGCTCGCGTACTGTGCCGCGAGCTGCAGGATCACGCGGCGGATCAGCTCGACGGGGAGCGGCTCGGAGTGGGGGAACACGAGGTTCCCCTTCGGCCCGCTCCAGCGTGCCAGCTCGGCCTCCAGCTCCGGGGCGTCGCGCACGGGTGGGTAGACGCCCACATGCTTCTTGAACGCGCCGAAGTAGAGGAAGATCTTACCCTTCCGGAAAGACGGCATGCCGTAGCTCACGCCCTCCGTCGCGCCGTCGACCGTGGCGTGCACGAGCGCACGGAGCTCGGCGAGCCTCGGCTGGACCGTGGGGTCGGCGGCGTCGATGTAGGCGTCGAGGGTGGTGGGCTTCGTCATCGTCGCTCCGTATCCGTTCGGCGGCGGAACACGAGCATCCACAGCAGGGGCAGCATCATCGACTGCCCTCCGCCACACCCGTTGCCGTACCGGCTGCAGTCGCTGAGCAACAGCCACGACGTGACCGGCTGGCCGTCGAAGTCGACGGGGTCCACCCGATCCACGCAGTCGGTGTCGGGCTCTCCGAATGGGTCGTCGAGGAAGGCGCCGATCAGACGGGTCGCGCAGTCACCCCCCTTCGCGGGCGTCGAGCCGAGCAGGATGTGGGTGCCGGACGGGAACCGCACCATGTGCTGGCCTGGCCCCGTGAAGTGCGCCTCCGCACCGTCGGCGCGCCACGGCGGGGTGAGCGGGTCGAGGTCGCCGTGCAGCATGAGCACCGGTGTGTCGGTGACCGCGAGCGCTCCGTCGACGGCCCCATCCCAGGGGTAGCGCGGCCACACGTCGAGCAGCGGCCGCTGCATCGGCCCGAGGTCGAACCCGAACAGCGCGCCATCCGAAACGGCCTGGAGCTCTTCGAGGGTGGGCCAGGGCTCGGGCCACTGCTCCGACAGCTCGATGTTCGCGAACAGCACGGGGCTGTAGAGCGTCTCGGTGTAGTGGGGCTCGCGGTCCTCGAACAGCCCGATGAGGCGCGTGAGGTCCTTCTGGTCGTCCTCCGTGCAGCGTCCGGCGCGGTGGAACAGGGACGGCGCGTAGCCCCGCAGGGACGCATCGGAGGCGAAGGCCCCCGCACCGCGACGCAGCGTGCTGGAGTCGATGGCCGGACACGACCCTTCGGCCACGGCGTCCCGAACCTCCTCCGCGCGCGCTTCGGGGTCGTCGCCGAGCGCTTCGGAGCAGCGGTCGTCGTCTCCACACAGCTCGAGCACCCCCCGAGCCACGAGGTCGAACTCGGCGTCGTACACCCGGTGATCGACGTCCAGCGCGAGGGAGTCGAGGATCACGCCGTCCGCGAGGTCGGGGTGTCGCTGCAGGAACCGGTGCGCGAGCGTCGTGCCGTACGAGCCCCCGTACACGAACACCTCCCGCCCCTCGGCGGTGGCCGCGATCCAGTCGGCGAGGTCGTCGGCCGCCGCGCTGCTCGAGAACGCGGCGAGATCGTCGCCCCACTCGGCCTGCACGGTCGCCAGGCAGCTCGGCCACTCCGCCGCCGTGATGTCGATCCCTCCGTCGCTCGCGGGGTCTTCCTCGTCGGCGCAACCCAGCCGGGTGGACCGGCCCACCCCGCGGTGCTCGAACACGTACAGGTCGGTGTCGGCGAACGCCTTCTGCTTCGCGAGATCCTTCACGTAGGACTCGTACACCGCGCCCGTCTGGCCGGGCCCGCCCGGCAGCATCCACAGCACGCGCTCCCCCCCGGAGAGGTGGCGCTGGGCGAACAGCTCGATCGTGCGACCGTCGGGCGCGTCCCACCACAGCGGCACGTCGCGGCGTGCACACTGCGTGATCGGGCCCTTCTCGTCGACCTGGAGCGGGCACGGCTCCCAGGAGACGCCGTTCTCCACGACGGCTTCGCGGTTGGGGTTGCTGCAGGCCCCGACCAGCACGAGCCCGAGCAGCAGGAGCCCTGCTCGCACGCTCATCGGCGCCGGCGGCCCAGTGCCAGCCAGGGTGAGGACCAGGTCGGCTGAGGGGTGGAGCACGTGCAGCCCGTGGGGGTGCTCCCGACGGAGCCGGACGGCCCCGGGTCGGTGTCGGTGTCGGCATCCGCGTCGGTGTCGGTGTCGGAGTCCGTGTCGGAGTCGGTATCGGAGTCCGTGTCGGAATCGGCGTCGGAGTCGGTGTCGGCATCCGCGTCGGAGTCGGTGTCGGCATCGGAGTCGGAGTCGGTGTCGGTGTCGGTGTCGGACTCGCCCGTGTCGCAGGGCGCGTCGGGGTCGGACACGCCGGGAATGCCGTCGCAGTCGGCGTCCTCGCCGTCACAGGCCTCGGGAGCCCCGACGTAGCGTGCGGAATCGTCGTCGTCGCAGTCGTCGTCCATCGACGCGCCGTCCCCGTCGTCGTCGACGAACCAGTCGTACATCTCGCCGATCTCGGCGTCCGTGAGCGCGCGGGTCCACAGCATCACCTCGTCGAGGCGACCGTCCATGTCGTACACCCGGTTCGTCACCCAGCCCACGCGGAGCGGCGTGCCGACCTCGTGGGCCGTCGTGAGCGTCACCGTGGCCGATCCTGCCACCGTGCCGTCGAAGAACAGCGTGAGGTCGGTGCGATCGACGCGTCCGACCATCCACACCCACTGGCCGGTCGGGAGCGTGGTGGTCGACTCGGCGTGCTCCTCGAGCCCCTGACCGTCGTGCACGATGAGCCACAGCTTGTTCGACACCGTCTGGAACATGAAGCCGATGCCGTTGGCGTCGGTGTGCCCCTGCTGGACGAGCGTGCACTTGTCGTCGGGGGGACAGACCGTGTCGGGGAGCCACATCCACGCGGCGACCGTGAGCTGATCGCCGTACGCCATCTCGGGCGCGTACGCGGCTTCGTTGCGGGGCAGACCCCCCGTCGTGCAGTCGAGGAAGCCCCCGGCGCTCGGGCTCAGGCGCTCGGCGGGCACCTCGGAGGCCGCGCACCCCGACAGCACGATCGGGCTCGACCCACCGGCCTCGGACCCGGGGTCGCCCGTCGAGAACCGGTACCACAGGTCTGGTGCAGACGGAGGCGCTGCGGATGCGGCGAGGAGGAACCACATGCCGGCAGTCTACCTGGAAACCGCCCGTGTCATGGGGTCTCCCGCTGCGGGGACGCGCCTCGACGCAGGCCCTGCAGGGACTCGGGCACCGGCCCGTCCAGCTCGACCGGCCCGATCTCACGCAGCCGGCCGACCAGCCACGCGAGGTGGGCGGCCCTCCCGTGGACCCGTCGCCCGCCGAGGTCGACGTGCGTGGCGCCCGCGGGGAGCTCGGGCACCTCTCCGGTCCACACCACGTCGTGACCGTCGATCCGGAGTCGACGGCCGTGGAGCACCACATGAGAGCGTCGCCGTGCGCGGAGCTGGTGCGCGACGAGCGTGGCGGTCGCCGCGACCATCCACCACAGGAACCCGATGGCGAGCCCCGCGGCCAGCCCGGTGACGAACACCTGCCCCGAGAATCCCGTCGCGATGCCGTCGGCGACCAGCGCCAGCACGCCTGCCGAAGCGCCCGCCGGAGCGGCCACCAGGAACGCCGTGCCCGGGATCTCGTCGCTGGGGACGGGCTCGCCGCGCAGTTCGACCTCGAAGCCATCGTGCCGCCAAGCGACCCCGGGCGGGGGCTCGCTCGTGACCGCCTGCGCCTCGGGCATCAGCACATCGAGGTAGCGCACGCCGAGCACCGCCATCACGAGCGCTTCCACGACGACCGCCGACCACATCGGGTCCTCGGCGAGCCCCCCGTGCAGCCAGCCCCACACCGCGACCGCCAGAGGGAGGGGATGCACGAGCACCACCCCCCAGAACAGTCGGACGAGGAAGCGGCGGCTCATCGTGCTCTCCGGAGCAGGAGGAGGCCCGCGAGCAGGTCGGAACCGGGCAGCGGGAGCAGGTTGTAGAGCAGCAGCAGCGCGCTGCCGTTCGCCACCATCGTGGCGATCCAGCGCCACAGGCTGGCCGGACCCGCGGTCGCCCGTGAGACCACCACCGGGCCGCGCACGGCCTCCACCCGCATCGCGGCCATTCGCTGGAGTGGCACGAGTGCGCTCGCGAGATCGCCCATCGCCAGCGACACGGCACGAGCGGGGGAGGGCGGCGGAGCCGTCTCGGCCGGCAGGAACAGGTCGGGGTGGCGCTCGAGACCCAGCACGCGGGCGGCGGTGCCGTCGATGCGGACGACGTCGGGCTCGACCCACAGCTCGAGGCGCGTGCCCTCCCGGTCGATCTCGAGGAGCAGGGGACCGTCGGGAGCCTCGCGCACCGTGCGCCCGAGCTCGTCCCAGTCGCGGACCCGGTGACCGGACACGGTCAGCACGCGATCTCCACCGCGCAGCCCGCCGCGCTCCGCCGCCGACCCGGGCAGCACGCGACCCAGGAGCCGGTCGGCATGCTCGATCCCCGCGAGACCCGCCTCGAGGGGCAGCTCGAGGACCTCCCCATCCCGCGAGAGCCGCACGGACGTGGCGCCCGGTGCCTGCAGGAACGCGTCGCTCCACGTGTCGACCGCCACCCCGTCGAGAGCGAGCACCCGGTCGCCGCTCCGCACGCCCGAGCGCGCCCACGCTCCTCCCGGATCGACCGCGACGACGGGGGCCGCCCGCTCGCTCCACAGCCCGGGACGCTCGCCGAGCGCAGGAACGTCGAGTCGCACGGTCGCTCCGTCGCGTTCGAGCTCCACGCGGCCGCCTTCGACCAGCGCCGGTGCCGCTTCGTCCCAGGAGCCCGTCACGCGCCCGTCGACCGAGCGAACCCGATCCCCCGCCCGCAGACCCGCGAGCGCCGCTGGGCCCTCCACGCTCACGCCCCCGATGACGGGCGCCACGACGGGCTCCGAGAGCCGAGCCATCGCGAACAGCGCGATGGGGACGAGCCCTCCGAGCACGAGGGTCGCGAGCGGACCCGCGGCCAGCACCCCGAGCTGACGGGTCCGAGGGGCGCCCGGATCCAGGTGCACCGACGTTCCGGGGAGCACCCCGAGGTCGAGGCGCGTGAGCCTCCACACCACCGGACCGAACCCGAGCTGCGGTCGCACGCCCACCCCCAGCGCCCACGCAGCGATCCCGTGCGCGAGGCTGTGCAGGACACCGAGCGGGACGAGCGCGAAGGCCCGGATCCACAGCAGCGCGAGCAGGGGAGACAGCAGCAGCGCGACTGCGGGCTTCCACAGGGCATTCGTGCTCGTTGCGGGGGGCGGGGGCATGGCGTCCATCGCGGCGACTAACGCGGGCCTCCACCAGACCTCCACAACCATGGACGAGGATGTCGGCATGCTGATCCTCGCCCTCGCCGCCCACGCCGCCACCCCCTGGTCCGTCACCCCCGAGATCGGCACGGAGGTCCCCCTCCGTGTGGGTGCTGGCGTGCGCGTCGAGGGCCCTGGCCGAATCCGGGCCGGACTGTCGGGTGGGTTCGTGCCCAAGGGGTACGTCGCGCTCGCCAACGACGCGACCACCGCTCTGTTCGAGGGCTACACCGAGGAGTACGCCACGCTCGTCGAGACCGCGCTCGCCAGCAGCCTGATCGGGCGCGTCGACGTGGGCTGGCGACCCCATCCCCGCGCGGGCTGGTGGTTCGCGGGTGGTGCTTCGCTGATCGGCCTCGGCGGCGAGGCGACGGCTGCCGAGCTGCTCGAGGGGCTCACGGGGACGGAGCTCCCCCGCACGGCGGCGACCCCGATCGTGCTGACCGCCCGCGCGACGGTCGTGACCCTCGACGTGCAGACCGGCTGGGACATCCGGGTCTGGCGGGAGCTGGTGGTGCGCCCGCTGATCGGGTGGTCGTTCACGGTCTCCTCGCACAGCCGCATCGAGGCCGACACCACGGAGCTCCCGCCGCGCCTCGCGAGCGCCGTGCACACGCTCGAGGACGAAGCGGCCACCGAGCTCGACGCCGTGATCGAAGCGTACGTGCACCCTCCGACCGTCGGACTGTCGGTGGGCTGGGTCTTCCGCTAGGGTTCGGCTTCGAGCTCGAGCAGGTTGAGGTACGCGAACGCACCGGCCTCCGTCGACACGTCGACGTGCAGCTCGCCCCATGCGTCGGGCGCGAGCCCCGTGAGCACGGCGACCGTGCTGTCGTTCCCGTCGCCCCCACCGGCCCCGATGCCCGGACCGGTGGTGGGGAGTACCGTGGATACAGGGGTTCCCGCGCCCTCGACCGTGTACCGGGTCGACCGCGCTTCGTCGGCGCTCGCCCGGCTCCCGAACAGCCTGAGCGTGTACCGGCGAGCGGGGTCGAGCCCGTAGAACGAGAGCCCGCCCGGATCGTCGGGCCCCCCGGTCCAGAAGAAGTCGCCGGTGGCCTCGGGGAGCGCGAGGGTCGCGAGCAGCGCGCCGTCCGGCGATACCAGCCCCCCGTTCGCGAACCCGTTCGTCCGGAATCCGCCCGTGATCACGAGCCCGATGCCGGTCGGGGCTCCCGTGGTGGTGCGCAGATCCCGGAGCGTCTCGCCCGCGAGCACCTGGGCATCGCCGTCCACCGCCGACCACGCGTTCCAGTGGATGCCGAGACCGTCGATCGCCGGTGCGGGCGCGCCATCCTCGGGGTTCGACGGGCCGAGGTCCACGCGCACGTAGAACGGTTCGGCGGGCGCGGATGCGGGCTCCGGCACGGGACGCGGTGCGACGGCATCGAGCGCGTCCACGACGACCTGGGTCCAGAGCGCGTACCCCTCCTCGGACAGGTGCAGCTGATCGTCGACGAACAGCGAGGCGGGCGGAGGTGCGCCGAGTGCCAGGAACGGCGTCGCCATGTCGGCGTACCCGAGCATCGGGTGCTGCTCGGAGAGCGCCCGGACCGCTGCATTCACCTGCTCGGCACGCGCCCAGCCCTTCCACCGCGCGGGGTTCGGGGTGATGCCCACGAACACGACGGGAACGGCCCCCCGCCGCGCGAACACCCGCTCCACGAAGCACCGGTAGCTGTCGACGACGGCTTCGGGAGCCGCGCCGCCCGTCAGATCGTTGGTGCCGGCGTAGAACACCACGGACGCCACCGGAGCCGAGCCCACGAGGCGGTCCGCGTTCACGGCGATGTCCGAAGCCCACGCGCCGCCCAGCCCGCGCTGGACGGGCCCCCACGCGGACAGATCGCGACGGGCGTGCTCCCAGCGGCGGATGCTGGAGCTGCCCGTGAGCAGGAGGCTGCCCGCGGGCGGCCCCTGGGCGTCCCACGTGTCGAGGGCCGCCGTCCAGTCGTTCTGGGCGGTGACCCCCTCACAGGGGTCGTCGGACCAGGGGAGCCCGTCGGAGTCTCCCGTGGAGGCCGTGGGCTCGGGGGGGTCGAGCGGAACGGGGGGAGCCGGAGGGCTCCGGCATGCGAGCAGGGCGAGGAGCATCGCTACCGGCGGCGAACGAGCGATCGCAGCACGGAAGGCAGCCCACCGACCGGTCCGGGTGCGTCGGTCGAGCACGTGCACCCCGTCGCGCGGCTCGGAGCGGGCGTCTCGTCGGTGTCGTCCGTGTCCATCTCGTCCGTGTCGGTGTCGGTGTCGGCGGGGCTTCCCGTCTCGACATCGGTGTCCGTCTCCGCGTCGGAGTCGCTGTCGGAGTCCGCGTCGCTATCGGCGTCGGAGTCGGTGTCTGCGTCGGAGTCGCTGTCGGCATCCGAGTCGGTGTCCGCGTCCGCATCGGTGTCCGCATCCGCATCGGTGTCCGCATCCGTATCGGCGTCCGCGTCCGCGTCGGTGTCCGCGTCCGCGTCCGCGTCCGCATCTGCATCTGCATCCGCATCGGTGTCCGCGTCGGCATCGGCATCGGCGTCCGAGTCGGCATCGGCATCGGCATCGGTGTCAGAGTCGGCGTCGGCATCGGTGTCGGCGTCACCGACACACACCCCACCTTCGTCCGTCAGGCCGTCGCAGTCGTCGTCGATGCCGTTGCAGACCTCGGTGTCGGGGCGCGTCGGGTCGTTGTCGTCGCAGTCGGTCGCGTCCTCCACGTACCCGGCAGGGACGGCCCCGCAGAAAGGCACGACGTCGGCGGACGCATCGCCGAGGAGGTCTCCATCGAGGTCGGGCCAGGCGAGCGTTCCGAGCTCCAGCGTCGCTGTGGGCTCGGGGACCGCACGCTTCCGGACCCAGAGGTGATCCAGACGCTGGATCGGGTCGGTCGGGCCGGCCCCGTTGGTGACGTGGTCGAGGGAGACGAGGACCGGCCGGGCAGGGGCTCCCAGAGCGTTCGGGGCGGTGGCGCTGCCGAAGGGCGTTCCGTCCACCGTGATCTCCGTGAGACCGCCCGACCCGATCGCCACCTCCACGGTCGCCCAGGTATCGGCCGTGGTGTACGGGCTGTTGGTGACGAGCGCGCTGAAGTTGCCCACCACCCCGACGGCGGACTGTGCGTGCGTCTGGTCCCATCCGAGCGCCGTGGTGCCCGTCCACTGGCGCCCGCTGGCCCAGTTCTCCATCGAGCCCGGGTTGACGAACTCGCCCATCCCCAGCTCGACGTCGGCGCCCCCGCGCATCGTGACCCGCATCCGAGCGCCCACGACCGACGCGTCCGGCACTCGGACGCGCTCACCCGGTCGACGAGCTCGTCGAGCGTGAGCCCCATCTCCACCTCGTTCTGGATCGGCAGCAACACCTGCTCTTCGAGGGTCTCGGCCCGCTCGTCCCAGAACATCCGTCCGGACCGGTAGTACCGGAGGTTCACGAGGGGCATCGACTTCCGACCCGCGAGGCCGCCGTCGAAGCCCTCGGAGAAGCGCAGATCGTCCGCCAGGCCGGCGTCGGGAGCGTGGCACGACGCACACGCCACAGTGCCGTTCGCCGACAGCTCCGTGTCCCAGAACAGCACCCGGCCGAGCGTGGCGCCCGCATCGGTGATCGGGTTCGACGCGGGCGTGTTGTCCGCAGCCGCGGCCGCCATGCGGACCGGTGCGGGCGGCGTGAGATCGTAGGCGTACAGCTGGGGGTCGAGGTCGAGCACGTCATCGAGCGTCGACGTGTCGATGACGGTGTCGCCGCGGACCGGATCCGTGGCGCCTGGATCTTCGCAGGCGGACAGCAGGGCCAGCAGGGGGACCATCGTGAACAGGCGCTTCGACATGGGAGGGACCTCCGGGTTCACCTCTTCCGTACGCCCGGACGGTCGGCCAGACCGTCGGTGGATTGCACCGGTTGGTACGCGATCGATACCCGCGGATACGAACGGATACTCAGTCCTCGGCGCCCGCGGGGACGAGCGCGCCCACCGTGCAGCCGCGGGGGATGGGCGTGCAGGTGAGCTCCATGCGGGCGCCCGGAGCGAGCGTGAACTGGTGCATCGGGGTGCCGAAGAACGACACGGCGTACTTCCCGGCGGGCACCTGACCGAACGACTGCGGCCCCTTGTCGCTGTGCTCGATCGTCATCGTGCGCGTGAACAGGTTGCCGGGCTGGAGCTCCGCGCGTGCGGCGCTCACGAGCGCTTCGACCGTGTCGGTGGAGTCGGGCTGGGGTGCCGGACGGGCCGCAGCCCCTCCAGCGGAGGCGACAGACAGCAACGTGAGAAGGGTCATGGGCGCTCCAGGCTCTACCTGGAGTCTATCGCCCTGGAGTCGCGCCGGAGCCCGCAGCCGTGATTCCCGCGCAGGCCTGCTCGGCCGCCGCGAACACCTCGGCCGCCGCGCGCTCGTCGCCGTACGCCGAGCACTTCACGAGGTGGGGCCAGCCTTCGCCCTGCCGATACACGTCGAGCTGGTGCGTCCACTGGCCCTCGCCCCAGCGGTAGCGCCAGTGCGACGCATACACGCCGTCGGACGTGAGCCCGCCCTTCACGAGGTCGCTCTTGGTGCTCTCGGTGTCGAAGGCGTCGAGCTGCATCTTCGCCTGGTCGGCGGCGCTCTCGGCGAAGGGCTCCAGCGGAGACGACAGGCCCACGCCGATCGCGGTGATGCCGTCGGGTGCGGTCCACCGCAGCGTGCCCATCTGGTCGAGACCCTTCGTCCAGCCCTTCGGGACGGCCATCTCCACGTCGAGCACGCTGGGAGGGGAACCCTCGAAGAAGCTCTTCTCCTCGATGTGGACGGCCGCCCGCTCGAACACCGTGTCGGCGAGAGAGGGCCGGGCGACCATCGCGTCACACAGCTCGAACGCCACGACTCCCTTCAGGACGTCGCCGTCCCGCGAGGCCACGAGGCCCCCCATCGGGCCCTGGTCGGCCCCCTTGGTCGCCGCGAGGTCGAACCGGATCTCGCCCTTCTCGCCGGGTGCGGTGGGGGGCTTCGCGAGCTGCACCGTTCCCTGGAGCGCGCCCATGCCCTTCGTGCCCATCGCGAGGTACTCGCGCGCCGGGCTGCCCGCTTCGAGCGCATCGAACGCCGCGATCACCATCACGTCGGGCGCCTGCTTCTTCTTCGCGCTCCCGCTCTGCAGCGCGCGAGCGTCGGCGCACGAGAGCTTCTGGGGCAGCACGAGCACCGACAGCAGCCCGGGCCGCGCGGGATCGGCGAGACCGACCGCGGACGCCGGCACGAACGGCTTCCCGAACAGGGTGCCGTCGAACGAGCCCGCCCACGCACCGAACATCCACAGCGTCACCATGGTCCCTCCGCGCGGGCGGTCTAATCCCGTGACCCGACGGGGGCCCGTGTGGAGGTCAGAACGCTTCGCCGAAGCTGAAGTAGGCGCCCAGCGCGTCGATGCCCACCGCCACGTCGACGCGGAGGTTCGTGCCCTGCTCGTCGACGCGGAGCCGCAGCCCTCCGCCGGCGGTCGGGCGGATGGCGGCCACCGACACGTCCGCGAGGTTCGGCACCACCTCGCCGGCACCCGCGAACACGACGCCGCCGAAGCGCCACACGATGGGGAACCGGAGCTCCGACTGTACGGCCAGCAGGTGCTTGTCGCGGTAGCGGCCGCGCGTGTAGCCGCGGGTGATGGTGTCGCCGCCGAGCAGCGCGAGCATGCGGAAGGGCGGGTCGCCGCCGTGGAGCTGGGCGAACCCCTGGAACGCCAGCAGGGTCGGGCCGATCCCGACGTACACCCGGCCGTCGACCTCGTGGCGGACGAACGCGAACTGGCTGCCCGTGCCCCGCCCGAAGAACAGCTGACGGACCGATCCGTAGCTCTCGCCAGCGGCCGGCCGCAGCGGCACCTCCCGGGAGTCCCACACCACGGTCGCGCCGAGCCCGGACGACACGCCGCCGTCGGCTCCGGTGACCGCACCGTTCGCGAGCTCGCCCTCGGGGTCGGGGCGCACGCGGAACATGGACTGCAGCTTCCACACGGGGCCCACGTACAGCGACGGGATCGCGCGCATCAGCACGGCGAGGTCGACCTCCACGCGGTCTGCGCTGTACCGCTCCCGTGCGGACTCGGGCGTGACGCTCCCGATGCCCCAGTAGTCCTCGGGATAGCGCAGGAGATCGAAGCCCCCGGTGATCAGGAACCGGTCGTTCGGGGTGTACACGTTCCAGTCGGTCGTGAGGATGAGCTGGCGGCGTGTGGTGATCGTGGCCTCGAGCTCGAACGTGCTGGGCCGGGTGTCGACGAACGGGTGCCCGGTGACGAGCACCACTCCGCCCACTGCGAGGCCCGTCTCGGGCGCCACGTCGATCGTCGGGAGCGGCAGTACGGAGAAGCGCCGAGCAGGGGCGTCGTCCGCCCACGCGGCCAGCAGGAGCCACAGCATCCCCACGCGCGCGACCCGGAAGCGGCTAGCGAGCCGCTTCGACGGGCTCCATCCGGGGGTCGGCGCACGTCGTTCCGGCAGGCACCCGCGTGAGTGCGAACGTGCTCTCGTCGAGGACGGGCGTGACGTTCGGCTGCTGGGCGAACAGCCGGTTCGCGGCTCCGAGGGTGTGCTGCACGAGCTCCTCCTGGCGCGCCTGACCCGTGACGGCGTCCCCCTCGACCGTGCCGACCAGCACGAGGTGCGTGCGCTGCGCGACGTACACCTCGACATCCCCGAACAGCGGAGCCCACACGCGGATCGTGGCCCCCGGGTTCCCGTCGCTCTCGTGGTCGACGAGGGTGGGGTCGGTCGGCTCGGTGGGGACGGCGTCGCCCACGTACCCGATGGTCGCGGTGCCGAGATCGACGCGGAACCGATCGCCATCCAGCTCGATGGGGGCGGTCGCATGGCGGATGTTGCGCACGAACGGCTCCGGGATCGTGGGCTTTCCGATGCGTCGCCGCGTGACCGCCACGATCGAGCAGTGCTCGTTCTCGAGCACCCCGTCGGCGACCGTCCACAGCTGCACGGTGTACGAGTCGCTCGGGGAGTGGCCGAGCACGGGCACGCGCACGTCGTGGACGAGGTGGAGGTCGAGCCGCCAGGTGCCCGTCAGGTCGGCAGCGGCCGCCGCAGCGACCCACAGTACGAACACCGACCCTCCCGTGCTGCGCCTCGGTCGTGTGCGCGAGCATAACCGGGCACGTCCGGGGCCTCCGTGTCAGCCCGCTTGAAGAATGGCCGGGTCCCGGCGTACAGGAGGCCATGAAGAACTTCCTGCTCCCTCTGTTGTCGCTCGCCCTCGTCGCGGGCTGTCATTCCCGGTTCAAGCGCGTGGCTCCCACCGTCGGGGTCGTGCGGGTCGAGGCGAACACGCTCGGTGGGCCGGACGTCGACCTGGGGCGCGCCTACGTCTCGGGCGGCGGCGGGCTCGGCGACGTGCTGAGCTCGGCCTACAACATCACGCAGATGGTCCGCGAGGGGAACATCGCGGCGCACATCGCGGAGAAGGTCCGCCCCGACCAGGTGAACGCAGCGTTCGTGCACGGGTTCCGCGAGAGCCTGGGCGACGGCCCTCCGTTCGGGTCCACCACCGAGCCGGGCGCTCTGCTCGAGTTCCAGCTCGTCGACTGGGGCATGGAGCTGTACGGCTGGGGCCGTCCCGGGGTCTACAACTACGAGGTCGTCGTGCGGGGGTACGACGCGAACGGCAAGAAGATGTACCGCACGTCGTACCAGTGCTACACCGACGCCGGAACCACGGGCTGGATCGAGAAGTCCCCCTTCGCGGGCTCGTCCTCGCCGGACTCGATCAAGAACATCCCCGCGGAGCAGATCCAGGCGATCTTCGACGCTACGGCCTACGACTGCGGCCGCCAGTTCGTCTCGATCCTGCGCAAGCACGCCGGGTGACCCTCATGGGTCCATCGCGCAGCGAACGCCCATTCCCCCGTAGTAGAACTCGACCGGATGGAACGTGCGCTCGCGCGTCGTGGGCTCGACGCCGCTCCCGATGCCGCCGCCGCGCATCACCTTGAAGTCGTCGGCCATCTCGTCGCGCGCGGAGCCGTCGGTGGGATGGCCGTCGTACGTGGGCCAGAACCAGTCCTGCGTCCACTCGAACGCGTTGCCGGCGAGCTCGCAGAACCCCAGCGGCGAGTCGCCCAGCGGATGGGTGCACACGTCCCACATGCCCGCGCCGCAGTCGGGGGTGCCCTGGCCGTTCCCCACGTTCACGCGCGTGCAGTCGGGCTCCTCTTCGCCCCATGGATACGTCGCGCCCGCGCCGCGGTTCGTGGCGGCGAACTCCCACTCGGACTCCGTGGGCAGGCGCCCGCCGTACCAGGCGCAGAAGTCGGTGGCCTGGCTCCACGTGACGCAGTTCACCGGGCGGTTCGGCCGATCCGTGCCGTAGCAGTTCTCGGGACGGGGCGTGCACCCCCCGTCGGCCACGCAGTCTTCGTAGTCGACGACGCGCACCTCGTGACGCATGAGCGCGAACGACGGCACGTTCACGGTGTGCATGGGGTTCTGGTTCGCCGGGATGTCGTCGCCTTCGGGGGAGCCCATCTCGAACAGCCCGCCCACCACGCCGATCCAGGGATCCCCGACGTCGAAGCTGGTGTCCCAGGAGGGCGCGTCGGTGCCGTCGGTGTCGGGCATCTCGAGCGTGTCGACGGGGTCGGTGCACGCCAGCAGCAGGAACAGCATGCGGAACCCTAGCCGCCCCGCTCACGGGCCGCGACGGGTGAGCTCCGGAACGGCGGCGTCGGTGACTTTCTTGCCGTGATGGCGCCGGATCCGGATGCCAGCATCGGTGAGCAGGGCGGTGGGGAGCACGCCCCCCGCGAACACGAACGTGAAGTCGTTCGGCACGACCACCTCCGTGCCGTCCTGGTCGAGCACCACCCGGTCGAGGTCGATGCGGGTGACGACCGACCCGAGCAGGACCGTGACGCGGCCGGCCTCGCGGGCCTGGTCGAGGCGCGTGAGGTTGTCTTCCTTCGCCCGGTTGAAGCCGCGCCCGCGGTACGAGAGCGTGACGCGGTTGCCGGCCTGCTCGCCGAGCGACACCGCGGCTTCGAGCGCGGAGTCTCCGCCGCCTACCACCAGGATGTGCTGGAACGTGTACTTCTCGGGATCGAGCAGTCGGTACGCGACCTTCTCGAGGTCTTCGCCCGGGCACCCGAGCTTGCGCGGTGATCCGCGGCGCCCGATCGCGAGGATCACGTGGCGCCCGACGTGCTCGTGCTCGGCGGTCTGCACCAGGAACCCGTCGGGCGAGGGGAGGATGTGCTCCACGCGCTGCTGACCGGTGACCTTCAGCCCGGTCTTCGCCATGACGGCCTCGAAGTGCTCGATGAGCTCCTCCTTCCGCGCCGTGTGGAGGTTCAACCGACCGAAGCCCGGCAGCTCCATCGGCCGCGTCATCACGAGCTTCTGGCGCGGGTAGTGGCGGATCGCGCCGCCGAAGTCGTCCTGGTCGAGCAGCACGTACGTGGCGCCCCGCTCGATGGCACGCAGACCGGCTCCGATTCCAGCGGGACCGGCGCCCACGATCACGAAGTCGACGGCGTCCGGGACGGCAGGTGCGGGCGTGGCGAGCGCGTGGTCGACCGCCTGCCGGCCCTGCTCGACGGCGTTCGCGATCAGGCCCATCCCGCCGAGCTCGCCAGCGATGAACAGCCCGGGCACGTTGGTCTCGAACTGCGGCGACAGCTCGGGGATGTCGATGCCGCGCTGGTCGGAGCCGAACACGAGCTGGATGGCCTCGACCGGACACGCGGTGACACACGCGCCGTGCCCGACGCACTTCGCACCGTGGATGACGTGGGCCTGGCCGTTGATCACGCCCAGCACGTGCTCCGGGCACGCGGTGACGCACGCGCCCGACCCCATGCAGCGCTGCGGATCGACCCACGGACGGATGGATGCGGGCTCGTTGCGCCCCGCCGCGATGGACGCCTCGCGGAGCTGACGCGCCTTGCGCTCCCGCCAGGTGAGCTTGATCCAGGTGGGGAGCACGAGGAACAGGCCGATCATCGCGACGACGACGAGGCTCGGGATCCAGGCGGTCACGGGAACAGGTTCTTCAGCGAGCCGGCGATGAGCACGGCCTGCAGGATGTGGAGGAAGACGATGATGTACATGGCCTTCGCGAGCGGCTCGTGGAACAGGTGCCAGAGCCGGAACAGCCGCGAGGTGACCGTCCAGGCCTCGACGTCGCGCTTGGCGCGCAGCTGATCGATCAGCCGGCGCGCGACGGTCTCCCTGGCAGCGGGCGGAAGACCTGCGCGCTCCAGGTGGATGGGGATCAGGCGTCGACGTCGGCGCACCTCGAAGTCGAGCAGCACCCACTGGAGCACCGACGTGGCGGGCCGATCGAGATCGCGGACGAGCGCCACCGCGGACGCGATCGACTCTCCGTGTGCCTGGGGCGACGCCGCGACGACGTCGGCGCGGAGCTGGGCGAGGTTCTCGTAGGCCGCGAGCAGGTCTTCCGAGCGGCCGGCCGCCGTGCGCGGGAAGTGGCCGTAGATGTAGCGGCCGAACACGCCGGAGAGCGCCACCAGCACCATGCACCAGAACCCGATGGCGATGAGCCCGTGTGGCATGGCGAGCCCGCTGTGCAGCAGGATGAACACCGGACCCATCACCCCACAGATGATGTGGAACCGCAGCCAGTGCGCGGGCGCACCCAGGAAGGTGAACCGCAGGAAGAACTTGCGAACGGTGTAGCTCAGCATCGCGATCATGAGCGCCGTGCCGAGCACTCCGAGCCACAGGCCTCCCGTCGCGCCGGGCCTCAGCGTACTGTCGAGCGGATGATCGACGCGGAGCTCGAGGGGCGTGAGGTAGTAGCCGAGGCCGTACCCGAAGACCCCGATGGCGAGCGCCCCCAGCGCGGTGGCGAACCCCACGAGACCGACCCAGACGAGCCCGTTCCTCAGCGACATGCGGGGTGTATCCGAGTCCGCGCGCACGCACCCGGCAGAACGCTTCGCCAGCTGGTAGCCTGCGACCGGAGGCCGACATGCTCCTCACGATCGTCGCCGCGCTCGCGCACACCGCTCTCGAATACCCCCAGCCGCGCTACCCGTCCGATGGCAACAGCGCCAACAAGGCCTGTCCGTGCGGGGTGGGCGAGAGCAACCGGCTCTGCAACGTCCCGTCCGACCGCAGCGATCCCGATCGCGACGACTCGCGCGCGACCACCTTCCAGGCCGGCCAGACCATCACGCTCGAGTTCTACGAGACCATCGGGCACGCGGGCCGCTACCGCATCGCGTTCGACCCCGACGGCGCCGACATGGACGACTTCAACGCGAACATCCTGCTCGACGTCGCCGACCCGCCAGGGAACGCCGGCAACACGGGCGAGGGCTCGCGCTGGGCGTTCGAGGTCACGCTCCCGAGCACGCCGTGCACGAACTGCACGCTCCAGCTCGTCCAGATGATGGACGGGAACACGGCCGACCCCGTGGCCGACCCCATCGGTCGCTCGTCGTACTACCAGTGCGCCGATCTGGTGCTGACGGCCGGTCCGGTCGACACCGACGACCCCGCGCCGCCCATCGACACCGACGACACCGACGCCGACACGGATCCCGACACCGACACCGATGCTCCGCCCGTGGAAGCCGATGCCGGATGCGGGTGCGCTTCGGTCACCCCGCTCTCCTCGGGGGTTTCGGGGCTCGTGCTCGCGGGTCTCGTCTGCCTGCGTCGCAAGCGCACCTGACGCCCGTGCGCGCTCGCTGGGCGGCCGTGGCCGTCGTGGGCTGGTCGCTGGCCTGTGGTTCGTTCTCCACGCCGCCGGCCGAGCTCCACGGAGTGCAGGGGGGCACCTGCGCCACGCTCGAGGGCACGGTGTCCGGGCACGGCGAGCAGGTCGTGCTCACGGTGGATGGCGCTGAGGTCTCCGGGGTCGTGGCTCCGGCAGACGGCTCGCGCGCCAGCTGGTCGATCCCGGTGTCGCCCGGCAGCCATGTCGTGTCCCACCGCGACACGTCCGTGGAGCACACGGTGGTCGTCCCCGGGCCGTCTGCGCGGGTGGACTGGGCCGGGTTCGGGCGCGAGGTGCGCGAGGGCCAGATCCTCGATCCCATCCACCTGGAGCTCGTGAGCCCGTGCGGCACCGACGGGTTCACGGCCCACGTGTCGGTCGACGGTGCGCGGGTGCTGAACGGGGCGACGGCCACCGATCTCGTGTTCGACGTGGGCCGCCCGTCCCAGGGCACGCACCAGATCGAGGTGGTCGTGCTCTACGAGAAGCTCGAGGTCGGCCGCCAGACGCTCGGCTTCGAGATCGGTCCTCCATGCACCGAGAAGGCGTGCCGGGATCGCGACGGAGACGGTCACGACGGGGTGGAAGCCGGCGGCGACGACTGCGACGACGACGATCCGCGGGTCCATCCGGGCGCGAAGGGGTTCCCCGACCCCGACGGAGACGGCGCCATCGCGGTCCGGCAGCTCGACTTCGACTGCGACGGCGTGGTCGACACCTCCGACGCGCCGTTCGACTGCGACGAGACGAACCCGCGCATCCCCCGTCCCGAGGAGCCGGAGCCCACCGGGGTCGACGAGGACTGCGACGGGCTCGTCGACGAGGGCACGCGCGCCTACGACGACGACGGCGACGGCGTCTCGGAGGACCAGGGCGACTGCCGAGACGACGACGCGCGGGTCGCGCCGGGCAAGCCCGAGCGGGCCGACTGCAAGGACAACGACTGCAACGGGGCCATCGACGACGGCGTGACGCTGCCCCAGGAAGACGACCGCTACGAGCCGAACGACACGCGGCCCTGGGCCCTTCACGGCGCCCAGAAGAAGTCGGGGTTCTTCGGGGGCTACACGACCACCAGCGAGCCCGTGACGGTGGTGCTGCGCGACGCGCGGGACGTCGAGGTGTTCACGCTGTTCGCCCACGACGGCCCGCTCGACCTCTTCCACGTGACCGTGCGGGTCGACTCGATCGGAGATGGGCTGGCGTACGAGGCCCGCGTCACCGGGCCCAACCGGAGCTCGGCGCGCTTCACACCCGTCCGGGGCGTCGCCTCGGCATCCGGGGGGCTCGAGCCGCAACAGTTGGTCACGACGGGGAAGGGGCTGCGCTCCGACACCGGCGAGTACACCATCACGATCCAGGCGTCGGGCGACATCCGGCCCTGGTGCCCGCTGGAGCTCACGATCAGCTCTGGATGAACGGCCCGTGGTCGATCATGTGGATCACGAGGATGCGCGTGCCGATGAGGATGAGCACGACGCCTCCGATGCGCTCGGCGATCTCCGAGAAGCGCCCGGTGAGGCGGTTCGCGAGCGTGGCTGCCGTGCCGGAGAGCGCGACGGTGACGAGCCCGATCACCACGACGCTCACCGCGATCGACGGACCGAGCAGGGGCAGCGAGACGCCCGACGCCAGGGCATCGATGCTGGTGGCGACCGCCAGAGCGAGCACTCCGCGAACCCCCACCGCCGACATGGCGCCCTCCGAGCCCTCCGGCTCCGGCGATGCGACGCCCTTCGCCATCCGACCCCCGACGCCCAGCAGGAGCACGAACGCGATCCAGTGGTCCCACGAGGCCGCGTACGTCGCCAGGACGTCGCCCCCGACCGCGCCGAGGCCCGACATGCCGGCCTGGAACAGTCCGAAGGCCGCCACGGCGCCCACCAGCATGCGTCGGGACGTGGGACCGCACGCGAGGCTGGCACTGACGGCCATGGCATCGATCGCGAGCGCGACGGCGAGGAGCAGGAGTGCGGACATGGGACCTCGACGAGGCCCCTAACCCAGCCGGGACAGCTCCACGTACAGCACGATGAGCGTGGACAGCGCCAGTCCGGCGGCGACACCCATCGCGCCCGCCGTGAGCAGGTGGATCAGGCGGTTCGGGGCGGGGACCGGCTGCAGGGCCTGCTGCTCGCGCAGCATACGGGCGAGCTGCGCGGCATCGATGAGCGTGGGCTGGAGATGCAGGGGCGGCAGGGCCTCGCGGGGCACGTGCAGCGGCGTGGCGCGGACGGGCTCCTCGCGCTGCTCCCACGAGGGGCGCGCGGCGTCGAGCCATGCGACGACGGCGTCCATGTCGGGCAGCCGGCGCTCGCTGTCGGGGTGCGTGCACTTGCGGACCAGGCTGCGGAGCCACTCCGGGTGCCGCTCGCCCGGGTCCATCGCGCGGGCGCGGGTCTTCCACTCCAGCAGGCTGCGCTCGCGGTCGGCCTTCTCGGCCCACGCAGCCGCGGGGAACGCGGGCTCGCCCGTGAGGACCTCGTACGCCACGAGCCCGAACGCGTACAGGTCGGCGCGTGCGGCGTGGAAGTCGGGGTCGCGCAGGCACTCGGGCGCCTGGTACGCCATGTTGCCGCGGAACGTGTGATCGAGGCCCGACCGCTCCTCCTGCGGGACGGCGCCCTCGAACCCGAGCACCCACACCTCGGACGGGCCGGCGCCCACGTAGATGTTCTGCGGCGTGATGTCGCGGTGCACCCACCCCGACTCGTGCACGTGCTGCAGCGCGAGCGCGATCTCGTAGAGCCAGCACGCGGCCTGGCGCCAGTCGACCCCCCCTGCGACCAGGCGGTCGGACAGGGAGTCTCGCGGGCTCGCGGTGCGCATGGCGAGGAACAACCGGTCGCCATCGGTGCCCGACTCGATCAGCTTGGGGATGTCGGGGTGGTCGAAGCTCTGGAGCGCGCGCACCTCGCGGCGCTGGCGCACCTCGGCATCGGGCGTGAGCTCCGCGACCTTCAGCGTGGCCTGCACCGTGGCATCACTGCGGTGGTGGGCCGCGACGAGCGTGGGGCTGCCGAACGTGAGCACGTGCTCCACCACCCAGCTCCCGATGGCTTCTCCGCTGCGGACCTCGATCATCGCTTCACCTTCAGCTTGCCCGTCTCGCCGTCGTCGAACCTCACCGTGCCGGTGGCGCCCGAGGTGCTGAGGATGCCCGAGTACGACGTGCCGCTGTCGGACTCCTTGAGCGAGAACGACGCGCGACCGACGTTCATCGTGTACCGACCGGACGCGGACGTGGCCTTGCCGTTCCGCTGGATGGACGCGCGCACGCGACCCTCGGGGAGGAACTCGAAGGTCATCGAGATCGGGTGCTTGTCGGCGGTTCCGGACACCGTGCCGCCGAGCGCCTTCACGGCGGCCGGCACGTCGCCCGATGCCGCAGCGGGGGCAGGGGCGGGCGCTGGAGCCGCCTTCGGAGCGGGCGCAGCCTTCGGGGCGGGTGCGGCCTTCGGGGCGGGCGCAGGAGCGGGCTTCGGACGGGGGCGGACCGCGGGCCGCGGGGGCGTGACGGCGACCGCCGCCGGCTCGGGCGTGTCGGGGGTGCCGGCTGCCGCGTTCGCGTCGTCGGAGGCGGCCGCGTCGACCGTGGTGGAGTCGTCGGAGGCCACTCCGTCGTCGGACCCCGCAGTGGCGTCGTCGCCAGCGACCGATCCGTCGTCGGAGGCCACCGGCGCTGGCGCGATGGTGGGGACGACCGCGGGAGCCGGGACAGGGGCCTGCGCGACGGTGTGGGGCTGCCCGAGGCGCTGTGCACGGGCGATCCGGGAGGCCTCGATGCTCGGGGAGACCACCGCGAACCACGGGAGGAGCACGACGACCATGGTGACGGCCATCGCTCCCGCGAAGGTGCCGACCATCGGCAGGACCACGGAGTCGACGGGCGTGCGTGCGTCGCGCGGGCGCCCGGGGCGGTGTGCGGGTGCGGGCGTGGCAGCCGGAGTGGGCGTGTCGGAGAGTCTCGGTGCGCGTGTCGATACGTGCGGCGGCGTCTCGGTGTCGGGCGCGTCGGACACGTCCTGGATGAAGTCGGCGTCGAGCTCCTCGAGGTCGTCGTCCATCGGCTCGAACGCCTCGACCGGCAGGTCGGGGAGCTCGTCGGGACCGAGGTCGAACTCCACGAGACCCGGGTCGGGGGGGATCGAAGGGAGCCCGGGACGGGCCTGCCGTGCGGGCTGCGTCTGCGACGACTGTGCCGGAGGTCTTCGCACCGGTGCCTCCGTCTTCGGCTTCACCAGCCGGGGAGCGGCCGGGGCATCCTCGGCGCTCGCGACAGGGTTCATGATCGCGGGAGTGCGCAGCACGCGCTCGTTCGGGATGGGCGTCCTGCGGTTCAGGAGCGACCGGCGTCTTCCTCGGCTCGACATGACACCACCTTGCCATCCGTAGGTCGGGAACGTCTCGCATGTCGGCGATCCGGGCCTGCAGCACGCGTGGAAACAGGGGTCGTCGGGGTGCGGTGCCTGTCGGAGCCGGGGCGCACGGGCCGGCAACGGGACGATGTGCGAGACTGCGCCGTGCTGTCGGACGATCAGGGAGCCCGCGTGCGCGAGGTCACCGGGGCCTCGCGGATCCGGGGTGTGGACCGCATCCAGTCGCTGTGGCGGGGCTGGGGCGACGTGCTGCGCGTGGAGCTCGCGGGCGCCGACGTGCCGTCCGTCGTGGTGAAGGTCGTGCGAGGCGCGCCCGTCGGTCGGCGGCTCGATCCGGGAGACGCGCGAAAGGTCCGCTCGTACGAGGTGGAGGCCGCGTTCTACCGCCACTGGTCGGCGCGCTGCCTGCCGGCGGTGCGCGTGCCGCGCTGTCGGTTCGCCACTCCCGGGTTCTTCGTGCTCGAGGATCTCGACGCGGCGGGGTTCCGGGGGCGGCGTCCGAACGGTTCGGACGGCCTCGAGGCGGTGGTCCCCTGGCTGGCTCGCCTGCACGCACGCTTCCTGGGCGACCCGGACCCCGGTCGCGAGCTGTGGCCCGAGGGCTGCTACTGGCACCTCGCGACACGGGGGGACGAGCTGCGCCGCATGGCAGACGGCCCGCTGAAGCGGCACGCAGCCGCGATCGACGCGAAGCTGCGGGGCGCCCGACACCAGACGCTCGTGCACGGCGACGCGAAGCTCGCGAACTTCTGCTTCGCGGCCGACGGGGCGTGCGCGGGGGTCGACTTCCAGTACGTCGGGCGTGGGCCCGGGATCCGCGACCTCGCGTACCTGTTGTGGGGGGTCTCCGACCGGGAGCTCGAGTCCGGGGTCTGGGAGGACCTGTACTTCACGACGCTCCGCGAGGCCGGTGGGGGCGAAGCGGAAGACGAGTGGCGCGCGCTCCTGCCCTTCGCGTGGGCCGACTTCGAGCGGTTCCTCGCGGGATGGGCGCCCGGACACCGGGAGCGGGAGAGCTACGCCGATCGCACCACCGCGCGGGTGCTCGCGCAGCTCGAAGGGCGCTAGAGAACGCGCCGGAGCTCGATCTCGACCAGGTGCTCGCGCGGAGGGGGCATCGTGCTCGACCGACCGGTACGCTGGAAGCCGTGCCGCTCGTACAGCCCGATCGCCGGACCGTTCCGCTCGCCGACCTCGAGGCGCAGCCCCTGCAGGCCCGCGTCTGCGGCGGTGTCGAGGGCTGCGCGGATCAGTGCGTCTCCGACGCCCCGCCCCCGTGCGAGCGGCGACACCCAGACGCCGTAGATCGCGCCGTCGGAGCGGGGCTTCCGCAGGGGCGCCACGACGGTGATGCCGACGTCGCGGCGGTCGAGCGTGCCGATCAGGGTGGTGACGCCGGGAGCCCGGAGCCGCTCCATCCAGAAGGACCCGGGCTGGACGGCCTCGTGCGCGTGGGTCGACGAGAACGCGTCGGGGTACTGCAGCAGGGCCGTGAGGCGGAGGGACCGCGTGCGGCGCCAGTCGTCGGGAGTGGCCCGCTCGACCCGGGGCGCTCCGGTGCTCGTGCGGCGCTCCAGGTTCCGGGCGGTGCCCGAGCGCTCGCGGCCCGGACGGACCCACGCGATGTCGAAGTCGGAAGCGGCCGTCATCGCGGCGTCGCGAGCGGTGTCGCTGCCAAACCCCCCGCGCAATGGGGCGTCTCCGGAGTGGTGTCGCGGGCTCGCCAGCATGTGGAACACCTCGAACGCCGCGCCGTGCCCGGCCAGCCACGTCTGGGCGAGCGCATCGGCTCCACGCGCATCCCCGACCACGAACCGGCACCCGGCCCGCAGGGCACGATCGAGCGCGGGCACGTAGTGCAGCTCGAGCTCGGCGACCGTGAGATCGAGGTGCCCGCTCACCATACCGACGAGGGGTTCGGGCCGTGGAGGAGGGGAGGACATCGTCGGCTTCGCGTAACCGAAGTGCCGTTCGTCGGGAATCTCGCTGGGCCGCCAGGCCTCAGAGGGGGTACACCACCCCGGATGGAGTCCCCCGCGTGCTGATCCTGATCGCCTTCCTGCTGGCCGTCGCGCCCGCGTGGGGCATGGATCCGGACGAGCTGGAGAAGCTCCTGGCCGGGGCCGAGCCGCACCGCGAGAACCGGATGGGTCTCACCCCGCCCGTGTTCACGGCGGCGGAGCGCAAGAAGGCCTCCGACGGCCAGATCATCACGGGAACGTCGAAGGACGGCGCCGTGTACGGATACGGCATCGTGCACGCCCCCATCGCGAACCTGTGGTCGGCGCTGAACGACGAGACCCGCCAGGCGCAGTACACGGCGGTGTCGTACTCCGAGATCGTGAAGGGCGAAGCCTGCAAGCCGGGCCGCCACATCTTCCAGTACCTCGAGATCGGGGTGATGTTCGTCAGCGACCGGTGGTGGATCGGCGTGCCGAAGGCGAACGACACCATCATGCGCGACAGCGGCGGATCGGTCCGCGAGCTGACGTTCAAGTCCTCCGTCGACCCCGCCGAGATCACGTCCCGAGCGGCGGTCGCGTATCGCGATGCGGCCGTGCCCATCGGCTATTCGAAGGGCGCGTGGTTCCTCGTGGCGCTCGATTCACGCAACACCTGGGTCGAGTACCACGTGTACTCGGATCCGGGGTCTGGCATTCCGACCGGCCTGTCGAACCGACTCGCTGCAGGCGGTGTGCGCGACAACTTCAAGGCGATGGCGAAGTTCGCCAACGAGGGGAATCCGTCATGTCCCATTCGCTGACCCATGCATTGCTCGTCGCGGTGGCGCTCGTCCTGGCCCTGGTGCGCGCCGGGCCGGCGCACGCGATGGACGACGACCCCTTCGAGTGGCTGCAACCGCCCCCGGAGGAGCAGCTGGCGGCCGACGGCACGGAGATCCCGCTCGGGAAGGGCGCCGTGTTCGTGCCGTGTCTCACGACACCGAGCTCCGAGCCGCCCGTGATCCTCGTGTCCCCCGACGACGTGCGCGACATCCCGACCGGTGAGCGCGTGCTCGTCGAGCCCGGCACCTACACGGTCATCGTCAGCCCCGGCTCGCCGGGCCAGGGGGTCGGCCAGGCCATCGAGGTGCGCGAGGGCGAGACCACCCTGGTGCCCGTGAAGTGGGGCGCGCTGAGCATCAACGTCACGGACGACCGCCGGGTACCGTTCCGCGGCCAGTACGACCTCATCGCGGCCCAGAACCGCGAGACCATCGGGACCGGGTTCGGCGCCGACACCCTGCAGGGCGAGCAGCTGATGACGTGGCTGCTCGAACCCGGGATCTACCGGATCGTGAAGCCGGGCGCGAACTACCGCCAGCTCAAGAACTACGCGACGGTGTACGTCCCGGAGTCCGGGCTCGTGCGCTACCGGCTCGTGATCGACCAGCAGACCGGCGACTTCCTGGGCGCCGGCATCCTCCTGCCCGGGGAGTTCGGCGCGGGGCTCGACAAGGACCGCCGCTGGGTCCAGACCCTCGTGATCGGCGCCGACGGCTCGCTCGTGCAATCCACCAATCTGGTCGGCGTCACGAACCAGACCGTCGTGGCGGGGAACGTCTTCGTCGACCACCAGATCGGGTACCACAAGGACGACCACCACTTCACCGCGCTGCTGCAGGCCGAGGAGGGCGCCACCAGCATCCGTCCGCAGGGCGCCACTCCGCTCCCCGTCCTCAAGACGCGCGACCGCATCCGCGCCGACCTCCTCTACAACTTCTTCGCGCGCGAGAACTTCGGCCCGTACGCACGCGCGGGCGCCGAGACGCGTGCCTTCGCCACGAACGTGCTCGCCACCGAGGACACCACGTTCAACATCGCGCGGCTCGACGGCACCACGAACACCATCCAGCTCGGCGCGAACGAGGTGTTCCGCATCGCCGACAGCTGGGCGCCGTCCACCATCCGCGAGGGGGCGGGCCTCAACTACCGTGCCGTGAACAGCCGGTGGGTCACGTTCAACTTCCGCCTCGGGCTCGGGCTCCGCCAGAACCTCTTCCAGGGCGCGTTCCTGCTCGAGGACGACCGCAGCACCGATGCCATCGAGTACAAGGAGGTCGGGAACCTCATCCAGGAGGGCGTCGAGGCGACCGTGGTCGTGACGGCGCGGCTCCCGGGCTGGGCGGTCTACGCGACGCAGCTCGAGATGTTCAGCGACTTCCAGACGTTCCAGCGCCCGAGCCTCGAGTGGCGGAACACCGTCACGCTGCGGCTCACGCGCCTGATGTCGCTCAACTACTTCGCCAACCTCGACTTCTTCCCGTTGGTCGTCGACAACGTCCAGTTCGAGCACAGCGTCGTGCTCCGCGCGTCCTGGACGATCCTGTGAGGCCCGTCATGCCGGTCACCCTGTTCGCCCTCGTGCTCGGGGGGTGCGTCGCGAAGGGGCGATACGAGCTGTCGCAGGTGCAGCTCGAAGCCACGCGCGCAGCGCTCGATGCCCGTGAGGTCGACGCCCGTGAGTCGCTCGACGAGGCCCGTGTGCGCGAGGAGTCCCTGCGCGCCGAGATCGCCGAGCTGCAGGCACAGACCGAGAGCCAGCGCGGCCACCTCGAGGAGCTCGAAGCGGAGCTCGGACGCGCCTCCGTCGCGCTCGCGGAGCACGTGGTGCTCGATCGCACCCAGTGTCCGCCGCTCCCCGAGGCCGTGCCGTGCGTCGACCCCGACGTCCCGCCCGATCCCACGGCCCCGGCGCCTGAGCCCGAGTCGCCCGAGGTCGTGCAGAGGCGCGAGCACGTGAAGGCCTCGCTCGAAGACGTGTCGGAGGCTCTGCTGCTCCGGTCCCGCATGCAGTGGGAGATGCGTGAGCGGGACGCCCGGCACACCCGTGTGGTCGAGGCGTTCCAGCCGCTCATCCAGGACGGGCTCGCGGCGGTCGACCGGCGCGGTGACGACACCATCGTGCGCATCCTGGTCGCGAAGCTGTACACCGAGAACAAGACCACCCTGTCTCCGCTCGGGCTGTCGATCGTCGGGCGTTTGAAGCCGATCCTGGAGTCGCTGCCCGACCACGACCTCGTGGTGGTGGGCCACACCGACGACGTGGCGAACTACTCCGCCACCCTGCCGTCGAACTGGGAGCTGGGCTTCGCGTACGCGGTGGGGGTGCTGCGCACCCTCCAGGACGACGGGGTGAGCATGAAGATGTCGGCGGGGAGCCGGGCCGGGATGTCTCCGGTCGTCGATCCGGTGGACGCCGAGGCCCGTCGCCTGAACCGGCGTGTGGAGCTCATCCTCAAGCCCCGGGTGTTCGACCCACCTCCGGCCGAAGACGAAGCCCCCGAGACCCCCGAGACGCCGGAGGACGGCGCACCCGAGTAGCCCTCGTCATGTCGGGGCGACATCCTGTCAGGTATGCATTACGCTGATGGGATGCAGCCCGCCGTGCACAACCGGGTCCGGCACCATCGCGAGCGTGCCGGGATGTCCCAGCAGGCGCTCGCAGACCGCGTGGGCGTGTCGCGCCAGGCCGTGAACGCCGTCGAGTCGGGCCGGACCGTGCCCTCCACCACGCTCGCCCTCCAGCTCGCACGCGCGCTGGGATGCCGGGTCGATGCGCTGTTCGGGCTCGCGGACGAGGGCCTTCCCGTCGTGCTGGGCGCGGGAGCGGGCTCGGATCGGGTCGCGCTGGCCGAGGTGGACGGGCGCTGGGTGGCGCACCGCCTCGCTCCGGACGCGCGGATCGGCGCGGATGGGGTGCTGGAGGACGGGCGCGTGCGGCCGCTCGTGGACCTCGATGCGCTGCGGGACCGGGTGCTCGTCGCCGGGTGTGCGCCGCTGCTCGGAGCCCTGGTGGACCGGGTGACGGCTCGCGGGGGGCCCTGCCGGCCGCGCTGGATCCACGCCGGGAGCGGGCGAGCGCTGGACCTGCTCGAGGCCGGGCAGGTGCATGTGGCCGGGATCCATCTCTCGGGAGACGTCGAGACCCACGTGGACGCCGTGCGGGCGCGGTTCCCGGGACGGCGGATGCAGGTCGTGCACCTGACGCGCTGGCGCCAGGGCCTGGTGATCGCCGCGGGCAACCCTCTCGGGATCGGTCCGGGAGCGCTGGCGCGGCCGGGCCTTCGGTTCGCATCCCGGGAGGAGGGAGCCGGTGCGCAGCGGCTCGCCGCGCGGCTACTGCGCGAAGAGGGCGTGATGACGGGGCCGCCGGCCGGTCCGGTCGCGAACGGGCACGTGGAGGTGGCGGAGCGGGTGAAGTGGGGCGCTGCGGATGTCGGCATCGCGATCGAGAGCGTGGCGAGCGCGGCGGGGCTCGCCTTCGTGCCGTTGACGGAGGAGCGCTTCGATCTCGTGCTCCCCGCGTCGTCCATGGGCGACCCCCGCATCCGCGCCCTGCTGGACGGGCTCGTCGACGCGGGCTTCCGCCGCGAGGTCGCCGAGATCGACGGATACGACGCCACCGACGTGGGCAGCACCACGACGATCGAGGCGCACCCGTGATCGTGCTCGCGCTCCTCGCCTGTGGTCCCGAGCGCCCGCCCGAGTCGCTGCACGTCGTCGCGGCATCCTCGCTCACGGGGGCGTTCGAGGCGATTGCCGTGGTGTTCGAGGCCGAGAATCCCGGCGTCGACGTGGAGCTCGCGTTCGCGGGGAGCCAGGTGCATCGCCTCCAGCTCGAGCAGGGCCTCGAAGCGGACGTGTTCGCGTCGGCGGATCCCGAGCACGTGGAGGCGCTCGTGCGCTCGGGGATCGTCGCGCGCACCGAGGGGTTCGCCCACAACGCGCTGGTCGTGGTGGTCCCCCGGGCCACGTCCGGTGTGGAGCGGTTCGAGGACCTGGGTGCTGCGGAGCGGGTGGTGATCGGCACGGAAGGCGTGCCCGCCGGGCGGTATGCACGCGAGGTGCTGGAGAGGTCCGTCGACACGATGCCCGGCCTGCGGGACGCCGTGCTCGCGCACGTGGTGTCGGAGGAGTCCAACGTGCGGCTCGTGCGCGCGAAGGTCGAGCTCGGCGAGGCGGATGCCGCGTTCGTGTACAAGACGGATGCCCTTGGACGTGACGCGCTGCGGGTCATCGAGATCCCGGAGCCCCTCGGCGTCCGTGCGGAGTACGTGATGGGCATCGTGGCGGCGGGCGACCGTGCGCTCGCGGAGCGCTGGGTGGCGCTCGTTCGCTCCGACGCCGGCCAGGCGCACCTGGCAGCGCACGGGTTCGGCCCGTGAGCGATCTGCGAGCGCGATGGGGTGCTGGGCTGGCGTCGGCCCCCCTGATCGCCGTGCTCGTGCTCCCGCTCCTCGCGCTGACGTTCGCAGCTTCGCCCACGGAGTTGTGGCGCGGTGTGCAGCACCCGTCGTTCGGGCCGGCCCTGTGGCTCAGCGCGCGCACGAGCGCCCTGAGCCTCGGGATCGTCGTACTGTCGGGCACTCCGCTCGCGTGGTGGCTGTCGCGGCACGACACGCGCGCGTCCCGTGCGCTGGAGACCCTCGTCACGCTGCCCATCGTGCTGCCGCCTGCCGTCGTGGGCATCGCGCTGCTCGAGCTGTTCGGGCGCCACGGCTGGCTCGGTGGGCCGCTGGCTTCGCTCGGCTTCCGGATCCCGTTCAGCACGGTGGCCGTGGTGCTCGCCCAGATCGTGCTGGCCGCACCGTTCTACGTGCAGTCCGCGGCGGCCGGGTTCCGGAAGGTCGACCCCGACCTGCTGCTCGTGGCGCGCACTCTCGGAGTGTCCGGTCCGCAGGCCGTGTGGCGCGTGGCCGTTCCGCTGGCGCTCCCCGGGCTGACCACGGGCGTGGCCCTCGCCTGGGCCCGTGCGCTGGGGGAGTTCGGCGCCACCCTCCTGTTCGCCGGCAACCGTCCGGGCGTCACGCAGACCCTGCCGCTCGCGATCTACGCGGCGCTCGAGTCCGACGTCCACACCGCCGTGGCGCTCGCGCTCGTCCTCGGGCTGGCCTCGGTGGCGGTGCTGCTGGGCTTCCGTGGTGCGGTGGCGCGATGGGCTGCCGCGTGAGCGCGTGGTTCGCGTCGATCTCGCTCACGCTCGGGTCCCTCGAGCTCGACGTCACGATGGACGGGAGCGCCCGTCCCGTCGCCGTGATGGGACCGAACGGCTCGGGCAAGACGACGCTCCTGCGGGTCCTCGCCGGTGGATGCGCTCCGCGGGCGGGCCACGTGGTGGTCGGAGAGCAGGTGTGGTGCGACACGGCTCGCGGGGTGAGCGTGCCTCCGGAATCCCGGAGCGTGGGGTACGTGCCGCAGGGCGGGGGCCTGTTCCCGCACCTGTCGGCTGTCGACAACGTGGCGTTCGCGACGCGCGACCGAACCGCCGCACAGGCCCTGCTGGAGCGGCTCGATTGTGGGCACCTGGCGCTGAGACGCCCGTCTGCGCTGTCGGGCGGTGAGCAGCAGCGGGTGGCGCTCGCGCGCGCCCTGGTCCGCGACCCCGAGCTCCTGCTGCTGGACGAGCCCCTGTCCTCGCTGGATGCCGTGGCCCGCCGGCGCATCCGCGGCTGGCTCGCGGAGCACCTCGCGCAGCGCGGGAAGCCGTGTGTGGTCGTGACCCACGACGTTCGCGACGTGGAGGCGCTGGGCGCGGACGTGGTGGTGCTGGAGCGGGGTCGGGTGGTGCAGCGCGGGACCCTCGCTTCGGTGCGCAGGTCGCCCGCGAGCGAGCGGGTGGCGGAGCTGGTCGGCTGACGTGTACCGGCGCCGTGGGCTAGCCTGCGCGTCGTGCGTGAGGTGAGCATGAGCCGCGATTCGTCCCCGGGTGCTGCGATCACCGCCTTCGAAGCCGGACAGCCCGTCGCGGCCCTGGAGGCCATGCTCGAGGCCTGGCGGAAGTCGCGGTCGAGCGCGCTGGCCGAGCTGATCGAGCGCGTGAGCGAGAAGCTGGCGCGGCCGCTGCCGAAGCTGAAGCGCGACAACCTGCAGGGGAACTGGAAGACCACGTTCGCGCGGCGTCAGCTCGCGGAGCTGCCCGTGCTGCTGGACGTGTGGTCGACCGGGAACTCCCCGCAGGTGCGGCAGCGGCTCGACCTGCTGCGCGAGCTCCCCGCCGACCCCCGGATGACGGAGCCCCTGCTCGACTGGGGGCGTCAGTCGTGGACGACCGGTGCGACGTCCGCGACGCAGAAGGTGTGGACCGGGGTGCTGCTGCTCGCGGTGGACCAGCAGGATCCGCGCATGCGGGCGGGGCTGGAGGCGATCCTCACCGAGATGGCGCCGCGCCAGGCGGATCTGTACGGGGTCGATGTCGTGGTCGGCCGCGTGACGAAGGCCATCGCGAAGCTCCCGGTCGCGGGCGAGAAGCTCGACCTCACGAGGCTGGAGGCGGCCGTTCGGGCGTTCGAGGACGGTCCGGCGGTCTCGCGCGCGCAGGCCCTCCCGGAGAAGACGGGCCTGCGGCTCGACGTGCGGGACTCCATCTACGAGAACCCCGACGACGACGGGCCGATTTCGGTGTGGGCCGACCTCCTGCTCGAAGCCGGGGACCCCATGGGCACCTTCGTCAGCCTGCAGCTCCAGGCCGAGCGGAAGCCCCTGACGAAGGCGAACCAGGCGGAGCTGAAGCGCCTCCAGAAGGCGAACGTGGCACGCCTGCTGGGCCCGCTGGCGGCCGTCGTGGAGCCGGGCACCGCTGCGTTCCGGAGGGGCCTGCTGTACCGGGCGCGGGTGTCGATGCGCACGAAGGAGCAGCGCGACGCCTTCTCGGAGCACCCGTACTGGCGGTCGGTTCGCCAGGTCCACACGACCACGCCGCACCTGAGGTCCGCGTGCCTCGAGCAGGTGGAGCGGTTCGGGATGCGCCTGGTGCCCGCGGAACCGGGCGGTCTGAAGGGTCCGGAGGGGTTCGAGCGCACGGGAGACCCGGTGCCGCCGTGGTCGCAGCTGCTGGAGCTCGCGCGCGGCCAGAAGCCCCTGAACCTGCGCGCGATCTCGGTGGCGACTCCCCGTGGGGTGCCCGTGAACGCGGATGTCGAGCCGCTCGGAGAGCGCCGGGGGCTGCCGAACCTCGAGGAGCTGCACCTCGTCGCTTCGTCGGACTACGCGCTGCGGCGGCTGGAGGTGGTGGAGCGCCTGGGAGCCCTCGCGAAACACCCGTTCGTCCGGGAGATCCAGCACCTGGTGCTCGAGGGCTACGACGACCCGTGGCGGCCCGCTCTCGGCGACGTACAGGCTGCGTGGGCGGCGCTCCGGTCCGAGGGGCAGGTGCTGTCGTGGATGTCGAGCCACGAGTGGTACCTGAGGATCGAGCAGCGGGACGGTGGCCTGCACGTCATCGCGACGACCGACGGGAAGGGGAGCTTCGTGATGGGGAAGCTGGTCACGCTGCTCGGCGAGATCCGGGCCCTGGCGTCGATCACGGTCCACGCGCCCGCCCAGGACGCCGGGGTCGTCGGCAAGCTGGAGAAGTCCCTGAGCGCCTGCCGCAAGGTGGTGCCGCCCCCCACGCGACGCTCGCGCTGACCGCGTTACGACTGCTGGCATCTCGAGGTCTGCGTGTTCCTGCTCGCACTGTCTGCCTGCATCACCGAGCTGCCGGTCTTCTCCGACCCGTGCGCGGAGTTCCCCGACCCCGACGTGTACAAGCTCACGCTCGACGACGGGCGGTCGGCGCTCGTGGAGCTCCCCGACACCGTGGGGCCGCGCCCGATGGTGATGATGCTGCACGGCTACACGGGCACGGGCGCGAAGATGCGCGACGTCACGCGCTACGGGGTGGTGGGCGCGGAAGAGGGGTTCGTATCGGTGTTCCCGAACGGGTACGGCACGGGCCTGCAGACGAACCGGTCGTGGAACGCGGGGGATTGCTGTCCTCCGGCGATCTACGCCGACTCCGACGACGTGGGCTTCCTCGATCGGCTCGTGACGACCCTCGAGGAGCGCGTCTGCGCAGACCCCGAGCGCACGTACGTGTCGGGGTTCTCGAACGGCGCGATGATGTCGCTGCGGATGGCGTGTCAGAGCCAGACGGTCGACGGGGTGTTCGCGGCTGCCGGTCCGCTCGTGACGGAGACGTGCGACACGCGGCCGGTGCCGGTGATGCTGGCGCACGGGTTGGAAGACCGCGTGGTGGAGTTCGAAGGCGGGGTCTCGCCGGACGGTCGGCTGACGTACCAGTCGAGTGACGACACGCTCGCGGTGTTCCTGGCGCGCAACAACTGCCAGCCCGACCCCCGGCGGGTCGAGGTGGGGCGTGCGATGTGCGAGGAGTACACCTGCGACGTGCCGGTGCGGCGCTGCACGATCCCCGGATGGAACCACCGGTGGCCGGGGGGGATGTTCACCGAGGCCGCCGGATTCAACGCGACGCGGCAATCGTGGGACTTCTTCGACGGCGTGCCGCTCGCCGCTCCGTGAGCGGAGGTCCGTCGGCACGAGTGGATTCGGGTATGGTGCGGGCAGGGAGATGACCCCAACGATGCTGCTGTCCGTGCTCGCCGCCTGCCACCTCACCGCCACGCTCGACACGTCGCTCCCCGTGGTCGACACGGGCTTCCCGACGGGGGAGACCGCGTTGGAGGAGGGGGATACCGACACCGACGCGGACACCGACAGCGACGCGGACACCGACGCAGATTCGGACACGGACACCGACGCAGATTCGGACACGGACACGGACACGGACACCGACACCGATTCGGATTCGGATTCGGACACCGACACCGACACCGACACCGACACTGATGCCGATGCGGACTCCGACACCGATGCGGACTCGGACACCGACGCGGACGCCGACACCGACGCCGACGCGGACACCGATGCGGACGCGGACACCGATGCGGACGCCGACACCGACGCGGACGCCGACACCGACGCGGACGCCGACACCGATGCGGACTCGGACACCGACGCCGACACGGATGCCGACACCGACACCGATTCTCCGTAGGAGCGAGCCGTGGGACCCGAGCCGACCCTCGCCGCCATCCGCGGGTGGACCGTTCCCGCCGCGGGCACCTCGATCGACGCGGGTCGGGCGCTGGCTGCGCACCTGAATGGTGTCGGGCTCGACGCGGAGGTACTCCAGGAGGCCCGAGAGGCCGCGGGGCTCACGCTCGTGCACGTCCGGTCGTCCGACCCGCCCGTGGTCGCGCTCGTCCGCCATCGCTCGGACCCTGCGATCCGCTCGTACGTGCGGGTGTTCCAGAGCGCGACCCTCGAGCCGCACCAACCCTGTCTGTGTGCCGCGGGCCCCGTGCCGGTCGACGTGCATGCGGTGTTCGACGGGGTGCTGGGCGGTGCGGAGGGGTCGCTGCGCGGGCTCTCCTTCGACCGCGGCCCCGACTTCGTCGCGGAGGGTGCGGGGATCGCGCGAGCCGTGCTGGGTCCGCTCTCCGGCACCGACCTCGACCCCGCGCTCGGGCTCGACCTGTTGCACCGGCTCGACGCGCTGGCGCTCGCGCTCCGCCCGGCGGGCATGGCGGGTTCGGCACCCGACGACGCGGTGTACCCGATGTACGCGCTCGTCGGCATGGGTCTGCTCGCGATCGAGGCCGTGCGCACGGTCGAACCGACGGTGGAGGTCGGGTGGATCACGCCCGACGGGCGGTGGAGCGCGCTCGAGACCTTCGCGGAGGCCGGAGGGTTCCCGTCGATCCGGATCCCCGGGCGTGGCGCGATGCAGCTCACCCGGAAGCTCGTGAAGCGCTGGTATGCGGGGGCAGGGGAGTCGGCCCGCGAGCTGTGGGACGCCTGGGAGGCGATGCGTCCCGAAGACGGGGATTGAGGAAGACCGCGAGTTGCTCTAGACTGGGACTGTTCTCCTCACACCTTTGTCTGTCTGAAAAGGATGGATCCGATGGCGCCTTCCGTGGACTCCTCCCGCCATGAAGCGCGTGCGAAGAGGGCGGTCACGCAGACCGCTCCCGACGCTGTCGAAGCCGACAACGAATCCGAAGGCGCCGTAGACGTCGCGGCGGCCGTGAACGAGTCGATGCACTCGAGCTACGGCAACGCGATCGTCCAGGCCGCGCTGAGCGGGGCCGATATCGGTCCCCTCGGAGATGTCGTGGCCGGCGAGATCGCCGCAGCCGCAGCGGGCATGGGCGCGATGTCGCCCGATGGCAGCGCGCTGGCCGCCGCGGGCAATGCCGCGCTCGCCAACATCGCGCAGACGGCGCAGTCCACGGATTCAGCCATGAGCCAGGCGCGGGCGCTCAGCGAGCTGCGCGGCGGGTCCGGAGGCCAGGAGCTGCCGTCGGGCGTCCGCATGCGGATGGAAGCCGCGTTCGGTCGCAGCTTCGCGAACGTACGGGTGCACACGGGCGAGCGCACCTCGGCCGCTGCCGACGCGCTGAACGCACAGGCCGTGGCGCTCGGGAGCCACATCCACTTCGCGCAGGGCCACTACGCGCCCGGAACGGCCGCAGGCGAGGCCGTGATCGCGCACGAGCTCACGCACGTCGTGCAGGCCGAGGAAGGCCGGCTGCCGAGCACCGGTGGCATCTCGGATCCCATGATGGCCGCCGAGCGCGAGGCCTACGGGAACGAGTCGCTCGCGAGCACGGTGTCGGCGAGCTCGATCGACACGGGCATCTCGCCCGGTGCGCTCGCGTTGCCGTCGCTGAGCCTGGGGAGCTGGGGCCTCGGGTCGATGGGCGTGGGTGCGGATGTCGGCATGGGCGCCAGCATGGGCGCTTCGATGGTGTCCGCGGATGCCGGCATGGCCGGTGCGATGGCCTCCGCTCCGTCGGCGGCCCCGGCGAGCGCTCCGGCGATGCTCCGCGAGAACCCCGCCGACATCGCGGCGAAGAAGCACACGGATCGCGAGGCGTCCATCCAGCACGAGCTGGAGATGGGGCTCGACGTGGGCTTCGAGCGCGCGGTCGACGTGTCGAACGGGCCGATGGCGTCGAACATCCCGAAGGAGGGCACGGGCCGCCGCGAGGGCGTGTTCCACGGTCCGTCGAAGAGCGGGCACCACGCCGTCAACGAGTACATGGACACGATGAAGGACATCGGTCCCGACGGCAACTCCACGCGGAGCCCGTCCGACGACCACATCCAGGCGCCGGCCATGCACACGTTCTCCGAGAACGACGGCCACGCCCACCTCGACGGCAGCCCGAAGCTGGGCGCGCAGCCCGAGGGGTCCAAGCGGAAGACCCCGCTGGCCCCACCGTCCCCGTCGTCCGAGAAGAAGGGTCCGTTCGACCCCGCGATCAACTCCGCCCTGAAGGATGCGTTCGGCGGTGGGGTCGACAAGCTCCAGGCCAAGATGGGCGACGCGTCCAACGAGGCGATCGGGGCCCTGGCGCACACGAAGGGCAACGAGATGTCCTTCGGCAAGGGCATCGATCCGAACAACGCCCGCGACGGCAAGGCGATGGAGGTCGTCGGCGAGGAGGTCGCGCACGCACTCGCGAGCGGGGGCAGCGGCAAGACGCCCCTCGACCAGCCGGGAGACGAGGGCGAGCGCTCCGCGAAGGATGCCGGCAAGAAGTTCGCGGAGTTCGCGCGCCGTGGTGGCGATGCCCCGAAGCTCGGGCCGGCCGCGGGCGGCAAGGCGGAGATCCACCGCGCCACCGATCCCGCGGCCAAGGACGACGCGGCTGCAGAACGCGAGCGCCAGGCCGCCGAGGCCCGCAAGGCCGAGCAGGCGCGCCAGGCACAGCAAGCCGAGCAGGCGCGCCAGGCACAGCAGGCGCAGCAGGCAGACAGTGGCGTCCAGCCGGGCGAGAAGAAGGCCGATGTCGCGCTGGAGGGTGGCCAGACTCCCGCTGTCACGGATGACAAGGGTCAGACGCCAGGAACAGTCGCCGACCAGGGGCAGACCCCGGGAACGGTCGCGGATCAGGGCCAGACGCCTCGCACTCCGGCGCAGCTCGCGGAAGACCGTCTCGCGAAGATGAAGGCCGACGAGGCGCTCGCGAAGGAGAATGGCAACGCCGACTTCCGCCACGATCTGAATACGATCGCCGATGCGGCCGGTGACTTCAAGAAGGCGCTCGAGTCGATGGGTCCGGAGGAACGCGAGGCGTTCATGAAGGGCCCCGGCAAGGAGCTCGCCGACAAGGTCGCGGCTGGGCTCAAGGACCGCACGGGTCTGGACAAGGACGGAAAGGCCACGTACCAGTCCGCGGTCGACGGTCTGGTCGGTGGCGCCGAGACTCTCGGCAAGAATGGCGTGGGTGCCGTGACCGAAGGCCTGATGAAGGGGGGCGACGGGAACGCACTGGTCGACGACAAGAACTTCGCCGATGCGCTGAACGCATCGATCCGGGGCGGGAACGGGGGCCTGCTGGCCGCCTCGGCCACGGCACAGCTCCAGGGAGACGTGCGGAAGAACGGTCTCCTCTACTCCGGCACGCGTGGACAGATCGTCGCCGAGACCCACCAGGCGTTCTCGGAGATGACCGGCGATTTCCGCCGGGCACGCGAAGAGCGCACGAAGCACGAGCAGAAGTTCGCTCCCGTCATGAAGGCGATCCAGGTCGGTCGCCAGTCCGACATCCCCGATCAGGAACAGCTGCAGAAAGACGTCGACGCGTTCCGCGAACGGCACGAGGACGTACGGGCCAAGGAGAATGCCGCGGCCGAGAAGTTCGCCTCGACGCTCGCAGGGCAAGACCTGCTGGCAGACCAGCCGTCGACGATGCCGATGGGGAAACGCTTCGAAGGCAAGCTCCCGGACGAGACGGTCGCGATGGCGTCGAAGCTGGGCGAGACCGACGCGGGTCGGAACGCGGTGGCGGGCGCGCTCCGCGACGCTGGACGCGGGGGTACCGGATGGCTGGACAAGGTCGGAAGTCAGGCGAAGGGCGACCTCGCGAAGGACTTCAAGCAGAGCGTCCAGAACGGCGCGCTTCAGGGCATGATCGACCGCGGGATTCGCGAGGATCCGAAGTCTGCAGCGGAGATCCTCAAGGGCGCCGGTCAGGTTCTCGGGGGCGATCCCGGCAACAAGGCGCTCTCCGATCGCCTGGGTGAGGTCGCGAAGGCGCTCCAGGAGGGCAAGAAGCCCGAGGAGCTGAAGGCAGAGCTCGACGGGAAGACCGGCACCGCCGAGGATCGGATGTTGAACCGGCTGTTGTCGGGCTTCGACAAGGGCACGGACTTCGCCGCGAATGCACGGACAACGCTGAAGGGTGGAGACACGCCGCCTGCGCTCGACAAGATCGGCGGCGGGATCAAGGCGCTCGGCGGGCTCGAGAAGGTCCTTGCGGGCGACGGCGGGAAGGACCTCATCACGGGTGGAGCCGATATTGCAGGTGGTGTGAGCAAGATGCTCGGGAAGACACCCGTTGGAGACATGCTCGGGAAGCTCTCGACGGGCGCAGACACCCTGTTCGCGGGCATCGACTTCGCCGAGGGAATCATCACGGGAGACCGCGACAAGGCGGTCACGGGCGGCCTCAAGCTGGGTACGGCCGCGTTGCTGGCCACGAAGGCGGGGAAGGCGGCGGCTGGCCCGATCGGGATCGCGTCCACGCTCGTGGAGATCGGCTACAACCAGTGGGCCGAGAACCGGAAGCAGAGCGAGATCGATGACGAGATGAAGAAGACGCTCGGTCCGTCGGTTCGCATGGGTCTCGAGAAGAAGGCGGGCATCAGCGACCCGGGGCGTCTCGACCAGGCCACGGATCTCATGCTGCGGCGCGACACGCTCCGGTCCAACGGGGTGAACGGTACGCAGCGGCACGACGGCGCATCGACGAACCTGGAGAAGCTCGGTTTGATGGCGGGTCAGCAGGGTCGTACGGATCTCGATCTCGTGAAGGACATGGCTGCCAGCCCCCACGCCTTCCGCGACAGTCGGTTCGACGACAGCCAGGTCCGCCTGCTGACGCAGTTCCAGGAGTCGAAAGCGGCAGACCCCGACAGTCCGCAAGTCGCGGCGCAGGCACGCGCGTTCAACAAGATGAATCAGATCGGCGAGCAGCACGATCGCTGGGACATGGAGCAGGCGCGGGCGTGGAGCGAGGCGTGGCGCGAAGAACAGCTCGCGCGTGAACAGGGGCCCTGATCCCGCCTGCACGGGATCTGCACGGTTCGTCCTCGGGTCTTCCGTGACAGCCCGGGCATGTTCCGGGTGTGCGTGTCCTCCTCCTCGCTCTCGCGCTCGCTGGCTGTGAGCCCCGGTTCCGGGGCCCACCGGTCCGGCCGCCTGCGCAGTACGGCGTGCGCGGCATCGATGTGTCGCACCACCAGGGCTGGGTCGACTGGCCGCGTGTGGCGGAGTCGCGTGAGGTGTCGTTCGTGTTCGTGAAGGCCACGGAGGGAACGACCCATGTGGACCGGCGCTTCCACAGGAACTGGGCCGGAGCGCGCGAGGCCGGGCTGCGCGTCGGGGCGTACCACTACTTCTCGCTCTGCCGGACCGGCGCGGATCAGGCGGCCCACTTCATCGCGACCGTGCCGCGCGTGCCCGATGGGCTGCCTCCCGTGGTGGACATCGAGGCGGACCGTCGGTGCAACCGGGACGACCGGCTCGCACGCACCGGGGTGGAGGTCGCCGCGTGGGTGGACGCCGTGCAGGCTCACTTCGGGGTCCGGCCCCTGGTGTACGCGTCGTCGTCGTTCGAGCGCACCCACCTCGCGCCCGCAGGCATCGGCGGACCGCTCTGGCTCGCGGCCTACACGCGCAGCCCCCGGAACCGCGGCTGGACGTTCTGGCAGTACACGGACCGCGGACGGGTACCGGGCATTCGCGGCCCGGTCGACGGCAACGTGTTCCACGGCACACTCGAGGCACTGCACCGGATCGGGGGCGAGCCCACGCCATGAGGCGGGCGGGGCGGGTGAATTCGACCGCGACTGCCCGTATGATGTCGCGCATGTCGGAGTTCGACCCCTTCCTCGAGATCGCGCGCACCTCGTGGGCCCCGCTGGCCACGTGGGAGACGCGCCCGCTGTCGGCCGACGAGGTGGAGGGCATGCGCGGCCTGGTCGACGAGCTCTCGCTCGAAGAGGTGGAGTCCGTCTACCTGCCGCTCGCCGGCCTGTTGCGCCTGCGCATCGATGCCGAGCACGACCTCGCCGACCGCCAGGCACGCTTCCTCGGCCACACACGGCACCGGGTGCCGTTCGTCATCGGGCTCGCCGGGAGCGTGGCGGTGGGCAAGTCCACCACGGCGCGGGTGCTGCAGACACTCCTCGAGCGCGAGGCCGACCTCGAGGTCGCGCGCGTGACGACGGATGGCTTCCTCTGGCCGAACGCCGTGCTCGAGCAGCGCGGCATCCTGTCGCGCAAGGGGTTCCCGGAGAGCTACGACCAGCGTGGCCTGCTCGCGTTCGTGAGCGCGCTGAAGTCCGGCGAGCCCGAGGTCTCGTGCCCGGTGTACTCCCACCGCGACTACGACGTGCATCCGACGGAGCGCATCGTCGTGCGCCAGCCGGATGTCGCGATCATCGAAGGCCTGAACGTGCTGCAGACCGGGCAGTCCACGGTGTTCGTGTCCGACTTCTTCGACTTCTCCGTGTATGTCGACGCCGAGCCCGCCGACCTCCGCGCGTGGTACCTGCGGCGGTTCGAGCGCCTGCGCCAGACGGCGTTCACGAACCCCGACGACTACTTCCACCGCTACGCCACGCTCACGGTGGAGGAGGCCCGCGAGACCGCCCTCGGCTTCTGGACGGGGATCAACGAGAAGAACCTCGTCGAGAACATCCTCGGGACGCGCGAGCGCGCCGACCTCATCCTCGAGAAGGGCGCCGACCACGCGATCCGGCGCATCCGGCTCCGCAAGGCCTGAGCAGGCGAGCCCGCCACAGGGGGCGGGCTCGCGAAGAACGGCCGGGTCGCGGCCGTCGGCGGGACGGACCCGCGACTAGAGCGACTTCAGGTACGCCTCGAGGTCGTCCATCTCGCCGGCCGACAGGCTCGACGTGTTGCCCATGGCGCCGGTGCGCGCCCACTCGAGCACGTCGCGCAGGGTGCCCATGCTGCCGTCGTGCAGGTAGGGGGCCGTACCGACCACACCCTGGAGTCCGGGGGTGTTCAGGTTGGCGATCCCGCGGATCGAGTGACCGGTGTTGTCGGTGAAGCGCTCGCCGCTGTGGCACGACGCGCAGCCCACGTCGGCACGGGCGAAGATCGCGGCGCCGCGCGCGACCGCCTCGCTCTGCAGGCCCTGCTCCGGCGTGTCGGGCAGGCGGGTGAAGTCGACGTACGCCGCGATGGCCGCGAGGTTCGTCGGGGTGAGGCCCGAGCCGCCCATGCGGCCGCGCGTGGTGAGGTCGGCCTCGTCGGCGACGGACGCGACATCGGAAGTCCACGTGACGGGGGCCGTCTCGCTCACCACACCCGCGAGCGACGGGGTCTGGCGGAGCCCGCTCTCGAAGGTCCACGTGATGCCGTCGTTCCGGCCCTCGAAGTGGCAGGTGGCGCACGAGATGCCGCCCGTGCCCATCGAGCGGTCGGTCGCGCTGAAGAACAGGCGGCGACCCTCGAGGATCTGCGAGGAGAGCGGGCTGGTCGACACGGTCCAGGTGCGGCCGGCCGGAGCGAACTCACCGAAGTTCGTCATCGCGTCGACGTGCATCTGGAGCACCTGGGTGCCCTGCGCGAGGTCGAGCTCGCCCACGGTGTCTTCGAACGCGTTGTGCACGTACGCGCGGTTCGGCCCGAGGAACACGGCGCCGTTGCTGCCTGCGCCCGCGACCATCGTGGCCATCGCGGGCGGGACGAAGCCCGCGTCTTCGGGGAAGGTGAACGTGGTGCTGGGGAACGCGAAGTCGGCGTCGGGCGCCATGCCGGCGTCGATGCCCATGCTGAACGTGGTGGACTCGGGGTCGATGAGGAGCGCGGCCCGCGAGCCCTCCATCGTCACGAGGTACTTCGTGCCATCGGTCGACGCGCTGACGCTCGAGATGTACGAGCCCACCATCTGGGCCTCGCCGTTCGGCGTGAACACGGTGGTCGACACGAACAGGGCGCGCGACAGGTCGGACGGCGTGCCTTCGGCATCGACCGGGACCTCGACCACGCTCGGCGTGAACTTGTCGACGCCGTCGGCGGCTCCACCGTAGCCCTCGACCCCGGGCTCGACGGGCGGCAGCTCTTCGCCCGGCTCGATGGCGACATCGGAGATCGGGGTGACGTTGTCGGAGTACAGCGTCGGCACGAGCACGCGGCTGCCGTCGGGCGTGACCCACAGGTCGCCGGTGATGCGCGGCACGAGGTCGATCACGTCTTCGAGGCCGAACCGGATGGTGGCTGGGAGGGCGACCTCGGTGGCCACGCCGGTCTGCAGGGAGATGCTCGTGAGGCGCGCCTCACCGCGGCCCGACCCGACGTACAGGGCGCCACCGCTCGGGTGGAGCGCGACGTACCGGGGCTCGCCGGGCACCTCGAAGCGGCGCATGGGCTCGAGGGTGCTCCCGTCGAGCTCGAGCACGGCGTTCTCCATGGAGAGCGCGACGTACACGCGCTGGCCGTCTTCGCGGGCCACGATGCCGACCGGCTCGGCGCCCACGTCGGCGCGGCCCTGCACACCCTCGCGGAGGGCGGAGCCATCGAGGCGGACCACCGCGCGCTCACCGCGCAGCGTGACGTAGAGGGAGTCGCCGGCGATCGCGACGCGGGAAGGCTCGGTGCCCACGTCGACCTCGGTGACCGTGCCCGTCGACGGGTCGACCCGGCTCACCGTGCCCGCGTCGGGGTTCACGGAGAACACGGCCTGCTCGCGGGTGGACGACACGATCGGCGTGCTGCCCGTGGCGTGGTTGGCGTCGACCAGCGCGGACGGACCGAGCGGGAGGACGTATTCGCCGGGGACCTGCTCGGGCTCAGTGGAGCAGCCGACGAGGAGAGCAGCGAGGACGAGGGCGGAACGTGCGTACATGGGAGGCTCCGGGGTTGTTCGACACCTTGAATGTCGCCGATGCACGATTGTACCGCAACGCGGTTCTGCACAAAGCATGGAGCGAGACTGCGTGCGGTTGTGCAGAATCGACGTATGCGGGCAAAGAGGGACGGGAGAAGCTCCGCTATCTCTTCGAGGTGAGCCCGGCTGCGCCCTGGATGACGACCCAGGTCCAGGTGGTCGGAGCCTCGGGACCCACCTCGATCGAGCGCTTTGCATACAACACGCCCTTGCGCAGCTCGAGGGTGTGCGTGCCGTCCGAGAGGCGGTGCCCATCGAGCGGGGTGGTGCCCACCTTGGTGCCGTCGAGCCACACCTCCGCGCCCGCGGGGTCGGAGCCGAACGACACCGGCATGGTGCCCAGGGTATCGAGCGGAGGGTCCATCCCGTCGGACCCCTGCGTGACGCGCCAGCTCCACTTCGTCGGCTTCCCGGGACCGATCCGGACGACCCCACGGACCTCGAACAGGCCCTTGTGGAAGCGGATCCGGTGCTCTCCGTTCGTGACGGGGTGCTTGCGCAGCGGGGTGACCCCGAGCTCCTGCCCATCGAGATCCACGAGAGCGCCCGGAGGGTCGGACAGCAGGTCGATCGCGGTGGACCCCGCCGGAACGGGCTTCACGACGGGCGGTTCGGGGGCTGTCTCCACGCTCGGCTCGACAGCGTCGGGCTCCACCGAGCGGTTCGCGCGGTAGCCCACCAGCACGGCGATCCCGAGCAGCACCCCGACCGCTCCCGCGGCGATCGTGCCGAACAGGCCCATGCCGAGCCCGGTCCCGTAGACGAGGGTTCGGCTGACCCCCGTGTGGGTCATGGTGGTCTTCAGGGTCTCCGTGAGCCGCTGGCCGGTGAGCGCGTCTTCCTCCATCGCGCGGTGCGGCACGGAGCTGCTCCACACGTCGAGGAAGGGCCCCGGCATGTGTCGGATGAGCTCGCGGGCCTCGTTCTGCACCTGCTTCGCGGTGGGGCGGTTCTCCTCGTACCGGTCGCGCATCCGGATCGCGAGCGAGAGGGCCGCCGCCAGGTGACCGTCGTCGGCGGCCAGCTCCACGAGCGCCACCGTGAGGTCGTTCCCGCGGCGCTGGCCTGGGCTCTCGCCGGTGAGCGCGAACCACAGGGTGACGCCCAGGCTGAAGATGTCGCCCGCCGGGCCTTCGGTGCCCTCGAGGCGCTCCGGCGCGATGTACCCGGGGGTGCCCGCGATGTCGGCCTGGGTGTCGGACTCGCGGTTCGCGAAGTCGGCCCACGCGGTGCCGAAGTCGAGCAGGCGGATCTCGCCGGACGGCGTGATCTGGATGTTCCCGGGCTTGATGTCGCGGTGCAGGAGGCGCAGCGGCACGCCATCGGGGCCCGGGAACTGGTACGCCTTGTCGAGCGCACGGGCGATCTCCGCGACCACCTCGAGGGCCACGGCCGGGGGGAGGGGCCCGTTCCGACGGACGATCTGCGCGAGCGACAGGCCGTCGACGAAGTCCATGACGACCGCCCAGCGATCGTCGAGGCGGACCGGAGGATCGACGGACACCACGGCGCGGTCGCGGAGCAGCGCCAGGATGCGGGCTTCATCCTTGAATCGCGCCAGGAGCTGCGGCGACGGGTCGCGCTCGTGGAGCATCTTGATGGCGACGTCCTTCTCGAAGTCGGCATCCTTCAGGCGCGCCCGGTACACCCGGCCGAACCCGCCCTCTCCGATGACGCCCAGGATCGTGTACGCCCGGTGCTGATGGGTGACGTGCTCCATCACTCCCACTCTACCCCCGGGCGTGGGAGCGCCGGTGACGATTCCTCGGGGCACCGGAGCGGGTTAGCGCTGGGTGTGCGCCTCACCTACCAGCTCATCGCGCGAACCGGGATCCTCGACCGCGTGGATCCTGCGCTCTACCACCGCTCCGGCGCAGACGGCGATGCGCCGGTCTCCGTCCGATACCTCGGCACGGCGGGCTTCGTGCTGTCGTGCGGGCACCACACGATCGTGCTCGATCCGTACGTGAGCCGCCCCGGAGGCCGGGAGACGCTGTTCGCACCCCTCGTGCCCGATGCGGAGCGCATCGCGCGCCTGCTGCCGGTCGCCGACGACGTGCTCATCGGGCACGCCCACCACGACCACGTGCTCGACGCGCCCGAGCTCTGCCGACAGACCGGTGCGCGCTTCATCGGGAGCGTGGATGCGTGCAATGTGGCCCGTGCGGCGGGCCTCCCGGCGGGCCAGATCGTGGAGACCGCCGGACGGGAGGACATCCCGACCGCCTCGGGGTTCGTGCGGGGCCTGCCGTCGGCGCACGGCCGCGTCTACTTCAACCGGGTCGGGCTGCCCGGCACCATCGACACGCCGCCCCCGTGGCCTCCGCGCGTCTCCGACCTTCGGCACGGGCTCGTCCTGAACTGGCTCGTCGAGATGGCCGGGGTGCGGGTCGTGCACATCGACACCGCCGAGCTGTTCGAGCACGAGCTCCACGGTGTGGAGTGCGACGTGCTCTGCCTGTGCGCCATCGGGCGCGCGTACCGTCCGGGCTACACCGAGGATGCGATCCGCCTGCTCAAGCCGCGCGTCGTCATCCCGTGCCACTGGGATCTCTTCACGACCCCCATCGAAGACGAGCCGTTCCTCCTGCCGGGCGTCGATCTGCCCGGGTTCGTCGACGAGATCCGCGCCACGGGCACCGAGGTGGCGGTGCTCCCGTTCCTCGGCACGATGGGCGTGGGAGGCCCGGATGGCCAGTAGTCACGACCACGCCGCAGACGACCGCAACGCCGAGGTGCTGGTGTGGATGAACGGCGCGCTCGTGCCCCGTGCCCGGGCCGTCGTGTCGGTGCTCGACGCGGGCTTTCTCATGGGCGACGGCGTGTGGGAGGGGCTCCGCGTGCACCACGGGCGGATCGCCTTCCTCGACGCGCACCTCGACCGGCTGTTCGAGAACGCGCGCGCGCTCGACCTCGATCTCGGGCTCGACCGCGCAGGCATCCGGCGGGCGCTGCAGGAGACGCTCGACGCGAACGGCATGACGGAGGGTGTGCACATCCGCCTGATGTTCACGCGCGGCGTGAAGACCACGCCGTTCCAGGGCACCGCCGTGAACCGCAGCGGGCCCACGCAGGTCGTGCTCGCCGAGTTCAAGGAGCCGCCGGCCGAGGTGTACGCGAACGGGCTGAACCTCGCGACCGTCCCGATCCGCCGCGGGCGTCCCGACGTGCAGGACCCAGCCTGGAACTCGCACAGCAAGCTGAACTGCGTGGCGGCCAGCATCGCGGCCGACAAGGCGGGGGCCGACGAGGGGCTGATGCTCGATCCGCAGGGGTTCGTCGCCACCTGCAACAGCACGCACTTCTTCGTGGTGCGGCGGGGCGAGCTGTGGACGTCCACGGGCCGGTACTGCCTGCGTGGCATCACCCGTGCCGTCGTGCTCGACGTGGCGCGCGAGGCCGGGATCGTCACGCGCGAGACCGACTTCTCGCTCACCCAGGTGTACGGCGCCGACGAAGCGTTCTGCACGGGCACGTACTCCGGGATCCTCCCGGTGCGCACGGTCGACGGGCGCGACTACGTGCTCCCGGGGCCGGTCACCACGCGTCTCCGCGAGCTGTATGCCGCGCGCATCGAGCGGGAGTGCGCGGGGTGACCGTGCGGATCGCGATGTGGTCGGGGCCGCGGAACCTGTCCACTGCGCTGATGCGGAGCTTCGAGGCACGCGGGGACTGTACGGTCGCCGACGAGCCGCTGTACGCGCACTACCTCGTGCACACCGGGCTCCAGCACCCCCTGCGGGACGCCGTGATCGCGTCCCAGCCCACGGACTGGCGCGTCGTGGCCGAGCACCTCGTGCGCGACCTCCCCACACCCGTGGCGTACCAGAAGCACATGGCGCACCACCTCCTCGACCGCGTCGGGCGCGACTGGCTCGGGGCCGTTCGGAACGCCCTGCTGATCCGGCATCCCGCGCGGGTCCTCGCGAGCTACGCGGCGCGCCGGGAGCACGTGGAGCCTGCGGATCTCGGGTTCCTCCAGCAGGTGAGCCTGCTCGACGAGCTCGGGTCGCGAGGGCTGCCCGTGGTCGTGCTCGACTCCGCCGACCTGCTGCGAGACCCACCTGGCGTGCTGGAGCGGCTGTGCGGGGCCCTGGGGGTGCCGTTCACGGAGCGCATGCTGTCGTGGCCGCCCGGCCCACGAGGCTCGGACGGCGTGTGGGCGTCCCACTGGTATGCGAGCGTGTGGGCGTCGACCGGGTTCGCAGAGCCCAGCCCCGACGCGCTCCCCGCGATCCCGGAGCCCCTACGGCCCGTGCTGGACGCGTTGATGCCCGCCTGGGAGCGCCTCTCGTCGAGCGAGCACCGCCTGAAGTAGGATCCGGTCACCGGAGGGGTGATGCACGAGCCGACCGACGAAGAGAAGCAGATGGCGATGATCGCCCACCTCGCGGGCATCGCGGGGATCATCGGGCCCCTCATCGTGTTCGCGGTGAAGGGCAACGAGTCGACCTTCGTGCGCTACCACGCCATCCAGTCGCTGCTGTTCGAGTTCGCCTACCTCGGCTTCGTGTTCATCGTGATCATCCCGGTGTCGCTGTGCACCTTCGGGTTCGGCTCCTTCCTGATCTTCCCGATCATCCCGATCGTGCTCGGGGCTCACGTGTGGGCCGGCCTGAAGGCCCAGAAGGGCGAGTGGCACGGCTACCCCGGGGTGTCGGGCATCGGGATGCCCGCGGAGTAGCCGGCGCGCCCGCGAAGGGCGGCTACCAGCGCTTCTGGATCTGGTGCATGAACTGGTACGGGTACCCGAGCTCGTACGCGCTGGCGTCGTCGAGCGCGGACATCTGAGCGTCGGAGAGCGTGATCTCGGCGCCCGGCAGGTTCGCTTCGAGCTGTGCGACCGTGCGCGCCCCGAAGATGACGGACGTCACGCCGGGCTTCTGGAGCAGCCAGGCGAGCGCGACGGCCGCGGGCGTCGATCCGAGCTCCTCGGCGACGGCCACGAGCGCTTCCACGATGCGCCAGTTCCGCGGGGTGTCGAACGCGTCGTAGCGCTGCCGCCACTTCTCCATGCGCGTGCCTTCCGGGACGGGCTGGCCCTCGCGGTACTTCCCGGTGAGCAGGCCGCCAGCGAGCGGGGACCACGGCAGGATGCCCACCCCGTGCTGCACGGCGACGGGCACGTGCTCGCGCTCGATGTCGCGCACGGCCAGGCTGTACTGCATCTGCATCGTGGCGTGTGCGGCCCGGCCCGTGGTGCGGCTCAGCCACAGGCTGTCCACCAGGCGGTACGCGGCGTAGTTCGAGCACCCGAAGTACACGATCTTGCCGGCCGTCACGAGGTCGTCGAGGGCCCGGAGCACCTCGTCCTCGGGCGTGTCGACGTCCTGCATGTGCACCTGGTAGAGGTCGATCCGGTCGGTCTGCAGGCGGCGCAGGCTGTCTTCGACGCAGCGCACGATGCGTCGGCGCGAGGCTCCGGTGCCGTTCGGCCCGTCTCCCATGCGGAACCGGAACTTCGTGGCGAGCACCACCTCGTCCCGACGGCCCCGATCCGTGAACCACTTGCCGAGCACCTTCTCGGACAGGCCGTCCTGGCCGTACACGTCGGCGGTGTCCCAGAAGTTCACCCCGGCGTCGAGGGCGCGGTCCATCACGTCGAACGACGTGGCCTCCGTCGCGCCGATGCCGTGCATGAAGCTGTTCTCGTCGGCCTCGCCGAACGTCATCGTGCCGAGACACAGCACCGACACCTTCGTTCCGGTGGTCCCCAGGTTCCTGTACTGCACATCGCACCTCGCGGTCGCGGTCGCGACCGTGGGTCTCACACCCTCCGACGGACCGACGCCAGCAGGCCCGCTATCAGGAACAGGGGCAGCGTGGGAGCTCCGCCGGTGTCGCTGCAGCCGCAGCCGAACGGGGGAGAAGGCGCGCCCGTGCCCGGCCCGTCGCCCGCGGAGTCCGGGTTCGGGTCGATGTCGTCGGGGATTCCGTCGCCATCGCGGTCCTGCACGGGGGTGATCTCGTCGCCGCCGACACAGTCGTTGTCGAGGCCGTCGTCGGGCACCTCGGGGGCGGCGGGGCTCACGTCGGCGTCGGTGTCGTCGCAGTCCGTGGCGTCCTCGACGTGGCCGGAGAGCTCGGCGCAGTCGGGCGTTCCCGGGTCGGAGGCGTCTCCGAAGCCGTCGCCATCGGCATCGGGGTACCACATCGTCGTGGGGAGCCCGTCGTCCGCGACCCCCGAGCAGCTCTGGTCGATGCCATCGCAGATCTCGGTCGCGAAGGGATGGATGGTGTCGTCGCCGTCGTCGCAGTCGGTGCCGTTGTTCACGTACCCGGGCACCGCCGTGCAGGTGATCGTGGGGGTCGTGGAAGCGTCGCCGAACCCGTCGAGGTCGAGATCGGGCCAGTACGGAGAGGAGACGAAGCCCTCGTCCGTCGCGCCGTTGCAGTCGTTGTCGACGCCGTCGCAGACCTCGGGAGTGCCGGGCGCGACCTGGGGATCGGCGTCGTTGCAGTCGGCGCCGAGGAACGAGGGGACGTAGCCGGGCGGCTGGGCCCCCGAGCACGCCACGACGCTCGTGTTCGGGTCGCCCACACCGTCGAAGTCGGCGTCGAGCCGGTACTCGATGCCCTGGTCGGAGTAGTCGGGGTCGGCCGCGTCGACGAGCGTGTCGCAGTCGTTGTCCACCCCGTCGGGACAGGCTTCCGGGGCACCGGGGTAGATCGAGCTCGAGGTGTCGTCACAGTCGGTGTCATCGTCGACGTGGGACGATGGGGCCAGGCAGGAGAGGACCGGTGTGGAGCCCATCGCACCGTAGCCATCGGCGTCGTCGTCGGCGTACCAGGCGGTGCCGAGGACCTCCGCGTCGTCGTCGTCGACGTCGAGATCACAGTCGTCGTCGATGCCGTTGCAGAGCTCCGCCGCCCCGGGGTTCCGTGCGTCGTCGCCGTCGTCGCAGTCTTCGGCATTGGTGACCCTGCCGGGGGAGACGGAGCACTCGGTGACGGGGTCGGCGGGGTCGCCGAAGCCGTCGCCGTCGGCGTCGCCCCAGGTGGTGGTGGGGACCTCGACCGTGCCGTCGCAGTCGGTGTCGATGCCGTCGCAGGCGTCGGGCGCGCCCGGGTGGACCGAAGCGTCGTCGTCGTCGCAGTCGACGTTGCGGAGGAACCCATCGAGGTCGCGGTCGGCCTCCCAGAACGCGAGGTCGATCCCGGGACCGCCGAGGTGACCGAGATCGGCAGGGGACCCGTCGGGGTCGGACCGGTTCGGATCGAGGTCGAAGATCGACGCGGTGGCCGTGGCGTAGAACGCGGTGTCACACGAGGAGGCGTCGACCTGGAAGCCCGGATCGGCGACCACGGACGTGCCGGGACCCACCTGGGACACGTTCCACAGCAGGTTGCCACCGGCGTTCCCCCCGCCCGACGGCACGGAGATCCCCACCTGCGACACGTCGACGTCGGTGCCGACCACGCTCGCGCCGAACGCACCGCCCGACACGTCGACCATCGGGCTGCCGGCGTCGGCCCACACGGTGGTGTTCAGGGCGGTTCCGGACGCCCGGAGCCCGAGGGACGGGACGGCGCTGGCGCCGTTGCCGAAGAACAGGGCGTTCTCGAGGCTCCACGTGCCGGCGACCATCGACAGCACGGCGTCGTCGTCGGCGCTGTTGCCGCACCCGTAGACGTTCGCGAACGCCCAGGTGGCCCCGGTTCCGTACGCGAGCCCCCCGACTCCGGCGGTGTTCGCGACGAGGCGGGAGCGGCGCACCACCACGGATCCGCTGTCTGCCGCCAGGGCCCCGCCCCCGGCGGTCGCGGAGTTCCCGTCGAACCGCGTGTCGTCGATCGAGAGCGTTCCGTTGGCGTCGGAGAACCAGACGGCACCGCCGCTCGTGGCCGCGTTCGCGTCGAACGTGGATGCGGTGATCGTCACGGTTCCACCGGCGTAGAGCCCGCCGCCCTGGCCCGCCGTGTTGCGGACGAAGGTGGTGCCCCAGATCGACGCGTCTCCGCCGACCTCGATGCGGATCGCCCCGCCTTCGCTGGCCCCGTTGAGCTCGAGGCGCGTGTCGGTGACGGACAGCGCGGCCGTGGGGTACACCGCGATGGCGCCGCCGAACTCGCCGACGTTGCCGAGGAACACGGACTGGTCGACCGCCACGAACGCGTTGTCACCGACCGTGAGCCCCGGTGCCGAGCCGAGGATGCTGAGCGGATCGGCGGTGTTCTCGACCTGTACGCGCGTGAGCTCGGCCTCGGCGTTGAACACGAGCACGCCGAGGTAGGTGCCTTCGCCGTCGACCGTGAGGTCTTCGAGGCGGAGGACCGAGCCCCCGTCGACGTAGGCCACGTACAGCCCGTTGCTCGCCAGGAGCCGGGTGGTTCCGGGACCCGCCCCACGCACGATGAGGTCTTTGCCGGTGTAGACGTCGACGGAGCCGAGCAGATCGACCGCACCCAGCCAGATCACGTCGCCCGACTGGACGGCGTTGTCGTCGACGGCGGTCTGCAGGTCGGGGAAGTCGGCCGGGATGTACCAGTCTGCCGCGAGCGCGGCCGTGAGCCACAACATGGCGCCAGTCTACGCAATATTCCGGGGATCGGGAGCCTTCAGTGGGGCTGCGGTCGGCTGTGCGTGGCGGGCAGGCGGGTTACCCTGTCAGATGCAATCGGATTGCATCTCCATCCCCTGTGCGTGTGGGCCCCACGCGAACGGGTCGAACGCGGGGGGCGTGCCGTGATCGGGCCGCTGCTCGTGCTGCCTTCCGTGGCTGCGGGCGCTCTGGCGCTGGCGGGGCAGGCGCGCCCGGGCTGGCTGGTCCCGGTGAGCGTGCTGGCCGTGGGCTCGGCCGTCGCGGTGGTCGCGCTCGACCTGCTCCCGAGCGCCATCGCTGCGCTCGGTCCGATCGCGCTGGTCGTGATGGGCGTGGCGTTCGTGGCTCCCTGGCTGCTCGAGCGGATGCTGGGCGGGAACGGGCAGACGGGGTCGGCAGCCGTGGTGCTGGTCGCGGCCCACCAGTTCGCCGACGGTGCCCAGATGGGGGCGCTCGGCAACGCATCTCCCGGCGTGATGGCCGTGCTCGCGCTCCACGGGGCCCCGCTCGTGGCCATGGCCGTGCTCGCGGCCGCCGAGGAGAGCCGGCGCGCGGGCGGGGTGGCGTTCGTGCTCCTGGTGTCGGCGATCACGGCGGGCCTGATGCTCGCGCGCGTCGCGGAGCCCGTGCTCGCGCCCGTGGAGCCCTGGATGCAGGCGGCGGTCGGGGGCATGCTGCTGCACGTGTTCACGCACGACGTGCGTCACGCGTTCCAGGCACGCACCCACCCCATCACCTGAGCTACCGCTTCTTCCGGCCCTTCGGCGCGGAACCCCTGGATTCCGGATCCCTGGATTCGGACGGCCCGGGGCCCGGGGCATGGGCGGGCTTGCCGAGCTCCTTCAGGTCGTCCGGGACGCGCGACCCGATGCGCGTGGCGATCGCGATCGCGGCGAGGGCGTGCTCGCGGGCCGGTTCCGGGCGGGACAGCGCGGCGGCGGCGCGCGCGGCCTGCTGGTGCAGCATCAGGGCCCGCTTGTCGCGCTGCTCGGCGTCCCAGTGGTCGAGCAGACCGAGCCCGACCTCCGACCACGACAGGATCTGCGCGGGGTCGTTCGCGAGGGTGGCGAGCAGCGCGAGCTCGAACGGCACCTCGGGGTCGGTGGGGACGAGGCGGTGCAGGTCGCGGAGGGCCGCGGACATCGCCGCGTCGTTCCCCGTGGCTTTCGCGTGCGCCAGGCGGAGGCGCGCGGACGCCTCGTCGTCGCGGGACCCGAGCGAGGCGAGCTCTTCGGGCGTGAGCTGACCGAGCCGCGCGGCGAGCTCGAGCGCTTCGCCAGTGCGGGGCGCTTCGGGTGCCGGCTCGGGCTCCTCGATCATCGGCATGCCGTACATCGGCTCGAGGTCCTGCGCCGCGGCGGTCTGGCCGAGCAGCACCAGGCCCGCGGCGACGAGCGCACCGCAGAACGGACAGGGCCCCTTCCGGGCAGGGCTTCGGCAGAGTGGACAGGGAATCATCGGGCGCAGCCTCCGAGCAGGTTATCCTGGCGATCGGGAGGGCCCATGGAACAGGTCCAGATCTTCGACGTGAGCTTGCGGGATGGGCTCCAGAACGAGCCTACCGTCCTGCCCACGGCCACGAAGCTGGAGATCGCGCGTCGCCTGGTGTCTGCGGGGTATCGCGACATCGAGGTCACGTCGTTCGTGCGTCCGCGGCTCGTCCCCCAGCTCGCCGATGCCGCAGACGTGGTGCGTGGGCTCCCGAAGGCCGACGGGGTTCGGTTCTGGGCGCTGGTGCCGAACCAGATCGGGCTCGATCGCGCGATCGACACGGGCATCACGAACATCTGCACGTTCATGTCGGCGAGCGAGACGCACAACCGCAAGAACGTGAACCGCACGATCCGCGAGAGCCTCGGCAGCCTGGAGCGCGTGATCGGCTCGGCCGCCAGCCAGGACATGGGGGTGCGCGCCTACATCTCCACCGTGTTCGGCTGCCCGTTCGAGGGCGACGTTCCGGTCTCGCAGACGGTCTCCATCGCACGCGCGCTACTCGATGCCGGTGCCGACGTGGTGGTGCTCGGCGACACCACGGGCATGGGCACGCCGATGCAGGTGAAAGACGTGCTCCGCACGCTGGTCGATGCCGGAGTGCCGCTCGAGAAGGTGGGTCTGCACTTCCACGACACCCGCGGCACCGCCTTGGTCAACGCGTTCTCGGCGTTCCAGATGGGCGCGCGGATGTTCGACGGGTCGACGAGCGGCGTGGGCGGGTGCCCGTACGCGCCGGGGGCCACGGGCAACGGCTCCTCGCAGGATCTCGTGTACATGTTCGAGGCGATGGGGGCCGACACCGGGATCGACCTCGACATCGCGTCCGATGCGGGGCGGATGCTCGAAGAGGCCCTCGGGCGCGAGCTGCCCGGTCGGTACCACCGCTACTGGCTCGCCCAGCAGGCGCGGCACGACACCCAGGGTTCGGGTGCCGGCGACGCAGACGAAGCGCAGGACGTCGGCGTCCGCCCTCGCGACTCCAGAACGGCCTAGCGCGTGGAAGGGGCGTTCCTCCAGATCATCAGTGGGGCGCGTCAGGGCCTGAACGTGGCGCTGCACACGCATCGTCCGCTGATCGTCGGGCGCCGCCACGGCGACCTGATCCTCGACGACCCGATGGTGTCGGGGAAGCACTGCACGATCGAGTTCAAGGACGGCGAGTTCGTCCTGCAGGACCTCGAGTCGACCAACGGCACGCTCGTGAACGGCAAGCGGGTGAAGGAGGCCGTGCTGTCGGCGGGCGTGGAGATCGCCATCGGTCAGTCGCGGATGATCCTGTACCGCGGGGCCGAAGCCGAAGACCGCCAGGAGAAGCGCGCGTCGCCGCAGCTCGAGATCGCGTGGTTGCTCGACGAGGAGCTGGTGGAGCTCCGTGAAGCGAAGAAGGATGCGCGCCCGCCCGACGTGATCGGCCAGGATCTGCGCCTCCCGCCGGGGCTGAACGCGGTGGTCGAGGTGGTCGCGGGGCAGGATGCCGGCAAGGTGTTCCGGTTCACGCGTGGGAACGTGAGCATCGGGCGGCGCATGGGCGAGGTGCCGCTCACCGATGTCGAGGTGAGCCGTCACCACGCGGTGATCGAGGTGTTCGGGCGCGAGATGATCTTCGTGCGCGACCTCGGCAGCACGAATGGCACGTACCACAACGGTCGCCGCATCGCGGTCAGCCGGCTCCAGAACGGCGACACGGTCGGATGTGGCAAGACCGTGATGAAGCTCCAGATCAGCCGGTGAAGGAACGCCGCGTCGCGCGGCTCGTCCCGGTGCGGTAGCGTCGCGGCTCACGACCGTCGCGGCTGCTGCGGACCACGTCCGTCCCCTCGGGACCGCGACTCCCCACCGGAGGCTCCATGAACCGCACCCTTCCCGTCGTCGCCGCGCTCTGCCTGCTCACCGGAGCCCTGCTCGCCACGTCCGCCTCGGGCGAGGAACCGAAGAAGTCCCAGCTCGCGAGCAAGTGCTACCCGATGGAGCGCATCCTCGTGTCGGCCGGCGAGGAGGACACCAAGATCGCCGGCGCGGCCCAGCAGCTGCTCAACAAGATGCGCGGGGAGGGGCTGTCCGAGTTCATCGTGCTCGAAGCGGGCGGCCACAAGGTCCTCTGCGGCTCGCCCGACGAGGAGTGAGTCGCGGTCGCTGAGTCAGATCTTGAGGCGCCCGCGGAGGTCGCCCACGTAGGCCTCTTCGAGGCGTCGGGCGGCCTGGAGCACGTCGGGGTCGTCTCCCGGAGGGGGCGTCGGCTGGATTACCAGGTAGAGGTGGCCCGGAACGCGCTTCTGGATGCCGCGCCCCTTGATGCGCAGCCGCTGGCCGGGCCTCGCGCCTGCGGGCACGTTCACCTTCACGTCGCCCGTGGGGGTGGGGACCGTGACCACCGCGCCCGCCATCGCCTCGTAGATCGTGACGGGGAGCTCCATCTCGAGGTCGTCGCCGTTGCGCGTGAGGACCGGGTGGGGCTGCACCGTGAGCTCGAGGTTGAGGTCTCCGCAGGCCCCGCCGCCTCGGGGAGGCAGGCCCTGGCCGCGCAGCTTGAGGCGGCCTCCGTCGGCCACGCCGGGAGGGATACGGACCGTGAGCCGCTCGCTGCGACCGTCGGGCTGGGGCACCGAGATCTCGCGCTCGCCGCCCCGCACGGCCGTCATGAAGTCGATGGTGAGGGACGCCTTGAGGTCGGCCCCGCGGCGCTCCCGCACGTCGCTGCCGACACCGCCGCGGAAGATGCTCTGCAGCAGGTCGTCCATGTCGCCGCCACCGAAGTCGAACGGCATCCCGCCGCCCGCACCCCCGCCCATCGTGCGCCACTGCCGGGCCTTGTCGGCGTCGAAGCCGGGCTTCGTGGATGCCTCCCCGAACTCGTCCCAGGCCTTGCGCTTGTCGGCATCGCCGAGGATGGCGTAGGCGCTGTTGATCTCCTTGAAGCGCTCCTCGGCGCCGGGCTCCTTGCTGACGTCGGGGTGGTACTTCTTCGCGAGCTTCTTGAACGCCTTGCGGATGGTGTCGGCATCCGCGCCGCGCTGCACGCCCAGTGCCCGGTAGGGGTCGGTCATGCGCGCAATGTACGCTGCTCGTGCAGCCGGACAACCCCGGAGGGCACCTGCCCCGTCGAAACCCGCTGATTCCCGACGTGGATCCGGACGAGCGCGCACGCCGGTTCGCTGGCGTGCTGTTCTTCGCGACGTGCTGCAGCGTGTTCTTCGTGCGCGTGTGGCGCTGGGAGGAGGCGACCCTCGCGGAGGACCCCCACCAGCTCGAGCGCGCGCTGGTGTTCACGGCGACGCTGATGGCGATCCTGCTCGCCCACGAGCTCGGCCACTACGCCGTGGCGCGCCTGCACGGGTTCCGGCTGTCGCTCCCGTGGTTCCTCCCGGCCCCCATCCTCGTGGGCACGCTCGGGGCCATCATCCGGCTCGAGGAGGAGCCCCGAAGTCGGGCGGGGCTGCTGGAGATGGGCGCGGCGGGTCCGCTCGCCGGGCTCGTGGTGACGGGCCTCGCGATGGCGTGGCGGCTGCTGAGCCCCGTGGATGTAGAGGTCTCGGACGTGCAGCTCGCGTCTCCGCTGCTGTGGCAGGGGCTGTCGCTGCTCCTGACCGGGGCGGTCCGACCGCTCGAGACCGCCGATCCGATCGGCTTCGCGGCGTGGCTCGGGTGCCTGCTCACGTCGATGAACCTGCTGCCGTTCGGGCAGCTCGACGGGGGGCACGTCCTCGCTGCGCTGACGCCGCGCCGGGCGCGAGCCGTGGGGTGGGGGACGACTGCGGTGCTGCTCGTGGCCGGGCTGTGGTGGCCCGGATGGGCCGTGTGGGCGGGGCTGTTGCACCTGATGGGGGCGCGGATGCCGATGGGCGTGCGGCGGGACGAGGGGCTGCCGTCCGGGAGGCCGCTGTGGGTGGCCGCGCTGGCCGTGGGCGCGTTCGTGGTGTGTGTGATGCCCGTACCGATCCGCTGACTGCGACACAGTCGCGACAGAGCCGGTGCGAGCGCGCGGATACCGTCGACCCACATGGAGGAGCGATGGTTGTTCTGAGCTTGATCCTGGCCTGCACGGGTGGGAATCCCACGCCCTGCCGAGAGCTCGACACGGGGGATACCGGCGACACGGGCGAGCTCCGCGACCGATGTGGCTCGGCGGAGAGCGACACGGACACCGACGCGGACGCGGATGCCGACGCCGACACGGATGCCGACACCGATCTGCCCGCGTCGGGGTTCACGGCGCAGATCGTCGTGTCGAACGGGGACACGCGCACGTTCACGGGCGGGCTGACCGGGGAGTTCGACGACTCGCGGTGGGGGTTCGCGGTCATCGGGAGCCCGCCCACCAACACGTTCGGCATGGGGTTCGCTGCGCCCGGCGGGACGGGCACGTTCACGACGAGCGACAACGAGGGCGACAGCCCGGCGTCGTACTCGGACTTCTCGTGGGGCGTGACCAACAGCGGGTTCGTGGGCCTCTCCGGCACCACCGTGGTGACGGCCTGGGAGCCGGCCACGCAGTTCGGCCAGCCCGGCGCCCGCATCACGGGGACGTTCGTGCTCGACATGACGAACTCGCCCGATCCCACGGACCCAGCGGACGTGCCGCTGACGCTGACCGCGACGGGGAGCTTCGTCGACGTGTTCCTGTTCGAGACGCAAGACTGAACGATACTGCGTCCATGCAGTGGACCCTCGGCGACGCGCACGTGGACCTCGGCCAGCGCTCGGTGCGCTGGCCGGACCGCACCGTCGACCTGACGGCCCAGGAGGTGGAGCTGCTCCGCTTCCTGGCGCTGAGCCACGGACGCGCGGTGGAGCGGGACGTGCTGCTCGAGCGCGTGTGGGGCTATGCGCCGAACACCCGCACCCGAGCGGTCGATCACGCGATCCATCGGCTCCGCGTGAAGATCGAGGTCGACCCCGACGCGCCCCGGTTCCTGCAGACGGTACGGGGGCTCGGATACCGGCTGGCGCTCGAGGCTCCGACGGCTCCCCGTGCCGAGATGGTCGGGCTGGTCGGGCGCGAGGCGATGCTCGGCGCGCTCCGGGAGGCCGTGGCGCGGAGCTCGCGCGTGACCGTCGTGGGGCCCGCGGGCATCGGGAAGACCACGCTCGTGCGGGCCTGGGCCGCGGAGGCCGGAGTGCCCGTGATCGACCTGTCCGGTGTGGATGCCGACGGGGTCCCCGCTGCCCTGGCGGCTGCCGTGGACGTCCCCATCGCGCCCGGTGCCGCGGGCCGGCTCGCGATCGATCGGGTGGGGCGCGCGCTGGCGGGGCGGGGTCACCGGCAGGTGGTGATCGACGATGTGTCCCGCGCCGACGGGCCGGTCGTGTCGGCGACCGTCGACGCCTGGAACGGGGTGGGGGTGCGCACGGTCGTCACGAGCCAGCTGCCCCTCGGGATCGGCGGAGAGCACCTGTTCACGGTGGGCCCCCTGTCCGACCCGCACACCGCCGAGCTGCTCGAGCGGGAGTCGGGCGCGGACCGCTTGCCCCGGGGGCGCGAGCTCGACACCCTGGTCGCGCACCTCGGGGGGCACCCGCTCTCCATCGTGCTCGCGAGCGCCCACCTGCGGCGGCTCCGGGCGCAGGCCGTGCTCGAGCTGCTCGCTGGGGGCGCGGAGGTCGCGACGGCAGCGGTCGGGGCCGGGATCGCAGGGCTCCCGCCCGGGTGCGTCGACACGCTGTACGCGCTGGCCCTCGCACCGGGACTCCCGCTGAGCGCGGTCCAGGCCGCCACCGGGCACCCGATGCGCACGCTGCAGCGCCACCTGGAGCGGCTCCACGACAGCGCGCTCGTGGGGCAGGGGCCAGTGGTGGTCGAGCTGGTGCGGGTCGCGGTCCTCGCGCAGCGCCGGGGCGCGATCGAAGCGCGGCTGGCGGACCACCTGCTCGCGACCGGCGAAGACGGCCCGGTGGTGCCGATGCTCGCGCAGCGTCTGGGCGCGGAGGACCCGAGCCGCGCGGCCCGGTTGTGGCTCGCGGTCGGGCGTCCGATGCTGCTGAGAGGGCCCGCACAGCTGGAGTGGATCGACCAGGCGGTCATGCTCGGGACAGGTCTCGAGCGTGCGGAGGCCCACGTGGTGCGGGCGGCCGTGCGGACCCTCGTGGGGGATCTCGAAGGCGCCCGCGCGGACCTCGACGCCGCGGAGCCCCACGCCACCGGGCGTCTCGCGATCGAGGTGCGCATGCGACGCGGCTGGCTGGCGCTGTTCGAGGGGGAGCTCACGACGGCGGAGCAGTGCCTGCGGGACGCCCGGGCCCGCGCACGACGGGAGGCGGAGCCCGACCTCGAGGCCGCCACGGAGGTCCGCCTGGCGAGCGTGCGGCACCGCCAGGGCGACGCGGGTGCGGCCGTGCGGCACCTCCAGGGCGCGCTCGGTCTGTACGAGGGGCTCGGCGACCGCACCCAGACCGCACGAACACGCTCCAACCTGGCGATGATGCACGTCGAGCTCGGGGCCCACCGGGATGCCCGACGTGCGCTCGAAGCCGCGCTGGAGTCCGACCGGGAGGCCGGGATCTGGGCGGCGGTCCCGCAGCACCTGCTCAACCTCGCGGGCCTCCACCTCGACCTCGGCGAGCTGGAGGATGCCCGGCGACGCCTCGCGGAGGCCCGGGAGCGGGCCGTGCACTTCGGCGACACCGAGACGGAGGGGCTGGCGTTGCTCAGCGGGGGCATCGTGGATCTGCTCGACGGGCGGTCCGGAGCGGCCCTCGTGCAGCTCACGCGCGGTCGCACCCTGCTCCAGCAGGCGAACAACCGGTCGACGGCGGGGATCGCCTGGGCCTACTGCGCGCTCGCGAACGCCTGTGCCGGCGACCCCGGAGAGGGAGCGAGCTGCCTGGCAGAAGCGCGGCACCTCCTGCAGCCGGCGAACCTCGCGGCCCTCGACGCGCTGCTGGAGATCGTGGACGCGACGCTGGCGCTCGCCTCCGGCGGGTCATCCGGGGTCTCCCGGGAGTCGCGGTACGGAACGGACGGGCCCGATCCGTCGGAGGCGTCCGCGAGCCTCTCGTTCGTGCGCATCGCTCAGCGGGTGTACGCCGCAGAGCGCGCGCGGCGGGTCAGGAGCGCGCCCACCCGGTGAGCTCGGCCGGATCCCGGGTGATGTGCAGCACCTTCTCGTTGTGCACGCGCACCTGGGCCTCGGTTCCGGGGATGCTGCGCACGTCGCGCACCCGGGTGTACTGCACGTCGATCTTCCCGCCGACCGGCGTTCCGGCGTGCACGGCGGCGATCTGGCCGGCCGCGAGCAGGAGCTCGAGCGGCGGAGTGTGCCCGCGGCGCAGCGGCAGGATGACGTGGGAACCGGGCGTGCCGCGGATGTGCATCCAGTAGTCGGTGCCCTTCGCCATCTGGAAGGTGAGGCGGCGGTTCGCCTTCGCGTCGCGCCCGACGAGCACCTCTTCGCCACGGGGGCCCGTCCACGTGGTGACGCCGGCCACGGCGCGCGCCAGGGGCCGTGCACCCTCCGACTGGCCGTGCTCCCGCTTCAGCCGCTCGAGCGTCTCGAGCTCGGCGTCATCGAGGGTGCCGCGGAGCGACTGGACCTCCGCGAGCTCGGCGGTGACGGCCTCGAGGCGCTCCAGCACGCGCTCTCCCATGCGCTCGAGGCGTCGGGCCTTGGAGTACAGGGTGTCGAGCGAGCGGGACGGTGCGCGGTCGGGGAGGAGGGGTACGCGCACGATCACGTCGGGATCGACCAGCGAGGGCAGGTCGACGTGGTCGGCGCCCTGCTTCACCTCGTGGAGGTGCGCGGCCAGGGTGTCGGCGAGATCGCGCGTGGCGTCGGCGTGGTCGGCCTTGTCGAGGTCGCTCTCGAGGTTCTCGAGCAGCGTGCCGAGCCGGCCGGCCTTCTTGCGGAGCAGGCGCGCGACGTCGATGCGCAGCTCGCGCTCCCGGCGCTCGCGCACGCGCTGGGCGTAGAAGCGCGCGATCTCGGTGTCCCAGTCGGGGTCGCCCGTGAACCGCGGCGGATCGTCGCGCGGCGCCATGGGGGCGGCCTCGGGCAGGGCCGGCGGCGCGGGGCCGTCGTAGGCCGCGAGCACTTCGTCGCCGCGCAGGAGCCAGAGCCCGCCGGAGCGGCCCGTGAGGCGGAGATGCAGGCGCAGCTCGCCGAAGCACAGCTCGACGATGCGGTCGTCGGGGATCTTCTCGATCGCCGTGAGGGGCCCGGAGAGGTGGGCGCGCAGCGCACCCTGGAAGGAGAACGGCCGTGGGGGGTTGGTGGGACGGCGCAGGATCGTGTGGAGCCTGGCGTCGGGCCCGCGCGGGCAGAGGAGCAGACGTGTCCCATCCTGGAAGCCCAGCACGACGCGGTCGCGGGCGGGCTGCCAGCTGTTGGCGAGCCGCTGGCCCACGAGGCGGGCGGCCAGCTCGGGCACGAGGAATCGGAGCTCGCTGTCGCTCAGCGTCATGGGTCGGCTATATCTGCCCGCGGCCGCCCGGTCCGGAAAGGCGCGGCGGGTCGTTGGAGGAGTCGTGAACGCTTTGTGGGCCATTCTCGTCAACGCGGCATTCGCGGGCTGGTCGGTCGAGGGGCCGTCGTACACGAGCCGCGCGGACGCCACGGAGTACGCGCGGTCCGCGAAGGAGGCCGGCTACAAGGGCCGGGTCGTGCGGCGCTTCAAGGATGGTGCGGGCTGGGAGTTCGTCGTGCGCGTCGAGGATCTCGGCGACGGTGACGAGGCGGCGGAGGTCGCGGGGGGGCTCGCCACGGCGACGCGGAGCACGGTGGTGGTCCTCGACGAGGAGGGCGCGTCCGTGAAGACGGTGGAGCCCGGCGAGGCGCCACAGCCCGACGCGAAGTCCGAGGGGAAGCCGGAGGGGAAGGGCACCGACGCGAAGGCGGGGCCCGAGCGCGCGATGGCTCCGTGGTACGAAGCGGCGGCCGAAGCGCACGGAGCCGGTCTCACTGCCCTCTCCGAGCCCGAGCGCGTGAAGTTCGTGTACACGCGCAAGCTGCCCGACGGCCGGATCGCGCGGCACACCTACGCCCGCCGCGGCACGGACCTGTACCTGTCCATCGAGCCGGTCGAGGGTGAGGTCGTGGCGAGCACCACGCTGGCGCTCGGCGATGCGGCCTGGCTCACGACGAAGGGCGAGACCACCTCTCAGGATCTCCAGCGGTCGCGCGAGACGATCGAGCGGTTCAGCCCGACCGGCATGCTGCCGGTGGTCCTGGATCTCGAGGGGTCGGTCGAGACGCACCCGATGCTGGCGACCCTGAAGAAGGGGGCGGAAGCGAAGGTGGGGTCCGATCCGGTCGTGCTGTACGCGCCCGCCGACAGCCCGACGCCCGAGGTGGCCGTGGGCACGAAGGACTCGCTGATCCGACGGATCACGCTCGACGGCGGGAAGCGCGTGCACGAGTACTCGAAGTACGAGAGCGTCGACGGGGTCCAGATCCCGCGCCGGATCCTCACGCGGGTCGACGGTGCCGAGCAGCCCGACCAGATCGTGGTCGAGGCGGTGGAGCTCGACGGGGATCTCCCGGACGCCTGGTTCGTCGCGCCGAAGTAGCCGGTGGGTCGGGGCGGTCGGCCTCCGTGGGCACGAAGGTTCTTGACACCGACCGGCACACGGATAGTTCCGAGGCCGCGCTGAGCTGGCGTAGCTCAATTGGTAGAGCAGCTGATTTGTAATCAGCAGGTTGCGGGTTCAAGTCCCTTCGCCAGCTCTCGGTCTTTAAAACTCGATTTATCACTTCGTGGGGGAATGCCCGAGTGGTCAAAGGGAGCGGGCTGTAAACCCGCCGGCTTACGCCTACGTTGGTTCAAACCCAGCTTCCCCCACACCTTTCACACACAGAAAAGCGGGAGTAGCTCAGTTGGTAGAGCATCAGCCTTCCAAGCTGAGGGTCGCGAGTTCGAGTCTCGTCTCCCGCTCTTCTGGTACCGCCCTTGTAGCTCAGCGGTAGAGCACTCCCTTGGTAAGGGAGAGGTCACGGGTTCAAGTCCCGTCAAGGGCTCTCCACACGCCGGCTCGTCCGGCTCACCAAGCCGGTTCTAGAGAATGGCCGGCGCCGTTTCTCCGGAGTACGTCATGGCGAAGGAAAAGTTCGAGCGGAACAAGCCGCACGTCAACATCGGCACCATCGGTCACGTCGACCATGGCAAGACCACGCTGACGGCCGCGATCACGAAGGTGATGGCGGAGGCCGGCGGCGGCAAGGCGATGAACTACGAGGACATCGACAAGGCGCCGGAAGAGAAGGCCCGCGGGATCACGATCAACACGTCGCACGTGGAGTACGAGACGGCGGCCCGTCACTACGCGCACGTCGACTGTCCCGGACACGCCGACTACATCAAGAACATGATCACGGGTGCGGCGCAGATGGACGGCGCGATCCTGGTCGTGAGCGCTGCCGACGGCCCGATGCCGCAGACGCGTGAGCACGTTCTGCTCGCACACGCCAGGTGCAGGTGCCGTACATCGTGGTGTTCCTGAACAAGGTCGACCTGCTGGACGACGAGGAGCTCCTCGAGCTGGTCGAGATGGAAGTTCGCGAGCTTCTCGACACGTACGAGTTCAGGCGACGACACGCCGGTGGTGAAGGGCTCCGCCCTGAAGGCCGTCGAGGGCGTGCGGGTCCGCTGGGCGTGCAGGCGATCAAGGCTCTGATGGATGCGGTCGACGAGTACATCCCGACGCCGGAGCGCGCGCTGCGATCGACAAGCCGTTCCTGATGCCGGTCGAAGACGTGTTCACGATCCAGGTCGTGGCACGGTGGCGACGGGTCGCGTGGAGCGCGGCATCGTGCGCATCGGCGACGAAGTGAGGATCGTGGGCATCAAGGACACGACGAAGACGACGATCACGGGCGTGGAGATGTTCCGCAAGATCCTCGACGAGGGTCGTGCGGGCGAGAACATCGGTGCGCTGCTCCGCGGCGTGAAGCTGCGAGGACATCGAGCGCGGCCAGGTCCTGGCGAAGCCGGGCAGCATCAAGCCGTACACGAAGTTCACGGGCGAGGTGTACGTGCTGAAGAAGGAGGAGGGCAGTCATCACAAGCCGTTCTTCGCGGGCTACCAAATCCGCAAGTTCTACTTCCACACGACCGACGTGACGGGGAACATCACGCTTCCCGAAGGCGTGGAGATGGTACCCGGGCGACCGGATCACGATCCAGTCGAGCTGATCACGCCGATCGCGATGGAGGAGCAGCTCCGCTTCGCCATTCGCGAGGGTGACCACACCGTCGGCGCCGGCGTGGTGTCCGCCATCGCGAAGTAGTCAGGGCAGGCGGGGTCCACACGGGCCCCCTCCAGCTCGGAAACTTGACGGTTCCGCAGTGGTGCACAGCCTCTGCGGACTCGTCGTTCACGGGAGCGGCGCGGCGGCGGTCCTCCACTCAGGGGCCGCTCCGGGCTTCCATAGAAACTTTGCTTGCGCCTGCCTGAACGCAGTGCTAGTTGGCACGTCGTTTGCTAGCAGGTCGGTCCGGCCTAGGGGATCCGTGAGGAATCAAAACTGGGTTCTGCTCATCATGGTCACCATCTCCATTCTCGTGGGGATGCTGTTCCAGAAGCGCGGCGGTCTCGGCCATGGCCCAGTTCGCCTACTCCGGATGATCTGCTCCTCGGGCTCGTGCACGCCAGCACCATGCTCGGGGTCGCGGGATTCACGGTCTCCGTGCTCGTGCTGATCCGGAACTCCAGGGCCCTGAAGTTCACCGACGAGACCGTCGGGGAGCTGCTCAGGTGAGCTGGCCCACCCGTGAGGAGACGCTCCGCGCCTCCACCACGGTCATCCTCCCTACCGTCTTCGCGGCCACCCTCCCTGGCTGCGTACGACTTCCTCTGGAAGAACCTCGCGGATCTGTTCCTGTTCACCGAGAGCTGATCGCTCCCGTCCGACGCTGGCTCCCGGGCTTCCACGGCCGCATCCATCCACTGGAGAAAATCATCGTGCGCTGGTACGCAGTCCATACGCTCTCGGGCTCCGAGGACAAGGCCATGAAGGCCCTCCAGCAGCGGGTCGAGATGTACAGGCTGGGCCGATCGCTTCGGTCGAATCCTGGTCCCGTCGGAGACAAATCGTCGACCCGAAGACGAACCCCTGAATCACGCGCCGGTACTACCCCGGGTACATGCTCGTCGAGATGGAGCTGGACAACGAGACCTGGCACCTCGTCAAGAACACGCCCAAGGTCACCGGCTTCGTGGGCGGCACGCGGCGCAACCCGCCGCCCGTGCCCGACTCCGAGGTCGCCCGCATCACCTCCATGCTCACCGACGACAGTGACGAGCCGCGTCCCGTGCTCGACCGAAGTGGGGGAGGGGAGGTCCGCCTCACCGAAGGCCGGTACGCGTCGATGCGCGGCACGGTCGAAGACATCAACGAGGCCCGCGGGGAAGGTCCGCGTCATCATCAACATCCTCGGTCGGCCCGTTCCCGCGAGCTCTCCTTCCACCAGATCGAGGAAGCTCACGCCTGAACGGGCTCGAACCCCAGTCACGGGCCCGCCACGAGCCCTTCCGGCACCCATCGCGGGCGTCGGCTCCTCCCCTCAGTATTCCATCACCCCTCCGCACCGCGCGGAAGCACCGTTGACCCTTGGCCAAGAAGGTCGTCAGTCTCATCAAGCTGCAGATTCCCGCCGGGCGAGCGCGTCCCGCTCCTCCGGTCGGTCCGGCTCTCGGCCAGGCCGGCGTGAACATCAAGCAGTTCTGCGACGAGTTCAACAACCGCACGAAGCCGCAGGCGGGCGAAGGTCTGATCATCCCGGTCATGATCACCGTCTACGCGGACCGTTCTTTCACTTTCGTCACCAGACCCCGGTCGCCGTTCTGCTGTTCAAGGCAGCGAACCTGAAGGGTGGCTCCAGCCAGCCCCAACCATGACAAGGTGGGCAAGGTGACTCTCGCTCCAGGTCGAGGAGATTGCGAAGACCAAGCTCCCCGACCTCAACTGCACGAGCCTGGAGGCGGCCATGTCCCAGGTGATCGGCACTGCGCGCCTCGTCGGGAATCGTCGTCCGAGGGGCATCTGAACCCATCGGATGCGCGCAATGGTGCGCGGGTCCGTGAACGTTGGCCACCGAGGAGGCAGCCGTCGCCCGTCTACCCCGGCCCATCGAGGGAGTGAAACGCCATGGCGAATACACATGGCAAGCGCTACCGCGCCCTGCGTGGAGTCTGTCCGTGAAGGCCAGAAGTACGCAATCGACGAGGCTTGTGAGCTCGTCGGCAAGACCATTACCGCGAAGTTCGACGAGTCCGTGGACGTGGCCGTCCGGCTGGGAGTCAATCCCGGCAGGCCGACCAGATGGTCCGCGGCGCGGTCAGCCTGCCCCACGGGACAGGCAAGTCCGTTCGAGTCGTGGTCTTCGCGGACGGTGACGCGGCACGCGCTGCAGAAGAGGCAGGAGCAGACTTCGTCGGCTCCGACGACCTCGTCGCCAAGATCCAGAACGAGGGTTGGGTCGATTTCGACAAGGCCATCGCCACACGCAACATGATGGCGAAGGTCGGTCGGCTCGGACGCGTTCTGGGGCCCGGAACCTGATGCCGAACCCCAAGACCGGAACGGTCGTGGGGCCGGAGCAGATTGCCGAGGTCATTCGGGAAGTGAAGGGCGGTCGTCTGGACTTCAAGGTGGAGAAGGCAGGGATCCTGCACGTGTCCATCGGGAAGGCGAGCATGTCTTCGGAGCATCTCCAGGACAACCTGCTCGCGTTCATGAAGACGGTCATGCGCTTGAAGCCGTCCAGTGCGAAGGGAACGTACGTCAGAGCGTCGCCCTCTCGACCACGATGGGAGTCGGCATCCGGCTGGATCCCAACGAGGTCATGCGGCTGGCCCAGGAAAGTCGGTGAGGTGACCCGTGAATCGTGAACAGAAGACAGCCTTCGTCGAAGAGATTCGCGGTCGCTTCCAACCGCACCTCGTCGTCCTCACGGACTTCAAGGGAAGCACGGTGGCGCAGATGGACGCGCTTCGTCGGGCGTGCGAGCCCAGTGGCTCGCACTTCCAGGTCGTGAAGAACACGCTGTGCAAGCGTGCGATCCAGGATCTCGACGCGCAGAAGCTCGACAAGCACTTCGTCGGCAACGTCGGTGTGCTCTTCGCGGGCGAGGATCCCATCGCGACGGCCAAGATGTTCAAGGCCCAGCTGAAGGACAACAAGCAGCTCGTCGTCAAGGCAGGGCTGTTCGAGGGTGATATCCTCGTCAGAACAGTGTCGAGGCCGTAGCCAGTGCCCAGCCAGGAAGACCTGCTGGCAACGCTCCTCGCCACCATCCAGGAAGGTCCGCGTCAGATCCTCGAGTCATCCAGGGCGCGCCGCGATCTCCTCTACCTGCTCCAGAACTACGCCTCGGAGCTGGAAGCAGGAGCTAGCCCCGCTCTCCAGAGCCTTCACAACCCAATTCCAGAACACGAAGGGACCTCGGCGATCGGGGCCCACGGAGGACATCATGTCCGTTTCCCAGCAGGACGTTGTCGACTACATCAGAACCTCAAGCTCTCCGAGGTCAAGGCCCTCATCGAGACGCTCGAGACGAGCTCGGTGTCAAGGCCAGCGCGCCCGTGATGGCGGTTGCCGGTGGCGCCGCCGCCGGTGCGGCTACGGCCGTCGAGGGAAGAGAAGACCCGAGTTCGATGTCGTCATGAAGAGCTTCGGTGCCAACAAGATCGGCGTCATCAAGGCCGTTCGTGGCATCACCGGGCTCGGGCTCAAGGAGGCCAAGGCCATGGTCGAAGGCGTTCCCGCCAAGGTCAAGGAAGGCGTCTCCAAGGAAGAGGCCGAGGCCGCCAAGAAGGAGCTCGTCGAGGCCGGCGCCGAGATCTCGATCGAGTAGCGTCAGCTTGCCCCGGTTCCCGTGAATCTTCGCGTGGAACCGGTGCACTTCCGGGGCCCATCCTCCCGACTGGCGGGGGATGGGTTTCCGTGTCGACGCCCCTGGTGTCGGCAGAACCCGCGACACGGCTCGTGTTCCGAGCCCGCTGCGCACGCCGGTGACCCAAGGGTGGCTCGCCCTGCGAGCCTCCGGTTCGGTCGGCCGAACCCCCCAGGTTCGGATTCCCGGGCCGCAAGGTTCGGTACCACCGAACGCAACTCGATCCCACGGAGCTTCCTGATGTCGAGGTTGTTGGCAAACAACTACCGTTTCCGCCGCTCGTTCGGCAAGACCCCGACCGTCATGGAGGTCAGCAATCTCATCGAGATCCAGCGCACCTCCTACGAGACGTTCCTGCAGCCGGAGGTCCCGCCCGAGGAGCGGCGTGACGACCAGGGCCTGCAGTCGGTCTTCAAGAGCGTCTTCCCCATCGAGGACTTCAGTGGGCGTGCTTCGCTCCAGTTCGTCTCGTACGAGCTCGAGTCGCCGAAGTACGACGAAGACGAGTGCCGCGAGCGCGGCATGACGTTCTCGGCGCCCGTGAAGGTCGTCGTGCGCCTCGTCGTGTGGGACGTCGACGCCGAGAACGACACCCGCACCGTGTCGAACATCAAGGAGCAGCCGGTCTACTTCGGCGAGATCCCGCTGATGACCGACAACGGCACGTTCATCATCAACGGCACCGAGCGCGTCGTGGTCAGCCAGCTGCACCGCTCGCCCGGCATCTTCTTCGACTCCAACAAGGCCAAGACGGGTGGCGGCAAGGAGATCTTCTCCGCGCGCATCATCCCGAACCGCGGCTCCTGGATCGACTTCGAGTTCGACAGCAAGGACATCATCTACGTCCGCATCGACCGTCGCCGCAAGCTCCCGGCGACCGTCCTGCTGCGCGCGCTCGGCTACGACACCGAGTCCCTCCTGAACCGGTTCTACGACTCCGAGCGGTACTTCCGCACGAAGGACGGCCTGTTCAAGGAGACCACCGCCGACCTCCTGTTCCAGCAGAAGGCGACGGTCGACGTGCTCGACCCCGAAGGCAAGGTCATCGTCAAGAAGGACAAGAAGTTCCTCAAGAACATCATCCGGAAGATGAAGAAGGCCGAGATGCTCAGCCCGCGCACCGTCATCGTCGACGAGAAGGAGCGCGAGGTCGAGGTCGGCATCATCCCGGTGTCCGAAGACGACCTGATCGGGAAGGTGAGCGCGTACGACGTGGTCGACATGGCCACGGGTCGCATCCTCATCGAGTGCAACGAGGAGATCACCGAGGAGGGCCTCGCGGCCATGCTCGGCGCGGGCATCGAGGAGGTCGAGTGCCTCTTCATCGACAACCTGCTGGTCGGCTCGTACATGCGCGACACCCTGCTCGTCGACAAGATCGAGAGCACGGAGGAGGCGGTGCTCGAGATCTACCGCCGCCTGCGCAGCAGTGATCCGCCCACGTACGACACCGCGGTCACGCACTTCGAGAACCTGTTCTTCAACCCCGAGCGCTACGACCTGTCGCGCGTGGGCCGTCACAAGCTGAACCACAAGCTCGGCATCGACATCCCGCTCGACCGCACCACGCTCACGAAGCAGGACATCCTGAAGGTCGTGAAGTACCTGATCGACCTGAAGAACAACAAGGGCGTGAAGGACGACATCGACCACCTCGGCAACCGCCGCGTGCGCGCCGTCGGTGAGCTCCTCGAGAACCAGTACCGTGTCGGTCTCGACCGCATGGGCAAGGCGATCAAGGAGCGGATGAGCCTGCAGGAGATCGAGGCGCTCATGCCGAACGATCTCATCAACAGCAAGCCCGTCAGCGCGGTCGTGAAGGAGTTCTTCGGGTCCAGCCAGCTCTCGCAGTTCATGGACCAGACGAACCCCCTGTCCGAGATCACGCACAAGCGTCGCCTCTCGGCCCTCGGGCCGGGCGGTCTGACGCGCGAGCGTGCGGGCTTCGACGTTCGCGACGTGCACCCGACCCACTACGGCCGCATCTGCCCGATCGAGACGCCGGAAGGCCCGAACATCGGTCTCATCGCGTCGCTGTCCACGTTCGCTCGCGTGAACGAGTTCGGCTTCATCGAGACGCCGTACCGCAAGGTCGTGGCGGGCAAGGTGCTCCGTCAGGATCCGCAGTTCTTCGACGCGCTCGACGAAGAGGAGACCGACCAGGGCGGCGACCACGTCATCGCGCAGGCCTCCGCGGCCTACAACGCCGACGGCGAGTTCGAGAACGACCTCGTCCCCGCGCGCCGCGGCGGTGAGTTCGTGATGGCGAACCGCGAAGACGTGACGCTGATGGACGTTGCGAGCAACCAGCTCGTGTCCGTGGCCGCCTCGCTCGTCCCGTTCCTCGAGAACGACGACGCGAACCGCGCGCTCATGGGGTCCAACATGCAGCGCCAGGCCGTTCCGGTCGTGCGCACCGAGGCTCCGCTCGTCGGCACCGGCATCGAGCGTGTGGTCGCGCGCGACTCCGGCGTCACCGTCACCGCGAAGCGCGACGGCATCGTCGAGTCCGTCGACGCGAGCCGCATCGTCATCAAGACCGAGACCGAGGACGAGGAGGAGATCGGCGCGGACGTCGACATCTACAACCTCACCAAGTTCATGCGGTCGAACCAGAACACCTGCATCAACCAGAAGCCGGTGGTCCGCCCGGGCGACCACGTGCACGCCGGTGACGTGATCGCCGACGGTCCCGCGACCGACTCGGGCGAGCTCGCGCTCGGCCAGAACGTCATCGTCGCGTTCATGCCGTGGGGTGGGTACAACTTCGAGGACTCCATCCTGATCAGCGAGCGGATGGTGAAGGAAGACCTCTTCACCACCATCCACATCGAGGAGTTCGAGGTCGCCGCGCGCGACACGAAGCTCGGCCGCGAGGAGATCACCCGCGACATCCCGAACGTGGGCGACGAGGCCCTGAAGGACCTCGACGACTCCGGCATCGTGCGCATCGGCGCGGAGGTCCGTCAGGGCGACGTGCTGGTCGGCAAGATCACGCCGAAGTCCGAGACCCAGCTCTCTCCGGAAGAGAAGCTGCTCCGCGCCATCTTCGGTGAGAAGGCGGGCGACGTGCGCGACACGTCCCTCCGCGTCCCGCCGGGTGTCGAGGGCACGGTCATCGGTGCGCAGGTGTTCATCCGCGAGAGCGTGGAGAAGGACGCCCGCGCGCTCGAGATCGAGCAGCAGGGCGTGAAGCGCATCGAGCGCGACCGCGACGAGAAGGTCCGTACGATCCGCGACTCCGCGCTTCGTCAGCTCGCGCGCGTGCTCCGCAACCAGAAGGCCACGGCCGACGTGGTCGATCCGGACAGCGGGAACGTGCTCATCAAGACCGGCGAGACGTACAACATCGACAACCTGCGCACGCTGGATGTCGACCTGTACGACCGCATCGGCGTCGACGCCCGTGAGGTCGAGGACGAGGTCTGGCGGGTCACCGACCAGATCCGCGCCAAGATCGACGAGATCCACGACCGGTACCGCGCGAAGATCGAGCGCCTGAAGAAGGGCGACGAGCTCCCGCCGGGCGTCGTGAAGCTGGTGAAGGTCTACGTCGCGATCAAGCGCAAGCTGTCCGTCGGCGACAAGATGGCCGGACGCCACGGGAACAAGGGCGTCATCTCCAAGATCCTCGCCCAGGAGGACATGCCGTACCTCTACGACGGTACGCCCGTCGACGTGGTGCTCAACCCGCTGGGCGTCCCGTCGCGGATGAACGTCGGCCAGATCCTCGAGACCCACCTCGGTTGGGCCGCGAAGGGCATGGGCTGGAACATCGGCCGGATGCTCGAGGAGAACTACAGCGCGGACAAGCTGCGGGACTACCTCAAGTCGTGCATGGTGCGTCAGCCCGACGTGCACGCCTTCCTCGACAAGGCCGACGAGGCCCAGCTCCGCGACTTCGCGAAGAAGTACACGAACGGCGTCACGCTCGCGACGCCCGTGTTCTCCGGCGCGACCGAGGACGAGATCAAGGAGGCGCTCACCACGGCGGGCTTCGACGAGGACGGTCAGACCATCCTGTTCGACGGCCGCACGGGCGAAGCGTTCCACCAGCGCGTCACGGTCGGCATCATGTACATGCTGAAGCTCCACCACCTCGTCGACGACAAGATCCACGCGCGGTCCATCGGGCCGTACAGCCTCGTCACCCAGCAGCCGCTGGGCGGTAAGGCGCAGTTCGGTGGTCAACGTCTCGGTGAGATGGAGGTCTGGGCCATGGAGGCGTACGGCGCCGCCTACGGTCTGCAGGAGTTCCTGACCGTGAAGTCCGACGACGTTGCGGGTCGTACGCGCATGTACGAGTCCATCGTCAAGGGCGAGAACGTGCTGGAAGCCGGTCTGCCGGAGTCCTTCAACGTGCTGGTCAAGGAGATGCAGGCCCTCGCCCTCGATGTCGAGCTCATCGAGGACAAGGAAGTCCTCCGTCAGTGAGCGGGTGCCGCCCCGGCTGCCCGGTGTGCATCTGCCACCGGGTGCCGGGCCGCGCGCTGCGGCGTCGACCCGAGGGTCCGCTGCATCGGCCTGACCCGGGCCACACTTTCCGTCTTCGTTCCTTTCGGCCTTCGGGCCACCCCCCCGCAGAGAGGAGATCACCGTGAGGGAGATCTACAACCTGTACGACAAGCCCAAGAATCCGCTCAACTACGTCGCGGTGCGTATCAGCCTGGCTTCTCCCGAGAAGATCCGGTCGTGGTCGCACGGCGAGGTGAAGAAGCCGGAGACCATCAACTACCGGACGTTCAAGCCGGAGCGGGATGGGCTGTTCTGCGCACGCATCTTCGGTCCCGTGAAGGACTACGAGTGCCTGTGCGGAAAGTACAAGCGGATGAAGTACCGCGGGATCACCTGTGAGAAGTGCGGGGTCGAGGTCATCCAGGCGCGCGTTCGTCGCGAGCGGATGGGCCACATCGACCTCGCCACTCCGGTTGCCCACATCTGGTTCCTGAAGAGCCTCCCGAGCCGCATCGGGAACCTGCTCGACATCTCGCTGAAGAACCTCGAGAAGGTGCTCTACTGCGAGAGCTACATCGTCACCGATCCCGGCGACACGACGCTCGAGAAGGGCGCCATCCTCGCCGAGGAAGACTACCAGGAGATGATCCGCACCTTCGGGTACGGGTCCTTCGAGGTCGGCATGGGCGGCGAGGTCGTGTGCGACCTGCTGGCCGAGCTCGACGTGAACGCGCTGGGCGACACCCTGCGCACCGAGATGAAGGAGACCACGTCCGCCGCGCAGCGCCGTCGGTACGCCAAGCGTCTCAAGATCGTCGAGGCCTTCCGCGACTCCGGGAACCAGCCCGAGCACATGATGCTCGAGGTCATCCCCGTGCTCCCGCCCGACCTCCGTCCGCTCGTCCCGCTCGACGGCGGCCGCTTCGCGACGTCCGACCTGAACGACCTGTACCGCCGGGTCATCAACCGGAACAACCGCCTCAAGCGCCTGCAGGACCTCAACGCTCCCGAGATCATCATCCGGAACGAGCGTCGCATGCTGCAGGAGGCCGTCGACGCCCTGTTCGACAACGGCCGCCGCGGCAAGGTCTTCACGGGCCCCAACAAGCGCCCGCTCCGGTCGCTGTCCGACATGCTCAAGGGCAAGCAGGGCCGCTTCCGTCAGAACCTCCTCGGAAAGCGCGTCGACTACTCGGGCCGCTCGGTCATCGTGGTCGGCCCCGACCTGCGCCTGCACCAGTGCGGTCTCCCGAAGAAGATGGCGCTCGAGCTGTTCAAGCCGTTCATCTACAACAAGCTCGAAGAGCGCGGCTACGTCACGACCATCAAGGCCGCCAAGAAGATGGTCGAGAAGGAGCGTGAGGAGGTCTGGGACATCCTCGAGGAGGTCATCAAGGAGCACCCGGTCATGCTGAACCGGGCCCCGACGCTGCACCGCCTCGGCATCCAGGCCTTCGAGCCCGTCCTCATCGAGGGTCGCGCCATCCGTCTGCACCCGCTCGTCTGTACCGCGTTCAACGCGGACTTCGACGGCGACCAGATGGCCGTGCACGTCCCGCTCTCGATCGAGGCCCAGATCGAAGCCCGCGTGCTCATGATGTCGACCAACAACATCCTGAGCCCCGCGAACGGCCGTCCGATCATCCAGCCCAGCCAGGACGTCGTCCTCGGCGCCTACTACATGACGCGCGAGCGCAAGTTCGCCCGTGGTGAGGGCCGGGTGTTCGGCAGCCCCGACGAGGTCGTCGTGGCCTACGACGCCGGCGAGGTCGAGCTCCACGCGCGCGTCAAGGTGCGCATGCCGAGCCGTCCGCTGGAAGACCGCCTGGTCGAGTGGCTCCCCGACCTCATGGACGCCCACCTCGTGGTCGGTGTCGACGTCGGTGAGCGCGGCGAGGTGTGGCACGTGCACCGCGGCCACGTCGATCGCTTCGTCGACACCGGCACCTCCATCAACCTCGGCGAGTTCGCGGCCCTCGGCGGCGACGCCGTGGCGGTCATCGCGAACCCGGGTCGCGGCGGCGGCTTCGATGCCGGCGAGAACACGAGCGTCGTGCTCGATCTCGCCCGTCTCGACACGCCGAGCGGCTCGCCGTCCTCCTACGCGGGTCGCGCCGACGGCATCGGCAAGCCCGCCGACGCCAGCGCGGGCGACGTGCTCTCGTTCCTGACCAGCCAGCTGGCCGGTTCGATCGAGGGCTTCGCGGAGGCCAGCGCGGGTGGCGAGGTCAGCAAGGTCCGTGAGGAGCGCCGCGGCGACCTCCTCATCTACGTGTACGAGCTCCCCGAGATCCGGGGCGCGAACCGCACGGTGGCCACGCTGCACCCCATCGTCGAGATGAACGGCGACCGCCCGCTCGTCGACGGTCGGTTCAACGTGTCATACCGCACGCGCGCCCTCATGGACGCCGTCGAGTGGCTCCGCGCCGAGTACAAGGACACCCTCACGCTCGTCGTGGCCCCCGCGGGCTACTTCGGCTTCGAGAACCGTCTGCCCGTCTGGACCCGCGACAACGAAGAGAACGTCGTCGAGGCGAAGGGCGAGCTGCTCCACACCACCGTGGGCCGCGTGCTGTTCTACGGCATCTGCCCCCGTGAGCTGCCGTTCAGCCTCGTCGATCGCCCGATGACCAAGAAGGCCATCGGCGACCTGATCGACCGGTGCTACCGCGTCGCGGGCGCCAAGAAGACCGTGCTCATGGCCGACGCGCTGCTCCAGCTCGGGTTCCGCATGGCGGCCGAGTCGGGCGTGTCGATCTGCATGGACGACATGGCGATCCCGGAGTCGAAGGGCAAGATCCTCGAGGCCGCCACGGCCCAGGTCATCGCGACCGAGCAGCAGTACAACGAGGGGCTCATCACCCCGCGTGAGAAGTACAACAAGGTCGTCGACATCTGGACCAAGGTGACCGCCGACATCTCGGACACCCTGATCACCAGCATCAGCTCCGAGACCGTGAAGTCGCCCGAAGGGGTCGAGGAGAGCCAGCCCTCCTTCAACTCCATCTTCATGATGGTCGACTCCGGTGCCCGTGGCTCGCCCACGCAGGTCCGGCAGCTCGCCGGGATGCGCGGCCTCATGGCCAAGCCGTCCGGTGAGATCATCGAGACCCCGATCATCTCGAACTTCCGCGAGGGCCTCACCGTCCTCGAGTACTTCACGTCGACCCACGGCGCCCGGAAGGGCCTCGCGGACACCGCGCTGAAGACCGCGAACTCGGGCTACCTCACGCGTCGTCTCGTCGATGTCGTGCAGGACATGATCGTCACGGCTCTCGACTGCGGGACCACCGAAGGCATGGAGGTCACGAGCCTCATCGACGGTGGCGAGGTCATCGAGCACCTCGGCGAGCGCGTCCTCGGTCGCGTGGCCGCGGAAGACATCGTCGACCCGTACTCCGACGAGGTCCTGGCCCCGCGCGGCACCATGCTCGACGAGCGTGCGGTCGAGCGGATCGTCCAGGCCGGCGTGGAGCGGGTGATGATCCGCAGCGTCATGTCGTGCGAGATGCGCTGGGGCGTGTGCTCCATGTGCTACGGGCGCGACCTCGCCCGCGGCAACATGGTGAACATCGGCGAGGCCGTCGGTGTCATCGCGGCCCAGTCCATCGGCGAGCCGGGAACCCAGCTCACGATGCGCACCTTCCACATCGGTGGTGTGGCCGGTGGCTCCGCGGCCCAGTCGTACCTCGAGCTGCGTACCTCGGGCGTCATCCGCTACTCCGACACCCTCATGGTGGCGGAGAACCGCGACGGCGCGTCCGTGGCGATGTCGCGGAACGGCGAGATCAGCGTGGTCGACGCGAAGGGCCGCGAGCGCGAGCGGTACGGCGTGCCGTACGGCGCCGAGATCCTCGTGAAGGACGGTCAGAAGGTCGCCGCGAAGATGCGGATCGCCCAGTGGGACCCCTTCAACCTCCCGATCCTGGCGAACGTCGTCGGGAGCGCGAAGTTCGAGGATCTCGAGGACGGTCAGTCCATGAAGGAGGAGATCGATGTCACGGGCCTCTCCCGCGTCGTCGTCACCGACTACAAGGACACCGACCTCAAGCCGCGCATCGTCGTGAAGGACGCCAACGGCAAGGTCCAGGCCCGCTACTTCCTGCCGGTGTCCGCGTACATCATGGTGCAGGACGGCGCCGACATCTCGCTCGGCGAGGTCCTCGCCAAGATCCCGCGCGAGACCACGAAGACCAAGGACATCACCGGTGGTCTGCCGCGTGTCGCCGAGCTCTTCGAGGCCCGCAAGCCGAAGGAGGTCGCGATCATCAGCGAGATCGACGGCACCGTCGCGTTCGGCAAGGACACGAAGGGCAAGCGCCGCATCGTGGTCGCGCCGGACGAGGGAGACGCGCAGGAGTACCTGATCCCGAAGGGCAAGAACATCACCGTCAACGAGGGCGACTACGTCCGCGCCGGTGAGTCCCTGATGGACGGTGCCGCGAACCCGCACGACATCCTCAAGATCAAGGGTGAGGACGCCCTCGCGCGCTACCTCGTCGACGAGGTCCAGGAGGTCTACCGACTCCAGGGCGTCAAGATCAACGACAAGCACATCGAGGTCATCGTGCGGCAGATGCTGCGCCGCGTCCGCATCCGCGAGGTCGGCGACACCGACTTCCTCGTGGACGAGGTCGTCGACAAGCATCGCTTCGAGATGGTCAACCGCCAGGTCATGGCGATGGGCGGTCTGCCTTCCAAGGCGGAGTCCCTGCTCCTCGGCATCACGAAGGCGTCGCTCTCCACCGACTCGTTCCTGTCCGCGGCCTCCTTCCAGGAGACCACCCGCGTGCTGACCGAGGCGGCGATCAAGGGCACCATCGACCCGCTGCGCGGCTGCAAGGAGAACGTGATCATGGGGCGCCTGATCCCCGCGGGCACGGGCTTCGCCGCGTACCAGAAGCTCGGCATGTCCTTCAAGGACGAGTCCGATGCCGACGAGGCCGCGTTCGACGCGTTCTAGTCGCGTCTCCCGGACTGGATGAGACGGGTGGTCCCTTCGCGGGGGCCACCCGTTTTTCGTTGGCGCGTCGAGGACGCGGGGCCGCCCGCGGTATGCTCGGACCGGAGTGCGACCAGCGGGGGGGCCGGTGTCCGAACACGCCACGCACATCGCTTCGGCGCGCGAGGCTCTCGAAGGGGGCGACGCGCTCGCGGCGTCTCGATCGCTGCGGCTGGCCGCACAGACCGCAGACCTCCACACCGTCCCCGACGCGCTCGTCGAGCTGCTCGGCCTGTGGGCGGAGACGGCCCGGTACACGGGGTACGAAGCGCTGGGCGAGCAGTGTGCCGCCGCGGCGACCCTCGAGGATGCCGACGTGTGGAACGCGGCCTGGTCCCTCGTGGATGTGGGGCTCCCCGAGGTGGCCGTGCCGCTCCTGCGTCGGCTCGACGATCGGAATCCCGGAACCGAAGGGGTGGTGGCCGAGCTCGCCGTGGCGCTCCGGAACAGCGGTCGGGCGCGCGAGGCCTGCGAGGTGTTGGAGCGGGCCCCCGAGATGCTCGGCGCGGAGCCGGTGGCCGTGCTCCTCGCCGAGTGCGCCCTCCAGTGTGGCGATGTTGCGCTGGCACGGGTCCACGCACCCCCTCGCGATGCGCTCCTGCAGGGGGTGCTCGCACGGCATGCCGCGTCGGGCCGGCCGCTCGACGGGTCCGACCTGCGGGGCTGGCACCAGGTGCTCACCGGCGGGGTGCTGCTCCACCTCAGCCCGTTCGGTCTCGAGGCCGGCATGAACGGCCGGTACGCCTACAGCCAGGACGACGTGGGCCGCATCCGGATGGGCCTCGCACGCGCACATGCCGTGATGAAGGCGTGGGGGAGGGCGCCTCGCGGGGTCGCCGCGCTGCCCGACCCGGCCAGTCAGGCGGTCGCGCTCGCTGCAGCGTCCGTGTGGGGTGTCCCGGTCAGCACACCCGACCGCCAGGTTCCGCTCGTCGGGTACGACCTGGGGATCGATCCGGAGCTCCTGGCGGTCGCGGAGGCCGCCCGGGAGCGCGGTGCGCTGGTGCATGTCCACGCCGTCCGGTGGACCGACCCTCCAGAGCTCGCCCCCGACACCCTCACCGTGCTCGCGCAGATCCATGTGGCGCCGTGGGACGAGCGCACCCAGGTCGACCCCACGACCGGCGCGCAGACCCGCGTGCCCGCCTCGAAGGCCGCACCCACCACGTGGGCCGAGCGCATCGCGTCTGCGAGCTGGGAACAGGAGGAGGCACCGGGCGACGAACTGGCCGAGCTGCTCGCGTTTGCGCGTGCGGTCGGTCCGGCGCGGGGCCCGCGGCGATCCTGGGCACTCGGGCCCGTCTCGAGCGGGCGGTTCACATAACCGACGGGGTCAGTCGGAGAGAGCGCGCACGGCATCCGTGAACTGGGCTTCGGGCACGCTCGCGAGCACCTCCTCGCGGGTGCCCTCGATCCACCGGTACCGGCCCTTCAGCTTGCAAAGCAGGCCGTAGGTGCCGTTCGCGAGCTCCGCGATGTGCAGGGTGGTCGCCCGTGGGCCCGCAGGGACGGAAGCTGGGTCTCCCGCTCGGTAGGCCGCGCGGATCACGGGGCTGGAGGCGGCCTGCTTGCGCTTGGCGAGGGCGTGGACGATGTCGAGACGGCGGAGCGTGTCGTCCATGCAGGCGAGGTAGGCGTGCAGTGCCGGGGGCGAGCGTTCGGCGAGGGCGACGGCGACGGCTGCAGCCTGCGGACGCAGGGAGGCGCCCGCCATGTCGCTGCGGGTCTGGCGGCGCTCCACCGACTCCGCGTGCAGGAGGCGATCGCGCAGCTCGGGGTCTTCGACGTGCGCAGCCAGCTCGCCAGCGAGCGCGACGAACCCGGCGGCCCCGATGTCGGGCGCGGGCTCTCCCTTGTGGAACGGGCCCTCGGGCCAGCGATCCGTCGGAACGGCCCGCAGGCACTGGCGCATCACGGAGTGTACCTGCGCGAGGCCCGGGAGCCGGGCGGTGATCGAGAGCGCCGTGATCCGGTCGTGGAACGTGGCGTCGTCGGCCGCGGCGAGGTCGCGCACGGTGTCGTGGAAGGTGGTGGGCGAGAGGTGGGCGTTCACCAACAGCGACACCAGGACCCGCCGGATCGGGCCGGTCATGCGGGGATCGGCGTGATGCACGACGGTCCGGCGGTACAGCGAGGTGTGGTCGCGGTCGGGGAGCAGCTCGGCCACGAGGCTCGCTTCGTCGGCCAGGGCCTCTCCGTGGAGCGCGCCCAGCCATGCCTCCCAGGGCTCGAGCCGGTTCGGACGGTCTCCATGCACTGCGAGCGCGGTGAGGAGGGCGGTGCGACGTGCTGGATCGTCCATCGGGATTCGTGCCGGAGTGCGGGGAGGGGAGTACTCTACGTCCGGTCGCGATCCCGGTCCAACGGTCGGTCCGCGCAGGGAACGTGCTGCACGTGCGTCGACGGGCGTTCCGTCCCTTGACACGGGGTCCCTGAATCCATAAACGCCGATGGTCAACTCGGTGACTCGCGCCCAGGGTGCGCGTGTCCTTCGTAGAGGAATCCATGCCCACCATCAATCAGCTCGTTCGGAACGGCCGCAAAGCCGTCCGGAAGAAGTCGACGGCACCTGCCCTCAAGGGCTGCCCGCAGAAGCGCGGCGTCTGCACCCGCGTGTATGCAACGACGCCGAAGAAGCCGAACTCGGCCCTTCGGAAGGTCGCGCGTGTCCGTCTGACCAACGGCATGGAGGTCACGTCCTACATCCCCGGTGAGGGTCACAACCTGCAGGAGCACAACTCCGTGCTCATCCGCGGGGGCCGTGTGAAGGACCTTCCCGGTGTTCGCTACCACATCATCCGCGGCACCCTCGATTCGCAGGGTGTCAACGACCGCCGGCAGGGCCGCTCCAAGTACGGCGCCAAGAAGCCGAAGAAGTAGAGGAATCAGTCCATGCCTCGTCGTCGCGAAGTACCCAAGCGCCCCACGCTCCCCGATCCCCGCTACGGTGACACGCTCGTCACCAAGTTCATGAACTGTCTCATGGCCGACGGGAAGAAGAACGTCGCCGAGAAGATCGTGTACGGCAGCTTCGAGATCATCCTCGAGCGCACCCGCGAAGATCCCGTCGCCGTGTTCCGCAAGGCGCTCGACAACGTCAAGCCGATGGTCGAGGTCAAGTCCCGCCGCGTCGGTGGCTCCACCTACCAGGTGCCCGTCGAGGTCCGTCCGCAGCGCCGTACCGCGCTGTCGATGCGCTGGATGATCCAGTTCGCTCGCAGCCGCAGCGGCCGCAACATGATGGAGAAGCTCGCCAACGAGCTCATCGAGGCGAGCCACAACCGTGGCGGCGCGGTCAAGAAGAAGGACGACGTCCATCGGATGGCCGAAGCGAACAAGGCGTTCAGCCACTACCGCTGGTAGCGCGCATGGCCCGCACCTCCTGTGGTTCCGGCGACGGTGCCGCGGATTCTACGGGCCCCTGGGAGCCTCGCTCCCTTCCATCGCTCCCTCGGCTCCGGCGTCCTGCCGCAGCCCTGGGAGCGTTGGTGTGTCTGGGGTCCGCGCTCGCATGCGGGGGGCTGCTGGGCGGTCCCTCGGCGGAGTTCAGCGGGCCCCACCTCGCCACGATCCAGTCGATGGACATCGCGGACGACGGGTCGCTCCTGATCACGGGCTCGCAAGACCGCTCGGCGAAGGCCTGGACGTTCCCGGGCCTCGAGGGCCTGCGCGATCTCCCTCACGAGGACTTCGTGGTGGCCGTGGCGGTGTCTCCGGACGGCTCGCGCGTGGCGACCGGCGGCTACGACCCGGAGATCCGGATCTGGAGCACGGCCACCTGGGAGCCTGTCGGTGCGATCCCACGGTCCGTGTTCGACATGGACTGGTCGGGCGATCATCTCGTGCTCGCCGTGAAGGGCGGGAACGACGCCGAGGTGTGGAGCACGGCCACCTTCACGCTCGAGCACACGCTGTCGGGTCACGCCGACACCGTGCATGCCGTACGATTCTCGGCCGATGGCTCCCGGATCGCGACCGGCAGCAAGGATCACTCGGCACGGCTGTGGGACGTGGAGACGGGCGAGGAGCTCGGGATGTTCGCGGGCCACAGCGGCGTCGTGCTCGCCGTCCAGTTCAGCCCGGATGCCGCGCATCTCGCGACGGGTGCGTCCGACAAGACCGCACGGCTGTGGGATGTCGCGACCCAGGAGCCGCTCAAGCAGCTGTCGGGTCACGCGGACTGGATCGTGGGCATCGACTACCGGCCCGACGGGTCCGCGCTCGTGACGGCGGCGCGCGACGGGTCGATGCGACTCTGGGATGCCCGGTCGGGTGCGCCCATCGAGAAGCTCGACCTCGAGCTCGGTGCCCTCGAGGACGTGCGGTTCGCAGATGCCGACACACTCGTCACGGTGGGGAAGGACGTGTACGTCCGAGGAGTGGGCGAGCTCCTGGTCGATCGCGACCTCGCGCCTCCCGCGAAGGTGCGTCGGCTCGACGAGCGGTGCTCGCGTCTCGTCGAGTGCGGCAAGGCCCTGATCCGCACGGCACAGACGAACGAGAAGGGGGTCGAGGTCGTGCGCATGGCTCGCGAGATCGACGTCGAGTCCCCCGAGATGTGCCTCACCACGCTTCTCACCGTCGGCCAGGCCATCGGAGTCGCTCCTCCGGAACAGTGCGTCGTCACTGAATAGAACCGGCGTCGATCCGTGCGAACACGGTCTGCGCCAGATTTACCCTTGTGCGGCCCCCCGGTACCGGGTACATGGCTGCGTTTCCGCGCCTCCCCATCGTGGGGGGAGCGGTTCGGTGCGCCGAGAGTCGGGCAGCAATGCCGTCTCGAGCCCACTGCAAACTTCAGACGGGCCTGTCGGGCCGCGGAGTCTCCCATGGCGAAGGAAAAGTTCGAGCGGAACAAGCCGCACGTCAACATCGGCACCATCGGTCACGTCGACCATGGCAAGACGACGCTGACGGCCGCGATCACGAAGGTGATGGCGGAGGCCGGCGGCGGCAAGGCGATGAACTACGAGGACATCGACAAGGCGCCGGAAGAGAAGGCCCGCGGGATCACGATCAACACGTCGCACGTGGAGTACGAGACGGCGGCCCGTCACTACGCGCACGTCGACTGTCCCGGACACGCCGACTACATCAAGAACATGATCACGGGTGCGGCGCAGATGGACGGCGCGATCCTGGTCGTGAGCGCTGCCGACGGCCCGATGCCGCAGACGCGTGAGCACGTTCTGCTCGCTCGCCAGGTGCAGGTGCCGTACATCGTGGTGTTCCTGAACAAGGTCGACCTGCTGGACGACGAGGAGCTCCTCGAGCTGGTCGAGATGGAAGTTCGCGAGCTTCTCGACACGTACGAGTTCCCGGGCGACGACACGCCGGTGGTGAAGGGCTCCGCCCTGAAGGCCGTCGAGGGCGATGCGGGTCCGCTGGGCGTGCAGGCGATCAAGGCTCTGATGGATGCGGTCGACGAGTACATCCCGACGCCGGAGCGCGCGATCGACAAGCCGTTCCTGATGCCGGTCGAAGACGTGTTCACGATCCAGGGTCGTGGCACGGTGGCGACGGGTCGCGTGGAGCGCGGCATCGTGCGCATCGGCGACGAAGTCGAGATCGTGGGCATCAAGGACACGACGAAGACGACGATCACGGGCGTGGAGATGTTCCGCAAGATCCTCGACGAGGGTCGTGCGGGCGAGAACATCGGTGCGCTGCTCCGCGGCGTGAAGCGCGAGGACATCGAGCGCGGCCAGGTCCTGGCGAAGCCGGGCAGCATCAAGCCGTACACGAAGTTCACGGGCGAGGTGTACGTGCTGAAGAAGGAGGAGGGCGGTCGTCACAAGCCGTTCTTCGCGGGCTACCGTCCGCAGTTCTACTTCCGCACGACCGACGTGACGGGGAACATCACGCTTCCCGAAGGCGTGGAGATGGTGATGCCGGGCGACCGGATCACGATCCAGGTCGAGCTGATCACGCCGATCGCGATGGAGGAGCAGCTCCGCTTCGCCATTCGCGAGGGTGGCCGCACCGTCGGCGCCGGCGTGGTGTCCGCCATCGCGAAGTAGTCAGGGCAGGCGGGGTCCACACGGGCCCCCTCCAACTCTGAAACTTGACGGTTCCGCAGTGGTGCACAGCCTCTGCGGACTCGTCGTTCACGGGTACGGCGCGGCGGCGGTCCTCCACTCGGGGGCCGCTCCGGGCTTCCATAGAAACTGCTTGCGCCTGCCTGAACGCAGTGCTAGTTGGCACGTCGTTTGCTAGCAGGTCGGTCCGGCCTGGGGGATCCGTGAGGAATCAAAACTGGGTTCTGCTCATCATGGTCACCATCTCCATTCTCGTGGGGATGCTGTTCCAGAGCGCGGCGGTCTCGGCCATGGCCCAGTTCGCCTACTCGGATGATCTGCTCCTCGGGCTCGTGCACACCAGCACCATGCTCGGGGTCGCGGGATTCACGGTCTCCGTGCTCGTGCTGATCCGGAACTCCAGGGCCCTGAAGTTCACCGACGAGACCGTCGGGGAGCTGCTCCAGGTGAGCTGGCCCACCCGTGAGGAGACGCTCCGCGCCTCCACCACGGTCATCCTCACCGCGATCTTCGCGGCCACCCTCCTGGCTGCGTACGACTTCCTCTGGAAGAACCTCGCGGATCTGTTCCTGTTCACCGAGAGCTGATCGCTCCCGTCCGACGCTGGCTCCCGGGCTTCCGGCCCCGCATCCATCCACTGGAGAAAATCATCGTGCGCTGGTACGCAGTCCATACGCTCTCGGGCTCCGAGGACAAGGCCATGAAGGCCCTCCAGCAGCGGGTCGAGATGTACGAGCTGGGCGATCGCTTCGGTCGGATCCTGGTCCCGTCGGAGACCGTCGTCGACCCGAAGACGAACCGCAAGATCACGCGCCGGTACTACCCCGGGTACATGCTCGTCGAGATGGAGCTGGACAACGAGACCTGGCACCTCGTCAAGAACACGCCCAAGGTCACCGGCTTCGTGGGCGGCACGCGCAACCCGCCGCCCGTGCCCGACTCCGAGGTCGCCCGCATCACCTCCATGCTCACCGACGACAGTGACGAGCCGCGTCCCGTGCTCGACTTCGAAGTGGGGGAGGAGGTCCGCCTCACCGAAGGCCGGTACGCGTCGATGCGCGGCACGGTCGAAGACATCAACGAGGCCCGCGGGAAGGTCCGCGTCATCATCAACATCCTCGGTCGGCCCGTTCCCACCGAGCTCTCCTTCCACCAGATCGAGAAGCTCACGCCCTGAACGGGCTCCGAACCCCAGTCACGGGCCCGCCACGAGCCCTTCCGGCACCCATCGCGGGCGTCGGCTCCTCCCCTCTCGAGTATTCCATCACCCCTCCGCACCGCGGAGCCTGGAGTGACCCATGGCCAAGAAGGTCGTCAGTCTCATCAAGCTGCAGATTCCCGCCGGGCAGGCGCGTCCCGCTCCTCCGGTCGGTCCGGCTCTCGGCCAGGCCGGCGTGAACATCAAGCAGTTCTGCGACGAGTTCAACAACCGCACGAAGCCGCAGGCGGGCGAAGGTCTGATCATCCCGGTCGTGATCACCGTCTACGCGGACCGTTCTTTCACTTTCGTCACCAAGACCCCCCCGGTCGCCGTTCTGCTGTTCAAGGCAGCGAACCTGAAGGGTGGCTCCGGCCAGCCCAACCGCGACAAGGTGGGCAAGGTGACTCTCGCTCAGGTCGAGGAGATTGCGAAGACCAAGCTCCCCGACCTCAACTGCACGAGCCTGGAGGCGGCCATGTCCCAGGTGATCGGCACTGCGCGCTCGTCGGGAATCGTCGTCGAGGGCATCTGAAACCCATCGGATGCGCGCAATGGTGCGCGGGTCCGTGAACGTTGGCCACCGGGGGAGGGCAGCCGTCGCCCGTCTACCCCGGCCCATCGAGGAGTGAAACGCCATGGCGAATACACATGGCAAGCGCTACCGCGCCCTGCGTGAGTCTGTCCGTGAAGGCCAGAAGTACGCAATCGACGAGGCTTGTGAGCTCGTCGGCAAGACCGGTACCGCGAAGTTCGACGAGTCCGTGGACGTGGCCGTCCGGCTGGGAGTCAATCCCCGGCAGGCCGACCAGATGGTCCGCGGCGCGGTCAGCCTGCCCCACGGGACAGGCAAGTCCGTTCGAGTCGTGGTCTTCGCGGACGGTGACGCGGCACGCGCTGCAGAAGAGGCAGGAGCAGACTTCGTCGGCTCCGACGACCTCGTCGCCAAGATCCAGAACGAGGGTTGGGTCGATTTCGACAAGGCCATCGCCACACGCAACATGATGGCGAAGGTCGGTCGGCTCGGACGCGTTCTGGGGCCCCGGAACCTGATGCCGAACCCCAAGACCGGAACGGTCGTGGGGCCGGAGCAGATTGCCGAGGTCATTCGGGAAGTGAAGGGCGGTCGTCTGGACTTCAAGGTGGAGAAGGCAGGGATCCTGCACGTGTCCATCGGGAAGGCGAGCATGTCTTCGGAGCATCTCCAGGACAACCTGCTCGCGTTCATGAAGACGGTCATGCGCTTGAAGCCGTCCAGTGCGAAGGGAACGTACGTCAAGAGCGTCGCCCTCTCGACCACGATGGGAGTCGGCATCCGGCTGGATCCCAACGAGGTCATGCGGCTGGCCCAGGAAAGTCGGTGAGGTGACCCGTGAATCGTGAACAGAAGACAGCCTTCGTCGAAGAGATTCGCGGTCGCTTCGAAGCCGCACCCCTCGTCGTCCTCACGGACTTCAAGGGAAGCACGGTGGCGCAGATGGACGCGCTTCGTCGGGCGTGCGAGCCCAGTGGCTCGCACTTCCAGGTCGTGAAGAACACGCTGTGCAAGCGTGCGATCCAGGATCTCGACGCGCAGAAGCTCGACAAGCACTTCGTCGGCAACGTCGGTGTGCTCTTCGCGGGCGAGGATCCCATCGCGACGGCCAAGATGTTCAAGGCCCAGCTGAAGGACAACAAGCAGCTCGTCGTCAAGGCAGGGCTGTTCGAGGGCGATGTCCTCGACCAGAACGGTGTCGAGGCCGTAGCCGAGCTGCCCAGCCGGGAAGACCTGCTGGCAACGCTCCTCGCCACCATCCAGGAAGGTCCGCGTCAGATCCTCGGAGTCATCCAGGGCGCGCCGCGCGATCTCCTCTACCTGCTCCAGAACTACGCCTCGGAGCTGGAGAAGCAGGGCTAGCCCCCGCTCTCCAGAGCCTTCACAACCCAATTCCAGAACACGAAGGGACCTCGGCGATCGGGGCCCACGGAGGACATCATGTCCGTTTCCCAGCAGGACGTTGTCGACTACATCAAGAACCTCAAGCTCTCCGAGGTCAAGGCCCTCATCGAGACGCTCGAGGACGAGCTCGGTGTCAAGGCCAGCGCGCCCGTGATGGCGGTTGCCGGTGGCGCCGCCGCCGGTGCGGCTGCGGCCGTCGAGGAAGAGAAGACCGAGTTCGATGTCGTCATGAAGAGCTTCGGTGCCAACAAGATCGGCGTCATCAAGGCCGTTCGTGGCATCACCGGGCTCGGGCTCAAGGAGGCCAAGGCCATGGTCGAAGGCGTTCCCGCCAAGGTCAAGGAAGGCGTCTCCAAGGAAGAGGCCGAGGCCGCCAAGAAGGAGCTCGTCGAGGCCGGCGCCGAGATCTCGATCGAGTAGCGTCAGCTTGCCCCGGTTCCCGTGAATCTTCGCGTGGAACCGGTGCACTTCCGGGGCCCATCCTCCCGACTGGCGGGGGATGGG
>JAWKRP010000029.1:0-115754 GCA_041389565.1 Myxococcota bacterium
CCGGCGAGAGCGCCGGATGCCTGTGGTCCAGAACGAGCTCCCTGTACCCCTGCGGATCGACGGACGGACCTCGGTTCCCTCGGTTCGTCCGTCGATCTCCACCATGGGATTTCCCTTGTCGTCAACGATGCGGCACGCCCAAGTTCGGGTTGCTTCCACGCCTTCGGGGCGTGCCGGCCTGTTGACGCCAGGGAAATCCGGAGGTCGGTGTTCCTGTCGCAGGTCTGTAGCAATCTCCCGGTGGGCCCGAAGTCCCCGGGAACCGCCTACTTCCCGGACTCGATCACGTCGGTGGGCGCCACCACCATGAAGGCGAGCCAGGTGAGGAACCCGGTGACGAACCCGAGGCCCCACATCGGGATGAGCCAGGCGTTCACCATCTGGAGCCCCCAGTACCCCAGCATGAAGCCGAGGCCGGCCTTGATGCGGCCCTGGTAGAAGTGCCCGAGCCCGAACGTCTGGAAGACGGCACCCGGACCGACCTCCAGCCCCACGGCCACCATGCTGTTCTGGGTCTTCGACATGCACACCTCCCGCTGATCATACGCGCCAGACGCCCGTGATCTTTCGGGTCGGACGAGATCCCGGCGTATGCTCCCGCCAGGAGGTGCCCGATCGCGGCCCTGCCGTCGGCGTACATCTGGGTGTCGGCCGCGTTCTACGGCGCGGTGGGGCTGGGCTTCCTGCTCGCGCCCGCCGTGTTCGGAGCGTGGGTGAGCCTCGATCTGTCCGACCCCGTCGCGCGCACCGATGTTCGGGCCGTGTACGGGGGCCTGTGCACGGCGTTCGCGCTGTTCCTCGTGTGGTGCGGCCAGCATCCCTCACGCACCGAGCCCGGCATCCTCGCGGGCGCGCTGGGCGTGGGGTGCCTGGCCACCGGGCGCACGCTCGGGCTGGTGCTCGACGGGGTGAACGTCGAGAACCTGTTCTTCGTGTCGCTCGAGCTGCTCTTCGTGGTGGGCGGTGCGGTGGCGTGGCGCGCACACCGCTCCTGAGCCCCTACGCGTGCAGCTGCTCGGCGATGTAGGCGGCCTCTCCGAGCCGGTCGATCAGGCCGAGCTGCGTCTCGAGCCAATCGAGGTGGTTCTCCTCTTCGGTGAGGATGCCCTCGAGCAGCGCGCGCGTGCCGTTGTCGCCGGAGTCGCGGCAGAGCGCGATCGCGGTGTTCAGGCGCGGGATGGCCTCTTCTTCGAGCGCCTTGTCGCACTCGAACTGCTCCTTGAGCGTCTCGCCGATGCGGAGCTTGCCGAGCTTCTGGAGGTTCGGGATGCCGTCGAGGTAGAGGATGCGATCGATCAGGGCATCGGCGTGCTTCATCTCGTCGATCGACTCTTCGCGCTGCACGGCGGCGATCTTCAGGATGCCCCAGTTCTGGCACATCTTCGCGTGCAGGAAGTACTGGTTGATCGCCGTGAGCTCCCAGGTGAGCACTTCGTTGAGCGCCGAGATGATCTCGGGTCCTGCCTTCACCGCCATCGGATCCTCCTGCCGGCCGCGACGCTCGACGCGTCTCCGCTCCGGACCTGCCGCGACCCCTTAGCCGGGGGGCGCTCGGCGATCACTTGGAAAGCGGGGCCTTCTCGATCCGGTCGGACACGGAGGCGGCGCGCTGGCGCAGGCGCTGCACGATGTCGCGGCAGCACTGGCCGCAATCCGTGCCGGCGCCGCAGGCGTCTCCGACCTCACGGAGCGTCTGCGCGCCCGACTGGACGACCGTCTCGAGCGCGCGGTCGTTGATGCCGTGACAGACGCAGACGATCACTTCGACCTCCGTGTCCAAATGATAACGACTTTCATCGCGATCCGGAAGCCCCAACTGAAAATCACATTCAGGAGGAGCCTCGCCTGGCGTCAGAAGCCGTTGCAGGCTCGGCGATCGATGCCCGCTTCGCTGTAGTTGTGGACGCGGATGATGTCCTCGTCGCGGGTGGCGATCCGCTCCAGGAACGCGGCGTCACCCGCTCCACACTCGCCGTTCCCGGTGAGGTCGATCCACCAGCCGACCCAGTAGCCCGGCTCGTTGGGGTCGAGCTGGTCGCGAAAGCGCACCTGCCAGCCGCCCCCGACGATCGTGGCCGTGAGCTCCTCGACGAGCACGAGCTCTTCGTCGGCGAGCCGGACCCGCACGGTCTGCCCGTTGCCCCCGCCGTAGCCCTGCCCGACGAGCGTGAGGTCCCAGGGGGGGCCGGGCTCCGAGTCGGTGTCGATGTCGGTGTCGGAGTCGGTGTCGGTGTCGGCATCGACGTCGGTGTCGGCATCCGCGTCGTCGGCGTCGGGACCATCGCTCTTGCAGGCCGCGAAGAGCACCGTGGACAGGGAGATTCCGAGGATCAGGGGACGCATGTGGGGCGGGTCTCCGAGCGCGTATCGTAGCTGCGGGCGCGGGCGTCGGACAGGCGTGGGCGCGCCCGCGCTTGACTCGTGGGACAAAACGCTCGATCGTCGTGCGCACGGAGGGGTGCGCGATGCGCCAGTTCATCGTCGTCGAGGGACTGATCGGCGTCGGCAAGACCTCGCTCTGCAAGCTCCTGGCGGAGACGTGGAACGGTCGGCTCGTGCTGGAGCCCTCGGAGACGAACCCGTTCCTGGAGCCGTTCTACGAAGACCCAGACCGGTTCGGGTTCCCGGTCCAGATGTACTACCTCGTCACGCGGTGGAAGCAGCAGGCGGCCATCCGGCAGGAAGACCTGTTCACGCAGAGTGTCGTCAGCGACTACCTGTTCGAGAAGGATCGCCTGTTCGCGGAGAAGACGCTGTCGAGCATGGAGCTCGAGCTGTACGACCGGTTCGCAGCCGCGCTCGGCGAGAAGGCGCCCACGCCCGACCTGCTGATCTTCCTCGACGCTCCGATCGAGACGATCATGAAGCGGATCGCGCAGCGCAACGCTCCCGGAGAGCACCGGATCAAGGCGGCGTACCTGGTCGACCTGCGCGAGCGCTACAAACGCCTGCTCGCCGACTGGCACGCCTGTCCGGTCCTGTACCTCGACAACCGCGATATGAACTACCTGACGGACCCAGGTGTTCGTCAGGTGCTGCTCGGGAAGATCCGGGCAGCGCTGTCCGGTGAAGCTCCACCGGAGGCCCCTGGATCGGTCCCCGACCGGGAGGCCCAGCCGAGTCTCTTCGGCCCGAAGGAGTAGAGCCGGGTTCCTCCCAAGGTCCCAGGGGCCAAAGGACATACATCGTGAAGAGGAAGAGCGTGTTGGACCTTCGCAAGAAGGCCGACAACGACGAGAAGATCGTCATGGTGACGGCCTACGACTACACCATGGCCCGGCTGGTGGACGCCGCCGGTGTCGACATGGTGCTCGTGGGCGATTCCCTCGGGATGGTGGTGCAGGGCCACGAAGACACCCTGCCGGTCACGCTGGACCACATGGTCTACCACGTGCAGTGCGTCAGCCGTGGGCTCCAGCAGGCCCACCTGGTGGCCGACATGCCCTTCATGTCGTACCAGATCGATCCTTCGCAGGCGCTCGCCAGCGCGGGTCGGTTGATGCAGGAAGGCCGAGCGAGCTCGGTGAAGCTGGAGGGCGGCGAGCGCAGCGCCGAAGCCATCCGGCGGTGTGTGGAGGCCGGCATCCCGGTGGTCGGGCACGTGGGGCTCACGCCCCAGTCGGTGCACGCCATGGGCGGGTTCCGGATCCAGGGTCGCAGCGAAGACGAAGCCGAGCGCGTCGTGCGGGATGCCGTCGCGGTCGCCGAGGCCGGCGCGTTCTGCCTGGTGCTCGAGGGCATTCCGTCCGACGTGGCCGCGGAGATCACGAACCGGCTCGAGATCCCGACCGTCGGGATCGGGGCGGGCCCGCACTGCTCGGGCCAGGTGCTCGTGTGCAACGACATCCTCGGCATGGACCTCTCGTTCGCGCCGAAGTTCGTGAAGCGGTACGCGCGTGTCGAAGAAACGGCGGTCGCCGCGTTCGAGGCATTCGCGAACGAGGTGAGGGCAGGGGAGTTCCCCGGTCCGGAGCACAGCTTCAAGCGGGCGAACGCGCCGCGAAAGGTGGCGAAGCTCTACTGAGCCTCGCCGTCGTCTCCGTCGTCTCCGGGCTCGGCCAGCGCCTTGCGGATGGCGCTGCGCCGGGCCTCGACGTCTTCGGAGACCGCGTCGTCGCGTCGCCGCTGGGCCCGCCAGCGCAGGTTCTGCGCGACGTGCAGGATGAGCAGGAGCGCGAGCATCCAGTTCGCGGCCGGGAAGTCCTTGAAGCCGGGGATGCCGATGAGCGCGAGCGCGCTCGCGACGCCGAGATCCATGAACTGCACGGCCCAGAACAGGGGCGCGCGATCCTTCAGGAACGGCAGGCGCACGATCGCGTTGTTGAGCGCCAACAGGAGCGCGATCGACAGGACGATGCTGGTGCTCTGGTCCATGGACGCCTGCTAACGCCCGTGGGGGCGCACACACACCTCGTGAGGCTTCGTGACGCACGAACGGACGCGAGGCTGACACACTCCAGGGGCTCGATGGCACAGGAGGAGGATGGACACCGAGCTCTCCTGTGAGGTCGCGGATCTCGTCGCGCTCATGCGGGCCGGCGATCTCACGGCCCTCGACCGCTTCAGCCGCTGCTACGGCACCCGGCTCATCGCGGTCGCGCGCCAGAGCTGCCGCCTCCACGACGATGCCGAGGATGCGGTGCAGGACGCGCTGGTCGAGGCAGGCCGGTCGCTCGACACCTACCGCGGCGAGGGCAGCCCGCTCGCATGGCTCAGCACGCTTGTCGTGCGACGGTGCCATCGGCTCGGGCGCGGCCGGAGGAACGATCCCGGGCTGCACGTCGCGGACGTCGAGGTGCCGTGTGCGTGCCACGATCCCGAGGTGCAGGCCGAGCACGGCGAGCTGGCCGAGCGCCTGGGGACGGCGCTGCTGGCGCTGCCCGAGACCGATCGGTTCGCGGTGATGCTCGCGAACGAGGGGTACTCGGGGCCCGAGATCGCCGCCGAGCTCGGCTTGTCCGCAGACGGCGTGCGAGGCCGGCTCAAGCGCGCCCGATCGCGCCTGCGCGAGCAGCTCGCCGATCTCGCCTGACACACCGCGGGGCCCCGCTGGCACTCCTGTCCACACCCGAGGAGCCCCCATGCAGACCGCCACCCAGGACTCGTTCGCCACGCTCGTGCTCGACCAGGACACCGTGTTCGTCGAGTTCTCGTCCCCCTGGTGCCCGCCGTGCCGTGCCCTGCAGGCCGCGCTGGAGGACGCCTGTGCGAAGCGCCCGTCCCTGCGGGCCGTCCACGTCGACGTGTCCGACCATCCCGCGCTCGGTCAGACGTACCGGGTGTCGTCCGTCCCGACGCTGGTGGCGTTCCGGAAGGGCCAGCCGGTCGGGGTGGAGGTGGGGTACGCGGGGCCGGCGCGCCTGCAGCGCTTCCTCGACCGCCACGCATGACGCTCGCCTGTCGGGCTCAGAGGGCGATGTTGTCGATCAGCCGGGTCGACCCGACGTAGGCGGCGACCAGCGCCCGTGCGGGCCGGTCGAGCTCGGTGAGCGGCTCGAGCGACTCGGCGTCGACGATCTCGAGGTAGTCCTCGCGATCGGCCTGCAGCACGGACCTCCCGCGCGCCAGCAGGGCGGAGACGCCGTGCTCGCCGGCCGCTGCGGCATCTCGCATCGCGAACAGCGCACGGTGCAGGGAGAGCGCGCGCTGGCGGTCGTCGGGCGTCAGGTACTTGTTGCGGCTCGACAGGGCCAGACCGTCGGCATCGCGGACGAGCGGAGCCCCGATGATCTCGACGGGCAGCGCGAGGTCGCGCACCATACGCCGCACGACCGCGAGTTGCTGGTAGTCCTTCTCGCCGAAGCACGCGACGTGGCACCGCGTGACGCCGAACAGACGCGCCACGACCGTCGTGACGCCGTCGAAGTGCCCGGGACGGCTGGCTCCGCACAGGCGATCGGTGAGCCGCGCGACCGACACCGTGGTGCTGAAGTCGGACGGGTAGAAGTCGGTGGGCGAGAACAGCACGTCGACTCCGGCGGCTTCGCACTTCGCAGCGTCGCCCTCGGGGTCTCGCGGGTAGCGGTCGAGGTCTTCGTTCGGGCCGAACTGCAGCGGGTTCACGAAGATCGACACGATGAGGTGGTCGACGTCGGCGCGGAGCCGCTGCATCAGGCTGATGTGACCGTCGTGCAGGAACCCCATCGTCGGGACGAGCCCGATCTTGCCGGTGCGCCCGGACGACCACCAGGCCATCGTCGGAGACGAGCTGTACGCGATCACGTCAGGCCCGGGCCTCGATGACGGCCTGGATCTCAGCGTCGGTGAGCATCGCAGAGGTGGTCTTCGCGCGCTCGAAGATGGCCTTCACGAGCCCCTCGTCGTCGCCGTAGCCGCGCTTGTGGAGCCAGTACCGGATGTTCGACTCGCCCGACTGGTGGCCGATCGTGATCTCCTGCTCGCGCCCGAACCAGCCGGCCGGGACGCCGGAGTAGATGCGGTCGGCGAGCCAGGTGTCGCCCTTCTTCTCGGCCTTGATGACCGCGGCGGCATGCACGCCGGTTCCGGTGCGGAACGCGTCGGCCCCGAACACCGGGTAGTTCACGGGAATCTCCCAGTGCACGGCCTTCGCGACGAGGTCGACCAGCTTCGCGAGCGGCGTGACGTCGTGGTCGTCGCTGCCGAGCAGGCGCAGGTTCACGAGCACCTGGTCGGTGCTGGTGTTCCCGACGCGCTCGCCGACCCCCAGCACGGTGCCATGGATGCGGTCGGCGCCGGCATCGACCGCGAACAGCGCGTTCACGAGCGCGAGCCCGCGGTCGTTGTGGCCGTGCCAGTCGATCTGGATGCGGTCTTCGACGCCCAGCTCGCCGAGCAGGGCCTTCGTGAACTTCACCAGGTTGTACACACCGTTCGGCGTGGCATGCCCGACGGTGTCGCACAGCACCAGGCGGTCGGCGCCTTCTTCGATGGCCGCGGTGAACAGGCGCTTCAGGGTCTCGGGACGCGAGCGCACGGTGTCTTCGGTGACGTAGCTCGTGGGCAGGCCCGCCTGGGCGGACATGCGGATGGCGGAGCGCGTGAGCTCCTCCAGGCGGTCTTCGCCCCACGACTCGGCGTACATGCGGATGGGCGAGCTGCCGATGAAGGCCATGACCTCGACCGGGACGCCCGTGGCCTGGGAGATCTCGATGATCGGCCGGATGTCGTTGGCGTGCGTGCGTGCGGCGCAGCCCACCGCGATGTCGAGCTTCTCGTCGCGGATGAGCTCGACCAGCCGCTGGCTGTCGGCCACCGCGCGGGGCCCGGCCCCGGGGAGCCCGACGTCGACGGAGTCGATGCCGCATCGCGCCATCAGGCGCACGATCTCGACCTTCTCGTCGATGTCGGGGTCGTGCGCGCTCGGGCACTGGATGCCGTCGCGGAGCGTCTCGTCGTGGACCTCGACCCGCTTCAGCGGAGGCGACGAGCGCTCTCCGATGACGTTCCAGTCGTGGATGACCTGGTCGCGATCCATGCGCTGCTCCGAGACGTGAGGGAGATGCCTGGTATCACGCGATGCGGGGGGGTGCCCCGCACCGCGCCCGGAGCGCCTACAGGGCTTCGACGATGACCGCGATGCCCTGACCGCCGCCGATGCAGGCGCTCGCCAGGCCGTACTTCTCGCCGCGCTCGCGCAGGGCGTGGATGATCGTGCCCGTGATGCGCGCACCGCTGGCGCCCAGTGGATGTCCGAGCGCGATGGCGCCGCCGTTCACGTTCGTGATGCTCCGGTCGAGGCCCAGGGCCTTCTCGACCGCGATGTACTGCGGCGCGAAGGCCTCGTTGACCTCGACCAGCGCCATGTCGCCGACCGTGAGGCCGGTGGCCTCGAGGGCCCGCTGGCTCGCCGGCACCGGACCGATGCCCATGATGGTGGGGTCGCAGCCCGACACACCCCAGCCGACCAGACGCGCGATGGGCGTGAGGTTGTGGGTCTCGGCCCACTTCGCGTCGGCGACGACGAGGGACGCTGCACCGTCGCAGATGCCGCTCGCGTTCCCGGCGGTGACGAGACCATCCTTCTTGAACACGGGCTTGAGCTTCGCGAGGCTCTCGACGGGGCTCTCGCGCGGATGCTCGTCGACGTTGAAGGTGACGTCGCCCTTGCGGGTCTTCAGGGTGAGGTCGACGATCTCGGTGCCGAAGAATCCCCGCTCCTGAGCGGCCTTCCAGCGCTTCTGGCTGGTGTTCGCGTACACGTCGACCTCTTCGCGGGAGATCTCGTACTGCACCCCGAGGTTCTCGGCGGTGATGGCCATCGGCGCGCCCGTGTAGCTGTCGGTGAGGCACTCCCACAGGAGATCCTGCATCTTCGGCGGACGCCCGAACTTCTGGCCGTCGCGCAGGCCGTACGTGACGTGCGGGGCCTGACTCATCGACTCGGTTCCGCCGCACAGCACGACGTTCGCCTGGCCCGTCAGGATCTGCTCGGCAGCGCTGACGACCGCCTGGAAGCCCGAGCCACACAGGCGATTCAGGGTGAGGGCGGGCACGGGGACGGGCACGTCGGAGCGCAGGCCGACGTGGCGCGCGAGGTAGATGGCGTCGTTCGCCGTCTGCAGCACGTTCCCGTAGATCACGTGGTCGACGTCGTCGGGAGCCACGCCCGCACGCTCGAGCGCGGCCTTGGCGGTGGGGACCGCGAGGTCGGTCGCCGAGAGGTCCTTCAGGGCGCCGCTCATGGTGCCGAAGGCGGTGCGCACGCCGGAGAGGATGACGATGTCGCGCTTGCGGATGTCGAGGTTCATGAGGGGCTCCTTCAGAGATGGTTCAGCACGGCATCGGTCGCGGCGCGCGTGGACAGCTCGCCTCCGAGCTCGCGGGTGACCTGGCCGGCCTGCAGCACGGCTCCGACCGCGCGCTGGAGCTCGTCTTCGAGCCCGGCATGGCCGAGGTGGGTGAGCAACATGCCCACGGAGAGCACGGTGGCAAGGGGGTTGGCGATGCCCTGGCCCGCGATGGCGGGCGCCGAGCCGTGCACGGGCTCGAACAGGCTCACGCGGCCCGGGTGGATGTTGCCGGACGCCGCGAGGCCGATGCCGCCCTGGAGCTGTGCGCCGAGGTCGGTGACGATGTCGCCGAACAGGTTGTTCGTGACGATGACGTCGAACTGCTCGGGCGCCCTGACGAGCTCCATGCACAGCACGTCGACGAACAGGTGGGTGGCCCGGATGTCGGGGTACTCCGCCGCGACCTCGCGGAACGCGCGCTGCCACAGGTCGTGCCCGTGGCGCATGGCGTTCGACTTGTCGGACATGCACACGGAGCCCTTGCGGTGCAGCTTCGCGTACTCGAACGCGGCCCGGACGATGCGCTCCACGCCCTTCCGCGTGTTGATCTCGGCCTCGATCGCCACCTCGTCGGGCGTGCCGCGCTTGAACTGCCCGCCGACCCCCGTGTAGAGCCCCTCGGTGTTCTCGCGGAACACGACGATGTCGAGGTCGTCGGGGCCCTTGCCCTTCAGCGGGCAGTAGCGCTCGTCGAGCAGGCGGATCGGGCGCAGGTTGATGAACAGGTCGAGCTGGAAGCGGCTGCCCAGCAGGATGTCGGCGGCGTGCTGGTTGCTCGGCACGCGGGGGTCGCCCAGGGCACCGAGCAGGATCGCGTCGAACTCGTTCCGGAAGCGCTCGAGCGTCTCGGGCGGCATCGTGGTGCCGTCGGCGAGGTAGCGGTCGGCGCCGAGGTCGAAGTGCTCGAACTCCAGCGTGAGCCCGTCGCGCGCGGCGAGGTGCTCGAGCACCCGCACCCCCTCCGGAACGACCTCTTTGCCGATTCCATCACCTGGGACGACTGCGACCTTCGCCATCGGATCCTCCGCACGGGCAGTCGGCCGAGGTAACACGGCGCGCGCCCGGGGGAGCGCTACTGCTCGAAGCAGATCAGCGGGTGGGTCTCGCTGCACGGGCGGTCCGACGAGTCGGTCCAGGAGTCGTTGTACCCGGACCCCGTGGTGCCGTCGCCGCCGCCGTTGCCGTAGCTCCACGAGTCGCAGTCGACCCCCGACCAGCGGCCGCCGCTCTGGGTTCCGGTCCAGGCGCTGTCGATCGTGACGTCGCCGCGCTCGTCGTACTCGATGCCGACCGCGGGGGAGCCCACGAGGCCCGAGGCGTTCAGGAACACCTGGTCGCCGCTCGTGAGGTACCAGGGGCCGACGTTGTCGATGCGGTCGATGGCGTCGACGTTCGCCGTCGAGATCCAGGCCTTGAACGTGCCGGTGAGCCCGCCGCCCTCGGCAGAGAGCTGGCACAGCGTGTCGGCGGCCGCGGCCGGAGGACCACTGCCCGCGATCTCCACGAGGTTCCCGCTGTAGGCCCCGGAGGTCTTGAACACGACGGACACTTCGTCGAGGTCCACGTCGGTGTCGGTGTCGGCATCGGTGTCGGTGTCGACATCCGCGTCGGAGTCGTCGAAGACCCCGCGGTCGTCGTCTTTGCTGCCGAACGGGAGGATGCCGCAGCCGGCGGCGAACAGGGCGAGCAGGACCGGGTGGCGCATGGGACCTCCTTCGCTCCGCGGGGAACCGCGGATCTCGATGCGCGGCGGCTATCCGCTGAATGGAGGAGGGTCGACCCTCAGAAGGTGCCCTGGACGCCCAGGGGCCCGACGGACACGAGCCGCAGGCGCGAGTTGTGCGCTTCGATTCGCTCGCGGATCTCGGCTTCGGTGTAGTGGGCGAGCAGGTTCTTCGGGTGCGAGCGCTTGTCGGCCTGCACCCAGGCGAACTGGATCACGCCCGCCGCCGTGAGCGCGCCGCCCACACCCGTGGTGACCCACCAGCCCGTGGTGTCTGCACCATCGTTCCGTGCGGCCGTGAGCCCGATCTGCCCGACGTACAAGAGGCCCGTGCCGAGCAGCGTGTTCCAGATCGCCCGCCCCCGCACCCGGTCGAGCTTGCGGTACGTGGCGAGCACGCCGAGATCGCCGGCATCCGCCGCGAAGTGGGGCACCTGGATGGGACGATCGCGGTCGTCGAACACGCGGCCGCCCGCCTCGTAGTGCCACGCACCCAGGAACAGCAGCCCGCAGTGCCCCGACACCCAGCCCGCCCAGGGACCCCCGTTCCCGCTGCTCTCTTCGCTGTCGACCGCCGCGAAGGCCAGCGCACAGGGCGCGCCGAGCTTGCTTCGGGCGGAGAGCGCGGCTTCGTCGGGGTCGACGCCGGGAGGCACGACCACGAGCTGGACGTCGGCGTTCCCGAGCAGGTGGGCCCACTCGGCGATGGGTGCGGGCCCCACGACCGGCAGGCGCGTGCGCATTGTGTGGCGCGTGAGCAGCACCCAGTCGGTGGCCGCCTGGTCGGACTCGAAGACCCGGGCTTGCTGCGCGAAGGCGAGACTGGCGAGGAGCGTGAGCACGAGGTCTCCTAACGGCCGCGGATGTCGTTGACCGCGAGTCGCGGGCCATAGCGGGGCGCCTTGATGCCCGTGCGCGCGATGAGCTGCACCACCCGGCGCTTGTGCCCGGCGTAGGGCTCGAGCAGCTCCATCATGCGCTCGTCCGTCGCGCGCTCCTCGCCCGCGAGCGCGTAGGCCACGGTGTTCTTGAGGTGGTAGTCGCCCACGGCCACCGCGTCGGGGTCGCCGAGCGCCGCACCTCCGACGAGCCCGACCGTCCACGGGCCGATGCCGCGGACGGCCATGAGCCTCGCACGCGCGTCTTCCAGGGGCATCGTGACGGTCTCCTCCAGCCGGCGGGCCACACGGGCCGCGTGCAGGAGGATGGTGGCGCGCTTGCGCTCGATGTTCATGGGGTGGAGGTCGAAGTACGCGACGGTCTTCAGCACCTCGGGGGTGGGCGGCAGGCGGAGCCCCGCCGGACCGGGCGCGGGCTCGCCGTACGTCCGGAACAGCTGCTTGCGGGACTCCATGGCGCCCTTGGTGGTGACCTTCTGACCCAGGATCACGAACAGCAGGCTGTCGAACACCCGCTTCGTGTGGCCGAGCCTGAGCCCGGGATTCCGGCGGTGGGCTTCGATCAGCACGGGATGACGGGGCTCGAAGCCCTCCGCGCGATCCTCGGCTCCGACCCAGGCCGGTGCGTGTGCGAGCGCCCAGTCGGCCCCCGGGCCCCACGCCTGCGCGTGCACGCCCTCGGGGTGTGCAGAGAGGGCCAGCGTGGCGGGCCCTTCGGGGGTGCTCGTCGCTTTGTGGAAGGCGTCGTCGACCCACCGGGCGACGGGCGGCATGAGGCCCGACTTGTTCAGGCTCGACAGCGACGCGCGAAAGTCGAACGGACCTTCGATTCGAACCAGTCGTTCGGACATGTCGGCAGGTTATCGCGCCTCATGGCGAACAGGACCGAGGATCTCGACGGCGTCGAGCTGGCCGCGCTCACTTCGTTCGGCCGGGCGCAGGGGCCCGTGCTCGCGGTGCTGGGGCTGATCGCGGGCGCCTGTGTGTTCGGCGCGATCGCGCTGCTCGCACCCAGCACGGTGGAGGTCGTACGTCTGGTTCCCGAGACCCAGACGGTGGAGGTCGTGCACGCGGATGCCCCGAGCCCGGGCCTCGAGCTGCTGCGCGAGGTCTCGAAGTCGAGGTTCCAGCGGTGCCGGGTGGCGCAGCTCCTGGACGATGTGGGCGCGCGACAGCCCCCTTCGATCCTCGGCAGCGGGTCGCGCGCGCAGGAGCAGCTCGTCCGCTCCATCTCGTTCGAGGGCCTCACGTGCCGTCCGGCGTCGTGGCTGGGCCCGGGATCGCAGCTCGACACGCTCCCGGAGGCCGTCGACCCGGAGGCCCCCGTGCTGAATCCGCTGTGGGAGAGCGGGCTCGACCACGCGACGCCGGAGGCGCTGGCCGAAGCGGAGCTGCGCCTGTACCACCGGCTGGAGTCGGAGTACGCGCTGATCCACGCCCGCCCCGAGCCTCCGACGAACCTCTCGTTCCCGGTGCCTCGCCCCACGCTGGAGCGCATCCGGGCCGAAGCCCCTCTCGGCCTCGTGCTCGGGCTCGTGGGGGCCGCGCTCGCGACGCTCCTCGCGCTGTTCGCGCTGGCGCTCGTGCCCGACCGGCAGCGGGTGCGGTTCGATCTCCGCGGGATCGCGATCGGGCCGCTGTTCGTGCCCGCAGGGGAGGTCGCGGGCGCCTGGATGGAGGACGGGCGCCTGGTGGTCGAGCGCAAGGATGGCCGGCGCCACCGGTCGGCGCGCCTGCAGCACCCCGCAGCCGTGGAGCCGCTGATCGCCCAGTACCAGCGGCTCTCCACGGTGCAGAACGCGCAGATGCCCGCGGAGATGCGTCGGATGATGGGGCACGCCCGGAAGGAGTGAGCTCAGACCCAGCGTGCGAGGTCGGGGCCGAGCACGCGCGGAGCCTGGCGCAGTGCGGGGATGTCGGCGCAGCCGGCCAGGAGCATCGCCACGCGGACCTCGTGCAGCAGCTCCTTCGCGACCTGCAGGGCACCGTCGCGTCCGCCGGTGTTCCACGCCTTCAGGAAGGGCCGCGCCATGCCCCCGGCGTTCGCGCCGAGCGCCAGGGCCCGTGCGATGTCGAGCCCGCTCGACACCCCACCGGTCGCGATGATCCCGAGGCCGAGCCCCTGGATCTGCAGCACGCTCGCGGCCGTGGGGATGCCCCAGTCCCAGTACAGCTCGCCGAGCCGCTGGGTGGCTGCGCGCGCCCGGAGCGTCTCGACGCCCACCCAGCTGGTGCCGCCGGCCCCTCCGGTGTCGACCCACCGCACGCCGCGGTCGGCGAGGCGGAGGGCCGCGCTCCGGGAGATGCCGCAGCCGGTCTCCTTGGCGAGCACGGGGATGTCGAGCAGCTCGACGAGCCGTGAGAACGTGTCGAGCCCGCCGCGGAAGTCGGTGTCTCCGCCGTCCTGCACGACCTCCTGCGCGGGGTTGAGGTGCACGGCGAGCGCCGTGACTCCCGTGAGCCCCACGAGATCGACGATCTGCTGGTCGCTCGCGTCGCGGGCCTGCACGACCCCCAGGTTGCCGAGCAGCACGGCGTCGGGGGCGACGTCCCTCACGAGGTAGCCGTCGCGGATGCCGTTCTGGAGCAGCGGACGCATGGAGCCGAACCCGAAAGCGAGCCCGAGCTCCTGCGCGACGGACGCGAGGTCGCGGTTGATGGCCTCGGCGCGGTCGATCCCACCGGTCATCGCGGCGATGACGAGGGGACCCCGGAGCGTGTGGTCGACCACGGTGGTGGACAGATCGATGGCGGACACGTCGAGCTCGGGCAGCGCGTCGTGGACGAGCTGGACCTGCTCGAACAGCGTGCTCTTGCCGCGGAACGCGACGTCGTCGGTGGCGCAGAGGTCGAGGTGGTCGGCCTTTCGGGAGCGGATGTCGGGCATGGGGTCTCGTATTCAGACGCGGCGGGGTGGGTCGGGTCGGATGTTCAGCACGGGCAGGCCGAGGGACGCGATCCCGCGCTCGAACGCCGGGCGGTCGGGGACGAGCGCGACCACGACATCTCCGCCGCCCGCCCCGGACGGCTTCGCCGCGCCGCCCTGGTCTTCAGCGAGCGCCACGATGCGGTCGATCGCGGGGGTGCGGTACGCGAGCCCTGCTGCGTCGGCCATCGCGCACAGCAGGCGCCACGCGTCGCGCATCCCGCCGACGGGGTCGGACGGAAAGGCGGACACCAGGGCATCCGAGGCGTCCACGAAGGCCTGGCGACCGGACCACGCGCGGTAGGCCTCGACCCGGGGACCGGTGCGCGCGCTCTGCCCGCTGTACACGACCACGGGCGTCGGGAGCGCGACCTCCGCGCACCGACCGTCCCGGAACGACACGCCGCCGCCCCACGCGGCCGCGGCGACGTCCACACCGGACCCGCTGCCCTGGACCTCCCGGTGCACGCGGATCCCGAGGCCCACCAGGTCTTCGAGCGGGCCGACGAAGCCGCCCGCACGGAGCGCCGCGACCGTGGCGGCCGCCGATCCGCCGAACCCCGGCTTGCCGTCGAGCTCGATGGGCTCGCGGTCCTCGAACCGGTAGCGGGCGGGCGGGGCGGACACGGCGTCGAGCGCGGCCTGGACGAAGCGATCGTCGCCCATGGGGGTCTCGACGATCCGTTGCGGAGCGGGCGACACGGTGCAGCGCACGCCCTGGGCCACCGCGAGCACGAGGGCCGCGCCCCCGTCGACCACTGCGTATTCCCCGAGCAGGACGAGCTTTCCGCTCGCCTCGAAGACCGTCACTCTTCCTCGTCGAGCACCGCGCCCGGGCCCGGGTGCAGGATGTGGACGCGCTGCGCGAAGGGCTTGAGGGCGGCCGCGACGCGCTCGGCGTCCTGGTTCATGCAGAGCACCTTCACCTGCGGACCGGCATCCATCGTGGCGTACGCGCTCACGCCGTCACGCCGCAGGTCTCCGACGGCATGCAGCACGGCGAGCGTGTTGGGGAGCCAGTACAGCAGGGGCGGCTCGCTCGACATCATGACGCTGTGCATCTTCAGCGTGGAGCGCTCCATCACGGCGCCGAGGGTCTCCAGATCGCGGTCGTACACGGCCTCGCGGGCGGCCTCGAGGTCGGCCGGTGCGGAGTCGACCCACGCCTTGTAGAACGCGGAGCTCTGGCGGCTGCGCTCCATGCCGTCGGTGGAGCCGACGTCCTTCGTGCGGTCGGTGACCACAGCCACCACCATCGCCACCGCCCAGTACGAGCGGGACGCGATGGGCACGCCATGGGAGTCGCTGCCGTCGGGCCGGGAGCCCATCTTCCACTCGACGAACCCGCCGAACAGGCTGCGGCACGCGGAGCCGCTGCCGCGACGCGCGATGACCGACAGCGCGGTGCGATCGTCGGAACGACCCGCCGCACGGCTCGCAGCGAGGGCGAGGGCGGCGAACCCCGACGCGGAGCTCGCGAGCCCCGCGCCTGCCGGGAAGTTGTTCTCGGTGAGCACCATGCATCCCGGCCGGGACGGGCTCAGCAGGTCGAGGAAGTCGGTGACGCGCTTCGCGAACGCGGGAGGCGCGGGCGTGCCATCGACGTGCACGGCGTCCTTCTCGACGCCCCACACGACCTGGGTGCGGGTGCGGAAGGTGTCGAGGGTGAGCGACAGGGACGGCACGGCGGGCAGGTTGAGGGCCACCGAGCGCTTCCCCCAGTACTTCACGAGGGCGATGTTCGGGTGGGCGATCGCGGTGGCGGTCTGCATGGGCTCACCAGGTGGGGGTGGGGAGGCCGGCGTTCTTGCACGACCACACGCTCTGGAGCGCGCAGCCCTTCTCGAGCACCTTCTGGCGCTCCTCGCCCTCGAGGCTGTCGGCCCAGCGCAGACACCCGTCGCCCGCGCCGTTCTCGCAGGCCCTCTGGTAGATCGGCGCCGTGACGGAGGCGTCTGCGCCGTCTTCCTTGCGGTACTCCCCGTACAGCAGGCAGGAGTAGCCGTGGCCCCGCTCGCAGCTCGGCTTCAGGTACTGCTCGTAGTCCTCGCCGAGCGACCGGGCCGTGCGCCCCCAGTACACGCACGCGCCTTCGTTGTTCGCGACGCAGCTCTCGCCGAAGCCGTCTTCGGCGCCATTCTCGGGCTGCTCGTCCTCGACCTGGGGTGCAGGCGGGGCCTCCGGGGCCGTCGCGCCACACGCGAGGAGTGCGAGCCCCACCAGCAGCGTGCCCATCAGCTGTCGCTCCCGGAAGCGCCGCGGACCGTCCACGCCTCGAAGCCGGCGGCCTCGGCGGAGCGGAGCAGGGGCTCGGGGTCGTCGATCAGGGCGAGGACGACGCCGCCACCGCCGGCCCCCGACAGCTTCGCGCCGTGGGCCTTCGCGCCGAGGCAGAGGTCGACCACCTGATCGAGGGTGGGCGTCGAGACGCCGAGCTGGCGGAGGTATCCGTGGTTCTCGGTGAGGAGCTCGCCCAGCGAGACGGGGTCTTCCATCACGGCACGCGCGGCGTGCACGAGGGCACCGATGTCGGCGAGCACCTCTTCGGCCTTCAGGCCGCCGTCCTTCACGCGCTGCACCATCTCGGCGGTGTCACCCCCGGTGCCGCTGTCGACGGCCACGACGGCGCACGGCGGCGACGGGATGACCCGGAACGGCTTGCCCTTGATGAACCAGAGGGTCTCGCCCTTCATGGCGACGGCCACGTCGAGACCGGACGGATCGCCGTGGAACACGCGCTCCATGGCCATCGCGCGGTCGGCGACCTCTTCCTCGGGAGTGCCCATGGCACGGGCGACGGCGACGGACAGGGCGGCGCTGCTGCCGAGGCCGACGCCCACGGGGAGGTCGCTCGTGATGCGCAGCCGGGCGCCGCCGTCGGGGAACAGCTTGGCGAGGGCTTCGTCGAGGCGGTCTTCGTCGCGGGGGGACCAGAGCTCGTGCTCGACCTCGAGCGGACCGTCGCACGCCTCGTACTCGACGGTGGTGTGGAGCCCGACCGGGATGGCGATCGCCGGGTGCCCGTGGACGACCGCGTGTTCGCCACAGAGGATGAGCTTGCCGCCTGCGGTGCCTTTCACCGGTCGCTCCTCATCTCGTCGAGGAGGGCTCTCGCGCGCTCCACCGAGAAGTCGCCCTCGACGCACAACCGGGCAGTGATTCTGGGGACCTCGCGGGGTTCGGCCCCCGCCGTGGCCGCGACGGTGCGTGCGTGCATCCGCATGTGACCGGCCTGGATGCCCTCGGTGGCGAGGGCCTTGAGCGCGCCCATGTTCTGGGCGAGCCCGACGGCAGCGGTGATCGAGGCCAGCTCGCGCGCGGTGGTGACGCCCATGAGCAGGAGGTTGTTCTGGACCGTGGGGTGGACCTTGATGGGCCCACCGACGACACCGAGCTGCAGGGGGACCTCGATCTTCCCGCGCAGGATACCGCCTTCGAACCGCCAGGAGGTGACCGGACGATACTGACCGTCGCGGGCGGCCCATGCGTGCACGCCGGCCTCGACGGCGCGCCAGTCGTTGCCGGTGGCGAGGCACACGGCATCGATGCCGTTCATGACGCCCTTGTTGTGGGTCGCGGCGCGGTAGGGGTCGGCCCAGGCGAAGCGCCAGGCGCTCGCGATGTCGGACGCGACGACGTCGCCGTCGGGACCGAACGCTGAGGCGGGCACGGCGACCTCGGCGCGGGCGAGGCGGCGGTCGGCGAGGTTGGACAGGATGCGTAGCGCCACCCGGCACCCCGTGAGCGACTCGAGAGGCCCGGCGAGGCGCTCGGCGACGGTGTTCACCATGTTGGCGCCCATCGCGTCGAGGCAGTCGAGGTGGAAGTGCACGACGACCATGTCTTCGGCCGGGTAGCCGGGCTCGTCGTAGCGAACGTGGCGAACCTCGAGCCCGCGGAGCCCTCCGCCGCGCTCCACGAGGCGCGGATGCACGTCGGACACGGTGTCGACGAGCTCGTCGCGCGCGGCTTCGATGCGGGCGACGGTGCCTTCGACATCGGTCACGTCGACGAGCTGGACCTGGCCGATCATGACGCCGGGGTCGGCCTCGGCCCGGAAGCCCCCGGACGCCCGCGCGAGCCGCGCCATGTTGGACACCGCGGCCACGACGCTGGGCTCTTCGACCACCATGGGCACGAACACGTCGCGCTCGTTGATGCGGAAGTTCACGGCGACGGCGTTGGGCAGCGCGAACGTGGAGATGACGTTCTCGACCATGAGATCGGCGTCTTGCAGGGACAGCCCCTCGGCGCGGTAGCGGGCCGCGCACGCCGCCATGGCTTCGTCGCGCTTGGAGAGCGCGTCGAGCCGGGCTTCGGGATCGAGGTGGTAGAAACCGGGGATCCGACTGGTCACGGGTCTGACTCCTCGAGGCTGCCCTCGTAGAATCCGTCGAGCACACGCTGATATCGCGCTTCGACGACCTTGCGCTTCACCTTGAGCGAGGGAGTGAGCAGACCGTTCTCGAGCGTGAAGTCGCCGTCGAGGATGGCGAAGCGCTTCACGGTCTCGAAGCTCGGGAGGTTGCGGTTGACCTCGTCGATGTGGGCCTGGACGAGGGCACGGACCACTGCGAGGCCCGGCCAGTCGGCGGGTTTCGCGGAGAGCCCCTCGCGAGCGGCCCACGCGGCCATGGCGTCGGGGTCGAGCGTGACGAGCGCCGTACAGTAGGGCCGCGCGTCGCCGTGCATGACGACGTGGCTGATGTAGGGGCAGCGCGCCTTGAGCAGCCCCTCGAAGTGCGCGGGTGCGACGTTCTTGCCGCCGGCCGTGATGATGAGGGCCTTCTTGCGGTCGGTGATCTGCACGTGCCCGCTCGGCAGCAGGACGCCGATGTCGCCCGTCTTCAGCCAGCCGTCGGGGGTGAGGGCTTCGGCGGTGGCCTCGGGATCGTTGTAGTACCCGCGCATGACCCCTCGGCTGCGGAGCAGGATCTCGCCATCCTCGGCGATGCGGATCTCGCACCCGGGGAGCGGACGGCCGACCGTGCCGAACCGGAAGGTGTCGGGCTCGTTCACGCAGCTCGCCGCAGCGGACTCGGTGAGGCCGTAGCCCTCGAGCACGAGGAGGTCGCACGCGTGGAAGAACTCGGCGATCTCGCGGGAGAGGGGCGCGCCCCCGGAGATGAAGAAGCGGATCCGACCGCCGAAGCGCGCTTTGATCGCGCTGAACACGAGGCGGTCGGCGAGGGTGTGCTTGAGCTTCAGCACGCCGCCGGGCTCGCGACCCTGCTGACGGACGCGGCTGACCTCGCGACCGACGGCGAGCGCCCAGTGGAAGACCCGCCGACGTGCGGCGCTCCCGGACTCGACATCGCGCAGGATGGCGGCGTACGCCTTCTCGAAGATGCGTGGCACGGCGCCCATCCACGTGGGGCGCTGCTCGGCGAGGTTGTCGAGCAGACGCTCCGTGGAGCCGTCGACCACGGTGGGGATGCCGAGCCGGATGAACGCGACCTGCATGACCTTCGCGAACACGTGTGCGAGGGGCAGGAACAGGAACTGGCGGTCGGCCGGGCTCATGACGCCCAGGAGATCCATCGCTTCGGCTTCGTACACCCACGCGTCGTGCGTGAGCATCACGCCCTTGGGCTCGCCGGTGGTTCCGGACGTGTAGATGAGCGTGGCGAGGCTGTCGGGGGTGAGCGCGTCGGAGGCGTCGGCGAGCGCTCCGGGGCTCGCGAGCGCGAAGTCGCGACCCTCCTGCTCGAACATCGCGAGCGTCTGGACCCAGCCGTCGCTGCTGGGGTGCCCGTCGATCACGACGACCCGGCGCACGTGGGGGATGCGGTCGCGCACCTCCTGCAGCTTGGCGACCTGGGCGTCGTCTTCGGCGAACACCAGCACGGCCCCGCAGTGCTCGGTGATGTAGGCGGTCTCGCGGGGCGTGGACGACGGGTAGATCGTGGTGGTGGCGCCGGCCGCGAACAGGATCGCCATGTCGCACAGGATCCACTCGACCCGGGTGCGCGCGAGGATGCAGCAGCGCTGCTCGGGCTCGAGACCGAACGCGAGCAGCCCGTTCGCGATGCGGCGCACGCGGTCGTCGGCGTCGCGCCAGGTGTAGGACTCCCAGCCCGAGGGTGTGCGGAAGGTGAGGGCCTCGCCGTCGGGCGTGCTGCCGACGCGATGGCTCCACATGTCGACGACGCTCTGGAAGGACGACGCCGACAGGCTGCGCTCGGGCACGTACCAGCTGATGGGATCCGCCGACACCGTCAGTGCTTCCGCGTCGCGAGCTGGATTCCGCCCTTCTGGAACGCCTTCAGCACGGTGCGGTGCACCGCCGAGCGCGTTCCGCCCTTTTCTTCGTTGAGCGTCCACGCGCGGCCGATGAGCTCGATGCCGAGCTCCGTGACGCCGTTGTACACGAGCGTGGGCTCGGGGTCTTCGAGGGTACGCGGATCGCCGGTGAGCGCTTCGAGCACGATCTCGGCGGCCTTGTCGAGGTCGGTGTCGGTCGCGACCACCCACGTGAGGTCGATCCGGCTCGTGGGGGTGGTGGTGAACGTGGTGATGGCGCTCTTGAACACCACGTCGTTCGGGATGGTGATGGTGTTGCCGTCGGGCGTGTCGAGCACGGTGCAGAACAGCTTGAGCGAGCGGACCTTCCCCGTGTGGCCGGCCGCCGTGATCATGTCGTCGGCGTTGAACGGGCGGAGCGTGAGGAGGAGCGCGCCCGACGCGACGTTCGAGAAGCTGCTCTGCATCGCGAGGCCCACCGCGAGGGTGGCGGCACCGGCCATCGCTGCGAAAGTGGTCATCGGGATGCCGACGAGCGACAGGGCCGCGAACACGGTGACGGCGAGCAGCACCGGCCGGACCAGGCTGACCATGAGGCGCCGCACGATCGGATCGATGGCGGTGCGCTCGAGGGCGTGGTTCGTGACGCCCTGGACCCAGCCCGCCAGCACGTAGCCGGCCCCGAACACGAGGAGGGCGTACAGGCCCTTCAGCAGGAGGTCGGTGGTGGTCCAGTCGGTCATTCTGTGGGTCCGCGTGAGAGCGGCCCCCTTAACGCATCGGCGCCGTTCAGGTGCGCTGCTTCGGGTCGAGCGCGTCGCGCAGACCGTCGCCGAGCAGGTTGAAGCACATGACGGCCGCGACGATGGCGAGACCGGGGAACATCGAGATCCAGGGGGCATCGCGCAGGGTGGGCCGGCCTTCGTTCACCATGACGCCCCAGGTGGACGTGGGGGGCTGCACACCGAGGCCGAGGAACGACAGCCCGGCTTCCGCCAGCATGGTGCCGCCGATGGCGAGCGAGCAGAACACGATGACGGGGGCCATGGCGTTCGGGATGAGGTGCTGGAGCACGATGCGACCCTGCGAATAGCCCAGCGCACGCGCGGCCTGCACGAAGTCCTGCTGCTTGAGCGACAGCACCTGGGAGCGCACGATGCGGCTGACGCCCATCCACCCGGTGAGCCCGAGCACGCCGATGATCAGGAACAGGCGCTTGGTCCCCCCGAGGTCGATGATGCCCACCACGGCGAGGAGCAGGATGAGGCGGGGCATCGCGAGGAGCAGGTCGACGAACCACATCAGGATCCGGTCGACCCAGGCGCCGAGGTAGCCGGCCGTGGCGCCGACGACGGTGCCGATCGAGGCTGCGAGCGCGACGGCGACGAACCCGATCATCAGCGAGATGCGGGCGCCGAACAGCAGCCGGGAGAGCACGTCGCGCCCGCGCTCGTCGGTGCCCATGGGGTAGTCGAGCCAGCCGTGCTGGGCGGCGTCGGTGCTCCACCCGATCATCGGAGCGACGTGCTGCCACCACCCGGGTGCAGCGGTGGGGGGGCCCACGTCGATCACGTTGGGGTCGTACGGGGCGAGCAGCGGTGTGATGACCATCGCCAGCAGCAGCAGGCAGATGCCGTAGAAGCCGAGCATGCCGCTTCGGTGCCGCCGGATCTGGCGCAGGAACACGTTGCGGTTGCTGTTGAACTCGGCTTCGTCGAGCACGCGCGGGAACACCCGACGGTGCGCGCGGAACCACAGTGCGGCGAGCACGGCCGGGACCGTGAGCAGCGCGAGCAGGGTGTGCCAGGAGACGCCGTTCGACAGGAAGAGCCGCGTCGACAGGGTGGGGAGCCCGAGCACGATGCCGAGCGCGCACAGCGCGGTGATCGACATCATGCCGAGGCCGTGCACCCACTCGCCCACGAGCAGGTGACCGAGCCCGGGCCACGCGTAGCCAGCGTACGTCTGCGAGGGCTGCGGGCCCACTTCGCGCTTCTCGATCGCCGTCATCAGTCGTACCGGATGCGGGGGTCGACCACCGCGTAGGAGATGTCGGAGATGAGGTTCCCGGCCACGACGAGCAGGGTGGACACGAAGAAGCAGGCCACGATGGTGGGGGTGTCCTGCGCGAAGATGCTGTCGATGATGAGGCGCCCCATGCCCGGCCAGGCGAACACCATCTCGACGAGCACGGAGCCGCTGAACAGGTACGGAATGGACAGGCCGAACAGGGTGATGATGGGGAGCAGGGCGTTCCGCATGGCGTGCTTCAGGATGACCACGCGCTCGGAGAGGCCCTTGGCGCGGGCCGTGCGGATGTAGTCCTGCCGGATGACCTCGAGCAGGCTCGACCGCATGTACCGCGCGGCCCCCGCGGAGCTCGCGATGCCCATCGCGAGGCCGGGCAGCACGAGGTGATGGAGCATCGACAGGTTCCGCTCCCACCACCACGGGAAGCGCTCCTGCCACGCGCCCAGCGGGTCGGACAGGATCTGCCCCCACGTCCAGGGCTCGTCCATCGACATCGCGATGAGGAGATCGTTGCTGTACATGCCGGACACGTCGAAGTCGAACACGCGCATGAAGCCCGGGAGGCTCCCCGCATCGACCAGACCCGACACGAAGTTCGACAGGTAGTAGCTGATGAACAGCTGGAGCATCATGGCGAACCAGAAGCTCGGCATGCTGTAGAAGAACAGGCTCCCGACCGAGATCACGGTGTCGTCGGGCTTGTTCTGGCGGATCGCCTGCCACGTGCCCATCAGGATGCCGAGGGGGTAGCTGACGATCAGCGTGACCAGCGACAGGATGACGGTGTTCGGCAGGGCATCCGCGACGAGGTCCCACACCGGGCGTTCGTGCGTGACCGAGCGCCCGAAGTCGAAGACCGCGAGGTTCCGCATCATGATGAAGTACCGGTACCAGGCGGGCTGATCGAGACCGTACTTCTCGATCACCATCTGCCGCACCTCCGGCGGGAAGTCCGGGTTCAGGAACTTCGTGGAGGCATCGCCGGGCGCGAGCTCGAGCAGGATGAAGATGATGGTGAGCACGCCGAAGACGAGCGGGATGGCGAGCAGGACCTTGCGTCCGGCGTACTTCCAGGGGATGCCCTTCAGGAACTGCACTCTGGCCTACCGCTTGTACTTGACCTTGTCGGCCGGGACTTCCCACTCGTGCAGGTTGCGGTGCGGCGAGAGGAGGTCGATGGTGGTGTTCTCGAAGCGGGTGCTGACGGCCACCGTGACGTTCTGCCACCACAGGAACATGTAGGGCTGGTCGTCGTAGATCTTCGCCTGGACCTCCTGCCAGATCGGCGCGGCCTCGCGCGGATCGGGCGTCTGGAGACCGCGATCGATCAGGGAGTCGACCTCGGGGTTGCTGTAGAGCACGTGGTTGAAGGGCTTTGGGCTGTCGGGCGTCTCGGTGCCCCACACGTCGCCGGGGTCGACGTAGAGCCCGGCGGACCAACCTGCGAGGAACGCTTCGTACTCGCGGGCCTCGACCTTGTCGAAGAAGGTGTTGGCCTCCTTGAAGTCGATCTGCATGTCGACGCCGAGCTTCTTGAGGTCGGACTGGATCTCGACCGCGGCGTCGGCGCGGCGCTTGTTGCCCTGGTTGGTGACGAGCGTGAACGACATGTTCTTGCCGTCCTTGTCGATGATGCCGTCGCCGTTCGTGTCGGACCAGCCGGCCTCGGCGAGCAGGGCCTTCGCCTTCTCGGGGTCGTACTCGAGCGGCTTGACGTTCTCGTTGTGCACGCCGCACAGCTCGGGCGTGATGGTGCTGATGGCCTGCTTGCCGTACACCGTGCCGTCTTCGCCGGTGAGGATCTTGCCGATGATGCGCTGCTGATCGACGCCGTGCGCGAGGGCCCGGCGCACCTTGAGGTCGTTGAAGGGCTCGTACTTGGAGCCGTTCCAGCCGATGTAGTCCATCGCGCGGTAGCCGCGCAGCACGACCCGGATGTCGTCGGGGTGCTCCTTGCGCAGGCGGTCGACGTCGGCGATCTGCACGCCTTCCATGAAGTCGACATCGCCCTTCTCGAGCGCGATCAGGCGCGCCGAGTACTCGGGGATGACCTTGAACATCACGCGGGACAGCTTCGGACGCATCGTCTCGGGGCCCGTGAAGTTCCAGTTCGGCTCGAGCACGACGGACTGGTTGGGCGTGTGCTTCGCGAGCCGCCACGGCCCGAAGAACGTGGGCTGCGTGGCGAAGGGGTGGCCCTCGAGGGTCTTCCGGTCGGCGTCGCCGAGGATGTGGCGCGGCATCGCGGTGAGCGAGACGTGGGCGGTCTGCGTGTCGCGGTCGTAGGCGCGCGTGAAGTGGAACTCGAGGTGCGTGTCGTCGACGACCTTCGGACGGGCGTCTTCGGTCATGTACTCGAGGAACCCGAAGCGCGGGCTCGCGACGTCTTTGTCGCCGGCGAGCTCGTACGCGAACGCGATGTCGTCGGCGGTGACCTTCTCGCCGTCTTCCCAGGTGTAGCGGTCGTCGAGCTCGAGCTTGACCGTCTTGCCGTCGTCGGACCATTCCCACTTCTTCGCGAGACCGGGCTTCTTCTTGAGCGTGCAGTCGAAGTCGGAGTCGATCGTGTCGACCGAGAGGTTCGCGACGATGAAGCTGTCGGCGGCGGTGCGCGGCTTCACGGGGATGAGCGATCCGATGTCGGACGGGGTGGCGATGACGAGCGTGTCGCGCGTCTCCCACTTCTTCGCGCTGTCTGGGCCGCCCGCGGCATCCTTCGCGGTTCCGCCGCCGCTGCACGCGACGAGCGCGACCAGGGACAGGGGCGTGAGAGCGGCCAGCGAGGATCGGAATGCAGACATCGGGTCTCCGAGCGGGAGGGAGCGGATGGTGTGTCTACCAGCTACCGCCCGTCCGGCACAAGGCCCGCGACCACACGCGTGATTCCTGCGAGATCCGGGAACGTCTCCACGTCGACGAACCCAGCGCGGTGCATCAGCTCGATCACGCGGGGACCCTGGCCCTTTCCGATCTCGAGCAGCAGGCCCCGGGTCGCCCGCTTCCGTGCCCGCGGGATCAGCTCGCGGTAGGGATCGAGCCCGTCGGGCCCGCCATCGAGCGCGAGGCGCGGCTCCCAGCGGCTGACCTCGGGCATGAGGCCGTCGATCTCCTGGTGCGGGATGTACGGAGGGTTGCTGACGACCCACTCGACGGGGCGATTGTGGGGGATCGGGTCGAGCCAGGGGCCGCTGCGGACGGCGACGCGGTCCTGCAGGCCGAGCGCTTCGACGTTCTCGCGCGTGTTCGCGAGGGCTTCGGGGCTCACGTCGATCGCCCACAGCTTGATGCCTGGGTGCACGTACGCGAGCGCGAGCCCCACGGCGCCCGTGCCACAGCCCACGTCGGCGACGTACACGGGATCGTCTTCGGGCGGGATCCACTTCAGCGCGGCGTTCACCAGCGTCTCGGTGTCGGGCCGCGGCACGAGCACCCCGGAGTGCACGACGAGGTCGATCTCGTGGAAGCCCACGCTGCCCGTGATCCACGCGAGCGGCTCGCGCTTGCCCCGCCGCGCGACGAGCTCGCGGAGCACCTCGCGCTCGGGCTCCGCGATGGGACGGTCGAACGCGAGGTAGAGCTGCAGGCGCTCCATCTTCAGCGCATGGGACAGCAGCAGCTCGGCTTCGTAGCGCGGCGAGTCGATGCCGCGCTCGCGGAGGAAGCGCTCGGTGCGCGTGAGGATGTCGACCAGCGTCAGCATGACGCTCAGGTCAGCCCTTCTGCCTCGAGCAGCTGTGCCTGGTGCGCGGCGGTGAGGCCGTCGAGCAGCTCCTGCATGTCGCCACCGACGATCGCGTCGAGCTTGTACAGCGTGAGGTTGATGCGGTGGTCGGTGACGCGGTTCTGCGGGAAGTTGTAGGTGCGGATGCGCTCGGAGCGGTCGCCGGAGCCCACCATCGCCTTGCGGGCCGCGCTCTCCTCGGCCTGCGCCTCGGCCTGGAGGATCTCGAGGAGGCGGGCCTTGAGCACGCGCATCGCCTTCTCTTTGTTCTTGTGCTGGGACTTCTCGTCCTGGCACTGCACGATGAGGCCCGTGGGCTTGTGCAGGATGCGCACGGCGCTGTCGGTGGTGTTGACCGACTGACCCCCGGGACCCCCGGCACGCATGGTGTCGATGCGCAGATCGTTCGGGTCGATCGCGACCTCGACCTCGTCGGGCTCGGGCAGCACGGCGACGGTGGCGGCCGACGTGTGGATGCGGCCCTGGGACTCCGTGGCGGGGACCCGCTGCACGCGATGGACACCCGCCTCGAAGCGGAACAGCGTGTAGGCGTCTTCGCCGGTGACGCTGAGGATGATCTCCTTGAAGCCGGCTCCGGCGCCGCCCACCGAGATCTCGTTGCTGCTCATGATCTCGAACCGGAGGCGGTGCGCTTCGGCGAACCGGGCGTACATCCGGAACAGATCGCCGGCGAACAGCGCGGCCTCGTCGCCGCCCGTGCCCGCGCGGATCTCGACCAGCACGGGCCGACCCTCGTAGGGATCCTTCGGCAGGAGGAGGAGCCGGATGCGGTTCGTGCTCTCCTCGATGGAGGGCTCGAGCGCGTTCACCTCGGCACGCGCCATCTCCCGCATCTCGGGATCGTCTTCGGCGAGCATCTCGCGGGCGCCCGCCAGCTCGGACTCGAGCTGCTGGTGGGCGTGCCACGCGTCGACGATGTCGCGGACATGGGAAGCTTCACGCGACAGGTCGCGAAGCTTCTTGCTGTCTTTCATCACCGCCGGGTCCATCAGCTGACGGTCCAGCGCCTCCAGACGACGCTCGAACGACGGCAGCTTGTCGAACATGGGAATCCCGATGGGTCGGACGGTGGATGCTGAGCGCGCGGGCTCGGATCAGCCGGTGATCTTCTCGTCGCGCGCGAGGCCGTACTTCTTGTAGAAGCGGTCGACGCGGCCCTCGATGTCCATGATCTTCTGCTGGCCCGTGTAGAACGGGTGGCTCTGGCTCGAGATGTCGATGACGACCAGGGGGTATTCCTCGCCCTTGTACGTCGTCGTCTGATCCGTGGAGATCGTGGACTTGGTGAGGAACTCGAAGTCGCAGGAGATGTCGCGGAACACGACAAAGCGGTAGTCGGGATGGATGTCGGGCTTCATCAGGATCTCGCTGGTACCGCCCGCTTCGGCGTGCAGGCGCACGACGGGAAGGGCGCGGATGTTGTAGTCAGACGGACCCAGATGCCCCGTCTGCGGTGGTCTGTCAACCCTTCAGGAGGCGCTGCGCGTCTTCGAAAGGGTCGCCGGTGAAGGACGCCCGGAGCTTCTCGCGGGCGGCGATCTCGTCGTCGGACAGGAGGCGATCCTCGCGGGCCGTGCCGGACCGCGCGACGGCGATCGGCGGGCGCACACCCCGGGCGGCGAGATCGCGGGAGAGCACGACTTCCCAGTTCACGACCTCGCGGAGATCGTCGAGCAGGGCCTTCGCGATGTGGTGATCCTGGTCGCCCGAGACCACCCCGATCACCGTGAGCGAGCCGCCTTCCTCGAGCGCGCGGGCGGCTCCGAGGTACCGGCGGATCCGGTGGAGCGCCGTGGCATCGACGCCGTCGATCTCGCGACCGCTGCTCGGGAACTCCGCCAGGCAGAACCGGAGCAGCCGCGTGAGGCTGTCGACCAGGAGCACGGCATCGTCGCCGCGCTCGACCATCCGGCGGGCACGCTCGAACACGATGTCGGCGACCTGTACGTGCCGCGACGGCGGCTCGTCGAACGGCGTGGCGATCACCTCGGCCTTGCTGTCGCGACGCCACTCGCCGATCTCTTCGGGACGCTCGCCCACCAGCAGCACGGTGACGTGGAGATCCTCGTCTACGCTCAGCGACTCTGCGAGCCGCCGCAGGAGATCGACCCTGCCCGTGCGGGACGGCGCCACCAGGATGCCGCGCTGGCCGAGGCCGATGGGCGCGGCCCGATCGACGGCCTCGAGGATGGGATCGCCCGCGAGATCGATACGATCGTCGGGGTAGATCGCGGTGAGGCTGTCGAAGCTGGGCGGCTCGACGCCGGGAGGCTCGCCGTTCACCGACTCGACGCGGAGCAGCGCGAGATACCGCTCGCCCTCTTTCGGCGGGCGCACGAGACCGATGACGGTATCGCCCGTCTGCAGCTTGAACCGCCGGATCTGGCTCTGCGACACGTAGATGTCGTCGGCGCCCGGAAGGAAGTTGTCGGACGGCGATCGCAGGAACCCGAACCCCTCGCCATGAACCTCGAGAACCCCCCGCCCGTAGGCATTGTTCTCGATCTCACCCTGCGTGCGACCCACGGCGAACACGAGATCGTGCCGGCTCATCCCTGCGGTCTCGGACACTCCGAGGTCGGTCGCCGTCTTCAGGAGCTCCGCTCGGGGGAGCTCGTGGAGTTTGGGAAAGTCGACGGGCATCGGGACCTTTGGGAGGGGGAGGGGAGGGGTCGGACGGGAGCCGATCCGCGGGTGACGCCAGTATGCTTTCGCCCGAAAACGTTGTCAATGAAAGGAACACGTCTGGCACGGCCTCAACGGGGGGTCGGGGGCTCGGCGGCCGCGCGGGGCGGCCCTACTCCAGCATCGCGAGCAGCGCAGCCTCGTCGATCACGGCCACGCCCAGCTCCTCGGCCTTCTTCAGCTTGCTCCCGGCGGCGTCTCCGGCGACCACGAAGTCGGTCTTCGCGCTCACCGAGCCCGACACCTTCCCGCCGGCCGCGAGGATTCGCTTCTTCGCGTCGTTCCGGTCCATCGTGGGCAGCGTTCCGGTCAGCACGAAGGTCTTGCCCGTGAGATCCGCGCCGGTCCCGAGCCGCTGGGACGGGTCGACCTCGGGGAACTGCAGCCCGAGCTCGCGCAGGGCTCCGATCTCCGCGCGGTTCGCGTCGCTGCTGAAGTAGTCCGCCACGCGCTGGGCCACGATCGGACCCACACCGCTGACGCCCTCGAGCTGCCCGCGGTCGGCGTCGAGCAGCCCGTCGATCGAGTGGAAGTGGTGCGAGAGGTCGCGTGCGGTGGCCTCCCCCACGTCTCGGATGCCGAGCGCCGTGATCACGCGCTCCAGCGGCTGGCGCTTGCTCTTCTCGATCGCGTTCAGGAGGTTCTCGGCCGACCGCTCTCCCATGCGCTCGAGCGACACGAGCTGCTCGTAGGTGAGCCGGTACACGTCGCTGAGGCGCGTCACCAGGCCCGCATCCACGAGCTGATCGACGAGCTTCTCGCCGAGACCCTCGATGTCCATGGCGCCTCGGGACGCGAAGTGGCGGAGCGCTCCGCGGAGCTGGGCCGGACAGCCCCTGGAGTTCGTGCAGCGGAGCACGGCCTGGTCGCCGCTGCGCTGGACGGGAGCCCCGCACGCCGGGCACTCGGTGGGGAACACGACCGGGGCCCGCGACCCGTGGTCGGCGTCGGGAACGGCCTTCACCACGCGCGGGATCACGTCGCCGGCGCGCTCGATGAGCACGGTGTCGCCGGCCCGCAGGTCGAGCAGGCGCACCTGATCCTCGTTGTGCAGGGTGGCCCGCGACACCGTCACGCCTCCGACGCGCGCGGGAGCCAGGTGCGCCACCGGCGTGATGGCACCGGTGCGACCGACCTGGAACTCGACGGCTTCGAGCACCGTGGGGACCTGCGGAGGCGGGTACTTGAACGCGATGGCCCACCGGGGTGCGCGCGTGATGAAGCCGAGCGCGGCCTGGAGCGCGACGGAGTCGACCTTCACGACCGCGCCGTCGATCTCGTACGGCAGGCCGTGCCGCAGATCGCCGAGGCGCTCGATGGCCGCGACCACGGCGTCTGGGCCGGTGGCGAGCTGGTTGAGGTCGTTGATCGGCAACCCCCATGAGGCCAGCACCTGCAGCTGTGCGCTGTGGGTGTCGGGCATCGCGAACCCCTCGACCTCGCCGAAGCTGTGGCACTTGAACGTCAGCGGACGGCGCGCGGCCTCGGCCGGATCCAGCTGGCGCACCGCTCCGGCCGCGGCGTTGCGGGGGTTCTCGAACGGCTTCCCGCCTTCGGCCACCCGGCGGGCGTTCATCGCCTCGAAGCCCGCGAGGTCGAAGAAGATCTCGCCCCGCACGGCGATGCGCGCCGGAAGGCCCGCGCCGACGAGCCGCAAGGGGATCGCGCGGATGGTCTTCACCGTGTGGAGGATGTCTTCGCCCACCTTCCCGTCACCGCGCGTCCCCGCGCCCACCAGCACGCCGTTCTCGTACACGAGCTCGGCAGCGAGCCCGTCGAGCTTGGGCTCCACGACGTACGTGATCGCGAGCGGCGCGTCTTCGCCGAGGAACTTGCTGCACCGCGCGTCGAACTCCGCGATCTCGCCACCCGAGAACGCGTTGCCGAGCGACAGCATCGGGATGCGGTGCACGAACTCGGCGAGCTCGGAGACGGGCGCGCCTCCGACCTTGAGGGTGGGAGAGTCGTGCCGGAGCAGGTCGGGGAAGCGCATCTCGAGCAGCTCGAGCTCGCGGTACATCAGGTCGTACGTGCGGTCGTCGATCTCGGCGGCGTCGAGCGTGTGGTACAGGTGCGAGTGCCGGTTCAGCTCGGGCACCAGGTTGGCGATACGGATCGCGGCGGCGGCGTGATCCATGGCCTCGACCCGCGAGATCACGGCGGCTGGGTCGGTGTGCATGCGGGACCTCCCACGAGTGGCGCGAGAGGGTACCCCAGCGGCGACCCGAACCCCACAGCGTTACGGGGCGCGCCATGGGGAGCGCCCGTCATCTCGCAGCCGTCCTGATGGTGATCGCCGGCCTGGGCTCGATCGCCGCGAAGCCCGGCTCGCGTCTCGGGGCGAGCAGCCCGGGCTCGAAGCTGGGAGAGATGCACCTCCGGTCGGGCAAGCCGCAGCTGGCGCTGCAGGCGTTCAAGGCCGTGCTGGCGAACGATCCCGAGAACGTGGCCGCGAAGCTCGGCATGGGCATCGCGCTCGCGACGCTGGGCGAGTGCGAGCGCGCGTCGGAGGCGTTCGACGGCGTGCGGGGCGAGAAGCGGTTCCGCGTCGACGGGTACCTCGCGGAGGGCCGGTGCGCGCTCGAGGCCGGTGATCTGGCCGTGGCGATCGAGCGGCTGGAGGAGGCCGCGGCCTTCAACCTGCGCCGTCCGGAGGCCGTCTACCAGCTCGTGCTCGCGAAGCACCTGGCGGGAGACGCCGTGGGGGCCGCCGCTGCGCTCGACGAGCTCGAGCTGCGTCAGGACAGCGAGGACATGGTGCGGATCGCCCGCCTGCGCCTGGCGCTCGGCACGGATGCGTACCCCTTCGAGCGCGTGGAGCTGGAGCGCGAGATGGCCCGGCGCGATCGTGATCTCTCGCGGGCGATGCCCCTGGTCTTCCTCGAGGCCCGGCAAGACCTCCTCGACGGAGCCCCCGAGCTCGCCAAGGAAGAGCTGCTCAAGCCGGCCCGCAGCGATCTGACGAACCAGTCCTATGCGCTCTGGCGAGCCGAAGCGTGCCGCCGGATGGGCGACCTGTCGGGGGCCCGATTCGCGAGCTTCCGTCCTGCGATCGCCGAGGCCCGGCCAATCCCGCTGGCGTTCGACATCCGCGCTCGCGTGCTGGCCGACGAAGGCGACCTCGACGGGGCGCAGGACCAGGTGGAGGCCCACCCGGGGCGCCTGGACCCCGAGCACGTCGCGACCCTGTGGTACGTGGCTCGCGCCCGCGGCGAGGACACCGCGGCGCTCGAAGCCCTCTACGAGGTCGTCCGCCGCACCGACAGCGGCGACCTCTCGCTCTTGATCCCCCGGAGTGCCCCGTGACCCCTCCTGGCTCCGCGAATCGCTTCCCCTCGGCCCTCGCTGCAGTCGCGCTGCTCGGCTGCTCCGGTGCGCCTCCCGCGACGCCGGCCCCCGAGCCGTCCGAGGCCGCGCACCCGAACGTGGTGCTGGTGTCCATCGACACCACGCGGGCCGACCGCATCGGTGCCTACGGCTACGACAAGGCCCTCACGCCCAACCTCGACGCCCTGGCGGCCCGCGGGCGGCGGTACGCCCACGCGTACTCCCCGCTGCCCCTCACCATCCCGTCGCACGCTTCCCTGTTCACCGGGAAGACCCCTCCCACGCACGGGATCCGGAACAACAGCCGCGCGACGCTCGGGTACGCCGAGAACACGCTGGCCGAGTCGTTCAAGAACGCCGGGTACCGCACGGCGGCGTCGGTCGGGGCGTACGTCACGACGCGCACGTGGGGCTTCGATCAGGGGTTCGAGGCGTTCTTCGACGACATCGAGCAGCAGCGCAACTTCTGGGCCTCCGAGCGACGGGCCGACGCCGTGATCGACGACATCCTCGAGTGGAAGGCGGGCCTCGACGACGGCGCGCCCCAGTTCGTGTGGGTGCACCTGTACGACCCGCACTTCCCGTACCTCCCGCCGAAGGAGTGGCGCGAGAAGGTGCCCGACCGCCCGTACGACGCGGAGCTCGCCTGGACCGACTCCCAGCTCGGCCGGCTGTTCGAGGCCTGGGACGCCGAGAACACCGTGTTCGTCGTGGTGTCCGACCACGGCGAGTCGCTCGGCGAGCACGGCGAGATCACGCACGGCCTGTTCGTGTACGACTCCACCCAGCACGTGCCGCTCCTCATGGCCGGTCCGGGCATCGAGCCCGCCGTGATCGACGAGCCGGTCGGGCTGATCGATGTCGCGCCCACCCTGTTGAGCCTGCTCGGGCTCCCCGCGCTCGAGGGCATCGATGGGCGCGTGGCGCCGGGCGATCCGGTGAAGCCGGTGTACATGGAGTCGTACCAGAACACCCAGCGGTTCGGGCTCGCTCCGCACATCGGCCTCGTCGACGGCGCCCACAAGCTGATCGACACGCCCCGTCCCGAGCTGTACGCCACCACCGATGCCGCGGAGGCCACGAACCTCGCCGAGGCCCAGCCCACCGAGGTGCAGAAGCTGCAGCAGGCGCTGAAGGGCCTGGCGTACGGGCCTCCCGACACGTCCGACATGCACATGGACCCAGCCGTCGTCGCCCAGCTCGAGGCCCTCGGCTACACGCAGGGGTCCGTGACGATCGATCCCGGGGCCGAGATGCTCGACCCGAAGGACCGCGCCGACCTGCTCAGGAAGACCCAGGAGGTCGACCTGATGTGGCTCACCAACGACATGGTGAAGGCAGAGTCCACTCTCGCAGAGCTCGCCAAGGCGTACCCGGAGATCACCGAGTTCCAGAACCGGTACGCGAAGTCGCTCGCGGCCCAGGGTCGCTTCGACGATGCGCTGAAGGCCGTGCAGAAGGCGCGCCTCCAGGACCCAGCGTCGCCAGACCTGAAGCAGTCCGAGGCCGTCATGCTGGCGGAGCTCGGGCGGTACAAGGAAGCGGCGGAGCTGTACCTCCAGGTGGCCGACGAGATGCCGACCGCCCCGCGGATCCGGGCGGCCACGTTCACGGCGCTCGCCCGCAGCGGCGACCTGGAGGCCGCGCTCCAGACGGGCGCGCTGTTCCAGCAGCAGTACCCCGACGACTACGCGCTCGCAGGGGTGATGGGGGTGGCCCTCGTGAACAAGGGCGACCTCAAGGCCGGGATCCCGATGCTGGCCCTGGGCGCCGAAGCGAGCCTGCCCGAGCGCGACGTGTGCTACAAGCTCGCCGCCCTCGTGCAGGGGCGCGGAGAGTCCGACCGGGCGCGGGGGCTCATCGAGCGCGAGCTGAAGCACTGGCCGAAGAACACGCCGGCCCGCATGACGTACGTGCGTCTGATCGCCCAGACCCAGGACTGGGACGCCCTGCTGCCCCAGGCCGAGATCCTGCGCCAGGCCGCGCCCACGGCCGCGGAGTCGCACTACTGGGTGGCGCAGGCCCTGTTCAACCTGAAGCGGTACGACGAGAGCCTCGCGGCCGTGCAGGGCGGGTACGCAGTGGATCCGGAAGACCCCCAGCTCCTGATCATGCACGCCAACATCCTGGCGAAGCAGGACAAGCGCGACGAGGGCGCGAAGCTGGTGGAGAAGGCGAAGGCCGTCCAGGCGAAGCGCTCGGCCGCGGCCCCGAAGTCTCCGGCTCCGTAGCCGGCCGCTTCACGAACGCCGATTCAGGTCGGGCCCACGCGCTCTGTCCTGACGGACGTCCCTGAGACGAAGAAGGCCGCCTGCATCGCTGCAGGCGGCCTTCCGAGACACGTCAGAGACGCATCACTCGCAGGGCGGGACCACGGCGCCGAGGTAGCCGGCCTGGAGAATCCAGTTGTACGTGAAGTCGCCCGACACGGCGTCGTAGCTGGCCTCGAGGGTGGCGGGGCCCCAGGTGCTGTCGTCGTCGTTGAAGAAGTACAGCGCGGGGTAGTCGGTGCCCATGTAGGTGTACTGGCCGAAACCGTAGCCGTAGTCGGTGTCAGCATCCACGGTGGTATTGAAGAGGGCGCAGCTGTAGAGTGCGCCCGATTCGGGATCCGTGAAACTGTGGGTGTCGCTGGTCTCGACGCCGTTGGTGAACGCCACGCGAACGTCCCACTCGCACTCGGCGCACGGCGTGGCCTGCGGGTTGGCGGCGTTGGCGGCCGTGTAGGTGAACTCGCACAGAGCCGTCTCGTCGCCCAGGGCCGGGGCATCCTGGTTGTTGAAGCGGTAGTACCCGAACGACTCGGTGCCGGTGTAGGTGCCGGCGAGGTAGTTCGCATCGCCCTGGAACGCGATGTACGCGTAGTCGGAGAGCTCGGGAGCCGTGTCGCACGGGACCGCGCACTCGGCGTTGTCGGGGAAGGCCGCGCAGCACGCGCTGACGCTCGTCTTGATCTCGCAGAGGCACTGCTCGGAATCGAGCGCGGCGCCAGCGGCCTCACACGGGTCGGTGGGGGTGCTGGTGTCTTCGTCCTTGCCGCCGCTGCAGGCGGTGGTGACGAGCACGGCGCCAGCGATCGCCAGCACGGACATGAGATTGCGCATGGGGTCTCCTCCAGGGATGGCGCGCACTATAGGCAACCCCCCGGGGAGTGGCAACCAGAATCCAACCGCTTGACGTTCCGGTGACGACCCCGTCCCCGACGGGCTGGATCGTGTTACGGCCCGCGGCCCGAACGAGGTGTCCATGTCCCTGCGAGACTCCATCCGCAACTGGCTCGGCGTAGACGGTCGAATCCGCGATCTGCTCCGCACGGAGCTCGCCGCCCGATCGCTGCCGTCCGCCACCGAGGTGGAGGAGCTGCGGAACCGGATCGACGCCCTCGACAAGAAGCTGAAGATGACCATGGGGTCGGTCCAGGCGAGCAGCGCCCAGCTCATGGGCCTGCACACCGCGGTCGACCAGGCGAAGGCCGGTGCGGGCCAGGCCGCCCAGCTCGCCACGACGGCGAAGACCACCGCCGAGGCGACGGCCGACGGCCTCGAGGGGGTCGAGGAGCAGCTCGCCGTCCTGATGACCCGCCTGGCCGAGCCCGCAGCCGGTGCCCCGAAGGCGCCCGCCCGGGCGAAGGCTCCGGCGAAGTCCGGTGCGAAGGCCCCCGCGAAGCCGAAGGCCCCGAAGGCCTCCCCCTCGTCCAAGACCACGAAGACCCGCTGAGCGGGCCGGAGGAACAGACATGTCGAACTTCCTGAACCGCCTCGGAATCGAAGCGTCCAACCCCGGCGCGGCGTCCACGTCGGGCTTCATCGACACGAAGGGTCGCGAGGTTCCCAGCCTCGACCCCACCACCGGTGATGTCATCGCGTCCGTGCGCATGGCGTCGGTGGCCGACTACGACGCCATCGTCGTGGAGGCCCAGCGCGTGTTCGCCGAGTGGCGGATGCTGCCGGCCCCGAAGCGTGGGGAGATCCTGCGCGAGGTCGGCATGGCACTCCGCGAGCACAAGGCCGATCTGGGTGCGCTGATCACCCGCGAGGTCGGCAAGGTCACGTCGGAGGGCGAGGGCGAGGTGCAGGAATCGGTCGACATGGCCGACCTCGCCGTCGGGATGTCGCGCCAGCTCACCGGGCTCACGATGCACTCCGAGCGCTCGCAGCACCGGATGTACGAGCAGTGGCACCCGCTGGGCGTGTGCGGGATCATCACCGCGTTCAACTTCCCGAACGCCGTGTGGGCGTGGAACGCGATGGTCGCGGCGGCGGCCGGCAACACGATGATCTGGAAGCCGAGCCTCAAGGCCTCGCTCACCGCCATCGCCACGCACCGCGTCTGTGATGCCGTGTTCCAGAAGCACGGCTGGGGCGGCGTGCTCAACCTCGTGATCGGCGACGATGCGGATGTCGGCGAAGCGATGATCCGCGACCGTCGCCTGCCGCTCATCTCGGCCACCGGGTCCACCCGCATGGGTCGGCACGTCGGCCAGGTCGTCGCAGGGCGCCTCGGCCGCTCGCTGCTCGAGCTCGGCGGCAACAACGCCATCATCGTCGAGCCCAGCGCCGACCTCGATCTCGCGCTCCGCGGCGTCGCGTTCGGTGCGGTCGGCACGGCGGGTCAGCGCTGCACGAGCACCCGCCGGCTGTTCCTGCACCGCTCCATCGCGGCCGACTTCACGAAGCGCCTCGTGAACGCCTACGAGCAGATCCCGATCGGCGACCCGTCGAAGCCGGGCATCCTCATGGGTCCGCTGATCGACGAGGACGCCGTGGTCATGTACGAGAAGGCCATCGCCGAGATCCGCGAGCAGGGCGGCGAGATCCTCACCGGCGGCGAGCGCCTCGACCGCCCCGGCTCGTTCGTGAAGCCCACGATCGTGAAGGCCCGCACGAGCATGCCGATCTGCAAGCACGAGACCTTCGCGCCCATCCTGTACGTGTTCGAGTACGACACCCTCGACGAGGCCATCGCGGCGCAGAACGACGTCGATCAGGGGCTGTCGAGCGCGATCTTCACCGACAGCTTCCGGTCGGCCGAGGGCTTCCTGTCCCACCGCGGGTCCGACTGCGGCATCGCGAATGTGAACATCGGCACGTCGGGCGCCGAGATCGGCGGGGCCTTCGGGGGCGAGAAGGACACCGGCGGCGGTCGCGAGGCCGGCTCCGACTCCTGGAAGGCGTACATGCGGCGTCAGACGTGCACCCTGAACTGGGGCACCGACCTCCCGCTCGCTCAGGGCGTGACGTTCGACATCTGACGGCGGCCCTTCGCGACGCCTTCGTACACGATGTGGGTGCGCCCGCCGTTGCTGACGCGGTGGGTGCTCACCGTGAACCCCGCCTGCTTCATGCGGTCGGGGAACCCGGGGTCGGGGTCTTCAGCCCACACGGCGAAGGTGCCGCCCGGCGCCAGGGCCCGGTGGCTGCGGGACAGCGCGGCGCGGCCGTAGAACGGGTCGTCGCGGCGCTGGGTCGCGGCGTGGGGACCCTCGTAGAGGTCGAGCAGGATGGCATCCCACGCGTGGGGGGGGCTGTCGGCGATCACCTTCGCCACGTCACCGAGGACGACCGACGCGCGAGGGTCGTGGACCGCACCGTTCGTGACCGGCGCGAGCGGCCCGCGGCACCACTCGAGGACCGTGGGCGTGAGCTCTGCGACGGTGACGCTCGCTGCCGGGGGGAGCGTGTCGAGGGCCGCCCGGAGCGTCCAGGCCATGCCCAGGCCCCCGATCAGCACGCGTGGCGCGGGCTGCCGGCGGACCGTGGCACATCCGAGCGTCGCGAGCGCCTCTTCCGAGCGGCGTGCCGTGCTGGACATGAGCACCCGGCCCGCGATGGTGATGATGAACGTGGACCCGTCGTGGCGGAGCTCGAGCACGCCGTCGTCGGTGGGGACGGCGTCGACGGTGGACCACTTCCTCATCGGGCGGCGCAAGCCTCGGCGATGGCGGCGTAGAGGTCGGCCCGGACCGGTGCCGGCACGCTGTGGGTGGTGTCGGGGTAGATCTTCACCGTGGCATTCCACCCGGCCTTCTGGAGCAGGTCGACGCTCGCCTGGGCGTCGGCCGCGGGGATCACGTTGTCGAGCGCGCCGTGGAACGCGTGGACCGGGATGCCCGGCGCCGTGGGCGGGGTGAGGTCGGGGAGGAATCCGGAGAGCGGCAGGGACGCCGAGAACGCCTCCGGGTGGTGCGCAGCCGCCGTGAACGCCAGCATGCCCCCCTGGGAGAAGCCCGTGATGATGGGCTTCCCGAGGATGGGACGCTGGGTCGGAGCCGTGGGGAGCGCCGCGACGAGGGCGTCGGCCCGCGCATTCACGCCGGAAGCGAGCTCGTCCCGCCCCACGTCGCGCAGGCGAGGGAACCACGACCATCCCCGCTGGTGCACCTGGTCGGGAGCGCGCGGCAGGAGCACCTGCAGGTCGCCCGGATAGCCCGTGAACAGGTTCTTCAGGTCGACGGGGTCGGCGCCGTACCCGTGGAGGGCGACCACCGTGCAGACCGCGCCCTCGGGCTCGCCCCGCAGCATGGACTCGTGGCCGTTCCAGAACGGGTCGGGAGGTGGCGCGGCGGGGGCCTGGCATGCGAAGAGGAGCTGGAGGAGCGGGAACATTGCAGCCGATTATCCTGACGGGCACGCCACAGCTGGTGGACAGCTTCATCCGCCCCGTGGCGCGGGGCCTGCTCACGATGGCGGGGCTGGTCGTGGGAACGCTGCTGTGGTGGTTCGGCTTCCTGTGGTGGGTGCCCGTTCCGCTCGTGCTCTCGCTCGTGATCTACGAGGGTGTGTTCTGGTGGCGTGGCGACCGCGCCCAGCTCGTGCGCATCGAGCCCGACCGGCTGACGCTCGAAGACCCCCTCGCGCCCGGTCCGCTGGTGATCCCGCTCGAGGAGATCACGGTCGCGACGCTGTACTACCGGGCGCTGCAGCTCGACGAGCTCGAGATCGCGGTCGTGCTGGGCGACGACTCCGACGTGCGGTTCGCGCTCCGGCTCATCACGCGCCTGCCGTTCGAGCCCGCGCCCCACGACATCCCCGCCGACGTGTACGACGTGCTGTTCGGCGGGGTCGCCGGGCTGTACCGGGCTCTGGCGCCGCCCGCCCGACGTCCGCGGCAGACCTTCCTCGACCCGCGCGGCGAGGTGGTCGCGTTCCTCCGGTCCCGCCTGCCCCGCGAGGTCTGGCAGCGCACCGGGCTGCGCCTGTGGCCCGGGATGGAGCCCGACATCGACCTGTTCGGGTACTACGAGGCTCCGCACGGCGACTGGCTCGTGCTCGACCAGCACCAGTGGAAGCGAGCCGGCCAGACGGGGTCGATCGCAGGGTGGTCGTTCGGGAGCGCGGAGCGGTCGGCGGTGCTGTTCCAGGGGCTCGAGCGCCGGCAGAAGGTCGAGAAGCTGCCCCTCGCGCTCGTGAACCTGGGCACGTCCACGACCGTCGCGATCCCGGCGCCGGCCTCCGTGGGGCTCGCCGAGCCGGAGCCCCTCACGGCCGACCTCCTCCACACGCACGCCCCCGAAGGAGCCGCGCTCCTGTGGCATCTCCTCGTGCACACGCCGCGGGATCGCTGGCCTCCCGTGTTGCTCGAGATGATCGCGGACCGGCGCCCCATCCGTGCGGACCTCGACACCCAGCTGCCCGGCTGAGTTAGGGTCGCCGACCGATGACCAAACACCTGTCCGAAGCCGAGCGCCGCGCCCAGATCCTCCGGGCCGCGCGGAGCGTGTTCGTCGAGAAGGGCTTCCTCGCGGCACGCGTGGAGGACATCGCGCGCCGCGCCGGTCTGTCGAAGGGTGCCGTGTACTTCTACTTCTCGTCGAAGCGCGAGGTGTTCATGGCGCTGGTCGGCGAAGAGCACGAGAGCACCTACAGCTTCCTCGACCAGGCGGAGACCGACGACCGCGCGGCCGTCGTGAAGCTGCTCGACCTCGGCCAGAAGTACCTCGACTACTTCGCCGGCCTGAAGTCGCCGCCGCGCTTCTTCCTGATGATGACCGAGATGGCCGTCCGCGACGACGAGATCCGCGAGGAGGTGCAGGCCGTGCACCAGCGGTTCACCGACGCCTGCACGCGCATCCTCGCGCAGGGGATGGACGAGGGTGCCATCCGGAAGGGCGATCCCATCGCCATGGCGACCATGCTGAAGGCCATGATCGACGGTATGGCCGGCCAGTCGGCCATCGGAATCCGGCCCGACCAGGAGCGGCTCATGCAAGGCGGCATCATGTTCGTGCTGCACGGCATCGCCGCGCCTCCGGGGGGCCGATGAGCCGCATCGCGTACGTCGCACCGAACCGGCAGATCCACCTGGTGGAGCCCGACGGGCGGTCCTCGGGGCTCACGGATGCCGCCGACGGGCTGATCTGGGCGAGCTGGGTGAGCGCGGGTCAGGCCCGGTACGCCCACACGTGGCCGGGGTTCTCGCCGAGCGGGGATCGGGTCGCGTGCTTCCGGCTGCGCGAGGGCGGGAACGCGTCCGTGCTCGTGAGCTCGCTCGACGGGATCACGTCGTCCGAGGTGCTCGACCTGCCGGATCAGGTGCCGATCTACCTGCAGTGGTCGGTGGATGGCGAGCGCCTGGCGGCCGTCAGCCAGAGCGGCGAGGATCTGCTGCTCACGGTCGGGCGCACGGCCTCGGTGAGCTCGCAGAAGATCCTGGCGAAGGGCAGCCCGCTGTTCTTCACGTGGACGCCCGATGGGCGCCTCGCGACCTTCATCGGTGGGGGCTCTGCGAACGCCCGCATGATGATCATGGACCCCGACATGCGCCGCCCGACGGAGGTGCTGCCGGGCACGCCGGGCGACTTCTGCGCGCCGGTCACGGCGGGCGACAGCGTGCTGTACGGCGTGCACGCGGGGGGCCGCGCGGAGATCGTGCGCGTGCGCGGCGAAGGCGATGCGCAGCACCTGCCGGGGGGCGAGGGCCTGCTCGCGTTCGTGGCCTCTCCCGATGGGCGCTCGCTCGCGCGGGCGGTCGCGCCCGGAGGGGATGGCTCGCCGTACCAGGGGCTGTCGATCCTCGATCTCGAGTCCGGCACGGAGCGCCTGATCTCCGACATGACGTGCCTGGCGTTCATGTGGGTGCCCGACGGCAGCGGCCTGGTGGTCGCACGGGTCGACTCCGATCGCGGGCTCGTCGAGTGGTACTTCATCGACACCGACGGCACGGCACGTCACGTGGCCGACCTGCTCCCCACGCGCGACTTCCGGTTCTACCTGCGCTTCTTCGAGCAGTACACGCAGAGCCACCCCATCGTCGACCCCGACTCCCGGCACCTCCTGCTCGCGGGGGTGCTGCGCGGGCAGATCCAGGGGGCGCGCATCTGGAAGTGCCCGCTGCACGGTGGGGCGCCCCGCGAGGTGGCCGAGGGCCAGTTCGCGACGTTCAGCCCGCCGATCTCGAACTGAGGCTCGCGAGCTCCCGGATCGCGTCCGGTGTGGTCCCGCAGCACCCTCCGAGCCACTGCACCCGCGGGGCCAGGGTGCGGAACGCCTCGCGCTGAGCCGAGGCCGCGACGGCACGTGGGTCTCCGCTCGGCTTCGCCCACACGGGGATGCCGTCGGGCAGGGCGTCCACCGCTGCGACCGCGACCGGGCCGGAGATGCAGTTCACGCCGAACCCGTCGGCGCCGCGCCGCATCGCGTCCTGGGCGGGATCCGCGAGCGGGCGCCCATCGAGCCCGTGCCCGTGGGCTCCGGGCACCACCGACACGACGCAGGGCCCGCGGACATGGGGCCGTACGGCGTCGAGGGCCGCGAGCGCCTCGTCCGGGCTCGTGAAGGTCTCGAGCACCAGACCGTCGACCAGGGGCCCCGCGAGCCGCGCCACCTCGGCATGCCCACCGCCCGGACCGAAGGACGCCCACACCTCGGGCGCTCCGGACGCCCGCGCGAGCTCGATGGCCCGCGGCACGAGCGTGGGCCAGTCGTCGCGGAGGCCGGGCAGGCACCGGAACGTGGTGGTGAGCACGATCTGCGCGCCCGCCTCCACGAAGGCCCGGTGCGCGCGGACGATCCGGTCGGGATGCTCCAGGAGCCACGGCTCCACCGGGCTGTACGGAGGGAGCCCCTGCGCCTGGAGCGTGGTGGCGAGCCCGCCGTCGAGGACGATCAGTGGATCCACTCGTCGTCGTCGCGGTTCTGCTGGCCCTGTGCGCGCCCGCCCTCGAGCACGGTGAACTTCTGCAGCTCGCGCTCGATCTTGCTCGCCTCGTTGCGGAGCTGGCGACGGCGCTTGCCGGGACCGCGGAAGTTCCACCAGCCCACGATCCCGATCCAGGCCGCGACCCCCTCGAGGGTGGCGGCGTTCGGGAAGGCGAGCAGCATGATGAGCACGTACACGAGCGTGCCCCACACGATGTACACGGCCGGCACGGGCAGCACGAACATCAGGTTGATGATGCCGCGGGGCTGCGCCAGACCGAACACGACGAACAGCGGCACCATCAGGAACGTCCACCCGGTGCGGGTTCCGGGGGGGAACAGGCCCAGGAAGTCGGACAGGATGGGGATGAGCGTCGCCACGATGGCGGTGGTGGACAGCGCGTCGACCCACTGCCGGCGGGTGAGCAGGCGAGGCAGGGTGGGGAGCACGAGGTACAGCACGACGAGCGAGATGAGCACGCCGGCCGCGGCTCCGCGCCCCTGAACGAAGAACCGCGTGAGGATCTGCCACGGCTGGAACCCGTACCCGAGGCTCGACAGCGGCATCAGACCGAGCGGCGCGCCGAGGTTCCACAGCACGAGCTCCACGACGTACAGCCCGAACAGCCCGAGGATCAGGTTGCGCATCCACGGCGCCAGCTCGGGCAGTACGACACTCGGGCCGGGATTCTGCGACACGTCCTCAATCCTCCACAGAACCCCGCAATAACCCCGCATCCACGAACTGGACGTGCAGCGCGGCTTGATTCGTACCCGCCGCGCAAGGTAGAAGCCCCGGTATCCCGGAGGATCCTTGGCTCACGATCTCGTCGCCGTCGGCGGACCCGTTGCTGGAGAACGGTTTCCGCTCCCTGCCTCCGAGGAGATCGTCATCGGACGCACTCAGCGCGGCATCAATCTCCCGGATCCGCTCGTCTCGATGAAGCACGCGTCCATGAAGGTGGAACGCGGTCAATGGCTGATCACCGACCTCGACTCCGCCACCGGCACCAAGGTGAACGGCCAGTCGATCCCGGCCAACACCCCCACGCCCGTGGCCATCGGCGACACCATCCTCATCGGAGAGTGCGAGTTCCAGCTCGACTCCGGCACGTCGCGCGTGGTCCGTCGGCTGCTCTGGGCCATGGCGCCGGCCTGGATGCTCGTGTTCATCGCGGCGGGCGTGCTGTTCTGGGTCACGGGCGACCGCCCGGTCACCCTGAACACCAGCAAGACCATCCACACCACCCAGGGCGAGAGGCACTCGCTCGTCATCCCGAAGCCCTTCATCCGAAAGCACGGGCTCGATCTCCAGCAGCTCTCGCTGCGTCGCATCACCGACCTCGACGAGGATCAGGTCGACGAGCTGTGGCTGCACATCGGGCGCGACGAGTTCGTCGTCACGTTCACCGACGAGGGGTGGAAGCTCCTCGGGCGGTTCCCGCAGGGCTGCGTCGACCGCCGCAACCCGTCGGGGCCGTTCCCCGACCTCTCGTGCGACGGCATCGACTACCGCATGTTCGACGGGGAGTACGTCGTCATCTCGCAGTCCGACCCCGTGGTGTGGTTCGTGGGCGAGCCGAAGGGCGAGTACGAGCTGAAGGTCGAGGAGGGGAAGAGCAAGAAGGGCAAGAAGAAGGCGAAGAGCAAGACCGACGAGCCCGAGAAGGGCCCCATGCAGCGGGTTCCCGAGCTCGACGTGCTGCGGGGCGCCCAGGGGCCCGTGCCCTTCCGCATCGCGATGGGCAACGCCGACCTGCTGGCGGGCTTCCTGGCGGCCCAGGGCATCGTCGACCCCGTGCACTACATCCTCTGCGAAGACGGCTTCCCCGGCGTTTCGCCCCAGGCGCTCCTGCAGGGCGGCAAGGTCCAGCGCCTGGCGTTCGGCTGCGGGGAGGACATCAAGCTCGAGGGCACCCGCGCCCCGGCGTTCGAGGGATCGCGCGTCGCGGCCATCGCGTTCACGGCCATCGGCCGCGAGATGCTCACCAAGCACCTCGCGTACACCTGGTCGGGTGCACCCGATCCGCTGTTCGTGCCGGGGTTCTACCGCAGCGTCGTCGACACCGCCGAGCACTGGCCGATCCAGCTCAAGGGCGGGGTGTACGTCGGCTTCGAGTCCACCGGTCAGGTGTTCCACCCGATCGCGAGCGAGCCCAACCTGTCCGACCGCATCCGCCTCGAGGCGGAAGACGCGACCGACCGCGAGGCCATCACCGCCACGCTGCTCTCGGCCGGTCGCGCCACGATCGACCCCGCGGGGTGCGCCGTGATCACGATCCGCACGCGGGGCTTCCGGTGCGCGCCCATTCGCGGTTGCCTGCCCGGAAAGCGCTTCCTCGAGGTCGTCGAGTCGGGGTGCGGCGAAGAGAAGGTCGTGCTGTCGACCGGATACCGGTCGGGCGCGTTCACGGGGAGCACCGAGAACAGCGAGGTGCGGGTGGAGCAGCGCACGCAGTCGGCGATGGCGGTGACCGACATCATCCAGGCGCGCGTCGGGGTTCGCCCGAAGCAGTGAGTCACGCCCGGGCTTGCCCGGTGCGGGAGGGTCGGCTACTGTACAAGCGTTCACGAAAACGTATGTGCAGTACCCGCGAGGAACCGTCGATGGATGATCTGTCCCCCCGCCAGCAGGAGATCTTCGAGTTCATCCGCGCCGCGCTCGATCAGCGCGGGGTGTCTCCGAGCTATCGCGAGATCGGCTCCGCGCTCGGCATCGGGTCCACGAACGCCGTGAGCGACCACATCAAGGCGCTCGTCCGCAAGGGCTACATCGAGCGGGTCGGCGGGCGCGGCGCGCCCCGCAGCATCCGCCTCACCGACCAGGCCGACGAGTCGTTCGAGGACGATGGGGTGCAGGGCATCCCGATCCTCGGCCGCATCGCGGCCGGTCTGCCGCTGCTCGCCGAGGAGAACTACGAGGGCACCCTGCGGGTCGACGCCTCGATGGTGCCGCGCGGGGGGAACATCTTCGCGCTCGTCGTCACGGGTGAGTCGATGATCGAAGACGGCATCCACGACGGCGACTACCTGTTCGTCCGCGAGAAGCAGACGGCCCGCAACGGCGAGATCGCCGTGGTGATGGTCGATGGCGAGGCGACGGTGAAGCGCTTCTTCAACGAGGGGCGGGTGATCCGCCTCCAGCCCGCCAACAGCGCGATGGAGCCCATCTTCGTCGACCGCTCCAGCGGCGACGTGAGCGTGATCGGCATCGCGGTGGGTCTGTTCCGCAAGATCTGAGCTCCGGGGGGCCGCGAGCACGCGCGTCGGGCGGGGGCTTCGCAGGTCATCGAACGTCACCGGGTGTTCCGTTCGGAACGCAGCCGCGGTTACCGTGTCTAGGGGGAGAGGGTGCTCGTCCGGGCACCCCGATGGAGTACGGCACCGGTCCATGGCGGACGATCTCAACATCATCCGACGGTTCGTGGGTCGCCTGGTCTGGCGTGAGCGCGTGCTGCTCCTGCTCGACATCAGCGGGCGCACGTTCCTCCTCGGCTTCGTGTCGCTGCTCCTCGTCGTGCTGGCCGCCCTGCTCGACTGGGACCGCGGGGGAACGGCCGCCGTGCTGGTGCTCGTCGGGGGCACGGGGCTGTGGGCGGCCATCGTGCTGCCGCTGCTCCTCCGGTGGCGGGCGACGGGCGATGCCCTGCGGCAGGCCCGTCTCGCCGAGGCTCAGCAGCCCGAGCTCCGCGGGAGGCTCGTCACGGCGGTCGAGCGTGTGGGGGGCGCGCGGAACGGCGAGAGCGAAGCGCTGCTCGGTCTCGTCGCACGCCGGGCCGCCACCCTGCTGTCCGAAGCCCAGCCGTCCCGCATCCACGGAGGCATGCGGCAGCTGGTGCTGGTCGCTGTCGGCGCCTTCCTGTTGTTCCTGCCCGTCCCGCTGTCGTTCCTCGCCGGCGGGCCCGTGGGGGTGGCGAAGTGGTGGGCGGCCGGGTTCGAGGCCAGCGCGGCGATGTCGCTGCTGAAGGGCGATCAGGACGATCCGCGCGCCCAGGTCGGCGATCTCGTGCTCCGGTACACCTACCCCGACTACACGGGCCTCGAGCCCCGCGTGATCGAGAACAGCACGGGCGACGCGCAGGGTCCGCCCGGCACGCAGGTCGAGGTCACGGCCCGCAGCGCCGATCCCATCGAGGCCGCCGGGCTCGTGGCGTACGAGCAGCGCTTCGAGGCCCGCGTGCGCGACTCCCGCATGGTCGACGGCACGTTCACGATCGGCCCGGAGACGGGCGCGTACCACCTCGTCACCTGGCGCGGCGAGACCTCCGAGCGGTCGCGCGACTTCAAGATCTCCGCCGAGGAAGACCTCCCGCCCGACGTCACGCTCGATGGCGAAGCCGACGTGCTCGAGCTCGCCGTCGACGAAGACTTCCAGATCCTGTGGCGCGCACGCGACGACTACGGTGTGCGGTCGGTCTCGCTGCTCATCGCCGGGAAGCCCGCCGGAGCGCCGATCTACCGGATGACCGAGCGGAAGGCCGAGGTGTTCGGCGACCTCTGGCGCACCCCGGCCGACCTCGGGCTGAAGCCCGGGCAGGAAGTCGAGCTCGCGATCAGCGCCACCGACAACGACACCTACTCGGGCTCGAAGTCCGGAACGAGCCGCTCGATCCGGCTCGTCGTGCTCGGCCCGAAGGGGCTCGATGCCCGCAGCGAGGCCCAGCTGGAGGCCATGGTCGACGCCATGGTCGTCGTGCTGGCCGACCACCTGGAGGAGTCCTTCCCGGTGGGCTCGGCATCGAAGGACTTCGCGCAGTGGAGCGAGGTGGTCGCGAAGCGCTACCTGCCCGTCCAGGAGCTCGTCGATCGTGAGTGGGGTCGGCTCGGTGATCTCGAGAAGGCCGTGCTCGGCGAGGTGGTGAGCACGGGCGGCGAGCTCGTGCGGTACACGGCGGTCGCGTTCGACCCGCGGTCCACCGAGATGGCCCAGCCCGCCGCGGTCAGCGACACCGAGCGGTACCGCGACGCCGCGATCGTGGCGCTCGAAGACGGCATCCTCGCGCTCGATCGCATGCTGCAGAACAAGGCGCTGGCCGAGGTGGTCGATGTCGCCGAGCGGATGGACGACCTCGGCAAGGAGCTCGAGCAGCTCATGGCCGAGGACGACCCCGACGCGCTCGCGATGCTGGCGAAGCTCGAGCAGCTCGAGGCCATGGCGCAGCAGCTGGCGGAAGCCGCGGCCAAGCTGCAGGACGGCGGGCTCAAGGAGTTCGTGAACGCGCGGAACGACGAGATGGGCGACCTGATGGAGGAGGTGCGCAAGGCCATCTCCGAGGGGCGCATGGACGACGCGAAGAAGCTCATGGAGCGCCTCGCGAGCCAGCTCCAGCAGATGGCGGAGGGCGTGCGCGACACCCTCGAGCGCCAGAAGGGCGAAGGCAACGACGCGATGGAGAAGGCCGACGAGCTGCGCCAGAAGCTCGAAGCGCTCGAGCAGGAGCAGCGGGAGCTCCAGGAGCAGGTCGAGAAGCTGCGCGAGCAGGGCGACGAGCAGCAGGCCGATGCCGCCGACAAGGTATGGGAGCAGATCCAGGAGGAAGCGAACGAGCTCGTGGCCGAAGCGGTCGACTACCGCGACGAGCTGGGTCCGGCGCTCCGCGGCTTCAACGAGATCCAGCGGGCCGAGAACGGTGTGGAACAGGCGGGCCGGCTCCAGCGCTCGGCGAACGGCCAGGATCTCCGCGGCTCGCGGGCCGGGCATCGCGCGGTGTCGCTCGCGGTCGACGCCATGTTCCGGGCCCTGCAGAGCTCGCTCATCACGGGGGGAGCGAAGAACGGGCCCGCCCGCGCCGAGCTCGAGTCGATGTACGCCCACCTCGACGCCATCCAGAAGCTGCTCGACCAGCTCGAGCAGCAGCCGCCCAACGCCGCGATGGCGGAGCAGGGCCAGCAGCTCGAGCAGCGCCAGCAGGAGATCCAGCAGCAGCTCCAGGAAGCCCAGAAGAGCGCGCAGGAGCTGACGCAGCAGTTCCCGGTCCGGCCGAAGGGGCTCGAAGAAGGGCTCGACGAGGCCGACCAGCGCATGGGCGAGGCCCGCCAGGATCTCCAGGATGGCCGGCCGATGCCTGCCGAGGGCTCGCAGGGCGCGGCCGCCGATCGGATCCAGGAGGCGCGCCAGGCGCTCGAGCAGGCGATGGAGCAGGCGCGCCAGCAGCAGCAGCAGATGGAGCCGAGCTCCGGCAGCCGGTCGGGCGGCGAAGACAGCGACGAGTCCGGGCGCGAGAACAACAAGCCCCAGAACATCGAGATCCCGCGCGCCGAGGAGTTCCAGACGCCCGAGGCGTACCGCAAGGCGCTGCTCGAGGGCATGGAGGGCGAGGTGCCCGAAGAGTTCCAGGCCATGAAGAAGCGGTACTTCGAAGAGCTGGTGCGCCAGTGATCGCGCTGCTGTTCGCGGCCTTCGCGCAGTCTCCGTTCGGCGACCCCGTCGAGCGCTGCCTGCGCGCGAACGACGTGCCGTGTGCGCGCGAAGCCCTCCGGTCGCTCGGAGCCGACTCCACCACCGACCCCGACCTGCTCGCACAGAAGGCCCACGTCGCGTTCTACGCGGGCGACTTCCCGGCCGCGCGCGAGGCCATCGATGCTGCGGTGGCGGCGGGCTGGAACGACGAGTGGAATCGGCAGCCTCTGTACGAGCGCACCCTGTACGCCACGGCGTTCTGGGCGGAGGTCACCCCGATGGTGCCCGGTGGCACCCCCAGCCGGTTCCGCATCCGGTTCAAGCCGGGGCTCGACGAGGTGCTGCTCGAAGGCGCGGGCGACGCGCTGCTCCGCACCGAGCAGAACATCACCCCGCTGCTCGGGGCCACGCCCCCCGGCGTCACGCTGCTCGAGGTCTACCCCGACTCCCGCACGTTCATCGCCGCCAGCTCGCTCTCGGAGTCCGACGTGCGCACCACCGGTGTGGTCGCGCTGTCGAAGTGGTCGCGGCTGCTCGTCACGTCTCCGCGGGCTCTGGCGCGCGGCTACGACTGGCAGGACACCATCGCGCACGAGTACATCCACCTCGTGGTCGCGCACAACACCGACGACCGTGCGCCCGTGTGGCTCCAGGAAGCCATCGCGAAGTACCTCGACAACCGGTGGCGTGACGGGAGCGACCACTGGGAGCTGTCGATCCGCGACCAGGGGCTGCTCGCGAAGGCGCTGTCCGACAACGACCTCGTGACGTTCGACGAGATGCACCCGAGCCTCGCGAAGCTGCCGACGGCCGAGCGGGCCGCGCTCGCGTACGCGCAGGTGTCAGCGCTCATGGCGTTCTGCTTCGAGAGGAAGGGCGAGGGCGTGCTGCTCGAGGCCCTGCCGCTCGTGAAGAGCGGGGTGGATGCCCGCGAAGCGCTGGCCCGGGGCGCGGGGTTCTCGGCGTTCAGCGACCTCGAGTCCGCGTACATCGCATGGATGCGCACGCTGAAGCTCCGGAACGGCGAGCTGGCCGAGCTCCCCACGGTGTTCGCGGAAGACGGCACGAGCGACCAGGCGATCGACCCCGTGCTGTCCCGCCGTGAAGACCTCCACCGGTTCGTGCGGCTGGGCACGCTGCTCCGCGAGCACGAGCGTCCGCGGGCCGCGCTCGTCGAGTACGAGAAGGCGCGCGACCCCGAGGAGCCGAACTCCCCGTACCTGTCGAACATGATCGCGCAGACCTTCCTCGACCTCGGCGACGTGAAGTCCGCGCAGGGCGAGCTGTCCGCGAGCCTCGAGGACTACCCGGAGTTCGCGCTCACCCACAAGACGCTCGGCCAGATCCGGCTGAAGCAGGGCGACAGCCGCGGCGCGCGCTCGGCGTTCGAAGCCGCTGCCGAGCTCAACCCGTACGACCCCTCCGTGCAGGCGGCCCTCGCCGACCTCGCGAAGGCCCGCGGAGACACCGCGGAGCTCGCGCGGCGGGCGGGCTACGTCGACATCCTGCGAAAGGGTGGGTCCGACACCGAGTTCACCCCCCTGCACGAGATCTCGGGCGAGTACATCCTGCCGGGCGGGGCCGAGTCCTCCGACGCCGAAGGGCTCGAGGCCGCTTTCGTGGGCGAGATGGCCCCGCAGATCCGGGTCACCGACCTCGAGGGCAACCCGGTCACCCTCGACGACTACCGGGGCCAGGTCGTCGTGCTCGACTTCTGGGCCACGTGGTGCGGTCCGTGCCGCTCCGCCATGCCGCACCTCGCCGAGCTCGATGCCCGCGACGGGGTCGTGGTGCTCGGGCTCACCGACGAGAGTCTCGCGAAGGTGAAGCCGTTCCTGGCGAAGACCGACGTGCCGTACCGCATCGTGCTCGACAAGGGCGGTACGGTGAAGGGCCGCTACAAGGTGCGCTCCCTGCCCACCGTGTTCGTGATCGACCCGCGTGGACGGGTGTCTGCGGTGGTGGTGGGCGCGGGAGGCCCGGCCACCGCGAAGCTCGACGACGCCGTGAGCGAGGCCGGCGCACTGTGAAGGAGGATCGATTGGACGACGTGGCGCTGTTCGAGTCCCTGGCCCCCACCCGCGAGAAGCTGCTCGATGCCATCGGGCGCGTGGTGGTGGGGCAGCGGAACGTGGTGGACCTCATGCTCACCGCGATGTTCTCCGACGGGCACTGCCTGTTCGTCGGCGTGCCGGGGCTCGCGAAGACCCTGCTCGTGAACACCGTGGCCGAGACCGTCGGGCTGGAGTTCGGTCGCATCCAGTTCACGCCCGACCTCATGCCGTCCGACATCACCGGCACCGACGTGCTCGAAGAAGACCGCACGAGCGGAGAGCGCCGGCTGCGCTTCGTGAAGGGCCCGGTGTTCACGAACCTGCTGCTCGCCGACGAGATCAACCGCACGCCCCCGAAGACCCAGGCCGCGCTGCTCCAGGCCATGCAGGAGCGCCAGGTCACGGCCTCGGGCCACACCTACACGCTCGAGCGGCCGTTCCTCGTGTTCGCCACGCAGAACCCCATCGAGCAGGAAGGCACGTACCCGCTGCCCGAAGCCCAGCAGGACCGCTTCATGTTCTCCATCCCCGTGGGCTACCCGACGCCCACCGAAGAGGAGGAGATCGTGCGGCGCACGACGGTCGGTGAGATGCCGAACGCCACGCAGGTGCTGTCGGTCGAGCAGCTCGTCGCCATGCAGCAGCTCCTGCGACGCCTGCCCGCCAACGGCGATGTCGTGCGGTACTGCGTGAAGCTCGCCGGAGCCACCCGTCCGGGCGCCCAGCTCGACGCCTCGCGATGGATCCGATGGGGCGCTGGGCCCCGTGCCAGCCAGTACCTCGCGATCGGCGCGCGCACCTGGGCCGCGCTGCGCGGGAACGAGGTGCCCACCCCCGAAGACGTGCGCGCGGTCGCTCCTGCCGTGCTCCGCCATCGGGTGCTGCTCAACTTCGAGGCCGAAGCCGCGGGCATCTCCGTCGACCGCGTGGTGGCGCAGCTCGTCGAGGAGGTCGGCTGACCCGTCTCCCGTCCGCTCCGCTCGCTCCGGTCTGGGACGCCGAGGTGCTCGCCCGCGTGCGGCACCTGCACCTGAAGGCGCGCCACCTCACGGATGCCCTCCTGATGGGGGAGCACCGGAGCAAGCGCGTGGGCCAGGCCATCGAGTTCGCCGACTACCAGGAGTACCTGCCCGGCATGGACCTCCGCGGCCTCGACTGGCGCGTGTGGGGCCGCACCGACCGGTTCGTCGTGAAGCGCTTCGAGACCGAGACCGAGCTGCCGTGTGCCGTGGTGCTCGACCTCTCGGGCGACCTGACGACCGGCGCGTCGGGCATCAAGGGCTACCCCGACCTCGACCGCTCCAAGGCCGGGTACGCGATCACCCTCGCTGCGACGCTGCTGTACTGGCTGCACCGCCACGGAGAGCCCGTGGGGCTCGAGCTGATCGCAGGCGACGAGGTGGCGTTCCGGTCGCTCCCGTCGCGATCCGGGCGCAACCACCTCCAGCTGTGCTTCCTGATGCTCGCCAGCGCGAAGGCCGGCGGAGTGGCGGGCCTCGCGGGGGCCCTCGCGCGCGTGGGGGAGCACGTGCGGCGCCGGAGCTGGGTCGCCGTGATCACCGACGGCATGGAGGAACCGGGCGAGTGGCTCGGCTCGCTCGCCGCATTCTCGCGACGGGGCGCCGATCTGCGGTTCTTCCACCTGTTCGATGCCGACGAGTGGGCGCTCCGCTTCGACCGTCCCGCGCTGTTCTACAGCCCCGAGGGCGGCGAGGTGCTCGCGGTCGACCCCGCGGGCGCGCAGGCCGCGTTCGCCGAGGTGGTCGACGAGTACGTGGAGGAGGTGCGCGGCGGCGTCGTGAAGCACGGCGGGCGCTACTTCGACACGTCCACGGCGCAGCCGCTCGAGCACCTCCTGCGGCGGGCCATCCTCGACCAGCCCAGCCGCGCGGTGACCCGCAGATGAGCCTCGGTCTGCTCGCGCCGTTCTCACTCGTGCTCGCCGGGCTCGCCGCGCTCCCGGTGATCGCGCACCTCGCCCGGCAGACCCCGCGCGATCGCATGGCGTTCGGCGCCATGCTGCTGCTCGAGCGCGTGGTGAAGCGCCTGCGGCGGCGCCGTCGCATCAAGGACTGGTTCCTGCTGCTCCTGCGCGTGCTCGCCCTCGTGCTGCTCGCGCTGGCCGCCGCCGGGCCGCGCCTCACGTACCCGGGTGGCGTGCCCGAGTTCGGGGGCACCGGGCGGGTGGTGATCGTGATCGACCGCTCGATGTCGATGTCACTCACCGAAGCGGGCAGCACGCTCCTGTCGCGCGCCCGCGACGAAGGGGTCCGCGTGCTCGACCAGCTCCCGGGCGGCACGCAGGTGGGCGTCGTGGTGTTCGACGAGCACGCGATGGCCCTCACGAGCGAGCTCACCGACGACCTCGACCGCGCGCGCTCGCTGGTGCGCGGCATCCAGCCCACGCACGGCGTGTCCGACCTGAAGGGCGGGCTGCACGAGGCCCGCCGACTGCTCGGAGGCGAGCCGGGCGAGGTGATCGTGGTGTCCGACGAGGCCGGTCCGGTGGCGGTGCGCGAGGCCCGTCCCGAGCTCGAGGCCCTCGTGGAGCTCGGCAGCACCGTGCTCCCGCTCACCGTGAAGGGCGAGCCCCCGCGGAACGTGGCGGTCACCGAAGCCAGCTACGGGAGCGGAGAAGAGGGCGGCTCGCTCACGCTCAAGCTCGCGAACTACGGCCCGCAGAGCATCGAGGTGGCGTGCGAGGTCACGCTGCCGGATGGCCAGCAGATCCCGATCTTCGCCGATCTCCCGCCCGAGGGCGAAGCGGCCGAGCGCCTGACCATCCCGCAGGAAGCGCTCGGTGGGGTGGGTGCGGCGGTCTGTCAGGACCCCGACCTGCCCGCCGACGACGCGCGGTACTTCCACCTGCCCCGCGTCGGTGCGTCGCGGGTGCTCGTGGTCGACGGGGATCCGGGCGACACCCCCACGCGGTCGGAGGTCTACTTCCTCGAGCGCGCGCTGGCCCCGTGGGGCGGGGTGAAGTCGGGCGTCGCCATCGATGTCACCGCGCCGTCCGGGCTGGCTTCGCTCGACCCCGAGAAGCACCGCGTGGTGTTCATGGCGAACGTGGCCGACCCGCGTCCGTTCGGCCCCCTGCTCACCGAGTTCGTGCGGAAGGGCGGGAACCTCGTGATCACGGCTGGCGACAACATCACGGCCGAGCGGTACAACGCCGCGCTCGGCGCGATCCTGCCGGCTCCGTTCCGCAAGCCGCGGTCCCTCGCCGACCGTGAGGAGCAGGGCGTGCCGCTGCTGCTGCCGACCACCGATCACCCGCTGTTCGCGGCGTTCTCGCGCTCTGGCCGGTCTGCGTTCGCGTCGGTCCGCAGCCACCGCATCCTCACGCTCGAGGCGTACAAGGACCGCCCCGACGAGGTCACCACGCTCCTGCAATACGAAGGGGGCGCGCCCGCGCTCGTGGAGCGCCGCATCGGTGCGGGCCGCGTGCTCGTCTGGACCAGCACGGTCGACTGGAGCTGGTCGAACTTCCCGCTGCAGGCCGCGTTCATGCCGAGCATGCAGCGCCTGGTCCACTACCTCGGCGGCGAGTCGGGCAACGGAGCCGCCCGCTTCGAGGGAATCGTGGGGGAGCCCGTCCGCATCCCGCTCCCCGACCTCAACGTCGACCCCGACGTCGTGGGCCCCGACGGGTCGGTGGTCCGCAGCCGGATGGAGGGCAGCCAGGTCGTGTTCACACCCGAGCGGGCGGGGGCCTACCGGCTCGAGATCGAGGATGCCGCGCCGCTCGCGTGGATCGCGGTCAACACGAACCCCGTCGAGTCGGACGTCCGCCCCTACGACACCCTCGCCGCCGTCGAGCGCGAGCTGAACCCCGAGCTGTTCGTGCGCCATGCCGACCTCTCGGGCGGGCTGCTCGGCTTCGCGTTCGGCGCCCTCGTCCTGCAAGCGCTGCTCGCCCTCCGGAGGTCCTCGTGAACCGTCGCGACTTCATCGCCGCCACCGGTGCCGGCCTGCTCGTGCCCGGAACGTCCCTCGCCTTCGGGGAGAGCGCGCTCATCGACGTCGCGGAGCTCATGGTGGGCGCGTCGCTGTCGCGGCCGAGCGCCTGGAAGCGCCTGCTGTACGAGGTCCAGAGCACCACGAGCGTCGAGGTGCAGGGGCGCGTGGTGCAGGTGAAGCCCGAAGAGCCCGAGCTGTTCGAGCATCCGTTCACCGTGCTGATCGGCGACGACGGGTTCTCCATCGAAGACGAGCAGGTGGAGCAGCTCTTGCGCTACCTCGCGTACGGCGGGTTCCTGTTCGTCGACGATGCCACCGGCGCCGACCAGAGCGCGTTCGACCGCAGCGTGCGCAGCCTCGCCGGGCGCCTGTTCCCGACGCGCCAGCTCGCACCGGTCCCGCGCGACCACAGCCTGTACCGGTCGTTCTTCCTGATCGACAAGCCCGTGGGACGTCTCGCGCGCCACAGCCACCTCGAAGCCGTGATGGTGGGGAACCTCGCGCCGTTCGTGTACAGCCGGAACGACGTGTCCGGGGCCCTCGAGCGCAAGGAGAACGGCCAGTTCGTGCGCGCCTGCGTGCCGGGCGGCGAGCACCAGCGCCGGGAGTCGCTGAAGCTCGGCATCAACCTCGTGATGTACAGCCTCACGGCGAACTACAAGAAGGATCAGGCCCACGTGGTCGCGCTGAAGCGCCAGGGGCGGCTCGAATGATGGAGTGGCTGCTCGGCGGAACGCTCGGTTCCAGCGGCACGCTCGAGTGGACGGCCCCGCAGTGGATCGTCCTGTCGGGCGTCGCTGCGGCGCTGCTCGCCTGGGGGGCGTCCCTGCCGGGAGAGCGCTCGTGGGCCGCCCGCATCGCCGAAGCCGTGCTGTGGGGGCTCGCGCTCACGGGCCTCGTCATCGCGGTCGCGAAGCCCATGTGGATCGAGGAGGAGGGCCGCACGGAGCCCGGGCGCGTCGCGCTGCTCGTCGATGCCTCGAGCTCGATGGGCGTGCTGGAAGACGGAGTGGCCCGGTCCGACGGGGTGGCTCCGGTCGTGGCGCACGTCACGTCCCAGGTCGACCGGCTCGAGGTCTTCCACTTCGGCGACGAGCTGTACGTGGGCGAGCCCGATGCGTACACGCTGTCCGGCACGGATCTCGAGGGGGCGCTCGACGCCCTGTCGGAGCGGCTGGCCGGCGAGAAGCTCGCGGGCGTGGTGGTGGTGACCGATGGCCTCGACCGGGGTCTGCTGCGCCGCCGGTTCTCGAAGGAGGCCAGCCCCGCTCCGCCCGCGCTGGGCGGGCCGCTCACGATCTACCAGGTGGGGAGCCGCACGGAGCTGAAGGATCTGGCGGTGCGGTCCGTCGACAGTGGCGGCTACGCGTTCCTCCGGCACCCGTTCCACGTGAAGGCCGAGATCGAGGGCACCGGCTTCGAGAAGTCGAAGGTCGAGGTGAAGCTCCTGCGCGACGGTGCGGTGGTGACGCAGAAGCCCGTGTCGCTCGACGCGAACGGCAAGGGGCACGTGGAGTTCGAGGTGGTGCCCGAGAAGGCGGGGCGGTTCGCGTACGAGGTGCAGGTGCCGCAGTACGAGGCCGATGCCGTGCCCGCGAACAACTCGATGCCCATCGTCGTGCGCGTGGTTCGCGACAAGATCCGCGTGCTGCAGGTGGCCGGTGCGCCGAGCTGGGACGTGAAGTTCCTGCGCCGCTTCCTGAAGGGCGACCCGAGCGTGGATCTCGTGTCGTTCTTCATCCTGCGGACCGGCCGCGACATGGACAACCGCTACAGCGACAGCGAGCTGTCCCTGATCGCGTTCCCGTACACGGATCTGTTCAGCACGGATCTGTGGTCGTTCGATGCGGTGATCTTCCAGAACTTCGACTACGAGGACTACTTCGTCGGGCAGGGCCCGATGCTGCTCGACAACCTGCGGCGGTACGTGCACGACGATGGCGGCGCGCTCGTGATGATCGGCGGAGACCGGTCGTTCGGTCTGGGCGGCTACGCGAACACCGCGCTCGGCGAGATCCTGCCGGTGGAGGTCGACCGCAACGAGAAGCCGTCGCTCGTGCCGTTCCAGCCCCGGCTGACCGCTCAGGGCAAGCGGCACCCGCTCACCCGGCTCGTGGCCGACGGCATCGAGAACGAGGTGTGGTGGGCGCGGCTGCACGACATGGACGGCACCAACGTGGTCCTGCGCGCAAAGGACGACGCGGCCGTGCTCCTGGATCACCCGTCCCTCTCGGCGTCGGACGGCACACCGCTCCCGATCCTGTCGGTGCGGGAGGCGGGTGCGGGGCGCACGATGGCGCTCACGGTCGACTCGAGCTGGCGCTGGTCGATGTCGGAGGCGGCCGAGGGTCGTGGGAACCAGGCCTACCTGCGGTTCTGGAAGAACGGTCTTCGCTGGCTCATGAAGGACAGCTCGGTGTCGCGCGTCACGGTCGACACGCCGCGTGAGAACTACGGGGTGGGCGACGAGGTCCGCCTGGTGGTGCGTGCGCGCGACCCCGGGTTCGCGGCGCTGCCGGGCGCGAAGGCCACGGCTCAGGTCACGGTGAACGGTCAGGTCCAGACCCTCGAGGGCGAGACCGGCGCCGACGGCGACGTGGTCCTCACGCTCGGGGCGAAGGTGCGGGGGACGCACCGGGTGAAGGTCGTGGTCACCCGCGACGGCGCCGAGGTGGGCACGGCCGACACGGTCTACGCAGTCACCGCGCGCGACCCCGAGCTCGACGAGGTCGCCCCCGACGACGGCTTCCTCGCGGCGCTGGCGGCCCGGGTCGACGGGCGCTTCCACCCAGCCGGGGAGCTCGGTCCCGTCCTGACGGACCCTTCGGCGGGTCGGGTCGTGTGGGACCGCAGGGAGACGGCCCTGTGGCGGGCGCCGCTGCTGGCCCTGCTGGTGGCGCTGTTCGCGGGCTCGGCCTGGATCGTGCGGCGGCGGAGCGGGCTGCGGTAGCCGTCAGGGGCTGGTGAGGCCCGCGTCGACGGCCACGGCCAGCACCGTCATCGAGACGAACCCGATCAGGGCGGCGATGGGGGACAGTCCCACCGCGACGGCCACGACCGGCCACGCCGGACGCCCCCGGCGGCGCACCGCGAGGTAGGCCGGCCAGGCGGCGCCGAGGAGGAGGCCTCCGGACACGGCGGGGACGGCCGTGGTGGCGACCATCCGCAGGGGCGTGAACGGGGACCCGAGCAGGGCGACGAGGGGCAGACCGAGGGCGAGCCCCATCAGGGTGCCCACGGTGGGACCGAGGGGGAGCAGCGTGAGGTAGGGGGCGTCTTCGGGATCGGTGCCTGCGGGACCCCGGGCCGCGCGGTACAGGAGGCGACCCGCGAGCATGCCGGTGAGACCGCCGATCGCGCCCAGCCCGAGGCCGCCGAAGACGAGGATCCACGCGATCGTGCCGTCTCCGAGCACGCCGATGGTGGCCCCGCACAGCAGGAGGGGCATCGCGCCGGAGCCGGCGCCGAACGCGCTGAAGTCGGTGACCCACGAGTCGCGGTCCCGAAGGGACGAACCAGGTTCGCCATCGGCCGCGACGGCACGTGAGTCGCGGTCCCGAAGGGACGGGCCAGGTCCGCCATCGGCCGCGACGGCCCGTGAGTCGCGGTCTTCCGGGGTCAGTCCGGCCACGGCTCGCCCATCGTGAGCCACACCGTGCGGACGGACGACGACGCGGCCACGACGGCGATGGGGGAGAGCGCGATGGCGATGGCGACGACGGCCCATCCGGAGGCGCCGCGGAGCCGCAGCGCGACGTACGGGGCCCACGCGGTGCCGAACAGGACGGCCGCCGCGAGCATGACGGTGCTCCCGTTCAGCATCAGGTGGCCCAGCGAGAAGGCTGAGCCCGCGAGCGCCCACGTGACGGGTGCGGCCAGCACGGCGCCGATGCCGGCCCCGGGAAGGATGCCCAGCGGGACCCATTGCAGCGGAGACCTCCGGATCGGGCCCACCACCGAGCGGAGCCACGGCCCGAGCAGCCAGCCCCACAGCCCGCCCGCCGCCACGCACAGGAGCCCGCACGCGAACAGACGCGGACCCACCCCACGGTGCCCGAGCGCCAGCAGGAACCCGCCCCCGGCGAGCGGGGGCAGGCCGGTGCCGCCCGCGAACAGGGCGGCCAGCTCGACGGACCACGATCGCGGGGTTCCGAGAGACGGGCTGGAGGGAGGTGGCGTTTCGTCGCTCACGCCGCAGCCTACCTCCGGTCGGGGGGTGAGGGGCACGCGTTGCCGCGGGAACGGGGTAAGCTCCGCCCGGGAGGGTCGATGAACCACCGCGCGAATGCTGCGGCGCTCGTGGCCGGTCTGTTCGAGGACGGAGGGCGTGCCGTGCTGGCCGAGGGCGGCGCGGGGCTCACGTGGGAAGACGCGCTCGCGCCCATGCCCGACGGGCTGTTCGAGGTCGACAGCGACACTCCCGGCGTCGCGATCCTCTCGCTCGCGCGCGACCTGTGGAACCGGTCCGGCAACCTGCGGATGGCCACGGCCGTCACGCGCGGTCTGCTCGGCTGGCACGTGGCGAACCAGGGGCAGCAGCACCCCGACACCTTCGTGGAGCTCGGAGCGCTCGGCTACCTCGCCCAGCGCGCGGGGCGCGAGGCCGAAGGCGCGGCGATGCTCGAAGAGGCCTGGGCGGGCCTGCGATCCGTGGTGGGCGGGCGCGATCTGCGGCTGGCGGTCGTCGCGGGGAACCTCGGGCTGCACTATGCGCGGTCGGGCGACCTGGAGCAGGGCGAGCACGTGCTCGAGCAGGCGTACCGGATCCGGAAGCGCGCGGCCCCGCTCACGGTCGCGAACGTCGCGGGTCAGCTCGGCGAGGTGCGGCTGCGGCTCGGTCGGGTGGAGGATGCGCTCGAGTGCCTGCGCGACGCGTGGATGGCGGAGCTCGACCAGTTCGGCGAGAACCACCCGCGTACGGTGCAGCGGGCCCGTCAGCTCGCGATCGTGCTGAACCAGGCGGAGAAGTACCGCGAGTCGGTCGCCATGTGGCGCGGGCTCGATGCCATCGCCACCGCGTCGGGCCAGAAGGAGCCGATGGCCGAGATCGGGTTCGGTCTGGGCGTCGCGCTGTACCACACGCACAAGCGCGAAGAGGCCATCCGGCGCGTGAACCAGGCGGTCGCGCTCACGCGGGAGCTCGGCGGCGACACCCCGCATCCGGAGCTGCCCGAGCGGCTCACGTTCCTGGCGCAGGTCCACATCGACCTGCGGCGTCCGCTCGAGGCCGAGGGTCTGCTGACGGAGGCGGTGGAGCGCCAGACCCGCATCTCCGGTCCGAGCAGCCCCGAAGTGGCCCGTCGATACGTGCGTCTCGCGGTGCTCATCGCTCAGCTGGGCCGTGTCGACGAGGCGATGGGGTACATGGACGGCGCGTCGTCCCTGCTGCGCAGCACTCTCGGCGATGCGCACCCGCACACGCAGACGGCCGTGGAGGGCACGGTCGACCTGCTGATGCAGAAGGCGAAGCAGATGGCGGACGTCGAGGAGCGGAAGGAGGCCACGGCCCTGCTCCAGCACGCGCGGTCGCTCGGCGGGCAGGTGCTCGGGTTCGACCATCCGAGCCTGCTCGCGCTGCAGAAGCTCGCGATGGACCTCCGCCTCCGGATGTAGCGTGGCAACGGGTCCTGCACGGGGATAGCCGACGCCCTCGGAGGTTGTGGTGGGCAAGGCCAAACAACTGGACGTGATGCCGCTCGAGCTCGTCCGGAACATCGGGATCGCGGCGCACGTCGACGCAGGGAAGACCACGCTCACGGAGCGCGTGCTGTTCTACACCGGGGCGTCGCACAAGATCGGCGAGGTCCACAACGGCAACACCACGATGGACTGGCAGGTCGAGGAGCAGGAGCACGGCATCACGATCACGAGTGCCGTCACCAAGTGCCCGTGGCGCGACCACCTCATCCAGATCGTCGACACGCCCGGTCACGTCGACTTCACGATCGAGGTCGAGCGCTCCATGCGCGTGCTCGACGGCGCGGTCATCGTGATGGACGGCGTGCGGGGCGTCGAGCCGCAGACCGAGACGGTGTGGCGCCAGGCGAACAAGTTCGAGGTGCCCCGGATGGTGTTCGTCAACAAGATGGACCGTCCCGGTGCCGACTTCGACCGCGCGCTCCAGTCCATCCGCCGGCGGTTCGGCGACGAGCCGGTGCCCGTCTGTGTCCCCGTGGTCGACGCACAGACGGTCCTGCACTGCATCGAGCGCAAGGCGTACACGTTCGGCGGCGAGAAGGGCGAGGCGGTCGAGGTGCGCGACCTCACCGACGACGAGCTCGAGACGCTCGCGCCCTACCGCGAGACGCTCCTGCTGGCGCTGGCCGAGCACGACGAGGTGCTCGAAGAGGCCGTGCTCACCGAAGAGGATCCCGACGAGGAGCACGTCTGGTCCGTGCTGCGGCGGCTCACGCAGGCCGGCACGCTGCGTCCGGCGTTCTCGGGCAGCGCGCTCAAGAACTGGGGCGTGCAGCCCATGCTCGACGCCGTGATCAAGCTCCTGCCGTCTCCGCTCGACGTGCCACCGGTCGAGGGCACCGACGAGGCCGGGGATCCGGTGGAGGTCCGCCTCGATCCCGACGAGCCGCTGGTCGCGCTCGTGTTCAAGGTGCAGCTGCTCGAGGGCCGCCGGCACTGCTTCACCCGCATCTACCGGGGCACGTTGAACGAGGGCGACATGGTCGCCATCGCGGGTCAGGAGCGCCAGGAGCGCGCCGCTCGCGTGTTCGACGTGAACGCGAACAAGAAGACCAAGATCCCGGGCGGTACGGCCGGAATGATCGTGGTGCTCGCGGGGCTCCGGCACGCGACCACCGGCGACACGCTGTGCCACCCCGAGCACCGGGTGCTGCTCGAGACCATCGACGCGCGCGAGCCGGTGCTGGGTCTGGCGGTCGAGCCCGAGTCCTCGCGCGACGAGGAGAAGATGCTCGAGGCGCTGCAGAAGGTCACGGAAGAAGACCCGACGCTGCGGTTCGAAGAAGACGCCGACACCGGTCAGCGCGTGCTGAAGGGCATGGGCGAGCTGCACCTGCAGATCCAGTTCGAGCGCATCAAGCGCGAGTTCGGCGTCACGCTGGTGGTGGGGCGTCCGCGGGTCATGCATCGCGAGACGATCTCGCGCACGGCCAGCGCGCAGGGCAGCGTCGACCGCGTGTTCGATGCCGGTCCGAACGTCACGGAGCTCAAGGCCACGGCCACCGCGAAGGTCACGCCGCTCGAGCGGGGCGCGGGCGTCGAGGTGGTGTGCCAGCCGGTGTGGTCGCCGGCCGACTTCACGCCGACGCCCGACCAGATCAAGGCGGTCGAGCAGGGCGCGAACGACGCGCTGGCGGGGGGCCCGACGGAAGGCGCGCCGCTGCAGGACCTGAAGGTGGAGATCCTCGACGTGCAGACGTTCGGTCCGGCGTCGGGTCCGCAGGCGCTGCGGATCGCGGCGGCCACGGCGGTGCGCGAGGCGATGCGCTCGGCCGACGCGAAGGTGATGCAGCCGATCATGAAGGTCGAGGTGGTCGTGCCGGAAGACGACACGGGCCGCGTGCTGGGCGACCTGCAGGCGAAGGGCGCGACGATCCTGGGGCACTCGGCGGAGGCCGACATGTCGTCGATCCTGGCGGAGTGCGGGCTGGGCGAGCTGATCGGCTATGCGACGCAGCTGCGGTCGAACACGAAGGGGCGCGGGCAGTTCACGATGGAGTTTGATCGGTTCGACGTGCTGTAGGCTCTGCGGAAGACGGGGCACCGTCCCAGGCGCTGTGTCGGTCCTCACGCCGCAAACCGGGTCGGGGTCTGCAGCGATCACGGTTGTAGTGAGCGTGTCGCCGAACCGGGGGAAGGAACCATGGATTCCATCGAGCTGTGCGCGGTGTGGGGCTGTCTGCACGACGGCTACATCGTAGCGACCTCGAGCTCCGAGGGGCGCGTGTCGTTCGACGTGCTCTGCCGGTACATGGCCGCGGCGCTCGGGCACCCGGAGGAGCGGGTGTTCCGGGTCACGGTGGCCGAGCCGGTGGAGTGGGAGCCGTGGGAGCGTGGTGAGGGTGAACGCGAGCCGCCGTGCTTCGAGGACATCGCGGGTGACGAGGCCGATGTGCTGTCCGCGGAGGAGGTCGGCTCCCGGGTGGGCGTGACGCTCCTGTTCGAAGACTGGAACCGGGCGAGTCCGCGGGAGAGCGGTGGGCGTCTGTTGGTTCCGGCGGAGGACGCTGCGCTCGCTTGGGCGGACGGGGAGCGGTTGATGTCGGCCGACCTGCTGGCGGCGTCGGCTCGGTATTGGGACGCCTTCGGCTCAGCTGAGGGCACCGACCGCGTCTCGTAGCGCGATGGACGTCGGGTCTCGGGGGCTTCCCAGCCCGCGACCGAGGAGATCCCCAACCTGCCCCCGAAGTGTACGCGGTCGCGGAGAACTTCGAGTGTGAGCTGGCGGGTGAGCAGCCCGAGGACCACGCGGAACGCGCATGGTCGGGGCCGAGATCAGCCAGGGCACGCGGTCGGTGTGGGTGGGAACCACGATGGCCTGGCCGACCGGGAGCTGTCCCAGGTGCTTGTCGAGCACCTCGTCGCAGCACAACGCCACAAGGCCACTAGCGGGCGGCATCCCACGGGTTCACGACCTGCACGCCCATCGGCTCGAAGTCCCGCACGTTCCGCGTCACCACCGTCATGCCATGCACCAGCGCCGTCGCCGCAATCAACGCGTCGCGCTCCGACCGCGGGTCTGGCACGTGCAGCGCTGCACAGCGACGGGCCACGGCTGCGTCCACGGAGAGCACCCGCGCGTCGAACACCGGGAGCACCCGGGTCTCCAACCAGGCCCGCAGGACCGCCCCGGATGCGGGGTCTCGCCGCTCCACCGCCAGGACGCCCAGCTCGAGCTCGAGCACGGTGATCGCCGACACGAACATCGCTCCGGGCGGCGTGTTCTCCGACCAGGCCGTCACCCCTGGCGCCGCCTTGCCGGCTGCGACCTTGCGCAGCTCCGACACGACGTTCGTGTCGAGCACGAACATCAGGACAGGTCCGCCGGTCGGTAGAGGTCCGTGACGCGCGGAGGATCGAGCTCGATGTCCTCCGAACCCGGGAGCGCGAGCAGCTCGCCGATCGTGGCGCCGCCGCCGGTGAGTCGCTGGTACTCCTCGATGGACAGGAGCACGTGGGCCGGACGGCCCCGGTCGGTGATGAAGACGGGTCCGTCGTTCGCGGCCCGCTTGGCTCCGCTGACGTCCTGGTTGAACTCGCGGCTGGAGACGGTCTTCGCCGGCATGGCGCCCTTCCGGGTCGATGTAGAGACGTTACTACATCAGGGTGATCGCCGCAACGCGCAGTACCGGCGCGATGTGCGATACCCTCGGAACATGGCCGAGCTCTTCCACGGTCGGTTCGTCGGTCGCAAGCGCGATGATGTGGGGCCTCGTGGGCTCACCATCCCCGCCTGGGAGGAGATCCCCGACCTGTCCCTCGACGACCTCTACGCGGTCGCGGAGCACTTCGAGGCCGAGCTGGCGAGTGACCAGCCCGAGGACCACCCGGCCTGGCTCCAGAAGCGTGCCGAGCGCGTGCGGACCCTGATTCGTCAGAAAGAGCGGCGAGCATCGAGAGCGGCACCGGTAGCCGCCGTCAGTTCGGTCCGCCGGCCCACTGGCCGACCGCGCGGACCACTGGGTGCAGGTCGCGCGCATAGAGGTCCGCACCGGCATTGCCGGTGGCGGCGAGCCGCCAGCGCAGCGGAGGTGAGCGGACCCGTCAGGTCGCCACGAGCCGCTGGCTCACCTCGGCCGCTCCGAGGTGCCCGCAGATCCCCGCCGCCGCCCACGCCGGGTCGTCGAGCCACGGCAGATGCCCACCGCCTTCGAGCACCTCGACCTCCGCCGCTGGCAGCCGGGACGCGAGCCCCCGCACCACCGCGCCGTCCCCGATCGGATCGTCGCTGCCCCCGAGGATCCGCACGGGCGCCGAGACCCGCGCCAGCGCCGCATCGTCGAGATCCAGCTCCGGCGCGAACCCGCCCAGCCACGTCCCGCACGCCGCGATCATCGCCGCGTCGTTGGGCATCGTGTCGGTGTCGCGCTGCCAGGACCGACACCAGTCCAGCATCGGCGCGGAGATCCTGCCCGCCGCCAGGGACCGCCGATGCCCCATCTGGTCGAGACCGAACCGCACGGCACCGGGCGTGACCGGCGCGGAGAGCATCAGGCGCCCGAGCAGCGGCGTCCGCAGCAGCGTGAAGAACGACGGGGCCCGCCAGCCCGGCACGAACGCGGGGCAGCCGAGCAAGACGATGCGGTCCACACGGGACGGATGGTCGATGGCCGAGCGGAGCGCCGAGTACCCGCCGAGCGAGGACGCCACGAGGCTCACCCGGTCGAGGCCGAGGGCATCGAGCACGTCGACCGTCAGCGTGGACACGTACCCGGGCAGCGCCTTCGCATCGGGCGGACGGGGGAGGGGCTCGGACAGACCCGTGCCCGGCCGGTCGAGCAGGACACACCGCAGCCCCGTGCAGGCCGCGGCGACGTAGGCCCACGTGGCCGCGGCGTTCGGACCTCCGGTGAGGAACAGCACGGGCGGCCCGTCGCCCACCTCGAGGACCCGCGCACGGGTGCCGACCCGGTCCAGCCGGAGGAAGCGCTCCACGGGCGCGATCCCTGCATCTTCGAACAGCGCCTGCTCGGCGCGGCGGTAGCGGTCGATTCGGTCCACGGCCCCTCCTTTCGTCACGCGTAACGTAACACGTGACGTAATCTAGCACAGCGGCGCGCATGCGCTAGGGTGTGCGCGATGGGACGCCCCCGCGAGCACGACGAGCACACCCGCGAAGCGCTACGCGCCGCCGCCGAGCGCCTGTTCGACGAGCGCGGTGCGAGCGGGGTCTCCGTGCGCGCCCTGGCCGACGCCGTCGGCACCACCACACGCGCCGTGTACAGCCTGTTCGGCTCGCGCGACGGCCTGCTCGTCGACGCGCTCGCCCAGCGGGCCTACGAGCTGCTCGAGCAGGGCCTCGACGCTCAGGTCGAGACGGACGACCCCGCGCGCGACGTGGTGGAGTGCGGGGTCGGCATCTTCCGGCCCTTCGTCCGTGAGCACCCGGCGCTGTTCCGCATCACTTTCCAGCGCGTTGTTCCGGGCTTCGAACCCGGGCAGGAGCTGATCGCGTCCCGCGACTCCGCGTTCCGCCGCCTGTGTCGCAAGGTCGGGCGCGCGCCGCTCGGCGACAAGCGGGTCGAGGTCGCCGCGCTGGAGTTCCAGGCGCTGTGCGAGGGGCTCGGCAACTTCGAGCTTCGCGGGGATGCCCTGCGGCTCCTGCCGTCCGGACAGGAGGACGCCACCTGGCGGAGCGCGTTCACGTCGCTGGTCGCGGGGTGGGGAAGCCCCCTGGTCGCCGGCGCGCAGGGCTGACGCGCTATATGGGCGGCATGCTCCTCCTCCTGGTCGCCTGCACCCAGAGTCCCCCGTCGGTCGACGAGCCCGCCGTCACCTACGTGTCGGAGTCGCTGATGCCGAGGTACCCGAAGGTGCAGTGGGACGGGCGTCACGAGCTCCTGGTCCTCCCCGCCGAGGGCGCTCCCATCGAGGTCCCCCGACAGTGGCAGCGGCCGGTGCCCGACCACACCTGGCCGATCGCAGGACCCCTCGAGAACGTCCCGGTGGTCGCGATCGATGCGGCCCGTCCGTGGCGCGAGGTCTGCCCGCACCTCCGCGGGTGGCAGGCGCGGGCCGGACAGCCCCTCCAGGCTCCGGAGCACCTGGAGGTCCAGGCTCCGCCTTCCCGCTCGCCGGTCCCCGGGGGACCCCCGCCTCCGCCGCCCCCGCCTCCGATCGACCCGCGTGCGGCGCCGTGCCGACCCCTGAAGGTCGCGCTGGGTCCGGCATACCCGTTCGCGCCGGACATCCCCGAGTACCCCGTCCTGTACCGGGCGCTGGCGTCGATGTGCACGGGAGAGGGGCCCGAGGACGTGCTCTTCGAAGCCCGCATCGCGGCTGGCGCGGTCACGGTGACGGCCGCAGGGCAACCGCTCGCGGCCGTCGAGGACCTCCAGCGGCGGCTTCGCGCCGCACGGGAGAAGGATGTCCGGATCGCGGCGATCGCCGCGGACACGCCCTGGGAGGAGGTCCAGAGCGCCTACGGACGGATCCTCGACGTCGGCGCTTCGTCCGTGTGGTTTCCGCTGGACTGCGCCGCGACCCCGACGCCCTGACGCCCGTCGCGCTCGCGCCGTGGTAGGTGTCGCGCGTGGAGGCACCATGGGCACCATCCGCGGCATCCGACCGGACGGAACCGAGCTCCGGAAGCGCGTCAGCGCGAAGACCGACCGCCTCATGATTCGCGAAGGTCTGGCGACCATCGACATCAGCGGGATCACCGACGGCACCGCCCTCACCGTGTTCGAGGTCGGATTCCCGGACGGCGTCGCTCCGTTCGACCTCACGCCGCTCGCCGGGCTCGGAGCGCTCGAGCAGGTCGCCCTCGAGTGCACGTCGGCGTTTTCGCTCGCGCCGTTCGCCGAGTGCACGGCCCTGCGGTCCCTCGGCATCCGCCTCACGAGCGACGAAGGCATCGACCTCGCGCCCCTGGCGGGCCACCCGACACTCCAGCGCCTGTCCCTCTCGCTGAAGGGAGCCCCCGCGCTCGATCTCGCGCCCCTCGCGAGCATCGAGGGCCTCGAGGGGCTGTCGGTGAGCGGCGGGGCCTGGTCACGCCTCGATCTGGGTCCGCTGGCCGCCCTCCCGCTGCGCCAGCTCACGCTCGACTCCGCCCGGCTCGACCAGATCGCGCTCCACCCGGTCGCGCGTCCATCGCTCGAGTACCTGTCCCTCATGAAGCAGGCCTTCACCGACCTCGACACCTACGACCTGCGCACCGCGACCTCCCTCGCCACGCTGAACCTCGGGGGCAACGAGCTCGCCTCGCTCGACCTCACGGGCCTCGCGGGCCTCGCGTCGCTCACCCGGGTCTACTGGCCGAACGTGAAGCACCTCCACCTGGAAGACGGCACGGAGGTGCGGTCTCCAGCGGTCGCGGCCTTCCTCGGCAGGTAGGGTCAGCGCCCGTCGGGGTCGGACAGCCGCAGCAGCCGCGCGGGCTGCCACCCGGTCGGCGCGTAGTGCTTCGTGTACAGCGAACCCTCCGCGCTCGTGATCGCGGCCGTCCCGCGGCGCCAGCCCCCTTCCACCACGAGCCGCTCGCCGGTCCAGCGGAGGAGGACGACGTGGTCGCCGATGGACATGGCGGCCCACCCGTCGCCCGTGCCGCACAGCGTGAACCACGCGTCCGCGGGGAAGCCGGGCTGGACGGCGTCCACCACGACCAGCGCGTCTCCGTCGCGGGCCAGGAGCTCGAGCCCCTTCGCGTCGCCGCACAGGGCGTGGGTGTCGGACAGCACCGCAAAAGCGCCTGCCTTGCGGACCGGACCGGTCTGTACGTCGAGACCCGGCAGACCACACCGCGTAGCGCTGTGCCCCGAGAACGGGTCGTCGAAGCGCCATACCGCGCTCGCCGACACCGCCCAGTGCCGGCTCGCGGACTTCGACAGCGCCTTCGACTTCTTCTTGCCACCGATCCACGCCCGCAGGCCCTTCTTGTGGACCGTCACCACACACCCGCCGACCTCCGCGTACCCCAAGTGGTCCCCGCCCTTCAGGGCGTCGCGCACGGACGCCTCGGGCTGCCACCCCGCGGGATCGGCCGGTGCGGCGGCGGGGGTGGTGTCCCAGCCGAGCACGCGCTGCGCCAGCTCGGACGGCGCCTCCTCCGACAGCGCGAGATGCACGAGCCACACGCCCATCGGACCGCGGGGCTTCGCCGTGACGAACTCCGGGTCGAGCTCGAACACGCACTCCGTACGCCCGGGGCTCCACGCCACCACGGCCGTGCGGCCGCCCGCGTCGTTCCCGACCATCCGCGCGTGTGCGAACGACCCCATCACGTCGCTCGCATTGCACCGCTCCAGCGCGGCGCGCGCAGCGTCCTCCGGACCGAGCTCGACCTCCCAGCCCCCGAGACGGGCGACCGGACGGCCACCCAGTGCAGCGACATCCGGAGGCACCCCGGCAGCCACGAGCGCAGGGTCGGGAGTGGGGGACAGGACGTGAATGCAGGGTGAGACGGTCATCGGAGCTCCTCGCGCCGAACCTACCAGACCCGACCCACGGAGCTCAGGCCACGGCCTGCGCCTCGCCCTCGGACCAGTAGCGATCCCGGATGCGCTCGCAGTACGCCACCAGGTTCGGGTGGCGCCACACCGCGTCGCGCCCGAACCACTCGAACGGCGCCCACACCATCACCGCGAAGAACCCGTACGCCACCGCGTCGGCCGTGCACGGACGCTCTCCGAACAGGTACGGCTTGTCGCCCAGCATCGCCGCGGCCGCCGCGACGTCCTCCTCGACCAGGATCTGCATCTCCTCGAGCGAGTGGCGACCGATCCCACGGGTGTAGTTCGCCTTCCGCGTGTCGCGCCGGATGAGCGGCAGCACGAAGAACCGGATGGGCTGCGGGATCATCGAGAAGTGCGCCACCGACGCCTTCCAGCCGTTGTCGTCGAGGAACAGACCGTGCTCGACCGCCTGGTGCAGGTGGTTCTCGAGCGACCGCGCGAAGTGCAGCGCCATGCCGCGCTGCTCGGGCGTGAGGTGACCGTCGATCCCCGCGTGCCCCTGGGCCTCCAGGTGCCGGATGATCAGGTGCGAGTCGCCCATCGCGTGGCCGTTCTCCACGATCCAGGGACTCTTCCGCTTCGGGCCCTTCATCGGGTTGTCTTCGATGAGCAGGCGATGCGGGACCTCCGCCATGCGCAGCCAGGTGGCGAGCTTCAGGCCGAACGGGCTCATGCTGGGCAGCCCCTCCCAGTGGGAGCCGATCATGTAGGCGTCGATCGCGGGTCTCTGGAGCGCGTGCATCTTCAGACTCCTGAAAAACTGACTAGCAGTCAGATAATTGAAGGTTAGTCAGAGTCCATGTCGGCGTCAACCTCCACGGCCCCTTCACGGCGGGTCCAGCAGAAACGGGCTCGCGCACGGGCCCATCTCGTGTCCGCCACGCGCACGGTCATCCTGCGCGACGGGTTCGGGAACCTCACGGTCGACGCGGTCGCCGAGGTCGCCGACGTGAGCAAGCCGGCGGTCTACTACTACTTCGACTCCAAGGAGAGCCTCGCGCGCGCGCTCCTCGTCCAGCTCGCGCACGAAGAGGTCGATGCGGTCACCGCGGCGGTCGAGGCCACTCCGGTCGGCGGGTCCGTCGTGGCGGCCGCCGTTCGTGCCTATGTCGCGCATCACCTCGATGCGTTCGAGCTCTTCCGGGCCATGGCCGTCCTTCCGCTCGTGCTCGAGGCCCCGCCCGAGGGCTACCCCGAGGTCGACGCGCGTATGATGGGCCTGTTCGATCTCCTCGAGTCCCGCATCGCGGCCGATGCCGCGGCCGGTCGCATCCACGAGGGCGTGCACCCACGACGCGCCGGCATCACCACCTGGTCGTCGATGCAGGGCCTCGTATCCATGCTCGCCCTGCTCGAGTCCGTGAACACGGGCTTCCTGCACACCGTCGACGCGATGGTCGACGAGCTGTGCGGCACCCTCACGCGGGGGATCTACCGCTGACTACAGCCCCTTGCCGCCGATGCGGTCCTGCGGGCGTTCTTCCGCGGGAGCGCGCTTCGCCGCGGCTTCCCGGCGCTCGCTGTAGCGGTCGACCAGGAACCCCTGCACGTCCCGCGTCAGCAGCGTGAACTTGTAGAGCTCCTCCATCACGTCCACGACGCGGTCGCGGTACGGCGAGTCCTTCATCGTGCCGTCGTCGTGGAACTCCTGGTAGGCCTTCGCGACGCTCGACTGGTTCGGGATCGTGATCATCCGCATCCACCGGCCCAGCGTACGCAGCGTGTTCACGACGTTGAAGGACTGGCTGCCCCCGGAGACCTGCATCACCGCGAGCGTGCGCCCTTGCGTCGGACGGACCGCCCCGATGGACAGGGGGATCCAGTCGATCTGGTTCTTGAAGACGCCCGTGATGGCGCCGTGCATCTCGGGGCAGCTCCACACCTGCGCCTCCGACCACACGGACAGGTCACGCAGCCGCTGGACCTCGGGATGGTCGTCGAGACCGGGCCCCTTCACCGGCAGGTGGTGCGGATGGAACCAGCGGACCTCGCACCCGAGCCCTTCGAGCACGCGCGCGGCCTCTTCGGCGAGCAGCCGCGAGTACGAACGCTCGCGAAGGCTGCCGTACAGCATCAGGACCCGCGGCGGATGGGTGCTGCGCGGACCGTCGGGCCACACGGGCGTTTCGAGGGGAGGGGGATTGCCGTCGTGCCAGCTCATGGGTCCTCGCCCGGCCGCCCTAACGCGTCGGCGGAGATGAGCGCGTCCGGTGGAGACGGGTCCAGTCCAGTTCCGTCCGGTGGCAGCGAATGTCCAGCGTCATGACGTCCCCATCGACGTCGTCGGGCGAACCCCCTATTTCAACACAGAGGACCCTGAGGTACACAGAGGGTCGGGCCCGATCGTCCACCGAAGACCTCGCATTCCCTGACCCGAACCGCCCTCGCTGTCGGCCATGGACGGCATCCGCGCCAGATCACCGCGCCCGCTGTGGCCGAGACGCCGGCGCTTTGCGTCTTGGCGACTTTGCGTGCGGCCTCCATGGGGCCCGAGGATGGCAGCGAATGTCCAGCGTCATGACGCCCATCGACGTCGTCGGGCGAACGCCATATTTCAACACAGAGGACCCTGAGGTACACAGAGGGTCCGGCCCCACGGTCCACTGACGACCTCGATTTCGTGGCCACGGGCCGGAATGCCTGCGCCTCGCTGCCAGCCAGGAACAGCACTCGCGCCAGATCACCCCGCCCCTGGCGCCCACAGCATCCCAGTCCATCCTCCACAACGGAGTGCTCCGTCCCGGAGACGAGGTCTCGGGTGGACGGTTGGCCCCGGACCTCTGCGCCACTGCCTCCTCGGCGCCGCTCTGCGTTGAAATCAGGCGTTCGGGTCGGTCGAGACGAACGCGTCGGAACACAGCGTCCGTATTGGCAGCTACGAACGCGTCGGTCCGACAGCGTCCGCGTCGGCAGAGGCCCTCACACCGCGTGCCGGACGCACCCGCGCCAGAGGCCCCCGCTCGTCCCACCGCGACGCTGCGTCCCTCCTCGGTCCCCGGGTTGGCGACGCCGCTCGCCCCGGCAACCAGGCCTCTGAGTCCTCCGTGCATCCCTCTGAATACCTCTGTGTCGAAAAAACAGGCGTCTCGAGCATCGATCGCGCCGACGGAGTCCGAGGCGCTACCTCCCCGAACCCCGGAACCACGCCCGGATCGCCGCCAGCGCGGCCACCGGCTCGGCCTGCAGCACCAGGTGCGGTGCCGCAATCCTCACCACCCGGACGTCAGCCCGCACCGCGAGGATGGCGTCCAGGTTCGCGGACGGCACCAGCCAGTCGTGCTCCGCCTGCACGTACAGCATCGGAACCCGCACGTCCGCCAGCGCCGCGCTCACCTCCAGCCCCGCCAGCAGGCTCAGTCGGCTCGCCAGCACCCCCGGACCGTTCGCTCGCAGCGAGCCCTCGAGCACCTCCACCGTCGCTTCGCTCACCCCATGCCCCACGAGCACCCTCGCAACGCCCAGCGGGGCGGGGGAATCGCGAACCCCAGCGGACCGAGCGTCCGCACGATCCAGGCCGGCACCCGCCTCGGAAACCGATGGAACGTCGCGACCAGCACCAGCCCTACGCACCCCGGGGCCCCACGTGCCGCCACCTCGATCCCGAGCGGACCGCTGAACGACTCCGCCACCAGCAGGTACGAACCGTCCGGGAGGGCGTCCTCCACGATCCCGCGCAGCTCTGCGACCGTGCACGGCCGGTCGGACCGATAGCGCACCACCCGCGATTCCAGGCCGTGTGCGCCGAGCTCCCGGACGAACGGCCCGAAGTTCTCGCCGGTCCCGTCGAGCCCCGGGAGCAACACCAGCGTCGGGAACCCCGACACGGGACGCTACTCCACCGGCGTCAGCGCGAGCGCCTCGCTCCGGATGCACGCCCGCGGCCCGTCGTACACGCCCTGGAGGCCCGCACACTGGCTCGCGTCGTCGGCCGGCACGGGCTCGCCGTTCACCTCGGTCGCCGAGAGGATCTGCACGCCGGCCGCCGAGGACTCGAGCGTCGCGTGGATCCAGAACAGGTCGCACTCGCCGTCGAACCAGCTCGACCCCTGCACGAGCCCCGAGGCGTGCTGGTCGTCGTCGACCTCCAGCACGTAGTCGCTGAAGTCCGCGCTGCAGTCCGTCTCCGACGCACACGGGAACACCTCGACCGTGCCGACCCCCTGGAAGGTGTCGACGTCGATCAGCACGTGCGTGGCGCCGTAGTCCGTGGGCTCCGGGAACGTGCAGTCGCCCACCGTGTAGTCCGCGACCGCCCAGGTCCCGATGTACTCGGGGCCCGACGGCGCCTCGGGAGTCGTGCAGGCGAGCGCGAAGAGGAGCACCACGCGAACCTCCGCCCCCATCCTACCCTCCGAGCTGCACGGGGATGCTCACGCGCACGTCGCCCCCGACCACCGGCAGCGACCACGACCGCACCCGGGCTTCCAGACAGGCCTTCGCCGCCGGGTCGGACACGCCCCCGATCCGCACCGTCTTCACGGACCCGCGCGCGACCACCACGTCGAGCTCGAACCCCTTCGCGCCGGCGCCCGCCACGCAGGCCTGCACGGCCTCCGAATCTCCGGCGATCGACGCTTCCACGGCGGCCGCCACGGTGCGCTGACCCGCATCGGGCGCGAACATCACCAGGAGCCCGATCCCGAGCCCCCCGAGCGCGAGCATGCCCACGACCGCCAGGCCCACGATGCCGACCGCCCCCATCCCGAGCAGCCCTCCCAGCCAGCCGCCCGAGCGCCGCGGACGCACCTGGCGCGGCTCGGAGGGGCCGCTCGTGCCTCCCGTCGGTGGGGGCGGCAGGGTCTTCACGTCGGACCGCGACAGAGGCGCGCGCTCCACACGGGCTCGCTGCTCGAGCCAGGCCCGCAGGCGTCGCTCGAGCTCGCGGGCGCTGTCGATGCGGTCTTCCGGGAGCTGCTGCGTGGCGTCGATGACGATGTCGGCGAGCCCCTTCGGGATGTTGGTGTCCCACTCGCGGGGATCGAGGTGGGGACGGCTGATCTTGTCCTGCATGATGCTGACGAGCAGCTTCGGGCCGTGGAACTCGTCGGGATCGTGGATGGGACGGTTGATGAGCAGCTCGCAGAGGGTCTGGCCGAGGGAGTACACGTCGGCGACCGGCTGGTCCTGCAGGTGCTGCGGGTTCGACTCGAGGAACAGCTCGGGCGGCAGGTAGCTGGCGGTCCCCACGACGATGCCGGCCTTCGTGACGCGTGCTGCGGTGGTGTCGCGCGCGACCCCGAAGTCGATGAGCCGCGGCACGCCGTCGGTGCCGAGCATGATGTTGGACGGCTTCAGGTCGCGGTGGACCACGCCGAGGTCGTGCACCTTCTGCAGGCCCTGGGCGAGGTCGGCGAACCACAGCGCGAGCTGCTCGGGACGGTAGTGATCGACCGTGTCGCGGTGCTCCTCCAGATCGCGCCCGGCGAGCAGCTCCATCACGATCCAGGGCGGGTTCTCCTCGACGAGCTCGTACACCTTGAGCACGTTCGGGTGGTCGAGCGAGATGAGGAGTCGCGCCTCGGCCGCGAACCGCTCGTTCGCGCCCGGATGCACGTCGATCATCACCTTGATGGCCCGCTCGACGTCGGGATCGGCCGCGGATCGCACGCGGTAGACGGCACACATGCCGCCCTCGCCGAGCTTCTCGACGATCTCCCAACCCTCGAAGTGGAAGCGCTCGGTCACCGTGTGTGGGTACCATGAACGGCGAGCTGGAGGACACACATGCGTTGGTGGCCGGTGCTGGTGGCCCTGGGATGCGCGGGAGAGAAGGTCACGGACGTCCCGGAGGCGGATGCGGACGTGGATGCCGATGCCGACTCGGATGCCGATGCCGACGCGGATGTCGACGACACGGTCCTCCTGAACTTCCCCGCCGACTGCAACATCGTGACGGCCATCGGTCCCGGCACGGGGGAGTCGAACCACCTCGCGGGTGTGGCGCTGAGCCCGCCCGCCGGGGGCTGGCCCTGGCGGGCCGACCGCGTGAAGATCGCCCTGTCCAACGAAGCGCAGGACGTGCTCACCTGCGATGCGAGCCGCGCGCACACGGCGTTCGTGTGGGTGCTCGAACCCTCCGAGACGCGCCCCCCGAACGACCGCGACGCCGACCAGGAGCTCTCGTTCGGCACGCTGGAGACCGACGATCCGGTGCGCCTGCTCACCGGAGCCCTCGACCCGCCCATCGTGCTCTCCGAGGGCCAGAAGCTCGCCGTGGCCGTGCAGTTCGCGGGCACCTACCCCGACTCGAGCTGCCTCACGGCCTGCAACCGCAACTACACCGAGCTCGTCGACTTCTGGAGCAACGCCGCGGCGCGTCCGTACGACTGGAGCTACCTCGGCGACTTCGGCATCGAGAGCAACCTGTGGATCTTCGCGGAGGGCGAGCCGGTCCCCTGACCGGATACCCGTACCCATGGACCTCCTGACCAACCCGGAAGCCTGGCTCGCGTTCGCCGTCCTGTCGTTGATGGAGACCGTGCTCGGCATCGACAACATCGTGTTCATCACGATCCTGACGGGCCGCCTGCCGGAGGAACGCCAGCTCACGGCCCGCCGCCTCGGCATCCTCGTGGCGCTCGGCTCCCGGCTGGCCCTGCTGGCGACCCTGAACTGGGTCGTGCACCTGAAGGAGGAGCTGTTCACGTTCATCGTGCCGTGGTCGGGGAAAGACCTCATCCTGTTCGCGGGTGGGCTGTTCCTGCTCTACAAGGCCACCACCGAGATCTACGAGAACGTGGAGCATCCGGGCGGCGAAGAGCCCGGCGACGCGCACGCGCTCGGCAAGGTGGTGACGCTCCGCTCCGTGCTCGTGCAGGTGATGCTGCTCGACGTCGTGTTCTCCCTCGACTCCGTGATCACCGCGGTGGGCATGGCGGAGGACATCCGGATCATGGTCGCGGCCGTGCTCGTGGCGGTGGGGATCATGCTGATCTTCGCAGGGCCGATCGGCGACTTCGTGAACGACAACCCCTCGATCCGCGTGCTGGCGCTCTCGTTCCTCGTGCTGATCGGCGCCATGCTCGTGATGGAGTCGACCGGAGCCCACGTCAGCAAGGGGTACATCTACAGCGCGATGGGATTCTCGCTGTTCGTGCAGGTGCTCAACATGCGGATGGACCGGCGTCGACGGGGAGTGCCGTAGCCGCACGCACGGCGGTCGGTGGCGTCGCGGTGCGGGTCGCGCTAGGAGCCCGACCACCCTAGGGGGGAATGACCCATGGGCGCCATCCTGCTCCTCGAAGACGGCCGGACGTTCGAGGGTGAGGCTTTCGGTGCGGTCACCACACGGGTCGGCGAGGCGGTCTTCCACACCGCCATGACGGGGTATCAGGAAGTCCTGACCGACCCGTCGTTCGCCGAGCAGATCGTGACGATGACCGCTCCTCACGTCGGAAACACGGGGGTCAACCTCGACGATCCCGAGAGTGAGCGGGTGTGGGCCTCGGCCTTCATCGTGCGCCAGCTCTCGCGGGCCCCGTCGTCGTGGCGCTCGGAGGGCGGGCTTCACCAGTACCTCAAAGCGCACGGTGTGCCCGGGCTCCAGGGCATCGACACCCGCGCGCTCGTGCGGCACATCCGCGACCGCGGCGCGATGAAGTGCGTCGTCAGCACCGACGGCACATCGCTCGAAGCGCTCCGCGAGCAGCTCGAGGCCTGGCCCGGCATGGTGGGGCGCAACCTCGCCGCCGAGGTGTGCACGTCCGACGCCTACGTCCTGTGCGACCCGCCTGATGCGCCCATCCGGGTGTCGGTCGTCGACGGCGGCGTGAAGAAGAACATCCTGCGGCTGCTCGAAGCCACCGGCGCGTACGTGCGGGTGCATCCCATCACGGATCCCGCGGAGGCCTGGGTCGACGGGGTCGATCTGGTGTTCTTCAGCAACGGGCCCGGCGACCCCGCCGCTTCCGCCGACATCGTCGCGGAGGTCCGCAAGGCCATCGCCGCCCGGCCGTGCGTCGGGATCTGCCTCGGTCACCAGCTGCTGGCCCTCGGGCTCGGCGCCACCACCTACAAGCTCCCGTTCGGCCATCGGGGCGGGAACCAGCCCGTCCGCGACGAGCGCACGGGCCGGGTGGAGATCACGAGCCAGAACCACGGGTTCGCGGTCGACCGCGACAGCCTGCTCGCGACCGGCGCCGAGATCACGCACACCCACCTGAACGACCACACGACCAGCGGGTTCATGCACCGCGGGAAGCGCGTGTTCGCCGTGCAGTACCACCCCGAGGCCGCGCCCGGTCCGCACGACAGCCGCGGTCTCATCCAGCAGTTCCTGGACTTCGCCGCACCGACGCAAGGAGGCCGCTGATGCCGCTGACCGTTCCCGAGGGGTCCACCATCCTCGTGCTGGGCTCCGGTCCGATCGTCATCGGCCAGGCCTGTGAGTTCGACTACTCCGGAACCCAGGCGTGCAAGGCCCTGAAGGCGCTCGGCTACCGCGTGGTGCTGATCAACAGCAACCCCGCGACCATCATGACCGACCCCGACACGGCCGACTGCACCTACGTCGAGCCGCTCACCGTCGAGACCGCCCGGTACGTCATCGAGCGCGAGCGTCCGGATGCGATCCTGCCGACGGTCGGCGGCCAGGTGGGCCTGAACCTCGCGATGCAGCTCCACGAGAAGGGCGTGCTGACCGAGTTCGACGTGAAGCTCATCGGCGCACAGCCCGACGCCATCGACCTCGCGGAGGATCGGCAGCGCTTCAAGGACGCCATGGTCGAGATCGGGGTCGGCGTCGCGGAGTCCGGCGTCGCGACCACGATGGACCAGGCGGAGGCCCTGCTGGAGCAGATCGGCCTGCCCGCGATCATCCGCCCGTCGTTCACGCTGGGCGGTGCCGGCGGCGGCGTCGCCTGGAACCTCGAGGAGTTCCGCAGCATCGTCGCGGAGGGGCTCCGGCTGTCCCCGACGACCCAGGTGCTGGTCGAGAAGAGCCTGCTCGGCTGGAAGGAGTTCGAGCTCGAGGTCATGCGCGACACGGCCGACAACGCCATCGTGATCTGCTCGATCGAGAACTTCGATCCGATGGGCATCCACACGGGCGACAGCATCACCGTTGCGCCCGCGATGACCCTGACGGACCGCGAGTACCAGGTGCTCCGCGACCTCGCGCTGAAGATCCTGCGCCGCGTCGGGGTCGAGACGGGCGGGTCGAACGTGCAGTTCGCCGTGAACCCGGACGACGGCGAGGTGATCGTCATCGAGCTGAACCCGCGCGTCAGCCGGTCGAGCGCGCTCGCCAGCAAGGCCACCGGGTTCCCCATCGCCAAGATCGCCGCCCAGCTGGCCGTCGGGCTCACGCTCGACGAGATCGACAACGACATCACGAAGACCACGCCGGCCTGCTTCGAGCCCGCGCTCGACTACGTGATCGTGAAGATCCCGCGCTGGAACTTCGAGAAGTTCGCGGGCGCCGACCGCCGCCTGGGCAGCGCCATGCGCTCCGTGGGCGAGGTGATGGGCGTCGGCCGCACCTTCCAGGAGGCCATGCTCAAGGCGATCAGCAGCCTCGAGGGCGGGTACCCCGACGTCAGCGGGTGGTCCGACGAGCGCATCCGTGCGGCCCTCGCAACGGCCACCCCCGACCGCCTGGCGGCCATCTTCGAGGGCTTCCGGCGCGGCTGGGATGCGTACGAGGTGCACCACATCACCCGCATCGACCGCTGGTTCCTGTGGCAGCTCGCCGAGATCATCCACTTCGAGCAGTCGCTCGAGGGCCGCTTCGTCGACACGGTGAGCGAAGGGGAGCTGCGCAAGGCCAAGCGGCTCGGCGTGAGCGACGGCGAGCTCGCGAAGTTCCTGGCGTGCGAGATCGGCGACATCGCCGACAAGCGCCGTGAGCGCGGGCTCCTCCCGGTGTTCAAGCGCATCGACACCTGTGCGGGCGAGTTCGAGTCGAGCACGCCGTACCTGTACAGCACGTACGAGTCGGAAGACGAAGCGGGCGACGACCCGCGCGAGCGCGTCGTGATCCTCGGCAACGGTCCGAACCGCATCGGGCAGGGGCTCGAGTTCGACTACTGCTGCTGCCACGCGTCGTTCGCGGTGAAGGAAGCCGGCTACTGCGCGGTCATGGTGAACTGCAACCCGGAGACGGTGAGCACCGACTACGACACGTCCGACAAGCTCTACTTCGAGCCGGTCGACCTCGAGCACGTGCAGAACGTGCTCGATCGCGAGAAGCCGAAGGGCGTGATCCTCCAGTTCGGCGGGCAGACGCCCCTCAAGCTCTCGCACGCGATCGGTCCCGTGCTCGGCACGGCGCCCGAAGCGATCGACCTGTGCGAAGACCGCGAGCGCTTCGCCGACTTCCTGCGGCGGCTCGACATCCCCCAGCCCGAGAACGCCATCGCGGGGTCGGTCGCGGAAGCGCGCCTGCTGGCGGCCCGGATGGGGTACCCGCTGCTCGTGCGCCCGTCGTACGTGCTCGGTGGGCGTGCCATGGCGATCTGCTGGGACGAGGACGACTTCGAGAAGGCCATCACGGAGGCCGTCGCGGCGTCCGAGATCGGCAGCCTGCTGCTCGACCGCTACCTCGGCGGAGCCCTCGAGTACGACGTGGATGCGCTGTGCGACGGCGAGCAGGTCGTCATCGGCGGCATCATCGAGCACATCGAGGAAGCCGGCGTGCACTCGGGCGACTCCGCGGGCGTGCTCCCGCCGGTGCGCAGCGATGCCCGCATCCTGAAGCAGCTCGAGGACTACACGGTCCGCATCGCGCTCGAGCTCGGCGTGGTGGGCCTCGTGAACATCCAGTTCGCGGTGGTCGACGGCGACGTGTTCGTGCTCGAGGTGAACCCACGCGCGAGCCGCACGGTCCCGTTCGTCAGCAAGGCGCGCGACGTGCCGCTCGCGAGCATCGCCACCCGCCTGTGCCTCGGCGAGAAGCTGAAGGACATCCCGATCCACCCCAAGGGCGAGGGCCTGTTCTTCATCAAGGCGCCCGTGTTCCCGTGGCGGAAGTTCGAGGGCACCGACGTGCTGCTCGGGCCCGAGATGCGGTCCACCGGCGAGGTGATGGGCGTGGGCTGGTCGTTCGGAGAGGCCTACGCGAAGGCGCTGATCGCGGCCGGCATGCAGCTCCCGTCCAGCGGAGGCGTGTTCCTGTCGATCCGCGACCGCGAGAAGCCCGCGTCGGTGTCCATCGCCGGCGCGCTCAAGCACCTCGGGTTCAAGCTGTACGCGACGCGCGGAACGGCCCGGTACCTCGGCGAGCGCGGCATCGAGTGCGAGGCGGTATTCAAGGTCGACGAGGGGCGGCCCGACGTGGTCGACCACCTGAAGAACGGCGACGTGGGGCTGCTGCTCAACACGCCCGAGGGCAAGAAGGCCCAGTACGACGAGCTCGCGATGCGCCTGGCCGGCCTGCGCTACGGCATCCCCTGCATCACGAACGTCGCGGCGATGAAGGCGGCGGTCGCGGCCATCCGGTCCCAGCGGGCCGGGGAGCTCCGGCCCATCAAGCTCCAGGAGCTCACCTAGGTTCTCGTCCCTGGGTTGCGCCCGGAGGTGCGTCGTCTAGGGTTGCAGGAGGAAGCACTCGATGGTGTTGGGAGAGACCACCCGCGCACGGGGTTCGGGCTCGAGGTCGTTCCGGAGCAGCAACCGGAGCGCGCCCTCGTGCTCGGCGAGCGCCACGGCCTCCGCGCCGGCCTCCGTGAGCGCCAGGGTGACGGCGGCGGGGACGGGCTCGCACTCCGTGAACGCGTCGTCGTCGTCGTCTTCGACGGCCCAGCCCTCGGCCTCGGGACAGGGGGACCCCGGAGTGACCGCGAGGACCTCGACGTTCGACGACACGATTCGGGACCGGGGACGACCCCGCACCCGCGTGCCGTCGTCCAGCACCACGTCGACCTGCATCCCGGGCTCGACCCACTCGAGCAGCGCGTCGTCGAGCTCCACGGTGAGGCCGCGCATCCCCCGCGGCACGACGGAGAACCCGAGGTCGGATCGCGTGAGACGCTCGGTGCGCACGAGCTCGTTGGCGAGGATGCGGTCGTGGGGGACCGTGCCGACGACCCGTTCGGGCGAGCGCACCGCGGTGCCCGGGATCAGCGCTGGATCGAGCCAGACCACCGCCAGGTCGCCTGCTTCGATCGGCACGCCCGGGTAGAGGTCGCGCACGGCGATCACCACGGGCGACGGGGCCTCTGCGGGCGGCGCGGCGGGACGCGACACCACGAGGCTGGCGAACACGGCGGCGGAAGCGCGGAGCGGAGCCATGGCGTCGTCCCGGGAGCAGGTTCCGGACGATCCTACCGCGAGCGATCAGAGGCTGCTGAACGCCGGCGTCGTGTAGTGCACGATCACCACGTCGGGCGGGGCCAGATCGACGTCCACGAACACCGCGTTGGCCGCGGGATCGATCGTCCACAGGGTGTCGCGCAGGGCCACGGTCACCTCGTCGTCGAGCACCATCCACACGTCGAGCACGTCGTCGAGGTGCCCGGTCAGCGGGAAGGACTGCGGGCCGGGCTCGACGACCGTGAAGCTCTCCGATCCGGGCATGGGGTCGTCGGGTGGGGCACACATGCAGATCACGTCGCCCACCGGTCCGAGCACCAGCAGCGGCTGTCCGCACCCCGCGACCCCGAGCATGAGGGGAATCCACTTCGACATCGTCGCTCCATCCGTCCGCGCCTGCCCCCGATGCCCGCTCGGGTCGCGCGACGTCACCCGAGGACCGGCCCCGGACGGCAGACCCTTGGAGGCACGCCGGTCCGGGACCGACCGGTCACGGAAGAAGGGCCGTGCTCCGAGCGGGCCTGCAGGGGAGCACCCCAGGCCCGCGGGAGTCGGCGCGTCACGTCCTCATGCCCGCTCGGCGCGCGCACCTTCACTCGGGGTGCATTTTTCGTGCGGCGGGCGACGTACCCACGGGTTCGAGCGACCCGGTCGACCCGCCACACGCCGACAGCACCAGCGAGCCCGGCCGCACGGCGACCACCTCGGCACCCAGCAGGACGGTCCTGATCCCGGGAGGTGGGGACATCACGTCAGAACATCTCGGTGACCGCGGACCCCGGCCCCGCGAACACCTGTCCGAGCGTCTCGAGCGCGCCCGCCGGACCGGACAACAGCCCGCGCAGCTCGAGCGCCCAGGGGCTCGCGTGGCCCGTGTACAGGCCGGCCAGCCCGAGCACCGAGATCTTGATCGTGCCGTCGCTTCCGGCCTGAACGCGAGCCTCGCCGTTCGCGATCCGCACGCGGAACCGGCCGTTGTTGTCGCGGATCTGCGGATCGGAGACCTCGAGGTCGAGGGTGGCACTCAGACCCGACGGCCAGCCGCGACCCTCGAGCGCGCCCCGAACGTCGCAGATCCGGAGCAGCCAGGGCTCGTGCAGGTGCACGTCGACGCGGTGCTCGGTCAGCTGGTCGAACAGCGGATCGACCGCGCGCACGGGCAGGTTCACGGTGCGCGCCATCGTGCCGAACGTCGACAGCATGCCGGCCACGTGCCGGAGCGCAGCCGGCGTGCGGGCCCACCAGTCCTCGACATGGAGCGTGAGCCACTCGTCGCCGTGGGTCTGGCGGACGACCAGCCACCCGTCCGGACCGTCGACGCCCTCCAGCACGTATCCGAGGTTCGGCGTTCCGCGACGCTCCTTCACGCGCTTCCACAGGTACGGGCCCCGGTCGAGGTTCACGCCCGAGGCGGGCACCGAGCGACGCAGCGCTTCGGCCATCGCGTCCCAGTCGGCGTCGTTCACGGGTCGCCAGCGCCCCGACCGGTCTCCGACGGCTCGGAACCCTTCGAGCCTCGCTTCGGCCAGGTAGCGGTTGCCCGCGATCCCGTACCCCACCGACCGGTACAGACCGCGCGTCGACGCGTACAGCGCGCTCAGCGGCACCTTCCGCTCGGCGAGCTCGAGCAGGTACGCGCTCATGAGCTTCTTCGCGATCCCCCGCCCGCGGGCCTCGGGAACCACGGCGACCCCCGCCACCCCGCCGAGCTCGAGCCTCCGCCCGCTCACGAACAGCCCCATGGGGATGTCGAGCAGGCCGCCCTTCACGCCCTTCTCGTCCCACACGCGGAGGTTCTCGCGACCGCCCGTGTCCCACCAGCGCGCCGCATCGGACAGCGGGAACCCGAACGACTCGGCCTGAGCCCGCGCGAGCCCGTCTGCGTCGCGTTCTTCGAAGGTGCGGTACATCATTGCTCCGGTCGGGGGGCGCTCTCCACGATATCCGGTGCGGGCGCCCAGGGGTCGGATCGCTGGAGGACCGGGCCGCGGCACGATACACGCGCCCATGCCTGCAGCAGCCCGTCGATTCGCCCTCTACGCCGTGGTCGCCTTCCTGGCGGTCCTCTACTGCTACGGACTCGACGCCGAGCCTCGCAACGACTCCCACTGGTGGCGCATGGCGATCGCCGGCGCGTCGGCCGTGCTGGTGGTCGGGTACTCGGTCGTGATGGGCCTGCCCGAGCAGTGGAAGGTGCCCGGGCTGGAGGTCGTGCGGGCCTCGCTCCTCGGGCTCACCGTGTTCGGCTGGTTCAACTACTACCAGTTCGACAAGGGCGTGCTCGACGGCATCGGCGACTCGGTCGACATCACGTACTACTACACGAACTCGAAGTACCTCGACGAGCTCGGGTACTTCGGTCTGTATCCCGCCATGATCCTCGCGGATCAGGAGGGCGGCAACCGCCATCCCGTGTGCCAGGGCCGGCGGAACGACAACTGCATCTGGCAGTACCGCGATCTGCGCGACTACGACGTGAAGCCCGTGGCGCTCGCGCTCGAGCACGGCCAGCAGATCAAGGACGAGCGCTTCACCCCGGAGCGCTGGGAGGCCTTCAAGCACGACGTCGACTTCTTCCTGCGCGCGAAGTCCACCCGCACGATGCAGTCGAACTTCTACGTCGACCACGGCTACAACCCGCCGCCCACGTGGTCCGTCGTGGGGGGAGCCCTCGCGAACCTCGCTCCCGTCGAGGAGATCAAGTCGATCGCCCGCATCGACATCTACCTGGTGGCCGTGATGTTCGCGGGCATCGCGTGGGCGTTCGGGTTCGACACGTTCCTGTTCGCGTCGCTGTTCTTCGTGTGCACGTTCTCCGGCCGGTGGCCCATCCTCGGCGAAGCGCTGCTGCGGTTCGACTGGGTGGCGGCCCTCGTGCTCGCGGTGTGCTGCCTGAAGAAGGAGCAGTACGCGCTCGCGGGCGGGTTCATGGCGTACGCCGGTCTCAACCGCGTGTTCCCGATGATCTTCTTCTTCGGCTGGGGCATCGTCGCGCTGTTCGACACCGTGCGCACGCGCAAGCTGCTACCCGAGCACATCCGGTTCGTGGGCGGCGCTGCGCTCGTCACGGTGCTCCTGGTGGGGGCCGCGCTCGGCCAGTACGGCCCGCAGACGTTCAAGGACAGCGCCCAGAACCTGCTGATGCACAACAAGTCGTACAGCTCGCACCGCGTCGGGCTGGGCGACCTGCTGCTGTTCCGCGGCGAGGCGTCTCGCGAGGAGATGGCGAAGACCGAGTACGTGCACCCCGACGGGAAGGTGACGACCGGCATCGCCGCGAAGGAGATCCGGATCCAGGAGATGCAGCCGCTGCTCCGCCTCGCGGCTCTGGCATCGCTCGTGTTCCTGTCGGTGTACGTGTACCGCACGAAGCGTCGCGACATGTGGGCGCTCGTGCCGCTCGCGATCCTGCCGTTCTATTGCGCGACGAACCCGCAGATCAACTACTACAACCTGCGTTTGCTGCTGTTCCTGTGGCACGGGTGGATGGTCGCGAGCGACGCGCGGCCGCGGTTCTTCCATCGGGTGGCGCTCGTGCTCCTGTTCGTGTGCGAGTTCGCGACGCAGTGGGCGTACCTCACGCCCAACCCCGACCACCCCGCCGCGCTCGCGGAGCGCTACTACGTCACGTGCACCACGAGCGTGTGGCTGGGCCTCTACCTGGCGGTCCTCGTGGGGCGGCTGGTCCAGGAGGGCTGGATGGAGCGGCCGGCGTCCGCCAGGGCGGTGCCGTCGGGAGAGCCCGCACCGGCCTGAATCGACGCACCGCGGACCGCGGGTCGCCGACCGCCGACGGCTCGGCCGGGTCTTCGGGGCATCGCACCCGTCCTGCGCTATGCTCCGCACGCAGGAGAGGACATGGGTCTTCCGGGGATCTTCGACGGCCTGAACGACATCGACGAAGCCACCGCGCGGCGGCGGTTCTCGGTGAACCAGGTCGCGGCGGGCGAGCTCGTCATCCGGGAGGGCGAGGTGGGGCGCGCCATGGCGTGCCTCGTCGCGGGGGAGCTCCGCATCGAGTCCGACGGGACCGAGGTGGGACGCGTACATGCCGGCGCCGTGCTCGGTGAGATGGGGCTGTTCGAGGACACGCCTCGCACGGCCAGCGTGCGTGCGGTCGGTCCCGCCGAGCTGTGGGTGCTCGACCGCGAGGGCTACGAAGAGCTCCGTGACACGCTGCACCCGATCTGCCTGAACATCGAGCGCGCCACGCTCGCGGCACAGGTGCAGCGGCTCGAGCACACGGGCGCGGAGGTCGCGAAGCTGGGGCTCGGCGTGCCCACCGCCATCTCGCCGCCCACGGGCTTCTTCGCCGCCGTGAAGCGCCTGTTCGGAGCGGGTGGGGTTCGCGAGGTGCAGGGCAGCGCGCTGGCCGCCCTGAAGGCGAGCCCGCTGTTCGCCGACGCTCCCGAGCCCGCGCTCGAGCACATCGCCGACCCGTTCGTCGCCCTGCGGTGCGAAGCGGGCGAGTTCCTGTGCACGGAAGGGGAGTCGGGCGATCGGATGTTCGTGCTCGAGAGCGGCGAGGTCGACGTGGTGGTGAACATGGAGGGCACCCCCCATCAGGTCGACACGCTGGAGCCCGGCTCGGCATTCGGGATGGTGTCGCTCGCTCGCGGGGGCCAGCGCATGGCGTCGTGTGTGGCGGGCAGCGGGGCGCTCGTGCACTGCCTCGATCGCGCCGGGTGGACGGCCTTGATCGAAGAGCCGTACATGATCGGCAGCACGTTCCGACGGGCGGTCATCCGGGCATTCTCGGAGCAGCTCCTGTACTCGAACCAGCAGCTGGCGAAGTGGGAGCGCAAGGTCGACGAAGACGCCGGCATGGTCGCGATCCACCGCGCACAGCGAGCGCTCTCGTCGCACGATCGGAAGCTCAGGGAGGGCTGACCTGCTCACCTGGATCCTCCGCGCCGTCGTCGTGTGGGCCGCGTACGAGCTGGTGCGGTTCCTCGTCGTGCGCGCGCTGCGGCGGCGATTCCAGCAGTCTGCGGCCGACTTCGTGCGCCAGCACCGCATCCAGATGGAGTCCGCGCGGTTCATCGATCGCGTGTGGATCCGCGAGCGGCTCGCGCAGGACGCCGTGATCGAGGGAGCCGTGGTGGCCGCCACGCGTGACAGCGCGCTCACGCTGGGTGAGGTGCGGCGTCGCGTCGACACGTACGTCGAGGAGATCGCCCCGTTCTTCTCGATGAGCGCGTACTACCGGTTCGGTGCGACCATCGCGCGTCGCGTGGTCGACTTCTGCTTCGAGATGATCGTCGAGCCCGGAGGGTACGAGCGCCAGATGGAGCGGGTGCCCGCCGATGCCGTGCGGGTCTACGTCATCAACCACCGCGCCAACATGGACCCCCTGATCCTGGCGTACAGCCTGCTCCACCACGTCCCGATGTCGTACGCGGTGGGGGAGTGGGCGCTCGTGTGGCCGCTCGACTGGCTGTTCCGGAGCTTCGGCAGCTACTTCGTGCGGCGGGGCGAGAAAGACCCGCTCTACCACATCGTGCTGGAGCGGTTCATCCAGATCATCGCCGGCCAGGGCGCGGTCACGGGCTTCTTCATCGAAGGCGGGCTCTCGCGCGACGGCGCCCTCCGCAGGCCGCGCACCGGGCTGCTCGACTACATCATCAAGCTCCGCCGCGACCAGCCCGACCGCGAGATCATCTTCATGCCGGTCGGTCTGAACTACGACCGGGTGCTCGAAGACCGCATCCTCACGCGCGAGAAGGACGGTCCGCTGCCGAAGCCCACGCGGTTCGAGCGCTTGTACGCGCTCGGGGGCTTCCTGTTCTGGTTCCCGCTCCTGGTGGGCGCGAACCTGTTCCAGGTCGCGAGCGGCTCGCACCGGAAGTTCGGATACGCAGCCGTGCGGTTCGGGGAGCCGCTCAAGCTCACCGACTGGCCCGGTGGAGCCGGCATGCACACGCTCGACGACGCCGAGCGCACCGAAGCCGTCACCGCGCTCGCGGAGGAGCTGCTCCGGGTCCGTGTGGGGCGCGTCATCCCGGCCACGCCCATCCCGATCTTCGCCGCGGCCTACTTCGCGGGGGGCCCGACGGACACGGCCTCGTTGCGGAGTCGGGTCGCGGACGTCGTCCGCCAGCTCCGCGAGGCCGGAGCCCCCATCGCACTCGGCCGCGCGTTCACGTCCATCGAAGCGCGACGCGAGCAGGAATCCGGCGCCGTCGCGGCCATCACGTCCGACCTCGATGCCGCCATCCTCGATGCCGAGGAGGCCGAGCAGATCCACCTCCTCGCCAGCTTCGCGCTGGTCCGCCGTCGGGTGCTCCGACGGGTCGTGACGCCCACCGGCAACGGGCTCGATCTCGTGGAGGGCGGTGAGGACATTCTCCGGTACTATGCACTGTCCATCGCTCACCACCTCACGTGATACCGTCGCACCTCCAGGAGGCTCTTCGATGCGCGCACTGCCCGTGACCCCACTCCTCGCCCTGCTCGCGCTCTACGGCTGCAAGGGGGGGGGCACCGACACCGACACGGACACGCCTTCCGAGAGCGACACCGACACCGACGCCGACACCGACTCGGATGCCGACACCGATGCCGATGCCGATGCCGACAGCGACACCGACTCGGATGCCGACACCGACTCCGATGCCGATACCGACTCGGATGCCGACACCGACACCGATCCGGGCTGCCCGCAAGACATCTTCGAGCCGAACAACAGCATCGCGGCCGCGGGAACCATCGTGGGCTCGGTGGCGGGCGTCACCCTCGAACAGACCTCCCCCGACTTCTACACGTTCCTCCTGCCTTCCGGGGCCACCGCGGTGATCGACCTCGGGTTCGTCCACGCCGACGGCGACGTCGAGCTGCGCGTCTACGATGGCTTCGGTACGCTCGTGGGCTCGTCCCTCGGCGACACCGACGGCGAGTCGGTGACGGTCACCAACTCCGAGGCGTTCTCGGCCGCGTTCATCATCGAGGCCTTCCTGGCGCCCGGCACCGGAGACTGCGTCACCTACGACGTCGACCTCACCTTCCTGGCAGACACGGGTGGCGACACGGGCGGTGACGCCGACACCGATGCCGACACCGACAGCGATACCGACGCCGACACGGATGCCGACTCCGACGCCGACACGGATGCCGACGCGGACACGGATGCCGACGCGGACACGGATGCCGATGCCGACACGGATGCCGACGCGGACACGGATGCCGACGCCGACACCGATGCGGATGCCGACACCGACGCGGATGCCGACACCGACGCGGATGCCGACACGGATGCGGACGCGGACACCGATGCCGACGCGGACACCGACGCCGACGCGGACACCGATGCGGATGCGGACACGGATGCGGACGCGGACACGGATGCCGACGCGGACACCGACGCCGACGCGGACACCGATGCGGACGCGGACACCGACGCGGACGCCGACACCGACGCGGATGCGGACACCGATGCCGATACGGACGCCGACACCGACACCGACACCGACAACACGTGTCCCACGCGCGCGCCCACGGGCGTGACGAACCTCGCGGATGCGGCCCCACAGCGCCTCGTCATCTCGGGGGTCGACTGGACGAGCGACATCCTCGCCATCACGAACCTCTCGGCGAGCACGATCGTCACCGATGCCGAGCCGTGGCGACTCTGCCGGGACGGCGCGGTCTACGAGACCAACCTGCCGACGATGACGATCGCGGCCGGCGAGACCGTGTACCTGCACCTCGTGGCCACGGGCGCCAACACGGCCACCGAGTACTTCCTCGGGAACGCGAGCTTCGACCTCGCGGGAACGGGGACGATCATCCTCTACCACGAGGTGGGGTACACCACGCCGGGCTCGCTCGAGAGCTACGTGCACTGGGATACCGCCGCTTCCGCCGGCTTCCGCGAGGTCACGGCCAACGACGGCATCGGCTGGCCGCTCACGGGCACCGTGCTGGTGGCGGGCACCGATCAGGGCATCTCGATGGAGTCCGGGCCCTCCGTGCTCCCGTCGACCTGGACCGCTCTCGCCGATGCGAGCGTCTGCTTCCCCTGACGCTCGCGTGATAGCCTCGCGCTCGCGAGGAGGTCTCGATGCGTAGCTTGTTGCCGGTGTTGTTCCTGCTGGGGTGCCCGACCAAGGACGAGCCTGCGGAGGAGTCCGACACCGACACCGACACCGACTCGGATGCCGACACGGATGCGGATGCCGACACGGATGCGGATGCCGACACGGATGCGGATGCCGACACGGATGCCGATGCCGACGCCGACAGCGATACCGACACCGACTCCGATACCGACACGGACACGAACGCCTGCGTCGACGACAGCTACGAGCCGAACGAGACGCGCACCACGGCCTACCCGGTCACGTCCGGTGTCGGGCTGATCGTCCAGCACGCCTCGCCCGACTGGTTCAGCTTCACGGTGCCGGCCGGAGACACCGTCACGGTCGACCTCTCGTTCACCCACTCCGACGGCGACGTCGATCTGGCGCTGGTCGACGATGCGGGCACCACGCTGGTCGAGAGCATCACGTCCACGAACGACGAGTCGGCGTCCTGGACGAACAGCGGCATCGATCCGGCCGTCGTGTACGCGTACGTCCACCTCTACGCGCAGACCCAGGGCGACTGCGTCCGGTACGGCTACTCCGCGACGTTCGACAGCATCCTCGACACCGGCGATGCCGACACGGATGCCGATACCGACGCCGACACGGATGCCGATGCCGACACCGACTCCGATGCCGACGCGGACACCGATGCCGACACCGATGCCGACACGGATGCGGATGCCGACACCGATGCCGACACGGATGCCGATGCCGACACGGATGCGGATGCCGACACGGATGCCGACACCGACACCGACGTCGACCCGTACTGCTACGTGGGCACGCCCACGGGGGTCACGAACGTCGCCACCGGGAACCCGCAGCAGATCGTGATGAGCGGGGTCGACTGGCTGAACGACATCGTGTGGCTCACGAACGTCGACACGGTGCCGGTCACCATCACGAACCCGTGGCGCCTGTGCAAGAGCGGCTTCCAGTACAACACCACGCTCCCCACGATGACCGTCGACCCGGGCGAGACGGTGTACCTGCACCTCACGGCGAACGGTGTGTCCGACGGCACGAACTACTACCTGAACGACGCCGCGTTCGACATGGCCGACGACGACACACTCATCCTGTACCGCGACGTGGGGTACGGCACGCCGGGGTCGATGGAGGCCTACCTGCACTGGGGAGCGGGTGCGCCCGACTTCCGGCAGACCACCGCGAACGACGCCGGCCTGTGGGACCTCATCAGCTACGCGCCCGGCGGTCCCGCGTACCAGGGCGTGTTCACGCAGGGCGGAAACGTCACGAACCCGACGTACTTCGCGGGCGTGGCCGACGTGTCGACCTGCTACCTCGATCCGGTCGTTGCCACGGGCGACACCGGGTACGCGCCTCCCACCGCCGACACCGGCTACGTGGCGCCCACCGGCGACACCGGCGACACCGGCGTGGTGGTCGATCCTCCCGTGTGCCCGACGAACCCGCCCACCACATCGTACGTGAACGCACAGCTCGTGATCGAGGCCATCGACTTCGAAGACGACCGCGTGCTCGTGCGCAACCTGACGGGCAGCCCGGTCGCGCTGAACTTCAACTGGTCGATCCAGATCCCCGGCGTCACGCGGTCGTTCCCGGCCGTCACCGTGGCTCCGAACAGCCAGATGGTGCTGCACCTCACCGACTCCGGCACGAACAACGCCACGAACACGTACTTCAACGTGTTCCAGCTCGACCTCACGCCCGACTCCGCGCTCGCGATCTACGACAACGGCACCTTCGAGGCGTACGTGCGCTGGGGGGGCACGTCCACCTTCCTGGAGGCCGAGGCCATCGCGGCCGGTGCGTGGTCCACGTCCGGGTACGTGCCGGTGACGGCGGGGTACCCCGGCATCGCGCTCGACGGGGATGCGGTCGACTACAGCGCGTGGCTGTCGGTCTCCGATCTCGCGGTGTGCTACCCGACACTGCTCCCGTAGCTACGGGCGCTCCAGACGGCTCGCCGCGCGGCAGCCCGTACTGAACGGCGCTTCAGAACGGTGCATGCTACGATCCAGGTACCGGGCGGCCCGTTCGTCCGGCCCGAACATGACCAAACCCCGCGACACCAGCACCACCTCCTCCGCAGTTCGGCCCACGCCAGCGAGCCCGAAGTCGAACACGCGCGGAGCCCGGTCGGTCACCCGCATCCTCGATGCCGCCGCGCGGATCTTCGGTCGTGAAGGCTTCCAGGGAGCCTCGATGAGCGCAGTGGCCCGTGCGGCCGGCGTCTCGAAGGGTCTCCTGCACTACCACTTCGACTCCAAGGAGCACCTGCTCATCGAGGCGCAGCGCGCCACCTTCCACCAGATCCACTCCCGGTTCGAGGAGCGCTATGAGGCCGGCATGGCCGGGCTCGACGGCGCCACCGAGGTGCTCGACAACCTGTGGGAGGCCATCCGTGACATGCGCACGTGGGCTCCGTTCATGGTCGAGATCCTCGCGCTCGGCGCCCACCGCGGCCCGTTTCGCGCCTACCTCGACGAGTTCGTCGACGAGAGCACCCAGCTCCTCGCGACGGGCATCGGGGCCGTGTTCAGCGAGCAGCTGGGCGACCTCTCGATCCCGCCGGAGCGACTGGCTCGCCTGGTGCGCACCTCCCTGTACGGCCTCATCGTCGAGCTGGCGTTCGCCCGCGACGAAGCCGCGCTGGCCGAGGTCGACCAGACGTACCACGACCTCCGCGACACGTTCTCCACCATCGCGCTGAGGAGGGAACCATGATCCGCGACAAGATCGGTCAGGGGCTCGCGAGGCTGTCGGGCTCGCGACTGGTGCCGGGAGCCCGGCGTCGGGCGCGCGAGAAGGCCCGCGGCATCCGGAGCGACGTGGTGCTGCCGTTCGACATGTTCGACGAGCTGAAGAACGCCCGCGACGAGAAGTCGGCGAGCAAGCTCGCGAACATCTACCACAAGGGCCAGCGGCGCGCGTGGGAGGGCAAGGCGGTGCTCGCCCAGCTGATGGACGAGCACGGCGGCATCCAGCTCCCGCAGCACGAGCGGCACGCGCTGGCGCAGATCTTCGCCGTCATCCTGTGGGGCGAGCTGGCCGCCTGGAAGATCAGCGCCGATCTCGCGGTGCACCTCGAGCCCCTCGAGGCCAAGATGGCCGCCACGAGCCAGGCCCACGACGAGGCCCGGCACTTCTACGTGATGCACGACTACCTCGAGCTGCTCGACCAGGTGCCCACCCGGCTCGGTCCGGCCACCGAGCGCGTGCTCGCGGGCACGCTCACGGCCGACAGCCTCACGAAGAAGCTGATGGGCATGCAGATGATGATCGAGCCCATGGCGCTCACGCTGTTCCAGATCGTGCGCCAGCGTCGGCTCGAGCCCGTCCTGTCCGACCTCCTGGCCTACTACGAGCGCGACGAGGCCCGTCACGTCGCCCTCGGTGTGCTGCACATGCCCAAGCTGCTCAAGGAGATGCGGCTGCCCGAGGCGGTCGACCTGTGGTCGTGGGAGTTCCGCGAGTACTGGAACCAGTTCGCCATGCTGCGCGAGCTCGAGCCCCACTTCCGCGCGCTCGACATCGATCCGCGCATGGTCATCCAGGTCGGGCGCGACAAGCAGGTGAAGGCCAACCTCATGCTGATCGAGGAGCTCGGGCAGGACCTGCCGGTGCTCGAGATCTTCCTGCGCTTCTTCGACGCCAAGCTCGAGTGGGACTTCCCGGAGTCGGGGTCCCATGGTCCGCTGCCCGAGCGCGTCATGCGCACCGTGCTCGCCGGCATCTCGGGCGTCCGCGACGTCGAGGAGGAGCTCACGTACGTCCCGGCATGATCGACTTCTACTTCGATGTCGTGTGTCCGTACGCGTGGGTCGCGTCCCGGAGGCTGGAGTGGCTGGCCGGGGTCACCGGGCGGCGCGTGCGCTACCGGCCCATCCTGCTCGGTGGGGTGCTGCGCGCCGTGGGCACGGTCGACCGGCCGATGGACGCCATGCCCGAGCTCAAGCGCGCCTACACGCTGAACGACGTGCAGCGCCAGGCCCGCCGCGTCGGCCTCGAGGTGCGCTACCCACCCGACCATCCGCGCCGCACGGTCGAGGCCATGCGCCTGCTCACCGCAGCCCCGGAGCACGCCGTCCCGGAGCTCGCGCACGCCCTGTGGCACGCGTACTGGGTCGACGGCGCCGACCTCACGAACCGCGCGACCCTCGGGTCCTTCGGGATCGATGTCGCCGTGCTCGACGACCCCGCCGTGAAGGACGCCCTGCGTGCGAACACCGAGGAAGCCGTGTCGCACGGGGTGTTCGGCGTTCCCACCCTGCGATGCGAGGGCTTCATGGTGTGGGGCAGCGACCGCCTCGTGTCGTTCGCACGGGATCTGGGGGCGCAGGTCGAAGCGGCCGTTCCACACGGGCCGATCGAGGTGTTCCACGACTTCGCGTCGCCGTACAGCTACCTCGGCGTGATGACGGTCCTCGAGCACACCCCCGACCTCGTGCTCCGCCCCATGCTCCTGGGCGCGTTGTTCCAGTCCATCGGCACGCCGCTCGTGCCCCTCGCCACATTCGGGCCGGCGAAGCAGCGGTGGGTGCAGGACGACATGGTCGCTCAGGCCCGGTTCCGCGGCCTCCCGTTCCGGTTCCCCGACACCTTCCCCCTGCACACGGTCCAGGCGCTGCGCGTCGCGCTCGTGGAGCCGGCGACCACCGGTCCGCTCTACCTGGCCGCGTGGGCGCACAACCGGAACGTCGGCGACCCCCGGGTCCTCCGCGAGGTGCTCGACGACGCGGGATTCGACGGCGCTGCGCTCCTCGACGCCACCGCCGACCCCGCGATCAAGCAGGCCCTCCGCGAGAACACCGACTCCGCGCGCCTTCGGGGGGTTCCGGGCGCTCCTTCGTTCGTCCGGCCCGACGGCGAGGTGTTCTGGGGACAGGACCGCCTCGATCTCGTCGCTTTCAGAGAGGGCGTGGGCGCTTGACCTGCGGATCGATTGCGGCGACGCTTCCGCATCGAGTGGAGGGCCCGTGAGGCGCATTTCCTGGGGAGCCGGTATCGTATCGGTCGGGTTCGTGTTGGCGTGCATGGGAGGCGAGGCGCCGAAGCCTTCGCCGAAGCCGCCGCCCGCGCCGGCGGCAGCACCCGCGCCCGCTCCCGAGGCCCCGAAGGACGGTGAGGCCGGCGAGAACCCCGACGGCGAGCCCGGCGAGGCGACCGAGGCCGGCGGTGCCGAAGGCGAGGGGACGACCGAGGGTGCGGAAGGCACCGATGCGGCGACCGACGGCGAGTTCTGGTGCTGTGAGTACGACGGCCCGCTCGGCAAGACCCACGCGCTGATCGACAGCCCCGCCGAGTGCACCGAGCAGTTCGGCTCGAACGGCGCCGAGTTCGTGAAGGGCCCGCAGTGCGAGCCCGAGTGCTGCAAGTACGCGCAAGACCCCGCGGATCTCGGCAAGGGCTACCTGCACGAGGTCGTCGCGAAGGCGAACTGCGACATGCGGAAGGGCGAGCGCGTGGAGCCGTCGAAGGACGTGTGCCCGTCGCTCCTGCCCGAGGGCACGTCCGAAGCGTCGCCCAAGCCGCGTCCCCGTCCCGCGCCACGCGGCCCGCTCACCCGTCCCGGGACCCAGCCTGCACCGGCACCGGGCGGTCAACGCGGCGGGAGCCGCCCGACGCCGAAGCCCGGCGGGCTGACGCGTCCGGGAGGCTGAGCCTGACCACCCTGGTCATCGGCGACGTTCACGCCTGTGCGGACGAGCTCGCCACGCTGCTCGACCTCGTAGAGCCCACCACCACGGTCTTCGTGGGGGATCTGTTCACGAAGGGGCCCGATCCGGCGGCGGTGTTCTGGCTCGCCCACACGCACGCGGCCGTGCTCGGGAACCACGACGAGCGCCTGCTGGCGCTGCTCGACGGGCGTCGTCGCGACGACCCCATGGGCCGCGCCGTCATCAAGCGGCTCGACCGCGCGGCGCCGCCGTGGCGGGAGTGGACACGCTCGCTGCCGCTGTTCCACGAGGTCGCCGGGTTCACGGTGGTCCACGCGGGCCTGCACCCCTCCGGGGAGCTCCCGCTCACCACCCGGAAGATGGCGCTCATCATGCGGCGCTACCCGATGAAAGACCCCGAAGCGCCGTTCTGGTGGCAGCAGTACACGGGGGAGCGCCGCGTGATCTTCGGGCACGACGCCATCCGGGGCCTCGTGCGCGTGGAGCGCGAGGGGAGGCCCTGGCTGATCGGGCTCGACACCGGGTGCTGCTACGGCGGCGCGCTGTCGGGGTACGTCGTCGAGGAGGACGAGATCGTGCAGGTCCCGGCGGCGAAGCGGTACTGGAAGCCGTAGCTCGGCGGCCACGCCGAACCCAGGCGCGGGTGCCGTGCGGCGTTGCCGAGTCCGCCGTCCAGTCGTACACTTGCGCCATGGGAAGCAAGAACGAGGACCTGTCGAACGCCATGATCGCTTTGGGTGCGATCGGCTTGGGATTGGCGGGGTTTGCGGCGCTTTCGGAGTGGGAGAAGCGGAGACAGTTCAGGGAGGCTCTCGAGGCGAGTCTGGGTCAGAGGGGCGTCGGGCTGGTGACCGCCGAGGTTGGTCGAAGCGCGTCGGGCGGGCCATCATGGCATGTCACTGTGAACCACCCGTGGAACGGGTTGCTCTCCTACCACGCTGATTTCCCGAGCGGAGCAGACCCCTATTCGGCGGACGCCCTCGATGACTTGATCGGACGCCTCGTGTACACGATGCCACCCACCCGACGCGGATGGGGCTGACGTGGGATCCACCGCCGAGAAGGTCTCAGACGCGCTCGCGCAGGTCCAGACGCTCATCGAGGAGATCGTTCGTCACGAGCAACTCCGCGACGTGTTGACGGGGCTCCCCAACGACGCTGCGCTCACCGCGGAGCTGATACGGGCGGTGGAGTCCAATGAGGACTTCTGGTGCGCGTTCGTGGAGATCGACCACTTCAAACGGCTCAACGACAACTTCGGCTACCAGAGAGCGGACGGCATGTTGTTGAAGGTCGCGAAGCAACTGGAGATGGCTCGCGACTACTTCCCGGAGGGCGCTACCGCATTTCGCGCACATGGGGACGAGTTCTTCATGGTGGGTCGGCTCGGTTCGGACGACACCCCCGACACGATCGCGTCCAGTCTGGACAGACTGCGTGGGGCGATCGGGGCGCTGCGGTTGCGTGCTGGCGATGGCGTGATGTCCTGCACGGTCAGCGTAGGCTGGTTGAGCAGCACGGTCGTCGAACCCGAGGATGGGACGCCCCGGGGACTACGGATCGCGCTGGAGGCCGCTGTCGCCCTGGCAAAACAGAAGGGACGCAACCGAGTGGTGGAGTTCTCGGACGAGGCCCGGAAGAAACAAGTTCGAACGGTTCGCGACAACTGCTCCGAGTGCCATGTCGCTTTCACCGTCGACCTCCTGGATGCGAACCCGCGCGAGGACGACCTCTGGTGTCCGAATTGCGGTACTCGGTGTCCGAGACCACCGGCGCCCAGGCCGTCTGCATCCATCGCTGTCTAGGTAGGAGGCCACGAAGACGCTACCGACGCACTCCCGAGTACGTGAGCTCCCCGTCGGACAGCCAGAAGAACGACTCCTCCATGCCGGGCCGGTAGCCGAGCTCCTCGCTGCGCCCGCCGAGCGACCGCCACCGCTTGCGGGCCTCGTCGTGGTCGCCCTTCAGGGTCAGCCGGCGGGCGTCCATCTCGAGCGCGCCGAGGTAGGTCTCGGTGCTCAGGGTGTTCGAGGCGTTCGTCAGCACGTTCGCCCAGGTCTCGTCGTCGACGTCGCCGAGCACGCCCATCAGGAGGTCGGCGTACACGTCGAGCTCCGCGAACTCCCGCTCGCGCGCGAGCGCCGAGGCCTTCGCGACCTCTTCGCGTGCGAGCTCGTCGTAGCCGGCGCTCACGGCCGCCCGTGCGCGCTCGAGCAGCCACAGCGCCTGCCCGAACGGGTCGGTCTGCGGGCCCTCCACCTGGAGCGCGCGGTCGACGTCGCTCTGCTGGCGCCACCAGCGCACCATCGTCGCCGGGACCTCCGGGTCTCCGCCGGGCATGGCCTCGAGCGTGGACATCGCCACCTGCGCTTCCGCCGTGTTCGCCTGGAGGCCCGCCAGCAGCAGCGCCACCCGCATCGCGGAGGGCAGCAGGTGCGTGAGGTTGAGCGCGCGGATCTGGTGGATGGTCTGGTCGAGCAGGTGCCGCCCGCCGGCCGTCTCGCCGCGCTCGGCCAGCAGGGTGGCGAGCGCCAGCCCGCTCTCTGCCGCGAGGTACACGTCGCCCGTGGCCTCTCCGGCGTCGCGGGCGTTCCGGGTGTAGGCCTCGGCCTGGCGCCGCGAGCCGAGCTTGCGCAGGACCGTTCCCAGACGGCTCGCCGCGTACGCCACCCCTCGGATGTACCCGATGTCGTTGGACCGCTTGATGGTCAGCGTCGCGAGGCGCCGTGTGGCCTGGAGGTTTCCGCTGGCGTACGCGATCTCGGTCTTCCAGCGCATGGCCCGCACGATGTCGAGCGGGTCGCCCTTCGGGCCCACGATCGACTCGACCCGCTTCAGCTCGCGCAGGGCATCCCGGACCTGCCCGAGGATGATGCGGCACTGGATCGCGACCAGCAGCGCGCGCACCTGGATGTCGAGCGTGGCTTCGGGCGCGGACGCCACCCTGAGGCTCGCGACCAGCGCCGGCCGTGCGGTGCCCTCGCGGAGCGCGTACTCGGCCCGCAGGACCCGCGCGAGCAGGCGCTCCTGCTCGGACTCCGCGAGGTGCTCGCAGAACTCCACGAGGCTCGAGCGCACCGCGACGTCCGTTCGGAGCGCGACGCGACCCTGCACGAACGACACCTCGAACCGCGAGTGCCCGCCCTTCGGGCTCGTGACCGGGAGCGTGTCGAGCAGCAGGAGCAGGCGCCGCGCTTCGGCGTACACCCCTCGCCGCTCTGCCTGGATCGCGGCTTCGGCGGCGGGATTCCAGGCGCGCGCCGCTTCTCCGGCGAGCAGCCAGAGCCCGGCGAGCACGTGCGCCCGGGACGCGTCGTGGGCCTGGGCCTCGAGCACCGTGGCGATCTTGCGGGCGGACTCGAGCAGCGAGCCCATCCTCACGCGCGCGAGCTCCTTGGCGGTCTGGCCGGCCAGCGCGATGTTCCCGTCGACCACGCGCGTCCACGGTCCCTTCGTGGCCGCTTCGCCCGCGAGCTCACGCACCACCGCCACGGGCAGGTTGCCCTCCCGCACCGCCAGCGGCCAGAGGTCGGCCTGGGGCTCGTCCCACCGCTCTCCGCGCCACTTCGCCAGGCGCTTCCAGCCGAGCTCGCAGGCCTCGTGCGGGGTGGACAGCTCGATCAGCTCGCCCGGCGGGGCGTTCGGACACAGCGCGGTGACGAGCTCGGTCGCCGCCTGAGGGGGGAGCTTCGGGACGGCGAGCACCTGCGCGCCATGCGTGGTGAGCGCAGCGATGGTGCGGCGCGACAGGGCCGTCTCCCAGCGCTTCTCGTGCAGCACGATCATGCCGAGGGTCTCGCTGGACTCCTTCGCGAGCGCGACGAGGGCGCGCGCCGTCAGCGTGTCGACGCGCTCGAGATCGTGCACCACGATCAGCAGGGGCTGGTGGTCGGCACACCGGCGCAGGACCTGCGTGATGGAGGCCGCGATCTCCCCCGTGGACGGGGGCTCGTTGCCCTCGCTCACCGCGAGCCCGAGGTGCGGCCACATCCGGCGCAGCATCTCGGCCTCGTCGCCGATCACCCGGCTCAGCGAAGCGTCGTCGAGGCTCCGCGTGAGGCGCTCGAGGAACTGCTCGAGGGGCCCGCCCACCTCGTCGACCCGGCACTTCAGGTGGATGGGCCAGATCCCCGACATGAGGCCCGTGCGGTGCAGCTGCTCGGCGATGCGGCGCTTGCCCGTGCCGGCCTGGCCTTCGAGCACCCACACGGGCGAGCGCCCGTCACGTCCGAGCGCGGCTTCGAGGGCGGTCCACCACTCGCCGGGGTCGACGAACGGGGGGGTGGGCCACTCCCGCGCGCTGGTGCCGTTCCGGATGGCCTCGAAGCGACGCGTGGCCTCGGCGGCATCGGGCCGATCGTGGGGATCGACGGCCAGCATGTCCTGGATCAGCCGGGAGAAGTCGAGCGGCACCTCCTTGTGCTTCACCGCGAGCGGCTCGAGGCGTTCGAGGCAGATGCGGGGGATCCAGCCGATGGTGGTGAGCGGCTTCGGACGCTTGCCGCAGATGCACTCCCACAGCATCGTGGCGCTCGCGAACACGTCGATCTTGGCGTCGATCGGCAGACCCGCGAGCTGCTCGGGCGCCATGTAGGGCACCGTTCCGAGGATCTCGCCCGACTGCGACAGGGTGTCGGTGTTGGCGAAGTAGCGCCCGATGCCGAAGTCGAGCACGCGCACGTGGCCTTCGCCATCGACGAGGATGTTCGAGGGCTTCACGTCGCGGTGCACGAACCCGGCCTCGTGCAGGCGGGAGAGGGTCTGCAGCAGCTCGTGACCGAGCTCCACGCACATCTTCACGCGCTTCCGGAGGTCGGGTTCCTCGAGCATCACGAGCAGGAAGGGGCGGCCCTTCACGATGTCCATCGAGAACCAGAGGTACTCGTCCTCGATGCCCGCCTCGTGTACGTGCACCACCCCCGGGAGGCGGAGGAGGCGCATCGACTCGAACTCGCGCAGGAACCGGCGGTCCATCGCGTCTTGCCCGCGGCGTCGCACCTTGATGGCGAAGTGCCGGCCCCGGGCGTCCTGCCCGACGTATACGCGCGCCTGCGCCCCCTTTCCCAGGGGTTGTAGGATCACATAGGGGCCCACCTTCGTGCCCGGCTGGATCTCGGCGGCGGTCTCCGACACCCTCGCACCCTACCGCAACGCGCGGGAGTGGTGTCCTACTGTTCCCAGAGCCGCGCGACGATGGTCGTGATGTTGTCGCCACCACCGCCACGATTGGCCTGAGCGACGAGGTTGCGCGAGGCTTCGAACGGGTCGTCGTCGCGCACGGCGTCGGCCACGAAGAGCGCGGCTTCGGGGTGCGTGTCGCCGAGGTAGTCGGTGACGCCGTCGCTGCAGAGCACGAGGCGCTCGCCCGGCACGAGCGTGAAGCTGAAGTGATGCGCGGGAAGGGCCTCGGCGCGGGCCATCTCGTCGAAGTGGCCGAGGTAGCCCACGAGCGCGAAGCCCGCTGGGTCCCAGTTCTCGATGAAGTTCAGGTGCCAGGCCCGCAGTCGCTCGGACGCCTGGTTCTCGTCGAACGTGAGCAGGCTCGCGCCGTACGGACCCACCAGGTAGCTGCGCGAGTCGCCGAGCCACGCGAGCCAGACGCGGTTCCCGTACACCAGCGCGACCACGGCCGTGGTTCCCATGGGCACGCGCCCGTCGAGGCTTCCGCCCGCGAACCGCAGCGCCGCTTCGCACACCGCCTGGTTCGCCATCTTGAGGGCCCGGTCGAGGAACTCGCGGATCTCGGCCGGACCCGCCTGCACGAGCCGCGGAAGCGCCTGCTCCCACAGGTTCGCGATGACGTGCGACGCGATCGAGCTCGCGACGTCGCCTGTGCCGGCGTTCGCCGTGCTGATGCCGTCACACACGACGAGCAGCGACAGAGGGCCCTTCGTCGACACGAACAGGGCGTCCTGGTTGGTCTGCGTGAGCAGGACCTTCGTGCGACCGATGTGGCTGTCGTACCCGATCTGGAGCCGTGCGGCGGGGTCGCGCTGGGCGTAGCTGCGCTTCTCCTCCGCGATGGCGGCCACCTGCCAGAGCGCCTGCCAGGCGAGCCCATCCCGCGGACGCAGCTGGGGCTCCGGGTGCAGCGCGGCGTCGAGCGGGGCGAGGGCCGCGGGAGGCAGGAGCGGGATGACGTAGCGGAGGTACGGCACGGCGCGCTGGGCGGGGATGTGCCGCGGCCACCGGCGCCCGAGCAGGCACTCCAGCAGGAGCACGGCCGCGATGTACACGTCGGCCGAAGCGCTCGGGGGCTCGCCTGCGGGACGGGGGATGTCGCCGTCGTCGCCGGGTGCGATCTCCATCGTCTCGTTCGGGAGCACCAGGGTGCGGTCGGCCGACGGGTTGCACACCCGCCCGTCCTTGTGGTGCGCCGCGAGCGCGCGCGAGATGGCGAGCCCCAGCCCGAGCAGCGAAGCGCCCGAACGCGGCGGGAGGCGAGAGAGCGGGACGGGACCCTCGACGATCTCCGAGAGGTCGATCTCCGCGGTGTGCGCGGTGGAGTCGTCGGTGAGGTCTTCGTAGGTGAGCCCGCGCTCCTGGATGCCCTGGAACGTGTGGCGGAACCACGCGGCCAGCTCCGCGTTCTCGTCGTCGAGGCGCTCGGCCATCGTGTGCTGGTCGACCAGCGCGATGCCCAGCAGCTCGCCCGACAGCCACGTGGCGGCGTCGATCGCTTCGGACGCGAGCGCCGTGCCCAGCATCTGGATCGCCAGCGACTCGGCCCGTCGGGGCGGGAGCGCGGCGAGGGTGGCGCGCACCAGGCGCTTGCCGTCGGGCGTGGATGCGAGGTCGGCGAGCGTCTCGACGATGCCCGGGGACTCCCAGCGCGCGAGGGTGGCGGCCAGCCGACCCTCGTTGTCGAGCGGGCCCCCCGCGTCGCAGCCCTTCACCACGCGGTCGAGCAGCAGGGCATGCCCGGACGGCGACACGTCGTCGGCCCCCCAGCTGGCGCGCCGGATCATGTGGATGATCGCTTCGATCCCATCGGGACCGGGCGCGAGCATGGCCTCGAGCAGACGCTCGGCCGAGAAGCCGGAGGCGGCCTGCAGCGCGAGGTCGCGCACCTGGGAGCCGCCGGTCTTCCACGCCAGCACGAGGTTCTCGAGGAACACGTCGTCGGAGAGCTCGCTGCGCAGGGCCAGCGCGAGGTCGAGCCGGCGGGCGGGCGACAGGGCCGGGTTCCGGAGGCGGGCCTCGGGACCGGCCGTGGCCTCCTCGCGCGCGAGCGAGAGCGTGTCGTTGTCGAGCGAGAACCGCTCGTCGGCCTCGATCACGGTGCGGAGCGACTCCCACCAGCGATGTGCGGCCTCGGCGCTCATCAGCTCGCGCCCCACGATCCAGTCGATGAGGTCGTGCCGGCTCTGCGGACCATTGAGGTCGCCCAGCAGGAGGTGGAGGGTCTCGACGGGCTGGCCCGCGAGCTGCTCGACCACGCCTTCGCGGTCGTTCAGGGCGCGATCGAAGAACCCGCCCGGCGTGCACAGCGCGTACACCCGCATGAGCACGTCGTGGGAGACGCGGCCCGGCAGGTTGTCGGCCTCGCCATCCCACTCGAGCACGACGGACACGGGCTCCACGTCGGCGACCCGCGCGAAGCCGAAGGCCGAGTGGTAGAGCACGCTTCCGCGGTGGACCGCACCGATGTCCCGGATGGGCTTCATTGCGGCGCGGCTTAATGCCTCGCGGCCCGGACCGGTAGGGGTGGATCCGAGCCGTGGAGCGTCCGGGGCCGTGGGAGAGGGGCTTCCAGCGTCAGGGCACACGGAGGTCGGTGAGGATCTCCCCGGCAGCCCGCACACCGGAGCTCGCCGCGCCCTCCATCCAGCCCTGGTACTCGTACCAGGAGTCTGCGTGCTCGCCGACCCACAGGAGGTTGTCGACGCGGGCCCCCTCGAAGTCCGCGATGGTGGTGAAGTACCCCACCTGGTTGCACACGAACGAGCCGCGCGCGTTGGGGTCTTGCGACCAGTTGCGCGTGGCGGCCACCACCTTGCGCCGCGATCGGCGGGCTGCGGCCGCAGACCCGGGCACGACCCGGTCGAGGTCGGCGAGCCAGGCCTCGGCTTCGGCGCTCGCGCGGCTCTCGTCGCGGGAAGCCCCGCGGATCCCGCTCGAGTAGTCGGTCATGAACGTGGCGGTGTCGGTTGCGTTCGCGGTGTCGCACTCCCACGCGCTCTCGAGGTTCGCGAGGCCGTCGGCGAACAGGTACGAGCTCGACCCCTGGGCGATCCACGGGCGCGCGTCGAAGGCCACGTGCATCTTCGAGTTCGTGCCGTACTGCGTCTCGTCGATCGCCTGACGCTTCCACGCGGGGATCCCGACGGCCGCATCGTCGATGTCGACCTCGCGCAGCACGGAGAAGGGGAGCGCGAACACGACATAGTCGTAGTCGACCTCGAGGGTCGGCCCGCTCGCCTGGTCGAACGTGAGGCGGTACCGCCCGTCGGGTGCCCGCCCCACGGCCGTCAGGCGGTGCCCGTGGCGGATCGACGGAGCCACGGCCGCCGCCAGACCCTCGTGGATCTGGTTGGTGCCGCCGACGATCCGGTAGCGCTCGTCGGAGAACACCCCGTACGGACGCCAGTTCTTGCGGCGGTCGGCGTGGATGAACAGCAGCAGGTTCAGGCTGGTCTGCTGGGAGAGCTCGCAACCGTACTCGCCCCGGTAGCTCTCGGTGATCACGCCCTTCAGCACGTCGCCGGCCCCGCGGGTCTCGAGGTACTCCTCGAGGGAGGTCCAGTCGAGCACGAGGTCGCCGTCGCTGTAGGCGTCGGGGAGCGGGCCCTGGGCCGACATCGTGCCGAGGTCGTCCCGCATGGCCTCCACGAAGTCCCGGTACTCGTCGACCACCACCGACTCGTCGTGGAGCTGCCCGTCGACCCAGTAGAGCGTGTCGCCGGGCGTCTTCAGCACGTCTTCCTTCACGAGGCCGAGCTCGGTGGCGTAGCCGAGCATCGTCTTGTGGGCGGTGTCGATGAACTCGGCGCCCTGCTCGAGCACCTGAGCGCCCGTGTCGAGGGGACCCCCGAAGGCCCCTCCGATGGACCGCACCCGGCCCCCGACCCGGTCGGACGCTTCGTAGACGTCGGCGGCGACTCCCTTCGCGACGAGCTCGTAGGCGCAGGCGAGCCCGCCGGTCCCCGCGCCGACGATCGCGATCGAGGCCGTGGAGGACGACGGTTTCGCAGCCCCGGCCACGCGAGGGACCACCAGTCCGCCGAGCGCGGCCGCCCCGGCGCTCCGGAGCAGCTCGCGTCGCGACGCGCGGCCTTCCCTCCGGCGCTGACCCTCGTCCCGGAGCTGCTCGAGGGCCTCCTTCGAGCCCAGACCCCGCTGGTCCGCGAACCGGCTCACCGCCACGGTCCGCCGGAACAGGTCCATCCACGTCGATCGCGCCATCCCACACCTCCGGGCCGTGGACCATGCTACGACTCGACCTGGGGCGGCCGGTGTCACGCTGGTTTCAGCCCCCTCGGGAAGGAGGCACGAGGTGGAGATCCGGGACCCGATCCACGGCGGGATGCGCGTCAGTCCCGCCGAGGTCCACGTCATCGACGATCCGTGGGTCCAACGCCTGCGGAACATCGCCCAGACCGGATTCGCGCACCTCCCGTTCCCCAGCGCCACCCACACGCGGTTCAGCCACAGCCTGGGGGTGATGCACCTCGCTGGCCGCGCGTTCGACAGCGCCTACCGCGGGTGGGACTTCGGCAAGCCCGATACGCGCGAGCGCTTCCGACAGTTGGTGCGCGTCGCCGCCCTCTGCCACGACCTCGGGCATGCCCCCTTCAGCCACTGCACCGAGTTCGCGATGCCTGCGCTGCGCGACCTCGGCTCCACCTGGGTGCGCGACGCCGACCGCCGCGCGACCCACGAGGACTACACGCTCGCCATCCTCGAGTGCACCGGGCTGGCTCCGCTCATCGAGCTGCACTTCCCGTTCACCGCCCGCCACGTGGCCGCGCTGATCTCCGGAGAGGTGCGGGTCGGCGACGACTTCTTCTGGGACGGAGGGTTCGACCACCGCCGCCTGCTGTCGCAGATCGTGAGCAGCGAGCTCGACGTCGACCGGCTCGACTACCTCGTGCGCGACGCGTACTTCTCAGGGGCCACCTACGGTCGCGTCGACGTCGACTGGCTGATCAGCAACCTGTCCGCGTGGCCGAAGGACGGGCAGGTGTGGCTCGGGCTCCAGCAGCGCGCGATCTACGCGTTCGACGACTTCCTCATCTCGCGGCACCACATGTTCCTGATGGTGTACTTCCACCACGAGTCCGTGGTGTTCGAGGAGATGCTCAAGCGCTACCTCGCGCAGCCCGCGTGCGACTGGTCGCTGCCCGCCGAGCTCGACGCCTACCTGGCCGTCGACGACATCGCGCTCGTGCAGCACCTGCGCACCGTCGACGACCCCTGGGCCCGGCGGGTCGACGAGCTGCGCCCGTGGAAGCGCATCGTCGAGCGCCACGGGAACCCCGTGCAGGCGAGCGTCGAGGCCGAGGAGGCCCGGCTCGTCGAAGCGGGCTTCGATCCCATCGCGGTCACGAGCACGGGTCGGCTGTCGCGGTACGCCGTGGTGGGCCGGAAGCGCCAGAGCGCACCCAGCATCTACGTGCTCCACGACGACCGGAAGGCGACCCGCCTCGACGAGGCGACGGAGGTGTTCGAGCGCTACCGCGAAGCCCGGTGCATCAGCCGGGTCTACGTGGCCCCAGAGGATGTCGACGCCGCTCGGGAGCTCCTGCGAGGCTGAACCTCCCGGCACGCCACGCGGGATCCACGATCAGCCCACGACGCCGGCCACGACGCGTCCTGACCCGCGTCTCATCCTTCCTCCAGGAAGGCGCATTCTAATCACGCTCTCGGTCTTCGGCGGGCTCCGGAGGCGCGAGCGTGCCGTCGACCACGACCTCGAGCGTCTTCCGGTCGATGGGCTTGCGGATGAGCCCGGTGGCACCGAGCGCGCGCGCGACGGCTTCTTCGCCTTCGGCCGTGAGCACGAGCACCTTGGCCGTCACGTCCGAATACTCCTCGCGCAGGCGCGCCAGCACGGCCCACCCGCTGATGCGAGGCATCTGCACGTCGAGCAGGATGAGATCGGGCTCGTGGGTGTGTGCCCAGCGCAGCCCCTCCTCGGGCTCCTGGGTGCCGATCACGCGGCGCCCCGGCCGGGTGAGCAGGCGGGCGACCAGCTCGAGCGCGCTGGGATCGTCGTCGATGTGCAGGACGAGCACCTCGCCCTCAGCGCGGGGACGGGGCTCCGCGCGCCGCACGTGCCCGCCCGGCGTGCGCAGCTGGAGCAGGCCACCCACGGGGAGCTCGACCGTGAAGGCCGTGCCGCGCCCGGGCCGGCTCTCGACGTGGATCTCGCCGCCCATCATCCGGGTGAACGCGCGGGTGATCGACAGGCCCAGACCGGTGCCGCCGTAGCGCCGGGACGTGCTCTCGTCGGCCTGTGCGAACGGCTCGAAGATGCGGGCCGCCTGGTCTTCGTCCATGCCGATGCCGGTGTCGGACACCGTGAACCTGAGCCAGGGCATGCCGTCGCGGCGCCACTCCTCGACATCGAGCCGGATCTCGCCCGAGTTCGTGAACTTCTCCGCGTTCGACAGGAGGTTGAGCAGGATCTGGCGGGTCTTCTGGGCATCGACGCGCACCGTGCCGTCGTAGGTGCGGTTCACGGGGAACGTGAGCCCCTTGGCCTCGATGCGCGGCCGGATGGTGTGCACGACGTCGTTCACGAGGTCTGCCAGACCGACATCCTCGAGTCGGAGCTCCATCTTGCCGGCTTCGACCTTGGAGAGGTCGAGGATGCCGTTGATCAGGCCGAGCAGGTGGCGGCCCGCGCCCTGGATGCGCTCGAGGTCGGCCCGCTGGTGCTCGGCGAGCGGCTCCTCGGACAGCAGCTCGGAGTAGCCGATGATCGCGTTCAGCGGCGTGCGCAGCTCGTGGCTCATGTTCGCCAGGAACTGACTCTTCGCGTGGTTCGCGCTCTCCGCCTGCTCGTGTGCGCGCTTCACGGCTTCGACCGCGGCCTGCTGCACGGTCATGTCGGACAGCACCCACACGAATCCGCCCACCTGGTTGGTGTTCGACGGCAGCCGGCCGCGCGACAGGAGCACGGGGAGCTGGCGACCGTCGCCTCGGCGCACCTTGGCGGTGGAGGCCGACACCACGGGGGAGTCGAGGAGCGCGGGATCGTTCAGGATCTCGTCCATCGGCTTGCCGATGAGCTCTTCGCGGCGCAGCCCGATCTGCTCGATCGCCGCCGGGTTCGCGTCGACGATGGCGTTGCGGGCGTCGGTCACGAGGATCATGTCGCGCACGGCGCCGATCACGTTGTCGAGGTGGGCCTTCGACACGCTGGTGCGCTCGAGCTGGTCGAGCGCGTCGTCGAGCTTGGCCCGCTGGCCCTCGAGAGCCCGCATCCCGTCGTCGTTCATCCGCGACACGGTGCCCAGCAGCCCGGCGAGGAAGAGCACGTTGATGCCGAACGTCGACAGGTCCACCCACGGACTGGTGGGGTACAGGCGCATCGCCTCGACCCACGCGGGGGACATCGTGAACGCGACCCCCACGGCGATCACGGCGAGGGTGACCGCGGCTCCCGAAGCGGGCGGGAGGAGCAGCATCGCGAGCACGACCACGACGGTGTTCATGCCGAAGGTGCCCGACGCCGTTCCCCCGGTGACCGCGGCGCTCAGGTTGATCACCACGAGCTCGACGATCACGACGAGGTGGCTCGCGAGCGTCACGTTCCCGCGCCTCGCGACGGCTGCAGCTGCGAGCACCCCGACGGCGACGCTCCCGTAGCCGAGCAGGTTGCCGAGGTTCGGGTTCGCTGCGGTGTTCCCGAGCCCGCCGCACACGATGGCGATCAGGAGGGTGGCCAGCGTGCCGGCCAGGACCCGCGCCCGGTGCCGCTCGGCCGGCGGGACACCTTCGATGAATCGATCGATGAGCGAGGTCAGCGCGGGCCTCCGGCCGGCCACCATATCCGATCTGCGTCGGCCGCGGTCTGGCGTGATACCTGACGGCCCCTACCGACCGTTCGCCACAGGAGACGCCATGATCGGGTTTTCGCCGTCTGAAGAGCAGGAACAGCTTCGCGAGCTCGCACACGACTTCGCAAAGAACGAGATGCGCCCGCGCTCCGCCCATCACGACCAGACCGGCGAGTTCCCGTGGGAGGTCATCCACAAGGCCCACGAGATCGGCCTGATGAACAACCACATCCCCGAGAAGTGGGGCGGGCTCGGGCTCGGAGCGCTCGACGCCTGCTTGATCTCCGAGGAGATCGCGTGGGGCTGTACGGGCATCGGAACCGCGATGGAGGCCAACGCGCTCGCGCTCCAGCCCGTGATCGAGGGTGCCAGCGACTACCTGATGGAGAAGTACGTCGCGCCGATGGTCGAGAAGCCCACGATGGCGGCGTACGCGGTCACGGAGCCCGGTGCCGGCTCGGATGTCGCGGGCATGCGGTCCACCGCCGAGCGCAAGGGCGACCACTACGTGCTGAACGGCAGCAAGATGTGGATCACGAACGCGGGCGTGGCCGACTGGTTCTTCGCGGTCGCGTACACCGACAAGGCCGCCAAGTACAAGGGAATGACGGCGTTCCTCGTCGAGAAGGGCTGGAAGGGCGTCGAGGTCGGGAAGAAGGAATGGAACATGGGTCAGCGCTGCAGCGACACCCGTGGCGTCACCTTCACCGACGTCGAGATCCCGGTCGAGAACGTGGTCGGCAAGGAGGGCATGGGCTGGAAGCTCGCGATGGGCGCGTTCGACCACACCCGTCCGGTCGTCGCGTCCGCGGCCGTCGGGCTCGCGCGGGCCGCGATGGAGCACGCCGCCGCGTACGCGATGGAGCGCAAGACCATGGGCGCGCCCATCGCCTCGCACCAGGCCGTGAGCTTCATGATCGCCGACATGGCGAAGGACATCGAGGCCGCGCGACTGCTGGTGTGGCAGGCCGCCTGGAAGAAGGACAACGGCCAGAACAACACGATGTTCGCGTCGATGGCGAAGGCCTTCGCGGCCGACAGCGCGCACCGCATCGCGTCCGATGCCGTGCAGATCTTCGGCGGGTACGGCTTCAACACGGAGTACCCGGTCGAGAAGCTGCTGCGTGACAGCAAGATCTTCCAGATCTACGAGGGCACCTCGCAGATCCAGCGGCTGATCATCGCGCGCGAGCTGCTGATGCGGGGCCGCTAGGACCGTCGGTTGTCGCGTGATCCCCGGGGAGGTAGAAGAACCCTGCCCCTCAAGAGAGAGCCGATGTCCGTCCGTTTCCTGGGTCGAAGCGCGCTGAACCTCCTCCTCATCGCCGCGATCCCGGCGATGCTCGGGGCCAAGGGCAAGTGTCGCCGCACGCCCGAAGAGGTCGACACCGACACCACGGTCGTGACCGACCCCGTGCCCGATGTCGACGTGGCCCTCCAGGTGGTCAGCGCGTCTCCGAGCACCGTGAAGCCCGCCACGCCCACACCCGTGAAGATCTACGGTGCGGGCTTCGCGCAGGGCGTGTCCGTCACGATCGGCGCGTTCCGGGTGGGCTCTGTGGAGCTGATCGACGCGAACACCCTGTCGCTCACGAGCCCGGGGCTGCCCGAGGGCTCCCACGACGTGAAGGTCACCAACCCCGACGGCAAGGAATCCGTGCTCCGGTCCGGAATCCGGGCGGTGGCCGCTTCCGACGAGAGCTGCGCGGCGATGGCGATGTACTTCGAGCTCGACTCCGCCACGCTCTCCGCTCCCGTGCGGTCCGCGCTCGACCAGGCGATGCCGTGCCTCAAGGCCCGGTCCATCATCCGGCTCGAGGGCCACGCCGACGAGCGCGGCACCACCGACTACAACCTCGCGCTCGGCCAGCGCCGCGCGGAGTCGATCAGCCGGTACCTCGTGAGCCAGGGGGTTCCCCCCAACAAGCTGCCGATCACGTCGTATGGCGAAGAGCGCCCGGCCGACACCGGGCACGACGAAGCCGCGTGGGCCAAGAACCGACGCGTGGACATGCGCGCCCAGTAGGCGCGCTGGGGTTGGACCCCCGGGGGCTGGCGCGGTATCCGCTCCGTTCGCGGGGGCGCCCCCGAGGAGTGACCGTGACCCTTTCGCAAGCCCTGACCGATCTCGTGACCCAGGCCACCGAGGCCGCCGGATTCACGGGCCAGACGGTGCCGTCCGTCGTGCCGACGAACAACCCCGAGCACGGCGACTTCCAGTCGAACCTCGCGATGCGCCTGGGCCGCAGCGTCGACGAGAAGGTGGCCGCGGCTGAGAAGATCGTCGCGAACCTGCCCGAGAACGGGCTCGTGGCGAGCTGCACGGTCGTGAAGCCCGGCTTCATCAACTTCCGCCTCACCGAGGCCGCGCTCGCACGAGCCGTCGAAGCGGCCGCTGCAGACGCGCGGTTCGGCGTGCCGCAGCGCTCGGGCACCCTCGTCATCGACTTCTCGAGCCCGAACATCGCGAAGCGCATGCACGTGGGGCACCTGCGGAGCACCGTCATCGGCGACGCCATCCATCGGATCTACGAGGCCTGCGGGTGGACCGTCATCGCCGACAACCACCTCGGCGACTGGGGCACGCAGTTCGGCAAGCTCATCGTGGCGTGGGGCCTGTGGCGGGACGACGCCGCGTACGAAGCCGACGCGATCGCCGAGCTCCAGCGCATCTACCAGAAGTTCGCGGTCGAAGCGGAGTCCGACGACACCCTGAACGACCGCGCCCGCGAGGAGACCGCGAAGCTCCAGTCCGGAGACCCCACGAACCTCGCGCTGTGGGAGCAGTTCGTCGCCGCGAGCATGCGCGAGTTCGACACGATCTACGACCGGATGGGCGTGCAGTTCGACGTGGCGCTCGGCGAGAGCGCGTACCGCGACGAGCTGCAGGACCTCGTGGACGAGCTGCTCGCGAACGGCATCGCCGAGGAGTCGCGCGGTGCGGTCGTCATCCCGTTCACCAAGGCCGACGGCAAGGGGCTGGGCGACAAGCCGCTCCTGGTCCGCAAGTCCGACGGCTCGGCGCTGTACGGCACCACCGACCTCGCGACCATCCGTCACCGCAAGCGCACCTGGAACCCCGACCGTGTCGTGTACGTCGTCGACACGCGTCAGCAGGACCACTTCCGCCAGGTGTTCGCGGGCGCCCGGAAGATGGGCTTCGACATGCACCTCGAGCACGTGTGGTTCGGCATGCTGAAGTTCCCGGGGGGTGCGGTCGCGTCCACGCGGGCCGGAGCCACCGCGAACCTCGCCGACGTGCTCGACGAGGCCGTGGCGCGGTCCCGGGCGGTGATCGACGAGAAGTCGGCCGAGCTCTCGGAGTCCGAGAAGGCCGAGATCGCCGAGAAGGTCGGGGTCGGCACCGTGAAGTACTTCGACCTGCGCCAGAACCCGCAGAGCGACATCACATTCGACTGGGACGCCTCGCTCGCGCTCAACGGGAACACGGCCGTGTACCAGATGTACCAGCTCGCCCGGTGCCGCTCGATCCTCCGGAGGTCCGGCGCCGACGTGCAGGTCGCGGGCATCGTGGTCACGCACCCCATCGAGCGCGAGCTGCTCCTCGCGCTGAACCGCCTGTCCGACGTGGTGTCCGAGGCCGCCGAGACGTACCGTCCGAACCTCGTCGCCGACCAGCTCTACACCATCGCGAGCACGCTCGGCCGGTTCTACGGAGAGTGCCACGTGCTCGGAACCGACGAAGAGGCGAGCCGGCTGGCGCTGATCCAGGCCACCGCCCGGGCCCTCGACTTCGGGCTGGGCCTGCTCGGCATCGACGCGCCCGAGCGCATGTAGCGCGTCAGGATTTCCGGATCGGGCCCGCGAACCCGGGCCTGCCGGACAGCCTGTCAGTCGTGCCTCCCGCGACCTCGCTGCCTTCGCACGCCCGGGTCTCGGGAGCCCCGTGTTCACGGGCGTCATGGAGGGTCCGCTCGCGCGGGGTGCCTGGCACACGGCTTGCTGTGGAGCAGGGCAGGAGGCCTGATGTCCCAGCTCGTCGCCCGTCCCACCCAGCTCCCCGGACCCCTGCTCGGCTCCCGCTCCGACTGGCGCCGTGACGCCGCCCTCGTCGGGTTCGTCACGGCCTATGGAGGCGCTGCGCTCGGCATGTTCGGGCTCTCCCTGCATCCCTGGCTGCTCGCGTGCGGTGCGGCGGGCGCGGTGCTGGGCGCGCTGCTCGGAGAGACCGCGCCGTTCGTGCTCGAGCGGGCCCGGCGCCATGCCGTGCCCCTGCCGGTCCTCGCGGTGGCCCTCCCGGTCGTCGCGGCGGCCATGGCCACGAGCATCGCGGTGTCGGCGGCCTGGATGGTCGGCGCACCGCTCACGCTGTCCGTGAAGTTCGCGATGGTGGCGGCCGCGATGCAGGTTGCGCTGTTCTGGCTCCCGTACACGATGGCGATGGTGCTCCGGGCTCCGCGATGGCCGATCGTCGCGGGGGCCTGCCTGGTGGCTCCGTTGAGCGGTCCACTCGCGAAGTGGTTGATCCTGTCGGTGTTCTGAGCTCGGCGTTTGCGCGCGGCCCCGTGGGTGGGCGACAATGTGCGCACCCGCATGGAAGCCCGTCCCACGCCGCCGACCCAGCTGGAGCGCATAGGTCGCTACCGGATCGTCCGCCCTCTCTCGAAGGGCGGGATGGCACTCGTGTACGAGGGGCGCAGAGAGTCACTGGCGGGCGTCTCGCCGCGCGTCGCGATCAAGCTCATCCTGCCGGAACACAAGGACAGCGCCACCTTCAAGGAGCTGTTCATCAACGAGGCGCGCCTCGGCGCCTCGATGCAGCACCAGAACCTGGTGGGCATCCAGGACTTCGACTGCGAGGGCGACACCTACTTCCTGGTGATGGAGTTCGTCGAGGGGCTCACCCTGCGACGCATCATCGGGCTGTGCCAACAGCACCGCATCGGCATCCCGCTCGGCGTCATCGCCGAGATCGGCCGCCAGGCGTGCGATGGCCTGCACTACGCGCACTCCGCGAAAGACGATCGCGGGCGGCACCTGCGGCTCGTCCACCGCGACATGAAGCCCAGCAACCTCATCCTGAACCCGCAGGGCGTCGCCAAGGTCCTCGACTTCGGCATCAGCAAGGGCCGGCTCCGCAAGGAGCGGTCGGGCTCGGTGAAGGGCACGTGGGGCTACATGGCGCCCGAGCAGGCGCAGGGGCAGGAGGTGTGGCCGTCGGCCGACGTGTTCGGGCTCGCGGTCGTCCTGTTCGAGCTCGCAGCGCTCCGTCCCATGTTCCACAACAAGGGCAAAGACGAGATCAAGCAGCTGCTCGCCGACGATCACGCGGCGCGCATGGCGGCCACGCTCGACCCCCACTACGCGCCCATGGTGGGCGTGCTCGTGCGGGCGCTGCAGCGCGATCCGCGCGCCCGGTTCGACTCCGCCGAAGACTTCGGGCGCGCACTGTCGGCCCTGCTGCCCGATCCGATCACCGCTCGCGACGAGGTCGTGCGGTTCTACGAGACGCTCGACGCCCTCGATCAGGGCAAGGCGCCCATCGCGAACGTGAACACGCAGCCCACCGGCGCGAGCGTTCCGCACAGCCTGGTCGCGTTCCCCGCGACCGGAGGGAGCTCGGGCGGCGCACGGAACCGCGCGGGCTGGTTCCTCACCGGAGCCGTGTCCACCGTGCTCGTCACGGTGTTCGTGGCACTGGCGGCCATCGTGCTCGTGCTCCTGTACCGCGACTTCGTGGTCCAGCCGATCGAGGGCACTCCGGTCCCCACCCGGGTGGCGCCGAAGCCCACCCCCATCGCGATCGAGCCTCCGGGTCCCGCCGGGATCGGCGCACCCGGCGAGCAGCCGGCCGTCCGGAACCCCTCCGATCCCGCACCCGCGGAGCCTGCTGGGGTCGCGCCCGTCGAGCCCGCCCCCGAGGCTGCGCCCGTGCCCGAGGTCGTGCCGGACCCCCGCCCCGATCCCGTCCGGGTGCCGGTCGTCCGGCCCACGCCGCCGTCGAACACCCTCGTCGAGCCCGCACCCGTCCCGGGGCCCGTGCCTGTCGGGGCTCCTGCACCGGTCACGGCGCCCGCACCCGCTCCCGATGCGCGCACGGCCCCGGAGACCGTTCCCGTGCCCGTTCCGGTGGCTGGAGACGTGGGCACGCTCACGATCTCGGCCGTGCAGCGCGCGGAGGTCTACATCGCGGGCCAGTTCGTGCAGTACGCACCCATCACTCGTGAGCTGCCGCCCGGTCGGTACGCGGTGTCGATCGTCGCGATGGACGGCCGACGCCGTACGTTCGAGGTCGAGGTCACGCCAGGCGTCACGATCCGGCGCAACTGGGACTTCGACCGGATGGAGTGGCGATGAGCGGCGTGCTGTTCGTCGACGACGAGCTCGAGAACGTGGAGCTGATCGCCGAGATCCTGGGCGAAGCCCTCGAGATGCCCGTCATGGTGGAGCAGACGGTCGAAGGCGCCGTGGAGCGCCTGCACGAGCGCGACTTCACGGCGGTCGTGATGGACCTCTTCATCCCGCTCGGCGCCCACCCGTCCCGGGTGCTGGGTCCGCGTGCGAAGCGCTACCAGGACCAGGTCGACCACCTCGGCGGGCTCGTGCTGCTCGAGGAGATCGACCGCCTGCGGAAGCGTCCGATCGTGATGTCGCACACGGCCTGCACCGACCACGTGCTCCTGGAGCTGTTCGGAGACCGTGTGGCGCGGCGCATCCCGAAGCCCGCGCCCCTCGACACGCTGCTGCGGAACGTGATCGAGGTGCTGCGGGGCTGACGGGTGTGGGGCCGATCAGGCCCTGTAGATCTCGACCTTGTGGAGCTTGGTCGCGCCATTGCCGGCGCCGGCGATCTTCGCGATGAGCTCGACCCCGCTCGTCACCTTGCCGAACACGGCGTGCTTGCCGTCGAGGTGGGGCGTCGGGATCTCGGTGATGAAGAACTGGCTTCCGTTGGTGTTCGGGCCGGCGTTCGCCATCGACAGGATGCCGGGCGCGTCGTGGCGGAGGGTGCGGTCGATCTCGTCGCCGAACCGGTAGCCGGGGCTCCCGCGGCCCGTGCCCTCGGGGCAGCCGCACTGGATCATGAAGCGCGGGATGACGCGGTGGAACACGAGGTCCTGGTAGAGGGGCTTCGTGGTGGTCTGGCCGGCCGGGGTGCGCCACTCGACCGTGCCCGTGGCGAGCGCCACGAAGTTGGCCACCGTGCGCGGGACCTTGTGCTCGTACAGGTCGGCCTCGATGTTGCCGGCCGACGTGACGAAGCGTGCCTTCAGCTGGCCGGAGCCCTCGATGTTCACGGGCGGGGCGGGGGTGTCGTTGACCATGGGTTCCTCCGGTCGATGGGATGGCGCGGCCTGTAACACGCACGCGCGTCAGGAAAGCTCGTGCTCCGCAGGGAGCTGGTCGACGAAGCGCTCGACGCACTTCTGGATCTGGTCGCGGCACCGCCGGTACTGCCAGGTGAACCAGCTCCCGATGGGGTCGGCGATCTCGTCGAAGCCCGCAGAACGCCCGAGCAGCACGGTCTTTCCGCGCGATGCCGGGTGGAACTCCTCGAGGTGCGCGAGGTGGGCGTACTCCATCACGAGGATGTGGTCGGCCCACTCGGCCAGCGCGTCGGTGATGGGCTGGCACACGTGCGGCGACAGATCGAGGCCGATCTCGGCGCCCACCCGCACCATGTGGGGCTCGGCCGGGCGGTCGGTCAGGCCGAGCGTGCCCGCGGAACGGACCTCG